>JBNKLI010000001.1:0-29574 GCA_050292275.1 Candidatus Thiodiazotropha sp.
TTCTCAGCCATGATGCCGGTAGGCGAACGATAGGCTATCCTATTGTGTTTACAGGGTCACTCTAAATTTGAGGTCGTCTCTGTGGCCTTGAGTTGTATAGGAAAGTCGCTGTAAACCCATCCCTGGGCGCTCGACGGCCGCGTCCCTGCGGCCGACGCTTTCCTATACAACTCAGGGCCACAGAGACTACGATGCTCAAATCAAGTGCTGCATCGATAGCTGAGTCTGGTGGGTAATCAGGTATCGAATTGAGTACACAGGCCCGTTTCAGTCCTGCATGGATTCGGCCGGTGTCAGGTAGCAGCCCGTGTAGAGGTGATCCCCGGTCACCAGGTAGCGACCGTTGAAGAGCATTTGGCGCGGAAACTCAATAGTGCAGTCCAATGCGGGCCTGAACTGAAACTGCTGCCGCGAGAGATCGAAATCCAAATTCACCGATTGAAAGCCAAAGAAGCGCTCGAGCAGCGGGTAGTAGCATTTGTACAGGCTCTCTTTCGCGCTGAAGACCAATCGCGCCGGCAAATCGGTATGCCGTTCCATGAACGCCATCTCATCTTTTGTGTTGATGTAACCGGCGATACCATCGCTTAGGGGTTCGAGCGGCTCGACGTCTATACCCAGGCCCAGGATCCCCCCCTCCACGGCGCAGGCGGCGACGCAGCTGTCACCACAGTGGCTGATGCTGCCGAGAAACCCCTTGGGCCAGAGCGGTTGGCGTCTGTCCCCACGCAGCAGCGGCCCGGTTGGCGCGCCGAGCTGTTTCAGGGCCGAATGGGCGGCATTGCGACCGGCGCGAAATTCTCGCTGGCGTTTTGCCACGCTCCCCTCTATCAGCTGCTCCTCCTCGATATGCAGGGGTGTTGTCCACATTGCGTCGGTGGCGCTTACGATTACCACGTTGGGAGGGAAAAGCGGGGTGAGATCCATGTGGAGGAAAGACATTGCCAGGCCAAAACAAATTGGATTGTATCACCATTGTCCGTGTTCTTTTTTTACCTGATTACCCGTAATTCTCAGCCTAATTGCCGGATTGATTGTCTAACCTGATTGAATCGCCACGATAGGGGGTGGCGCATTTTCTCCTTGACCTTCTCTTTTCGAGCGTGCATCCTCGTATCCATGAACCACACACGCCAGATGATTATGACCACCAAGCGCCGCTGCATGCCCGTATGGGCGGTCGCCTGTTCATCTGCGCCCCGGAGTTTGATGCCAAGTTAGCAAACACCCGAACAAGTTTTTTTACGAGGCCGCAGATGAGACCATCTGCGGCCTTTTTTATTTATGAGGAAATTAAAATGTCCGTGCCGGCCGCCTACATAGGGATTGTGCTTATCTGGGGGACCACGCCGCTCGCCATCAAATGGAGCGGCGAGGGTGTTGGCTATCTTTTCGGTGTCACCGGCCGCATGGTCATCGGTGTCATTCTTGCACTGGTTGTGCTGCGCTTGATCGGCGTTCGCATGATGTGGCACAAGCGTGCGCGACACACCTATCTTGCGGCCGGCCTGGGGATCTTCATTGCCATGACTTCGGTCTACTGGGCGGCCCAGTTCATACCGTCTGGATGGATCTCTGTGCTATACGGACTTTCGCCCATAGTCACCGGCCTGATGGCGCGGATCTGGCTGCAGGAGCGTGGACTGGATCTGCCGCGCTTTGTGGCCCTGTTGATCGCGCTCGCGGGTTTGACGACGATCTTTTCCGTGGGTATCGACCTGGGCGTCAGCTTCGTTCTCGGTCTGAGCGGTGTCCTGATCTCGGTGGTCACCCATTCGGCAAGCGCGGTGTGGGTGAAGCGTATCGATGCCCAGTTGCATGGTCTGGTGGTGGCTGCGGGTGGCCTGATGGTGGCGGTTCCCCTGTTCCTGTTGAACTGGTTTCTGCAGGGTGAGAGCTGGCCCCAGGTTATTGACCAAAGAGCGCTCAGTTCGATTGTCTACCTGGGTATCGTCGGCTCGGTACTCGGTTTTACCCTCTATTTCTACGTGTTGCGCCATGTAGAGACGACCCGGGTCGCGCTGATAACGCTGATGACCCCCGTCATTGCCCTGTTTGCCGGGAAGTGGCTGAACGCCGAGCAGGTGGATCCGAGGATATGGATCGGCGCCTCGCTGATCATGCTGGGACTGGCGGGGTTTGAATTGAGCGCTCAGTTGCGCTCAAGCAGCGCCAGCGAGAGGGTGGGCCAATAGGTGATGATCAGCACCGCGCCGAAGAGAAGAGCGAACCAGGGGAGGGTGGCGCGGTATATCTCCGCTATCGGCTTATCGAAGCGGTAACTGGCAATGAACAGATTCATGCCCACCGGTGGCGTGAAATAACCGATCTGCATATTCGCCAGGAAGATGATCCCCAGATGGACCGGATCTATTCCGTACTGCACGGCCACAGGCAGCAGCAGCGGCACCATCAGTACCAGAGCGGAGAAGATATCGAGCATGGTGCCGAGCAGCAGGAGGAAGACATTCAGCAGAATAAGGAAAGTAAGCGGCTCTTCGACACGTGCATGCAGCCAGTCGAAGAGCCGGCTTGGTAGGCCGGCATCGATGAGATAGTTGGTGGATGCCATCGACAGGCCGAGAATGATCAGAATACCGCCAACCAGCAGCATTGCTTCACGCATCACCCCGGGCAGTCTCATGAGTGGAATCTCGCGGTAGATGAAGACCTCGACGATGAGTACATAGACCACAGTCACGGCCGCGGCCTCGGAGAGCGCGAAGTACCCGCTGTAGATACCCCCCAACAGAATGATGGGCAGGGGGATCTCCCAGACGGCCTCGCGAATCGCAGCCACGGCTTCGTTCAGGGTGAACCTCTTCAAGGGCAGTTTTCTACCGGCCCACAGCCCCCAGGCGAGCAGTATCAGCAACATCAACAGGCCGGGCAGAATACCTGCGAGGAACATATCATCGACGCTGATGGCATCACTGACGCCCAGTTGCTGAGCCACCACGGCATAGAGAATCAGCGGCAGGGCGGGCGCGAACAGCAGGCCGAGGCTTCCGGATGTTGTTACCAGCCCGAGACTGAAACTGTTGCCGTAGCCCGCCTCGCGCAATGCGGGATAGAGCAGGGCACCGAGGGCGACGATGGTGACACCGGATGCACCAGTGAACGCAGTAAAAAGTGCACAGGCTGTCAATGCGACAAAGGCCATCCCCCCGGGAATCCAGCCCAGCAGTGCCTCGGTGAGCCTGACCAGTCGATGGGGAGCATTGCTCTCGCTGAGCAGGTAGCCGGCAAAGGTAAACAGCGGTATCGCCAGCAGAACCGGCATCTCCGCAAGTCGAAAAAACTCGATGACCACAACCGAGAGATCGATTTCGGAATCGTAGAATCCCCACAAGGCGCTGGCACCGATGATGGCGAAGAGCGGTGCACCGCACAGGGCCAGCACGATAAGTCCCAGGGCAACGATCATTCACTATCCTGTTGCAGCAGTTGCTGGGCTGTATTGAAGAGGAAACGCAGCGTCATGATGCCAAAGCCCATGGGAATGATGATCTCTCCCAGCCAGGCGGGCAGACTGGCGAACAGCATGGCACCATCCTGCCACTCCGCATGGACGAAGCGAACGGCGTGCCAGGTCAAGAGTGCGCAGATAAAGGCACTGAAGAGATTGTTCACTACCAGGAGCAGCGACCGGGCTGGCTTTGGCAGCTTATGCGAGAACAGATCGATGCGAATATGGCGACCCTCCCGGGTAGCGGCTATGGCACCCAGCAGGGCAAGCCACAATACCATGATGCGCAGCGTCGGGTCGGCCCAGATGAGGCCGCTGTCGAACAGGTTGCGCATTGCGATCTGACTGGCCGCGAGCAGGATCGTCGCGCTCAGTAGAATCACCAGCAAACCCTCCTCGAAGAGCAGGATCAACCGCCTGATCTGCTTCACGACGGCTAACATGGTCGACCAGGTATTTTATAAACGGTCATTTAGAACTCGATAGGGCCTGTACGGTGGAGGTGTGGCATAGGAGAGGCATCCATGCATTCGGTGTTACAGAATATGAATCGCAAGCCATATGCAGTGAGGCTGATGGCTGGTGCTCAATACCCTGTGGGGAGTATGGGCGGGAATAAGCGCACTGTCTCCCCGGTAGAGTGTGGTCTGTTGGTCACCTATCTCCAGCTTGGCGTTTCCCTGCAGAACACAAACCCACTCGTCATGGGGTTGCTGCGAGACTTCTGTGATTGTGTCCGGAGGACTGATTATGCGTTCGATGGTGACATTTTCAGACTCCAGCAAGGTTTCGAAGCTCTCACACTCCGCTTCAGCCCTATCGGGTTTAAATAGATTCGTGCCTGTCATTGGATTACTAGGATTCTCGATAATCTGAAAGACGATCCGGGAGCATAACAGGAAATCTGTGTGTGCTGTGTGTTTTTATGAACTCCGAAACTTGAGTTCTGAACTGAAAGGCCGCCACTGAGGCTACCTCTTTTGCTGAATAAGGGTCTGCATTCTACTCAGCAGGTCTGGACTGAAAAGCCTCTCTTCGCCAAGTTTCCTGAGTACGGTGTTGGCATGATCCTCCCAGGCATTCTGCTGTGCAGTGTTGGGACTGACAAACTCTATACCCTGTTGCCTCAATGCAGCCAGGGCTTGTCTGTTGTCACTGCGGTTTTGCTGGTCGATCCTGTCGAAAGTTGTTTCCAAGACCTGCTTCACAATCGACTGGTCAGGCTTGCCCAGCTTGTTGAACGCCTTTTCCGTCATGACCAGTGTCGCGTAGAGATAGGCCAGCGGCACTTCGGTGAGATATTTCACCCGGGTATGCCATTGCAGGGCGATAGCACCGATCGGGGCGCTTGCGATGGTGTCGATGAGCCCGGTCTGAAGTCCGGTCAGCACGTCGCTCAATGGCAACGGGATGGGGGATATGCCCAAAGCCTGAAACATGCTTGCGTTGACCTGGTCCCCTTCGGGTATCCAGATCTTCAATTCCTTCATGTTCTGCGTGGATTTGACAGGTGATTTCGATAGCAGATAGGCAAAGCCGCCTTCACTCAATCCAAAGCTGATATAGCCCTCTTTTTTCAGGCCTTCGATGATCTGGGGGTCCATCTCCTGGCGCACCGCGTCGACTTCCTGAAAATTCCGAAACTGGAAAGGGAGGGTGTAGAGTTGCGCATCCTTGTAGATGGTGCTCAGCCCACCGCCGGTAATGGCACCGCCCTGCAGCTGTCCGACACGGATCTTGCGCAGCACAGCGTTGTCGTTACCCATCACGCCGCCGGGATAGTATCTGATCTGGACCCTGCCCTCGGTCTGTTGCTGAATCTGTTTTGCCGCCGCCCGCATCTCTTTCATCCAACTCGTACCGTCAGGCGCCAGGGTGGCTATTTTCAAGGTGGTAGTCGCCTGGCTCAGCGGGCTTAAAAAAATCAACAGCAGCAACGTGCTTATCATGCGAAACATGGTTAAATCCTCGATAATCTAAAAATAGCCATCCTGCAGCAACTGCCTGGCCTGTTGCTGAGCCATGATGTTGCTCAGGGTGAGGCCGGACTTTACAGGATCGGCCTCGATGACTTCGTTAAGCAGTCTGTCGTGAAGGGTTTTATCAAAAACCAGGCGGGCATAGTGTCGAGCGAATTCCAGTTTTACCACCAGGTCGTCGCCCGAGGAGTAGTTGATGGCCTGTTCGAAGTGTTGTCGCCCTATCTCGGGTTTGCCACCCAGGGTGGGGGGTATCTGACTCTTGATTATACCCATGTAGAGCTGGGCCCGGCCCTGTTCATATCCGGGGTCCAGCGATATCAGGTGTTGTAGCATGGCCTCGGCCTTGGCGAGATCGGCAATGGCGTTCCAATCGTCACTGTGGGCCTGTATCCAGCCCGCCCAGCTGGTCGCATAGAGATAGAGCCCTTCCATGTCTTCGCTGTCCGCCCCATGAACCGCCTCGATGAATCGGTCGAAGGATTGAGAGGCCTGTTCGCAGATTGCGGCTTGGCGCTGACACAATCCCCGGCCGGCGTAGTCGAGGGCTTTCTGGGTGAGGTTTTTCCGCCGTTCGGGGTCGCTCACCAGTGCGCCGGCATAGGCGCTGTAGAGTCTGGCAGCGGCAAACAGCAGTTTGCGGTCGTCAGGGCTATCTTCAATCAATGAATCGAGCAGCAGCAGATAGGCGGGCGCGCCGTGCCGCACTATCTCCGGGTCGCTCTGGTTGAGCATTGCATTGGAGAGATTGGATGCCAGCCTGTCAGTGGCCATGGAGGCGCAGCCGCTGTTGATCAGGAGTATGATCAGGCACGCCAGAGGGGCAGTGACTAGGCGGCTATACCGCTGGTGAAAGAGGGGGGTCATTCTTCTCTCCGCGAATTTGACTGCGCAAGGTTCCCTGCGCTGGGATACTCTCCGGCGGTACTCACCAGCGGAATCTGTTCTCCTGGTGCATGGGAAACCCCGGCTCGTGGCGGATCAGCGGTGTTTTCTGCCCACCTGCTCCATGTGGTGCAGCCAGTTGCTGAACATCATGCCGATGGAGCCGCTGCCGCTGCGGCGGCCCCTGAAGGTATGAAAACAGCTTTCATCCTCCTCTGCAAATCGGGCGGCGCCGATGTCCAGGCACATATAAATGACAACGATATCGAGCAGCAGCAGGGCAATTGCGATCGGGACATTGGTGATCGCACCTTCCATCAACCACCCGGTAATGGAGGTGTGGTAGGTGAGGACGATGTAGAGGGTACCGAATAGGAGCGCAACTGCAAGCAGAGAGAAGAGATCCGCCAAACGTTCGTGTTTCCGGGTATACCCTTTGAGACTTTTACAGACTGACATGGGCATGATCCAAACATTTGAGAAGCGATCCCTCGAGATTAACCGGCAATCAGCCCGATCTCAAGGGGATTTTGTTACGGATTGAGATTTCTTTTGAATTCATATACCTGCACAGCACCCAGCGTTTGGTTTGGGTGCTTTTGCATACACTGGGTGAGTAGTAACGCGTAACTCAAAACTATGGCGGTTCGCTGCTTCAACCGCAGAGCAGAGTCGGTAATCGGGTAAAGTTCTGTGCCATGTGTGCCGGTAATGTATCTACTCACCCCCAGGTGGTAACATTCCGCGCTGGGCGCCGTAGAGGTATCAGAAACACGCTGTAGACCCATCCGTGGGCGCTTGATGACCGCGTCCCTGCGGACAACAGTTTGCGATACCTCTACGACACCAGTGCTTATTCAGGTTGTTATTTCGTACAATGGGTGAGCATTTACCCGGTAATTAACAAAAAATGAGGGGTGAAAGGGGTGGAGAGCGTCACTGAACTTGTTACAGGGTTGAACGGAATCGTCTGGGGTCCGCTGATGCTGGTGCTGATCCTGGGTACCGGACTGTTTCTCATGATTGGTCTCAAGCTGATGCCCCTGGCCAGGTTGAAATACGGATTCCGTATGTTGTGGCGGGGCCGCGAGGGTCTGGGTGAGGGTGAAATCAGCCCTTTCAACGCCCTGATGACATCACTCTCGGCAACTATCGGCACCGGCAACATAGCGGGCGTGGCGACGGCAATCGCCCTGGGTGGTCCGGGGGCGCTGTTCTGGATGTGGTGTACCGCGCTGGTCGGAATGGCGACCAAGTACGCAGAGGCGGTGCTGGCGGTACGTTTTCGTGAAGTGGACGAGAACGGCAACCACGTGGGGGGACCCATGTATTACATCAGGAACGGGCTGGGTGCCAAGTGGGCATGGCTGGGCGGGCTCTTCGCCGTGTTCGGCGCCCTGGCCGGCTTCGGCATCGGCAACACGGTGCAGGCCAATTCGGTGGCCCATGCCCTGTCCGAGAACGGAGGGCTTCAGATCGAACCCTGGGTGACCGGAGTGACCATGGCGGTGCTGGCCGGACTGGTGCTGATCGGCGGTATCCGCCGCATCGCCGAGGTGGCGGGCAAGCTGGTTCCCTTCATGGCCATCGCCTACCTGCTAGCGGGGCTGGTGGTGCTGGTGTCGAATGCCGCCGCCATACCCGCCGCGGTTGTGGAGATCGTCAGCCAGGCCTTTACACCCACTGCGGCAACCGGTGGTTTTGCCGGGGCTGCGGTATGGGCGGCGATCCGCTTCGGTGTGGCCAGGGGAATCTTCTCCAATGAGGCGGGCCTCGGCAGCGCCCCCATCGCCCATGCGGCGGCTGCCACCGACAACCCTGTGCGCCAGGGTACGGTTGCCATGCTCGGCACCTTCATCGACACCCTGGTGATCTGCTCAATAACCGGCCTGGCGATCGTGGTGACCGGCGCCTGGACCAGTGGCGAGACCGGTGCCGCACTCTCTTCCCTGGCATTCGAGCGTGCCCTTCCCGGGGTAGGCGGCTATGTGGTCTCCCTGGGACTGGCGATCTTCGCCTTCACCACCATCCTGGGCTGGAGTGTCTATGGCGAACGTTGTGTCGAGTATCTTTTCGGTGTCCGTTCCATCACCCCCTTCCGTGTACTCTGGGTGTTGATGATCCCGGTCGGGGCTCTGGCACAGGACTACCTCGGCTTCGTCTGGCTGATCTCGGATACCCTCAACGCCCTGATGGCGATCCCCAACCTGATCGCCCTGCTGCTGTTGAGCCCGGTGGTGTTTTCATTGACCAGGGACTACTTCAGCCAGCATGGCTGATCGTTTGCAATGCACCGGATTGATAAGATGCGCGGGGAGCAGGTGGTTTCATGAGTGATCCCGGGATAAGACGTATCCAGCTGATCTTCGCCGGACTCCTGCTGCTGACCCTGGTATGGACCTTCCTCCCCGTGTTGGAGCACTGGGTCATCGGTGTCACCACGGAACCACGCCAGGTCACCCCCCGCGGCGATCTGGCGGCGGATGAGCAGACAACCGTAGAGATATTTCGCAAGGCAAGCCCCTCCGTGGTCTATATCACCACCCTGCAGCGGGTGCGCAATCCCTGGACCCGGGATATCCTCAGCGTACCCCAGGGTACGGGCTCGGGCTTTATCTGGGACGATTTAGGCCACCTGGTGACCAACAACCATGTGATCGCCGAGGCCTCGGAGGCCAATGTGCGGCTCAACGACGGGCGCAGCTACAATGCCGTGCTGGTGGGCAGCAGCCCCGATCACGACCTCGCGGTACTGCGCATCCGGGTGCCGTTCGACAGGCCGCCGCCGGTACCCGTAGGCAGCAGCGTCGATCTCAAGGTGGGGCAGAAGGTCTTCGCCATCGGCAACCCCTTCGGCCTCGACTATACCCTGACCACCGGCGTGGTCTCGGCGCTGGACCGCTCCCTGTCCGAGGGACGCGACGGGGTGGCCATCGACCACCTGATCCAGACCGATGCGGCCATCAACCCGGGCAACTCCGGTGGGCCCCTGCTCGACAGCGCCGGGCGGCTGATCGGCATCAACACCGCCATCTACAGCCCATCCGGCGCCTACGCCGGGATCGGTTTCGCGGTGCCGGTGGATACGGTCAACCGGGTGGTGCCGGAGCTGATCGCCAAGGGACGCTACACCAGGCCCTCCCTCGGTATCTCGGTGGATGAGGATATCAACCGGGTGATACTGCGAAAGCTCAAACTGAAAGGGGTTCTGGTGCTGCAGGTCGAGGTTGGCTCAGCGGCAGAGGAGGCGGGTCTGCGGGGGACCTTCATCGATGTCAACGGGGATGTGGTTCCGGGCGACGTGATTCAGGAGCTCGGCGGCCGCGGGGTGAGCTCGGTGAACGAACTGCTGGGCCGCCTGGACGACTACCGGATCGGTGACAAGGTCCGGGTCAGGATCTGGCGCAACGGCGAGGTAATCGAGCTTGAGCTGGTGTTGCAGGGGGATTGAGCCGCAGGGTTCCGGATTCAATCTTTCAGCCCGGTTTCGAGCCCCCCAGGCATGGGGGGGAATCGGGCACGCTGCCGCCTTTGTCAAACCACTCTTCAGGGGTCTGGGTGTGCAGCGCCAGGGCATGCACTCCTCCCTGCAGCTCATCGGCCAGTACCCTGTTGACCTGGCGGTGGCGATTGATCAGGCGTTCGCCCTTGAAGGCGTCACTCACCAGCACGATCTTGAAGTGGGACTCCGAGCCTTGCGGCACGTTGTGCATGTCGCTTTCGTTGATCACCTCCAGGTGCAGGGGCGAGAAGGCGGATTCGAGCTTCTGTGTAATGGTTTCCCGGGTAGTTGTCATGGCAAGTTCTCCCATCGAATAGGGTGAATTCTAGACTAGTGTCCGTTCGGAAACAGCCACTATTTTTCTACCTCAGGTGCCTACCAGCGTTCAAAGGGTGTCTGAATGTTACAGAATCTATGACGAGGTGCACTAGCTCTTTAGAGTTTCAGGACTTCACGCACAAAGGGGATGGTCAAACGCCGTTGCGCGGCGAGGGACGCCTGGTCCAGACGGTCGATGAGCAGGGTTAGAAAGTGGATGTCCCTGGGGATACGCTGCAGCAGAAAGCTGGCGATCTCCGCGCTCATGGTCATACCCCTGCGCTCGGCGCTACTCATCAGCAGCTCCAAGCGCTCCTCGTCGTTTAACGGAAATAGCTGATAACAAGGTCCCCAGGCCAATCGCGAGGCGAGGTCGGCGAGCTGCAACGGCAGTTTCGCGGGGGGGCGATCGCAGGCGACAATCAATCGCGCATCCGCTTCCCTGAGTTGATTGAAGAGGTTGAAGATCGCCAATTCCCAGTCCTGCTTGCCCGCCAATACCTCCAGGTCGTCGAGACAGACGAGGGAGAATGTCTCGAGCCCCTCCAGCATCGCCGGTTCCAATCCATGTTCGGATTTGAACGGCAGGTAGGCGGGCCGGCCTTGCTCCGCTTGCGACTGATGGCAGCAGGCTTGGAGCAGGTGGCTCTTGCCGCTGCCCGAGGTTCCCCATAGAAAGATAAAGGGATCCGACCCGCTGCGTAGCCGGGACAGGGCCTCGCCATTTCTTCCGGCGATAAAACCGGCGAAGTCGACGCTGGGCCGGATGCTCAGACTGAGTGGCAACTGGGCAGGCATGGCAGCTGCGGGGTCAGGCGAGGAGGCGTTTCACGGTTTCGGCCATGCGTCTGCCCTGGGTCCTGCAGATGCGCTTCTCCTCCTCGCTCAGGGGGAGCCTGCTGTCGGCGCCGGCCATATGGCTGGCGCCGTAAGGGGTGCCGCCGCTCTGGGTGTGCAGCAGCGCGGTTTCGCTGTAGGGCACCCCCTGGATCAGCATGCCGTGATGCAGCAGGGGGAGCATCATCGACAGCAGGGTGCTCTCCTGCCCCCCGTGCAGACTGGATGTGGAGGTGAAGACCGAGGCTGGCTTGTCGATCATGGCGCCGCTCATCCAGAGTTGGCTGGTGGTGTCGAGAAAATATTTCATCGCCGCCGCCATGTTGCCGAAACGTGTGGGACTGCCCAGGATCAGGCCGTCGCACTCGCGCAGGTCGTGCTCGCCGACATAGGGCGCGCCGCTCGGAGGTATATCGCCCTCGATGGCCTCGCACTGCGCGGAAACCTCCGGGACAGTTCGCAGCCTGGCGGTTACACCCGTCACCGATTCAACGCCCCGGGCAATGATGTGAGCCATCTCGGCGGTGGCGCCGTGACAGCTGTAGTAGAGAATCAACACTTCGGCCATGATTCCAGCTCCGCTACAGGATCTCCAGGACTTTTTCCGGCGGTCTGCCGATTGCGGCCCTGCCGTTTTGAATGACGATCGGGCGTTCTATCAGTTTCGGATTGGCGATCATCGCCTCGATCAGCTGATCGCGGCTCAGATTGGGGTCGTCGAGCCGCAGCGACTTGTACTCCTGCTCTTTGCTGCGCATCAGCTCTCTCGGCTCCAGCCCGAGCATATCGAGGATCCGCTCAAGGGTGGCCTTGTCGGGTGGGGTTTTCAGATACTCGACGACATCGGGATCTATGCCCTTGTCCTGTAGCAGTTGCAGGGTCTGCCTGGATTTACTGCAGCGTGGATTGTGATAGATCTCGACACTCATGCTCTGTAGCCTCCAACTGGTGATCGGTCGTTCATGGACAGTGTGGGTCCGCGGATTGCGTCAAACTCGTTTTGCCGTCATTGTATCCATACTCTGGAGGCGGCTCCAGACGATTCCAAAGTCAAAAAAAGCATGGTATTCATTGATGAACCAGACAACTGTCAAAGAAAGCGGTTTTTCGGCGCTTCAGCATATCAACTCCTTCATTCGGATGTGGATATACCACTTCAACCGGGACAGGGGTACGCAGCATGTGGCCGCATTGACCTATACCACGCTGCTCTCGCTGGTGCCGCTGATGACGGTCATGCTGGCGCTGTTTTCCATATTTCCCGCCTCGGAGCGCATCTCGGAACAGATCGAAAATTTCCTGTTTCAGAATTTTGTCCCGGCGGCGGGCGAGGCCGTGCAACAGCATCTGCGTAACTTCAGCCAGAAGGCGGCGCAGCTTACAGGTGTTGGATTTCTGTTTCTGATCCTGGTGGCATTGTTGCTGATGAGCAATATCGACAAGGCTTTCAACACCATCTGGAACGTCAGGCGAAAACGCTCGCACCTTGCCACCTTTACCGTCTATTGGGCGATTCTCTCGCTGGGGCCGATATTGATTGCCATCAGCGTGGGGGTAACCTCCTACCTGGTTTCCATACCGTTCTTCGATGATACCGAAACGGTGGCGATTGTGCGCTCGAGACTGCTGAGCATGATGCCGATCCTGATTTCGGCGCTCGCCTTCACCCTGTTGTACGCACTGGTCCCCAATCGTTCTGTGATGCTGCGTCATGCGATCGCCGGTGGTGTGCTGGCGGCTTCTCTTTTCGAGGTTTCCAAAAGGGTGTTTGCGCTCTATG
Source organism: Candidatus Thiodiazotropha sp. (assembly GCA_050292275.1). Classification (GTDB taxonomy): domain Bacteria; phylum Pseudomonadota; class Gammaproteobacteria; order Chromatiales; family Chromatiaceae; genus Thiodiazotropha. Next base: position 12,771 of record JBNKLI010000001.1, read on the forward strand.
TCACGACATTCCCAACCTATGAGGCGATCTACGGGGCCCTGGCCGTTGTTCCCATTTTTCTCATCTGGCTCTATCTATCATGGTTCGTGACATTGCTGGGGGCGGAGTTTACATACTGTCTTGGCATCTACCGCTACGACTGGCGGGGTAAGATGCAGCTGCGGGGTGACAGGTTCATGCTGGCGGTGAATATTATGCAGATACTGCGTCAATCACAGTGTGGCGGTCTATCGGTCACCACAAGCCGGCTTCATGAGCAACTGCCCGAGAGTTCCGAAGCGCAGCTCGACTCCGCCCTCAGCTCTTTGCAGCGGGCACACCTGGTGTTGCGCACTGAGGACAAGGGCTGGGCACTGGCGAGGGACCTGCAGGAGGTCACACTGGCTGAATTGTACAACTCCGACGCATATGTACTGCCGAGCAGTGAGCACATGGTGCTTGCATCGGATGCGTTCCGGGCTTTGATCGGGCAGGCGAACAGAGACCTGGAGGAGATCATGCAGCGTCCATTGATCGATCTATTGTAAATCTCTCCAGGTTCCCCGCCAGTCACAGCCAATGCCTCTCAAGCGGCTTGTTCATCGATTTCGCAAAACAGACCGCAAATGAACGCCAATTAACGCAAATGTGACGACATATCAGTCCCGGTACCGGCACCAAGCCATCGACCTGATGACTGAGCATTGTGAGTAGACACACTATTGTCCCGTTAACTCCCTCTCCCTCCGGGAGAGGGTTGGGGAGAGGGGATTAGAAAGGCTAACGCCTTGATTTTCAAATCCCCTCATCCTGTCCTTCTCCCTGAGGGAGAAGGGACGCTCGATTGCGTTTTTGATGTCTCAAACAGCTGTAGTTAGAAATGATCCAGTTTTGTTAAATGGTTACGTCGATGACTACTAAAGTTAACGGGACAGCAGTGGAGTAGACAGTATCTTTTTCCAGGGATTGGCTTGCGGTTCGCTCAGGCATTCCTGATCCGGTAGCGTTCGAATCGCGCGGTTGTCTCGAGCAGTTGCAATGGGGTGATGGTGGGGGCGGGGATCATCTCTTCCACCCGATAATCCTGCCCGATCACAAAGAAGTTTTTCGGAACGAGCAGTGAACTGCGGTGAGTATGGCCCTGGTCGATAAAGATGCCTGGCCGGTCCTTGGCTTGTTGAGAATCCTGTTGCTGTTTTATCAAGCGCAGGGTGATGGGTTCAATCTTGCCGACGACGAACTGGATTCCGATATCCAACAGGTTTTCGCTGCAGTGCAATACTCTTTTTATGATACCGATTTTCCAATCGTTTTCCTGCCTTTGCCGATGTGTGGAAAAGAGGACCACTTCCCCTACCTGCGGTGAACAGGTGCTGTTTTTAGCAATCTTGAGGGCAACCCCTGAACGACTCTGGTTGACACGCATGGCAGAGCACTGCTGGCTCCTGGCTGATGTACCTTTATCCTGAATCCCACTCAGATGAGTCATGGTGATCTCATCCTCGTTGATCTGTGATGATTGGTTCTCGCCGGCGAGGTAAGCATAGATAGATTCGATGCCGAGCCACAGCAGCACTTCTCCGGAAGTGCTGTGACGTTCACTGTCGCGTTTCAGGCGGATATGCCAGGACTTCAGCATCCGCGCCAGCAGGTTGGTGGCCTCCTGTCGCGTCATTTTTGCAATGACTTCGGGTTTACCCTCCTCGGATCTCTCCATGTGCCTGAGCTTCTGGTGCAGCTGTTTACTGACCGGGCTGAGATCGAACAGGGTAAAGCGGGGTTGAGCCAGATTGCTCAAGTACTCCGGATTGTACAGATAGGGTGGGACTTCGCCCATCCTGTCGATGACATAGCGTCCCGTGACTTCGGTTTCCGCTGTTGGGGCGGTGATTCTCGCTGTTCCGGCGAGGGAGTTCAGAAGCTCGAAGCACAATCGGGCTTCGCCTGTTTGCAGATGGCAGGGATCGAGCAGCAGTAACAGCATGAAGCGATTGAACTGATGTGCGATCGTGGCGTACTCCGGCTCTGCCTGATCAGGATCCTCAATCCGTTCAAGATGGATGTTCTGCTCATAGGCGTAGGTCATTATGCGGGTTATGTCCCGATATGCCCTCGTGCTTCTGCAGTCAAAATCCTCGCATGCAAGCAGGTAGTCCAGAATGAAGTACTTGATTGCATGGTAGAGCGCATGGCTGAGGCGCTGCAGGTTTTTTCGATTGGCTTTACTGCAGATGCACTCGTTGGCCAAATGGCTGTACCCGTAGGCCATTTCCAACATCACGCGGCGTATCAGTCGGGACGGAGCCTCTGATTTGTGCTGTGTGTAGCCGTGGGACAATCTCATGCATGGTGTGGTGTAGACCTCCATCAACTCCAAACGCTTTTTGACCAGGCCGGGATAGCGGTTGAGGCGGCTCAGACTGGTAATGACGGTTTCCGCCAACTGTGTCTGATTGGCGAATGGCAATGCCGTTGCCCATTGGCGGAGTTGCGCAGGTTCTGTTTCCACCAACGGGTTCTTGAACGGATCGGGTTGCGGCACATAAAACAGTGCCTGAGGTGCCGATGCGCTCCTGTGGGAAAAAAAATCAAACATGGTGACCTGAAAGCCTGTTGTCCCTGCCCGCTCTTGCTTTGCCGTGCACTATATCATCGAGATGAAGAGGCGGAACAGCATTGATCGCCCGGAATCGAAGAGAAGGCATTTGGGAGATCAGCGCCGTGCCCGGCAGGTGATGTGCCTGGTGGGGTAAATATTTAATAAAAACAAAAAGATAAAATAGTACCAATAGTATTGAATGTTGTGATATACAGTGGTCAGCGAAAACCCTGCTGTGCATGTATTTATCGCCCCCAAGGGGAAATTGATGAGAACTCCACGACATTGTGGTTTCCTTGAATTGCACTTACTGGAATTTACATTGAGAATGCGGGTCTGAGGAAACGACTGACCGGCTGCTAAAATCCCCGAATAAATAGCATATTACCGATAATTAATGGAGGAAATATGACCCATATGAGACCGCTGCCGTGGGCGCTGATCATTGCAACGCTGTCGCTTTTTACGACCACGGCTGTGGCGGAAACGGTGGATTTCGAACTAAAGGGGCTGGATGGCAAACAGTATCGTCTCTCCGACTATCGCGGGAAATGGGTACTGGTCAATTACTGGGCGACCTGGTGCCCCCCCTGCCGCGAGGAACTCCCTGAACTGGAGGTCTTTTATAACAATCACAAGGACAATGATGCAGTAGTACTGGGGGTTGCCATGGAGCGTATCGAAATGCCGCGATTGAAGGCCTTTGTCGATGAACAGTTCCTCAGCTATCCCATCCTCATCACAGAGCCGGCGGCAAGAACTGAGCTGGGGAGAGTGCCGGGTTTACCTACCTCATTCCTGGTCAATCCCAAGGGAGAACTGGTTGCGCGGGAGGTGGGGCCTTTGACCGTGGAAGATCTTGAGAGCTTTATTGAATCAAAGTCCGAGTGAGGAGAAGAACAATGTCACGCCACCTCTTAACGTTTCTCATCCTGATGTTGACTCTTGGCGATGTCGGTGCGGCAACCCGGGATCCGGGCGAGTATTTTTTCGACCAGTCGCTGGGGAACTTCAGTGAAGAACTGGCGGTGGCGAAGGAAGAGGGCAAAAAGGGAGTGCTGATCATGTTCGAAATGGATGAGTGCCCTTTTTGCCACCGGATGAAGACCCGGGTGCTGAACCAGGTCGAGGTTCAGGACTACTTCAAAGAACACTTTCTTATCTACTCGGTGGACATCGAGGGTGACGTGGAGATCTCGGACTTTAAAGGCAACACCATGAAGGAGAAGGACTTCGCATTCAAACAATTCAGGGTCCGCGCTACTCCAGTGTTCGGTTTTTTCGATCTCGACGGCAACATGATTACCCGCTTCACCGGTGCCACCAACGATGCCCAGGAGTTTCTCTGGCTGGGCGAATTCGTTGTCGATGAACACTACAAGAAGACTAATTTTTCTCGCTACAAGCGTGCGAAGAGAAAGGTGAGCGGTAACGATAGATAAGCAATGTCTTTTCTCAAGATGACGGGTCGGTCAATCACTTTGCCAGGTATGCGGGCGCTGTCGATGTTGCTGTTCACAGCCCTGGCGCTGCTCATTCGGATGGCGCATGCCGCCGACCCTTTGCCCTCGCCGCTGAGTCTCCAGAGCGCCTTGGAACTGGCCGATCAAATCCACCCTGAACGCAGTCTCGCGGAAGCCGATCTGGCGCAGGCCATGGCGCTGAGCGAACAGGTCGATGCGGATGATGACATGCGCGTTGCACTGAGCGCTGAGCTGCGTTTCATCGAACCTTCCGAGGCAGCCGATGACGATTCGCGAAATGACAGCCTGGCACGGCTCAGCCTGAGCAAGCAGCTCTACGACTTCGGACGAACCACTCTTGCCCGGGAGGCGGCGCAAGCGGGGCTGGCATCCCGGCAATGGCAGCTTTTCGATGTCAGACAACAGCGCAGACTGGATGTGATGGCACGATTTTTCGATGTCTTGCTGGCTGACCTGGAGTATGCCAGGGACAACGAGGCACTCGCCATCGACTATATCCGTTTCGACCGGGCACGCACCAGGAATGAGCTGGGTAAGGTATCCGATATCGACATGCTAGAACTCGATGCTATCTACCAGCAGACACTTCGAAAAATGAGAGCGAGTCGCAACAGGCAGCGTATCACCCGTTCTCAACTTGCAATCAGCCTGAACAGACCGTTGGATCTTCCCTCCGAGTTGGTGACCCCGGAATTCAAACCTCTGGAAGAGGTTCCGGAGGTTGAACAATTGGTTGAGAAGGCCTTGAGGGAGAATCCGAAACTCAAGGCGCTGCGGGCTGAAGTGCAAGCGGCGACCAAGCGGCTTCAGGCCAGCGAGGCCGAGGATAATCCGGTTCTGCGGGCGCAGCTGGAGGCTGCCACCTACCGACGCGATCTGGGTGGGCGCAACCCCTTGAGCGCGGCCGTTGTCTTTGAACTGCCGCTCTATCAGGGCAATCGCGTGACATCGGGTATCGCGCAACAGCGTGCCCTTGTACAGAAAAAGCAGGCTGAGTTGTCGCGCTATGAACTTGCGCTTCGGCAACAGCTGCTGGATCACTGGATGGAGATCGACAGGCTGAAGGTCGAGCGCAATGCCCTGCAGGTCACAGGGGAGTATCGCGATCTCTTCCTGGATCGCAGCCGTACCCTCTACGAACTGGATATGGCCGCGGATCTGGGGGATTCGATGTCCCAGATCGCCGATATTCAAATGCAGCGGGCGAAAAACCTCTACCAGATCCAGTTGACCCTTGCCCGCATCAAGGCGCTTACCGGTGAACTGCTGACACCGCCCGAATATGACAAAACCGACTAGTCTCAACAGGCCCTAAGGAGTGAAGGATATGAAGGTATTGCTGATCGTCTGTCTGCTCATCAGTGGCCAGCTCATGGCACGTGACCTGGAGGCCGTCACCGAATGGAACAACCAGGTGGAACTTACAACCCCGGTCAGCGGGATGGTGGGACGTATCAATGTCGATGTCGGAACCAAGGTGAAGCGCGGTGAGCTGCTTGTGGAGTTGGACCAGCGAGGGTATCAGTCAAAACTTGCCGCGGCGGAGTCTCGCGTCGAGGCCACATCGCAGCAGAACGAAGAGGCGAAGCGTGAGTTGAATCGTGCCCTGGAGCTCTATGACCGGACACTGCTTTCCGATCACGAACGAAAGCAGGCGGAGATTGCGGCAGCCGTTTCGGATGCGGCTTACCGCGAAGCCGAAGCCAGGCTGGTCGAGATACGATTGCAGCGGGAGTATAGTCGCATCACTGCTCCATTTGATGGAATTGTCCAATCCATGCATATCCAACCAGGTCAGGCAGTGGTCAATCGTCAGGCCGCGGTGCCGCTGCTGACCTTGATAGACAGCAGCCGCATGAAGGCGATAGCAGTGGTCGATGAACAATCGGCGATTGGATTGAAACAGGGTATGCGGGTGCAGGTCGGTGTGCGTGGTGAGTGGTTGGATGGAGCCGTCCACCAGTTGGGTTTGCAGCCTGTATCCCGGGATGGCAATGGTTCAAAATACCGCCTCGAAACGGTATTCCCCATTACTGCGGGGATGTCGATCCGTGCCGGAGAGAGGGCGGTGGTGAGGTTGAACGATGAGTGAACAAGAAGGGGTTGGAAAGATCTGTGTACGATGCCATGTGGCGGGGCTGGTGCAGGGTGTATTCTTTCGAGCTACGGCACGTCACGAAGCCCAGCAACTGGGTATCAAGGGTTATGCCAGAAATCTCCTCGATGGCCGTGTCGAGGTAATGGCTTGCGGTAGTGTCGAGGCGATCGACAACCTGAAATCCTGGTTGAGCAAAGGTCCGCAGGGGGCCAGGGTGAGCGGTGTTTCATGTGAAGCGATGGATTATCGCGATTTTCAGGATTTCACCATCGGCTGAGGCTAGCTCGACGTCCAGTAGCCCTATTGCGAATAACCGGGTTTATCCAGGGGTCTGAAAATCATCCGCCGCTCTTGTGTTCCGGGGGCGGTTTCGATAGCCGGTCCATAGTCCGGGCCCGTGGAATATGGGCTGGATGGAACTGAGCTTCCTCGCGCAGCCTGCCCTGTTGCCGAATAGCCTGTGGGCGCCTGAGGCACCTGGTACGGAGATTCATCCAACGGTACGGCCGTGGATGTATCGTCGCTGTGCAGCGGGCGGAAGCGGTATTTTTCTCCATAGACCGGTTGTGTCGAAGGGGCAGCTCTATAGGTTGGAGCCGGAGGCTGGGTAGTGGCTGGCGCTGCTGGAGGTTGCTGCGCAGATGGAGTTGGGGCGTAGCCGCCGGCCTGGGGTGGTGGCTGATAGCCGGGATAAACCGGCGGGTAAGCGGCACCGGGATAACCATAGCCAGGCGCATAGGCGGGCGGTACTGGATAACGATAGTTGTAATAGTCGTTGGAATATCTGTCGGAACCACCGAAAAAGTTGTGCATCGGGTTGAACATGCCGTTCATCATGTTGCCCGGATTAACGTTGAACTGCCGGTTACTGCCACTGGGATCGCCATACCCGGGATCAACCGCATGAGCCTGGGTGGAGATCAACAATGTTGCGCTAAAAATCAGCCATACCTTGGTTTTCATTCTCAGCTTCCTCGACTGCATTGGTCGTTTGATTCGAAGTCATGAAGCAACGAATTAATTTTATATCTAAGTTTAGGGGTTCAGCGCGCTATCTGGGGCAGTTTCCATTGATTCGGTTGTATTGGAAAGACGCTGTAAACCAACTCCCGATTAAATGATACCGACATATTGGAATAATACACGAACAGTATGCAACTACCACCGCTGACCAATGGCAGAATCCTCAGACGATATAAGCGCTTTCTCGCAGATATCGAACTACCGGGCGGCGAGGTGATAACCGCCCATTGCCCGAATACAGGCAGCATGCTTGGCTGTTGGCAATCCGGTGCGCCGGTGCAGATCAGCCACAGCGACAACCCGCGACGCAAGCTGGCATGGACCCTGGAAAGAGTCGACATGGGCCATGGCTGGGTGGGTGTGCATACCGGGCGAACCAATCCTGTCATCGAAGAAGCGATAAGGGAGGGGAAGATCGATGGTTTGAGGGGTTATCGTTCCCTGAGACGCGAAGTTGCCTTCCGCCACAAAGACGAGAGATCAAGGTTTGATTTCCACCTTGCCGAGGGAGATCGAGCCGATGCCTGGGTGGAGGTCAAGAATGTGACATTGGCCCAGGGGAGTGGGCTGTGTTTCCCGGATGCGGTGACCTTGCGGGGCCGCAAACACCTGGAACAGCTTGCTCAGGCCTGCAGGAGGGGAGACAGAGGTGTCATGGTCTACGCCCTGAATCGCCCCGAGGGGAACTATTTCCGGCCTGCCGATGAGATCGATCCCGAGTATGGAGCGGTATTGCGCCGGGTTGTACGCGAAGCGGGTGTAGAGATCATTGCGCTGCGAATTGCCCACGATGAGGAGGGCATGCGGGTGGAATCATCCGTTGATGTCATTCTTCGACCTGACTTCACGTGAGAGTTGCAGATAGCCGTTCAATACCCGATTGAGGCAAGATCGAGTCCGGACGGGATTTCCGGCAATGAGCCAAGGCCTGTCTCGATCGTGCCGTCGGGTTGCAGACTCAACCACCTGTAACCCGGCGGGGTGGCATCGATTGCGAAATCCTCCTCGCCAGGGACGAATTGTACGCAGGTGGAAGGTGTGCCCAGCAATCGGATACCTTTGCGCTCGGTGTCGAATGACTGGTGAATATGCCCGCAAAGCACCGCCTTGACCTGGGGATGGGCGTCAATCAATTCGAAAAACTCCTCTGGATTCTCCAGCACCATGGTGTCCATCCAGCGGCTGCCGACTGGTACAGGGTGGTGGTGCATGCAGATGAGGGTGTGTTTGTCCGCATGGGCCTCGAGCAATACCCTCAACAGACCGAGCTGGTTCTCATTGATACGTCCACCGTCGCTGTTGGGTATGGTCGTATCAATAAATATCAGGGACCAGCCCTTTGCCTGGACACTCGGAATACAGTGTACATTGTCCTGATTCAGGATCTGTTTCATCTTGCCGGGCAGATCGTGATTGCCGGGCAGGCAATAGGTCGGTATTTCGGTTAGCTGAAGTCTGCCGAGAAGTCGCTTGTAGCCTGTATCGGAGGCGTCATGAACCAGATCGCCGGTCGCCAGCAGCAAATCCGGCGAGCCGGCTTCCTGCAGCGCCTGGGCAAGCACTTGATCGAAAGTCTCCAAGGTATTGATTCCCAAAAGGCAGCGGGAGGGGTCGGCATAAAGGTGACTGTCCGTCAATTGCAGTAGCTTGAGGCCTTCTGCAGGGAGCCTTTTGAACTTAGGAGGTTGATTGTCAGGACTGCTACCCATAGAACGGTCCACATTTCTGTTTTTTAGTCTGACGAGCAATTTATCTCTCCACGCCCTATCAGGACCCCTATCATACTGAAATAATATTAGAACAGGATTTGCTAAAGCAAAATCCAATTTTTTACTGCTTTGTCGTATGGTTAGGGATTATTCCACATTCTCCTTTGATTTCTGCTGAAGCGTTAACATTTTTTGCGCCAATTAGTTTTTTCTATCTTACTGGCTACACTATAGGTTATGACACTTAATGAACTACGATATATTGTCGCTGTAGCGCAGAAGCGCCATTTTGGGCATGCGGCAGAGGCATGTTTCGTGAGCCAGCCTACCCTCAGCGTGGCGGTGAAAAAGCTGGAGGAGGAGCTGGGTGTGGGTCTTTTTGAACGTGGTCAGGGGGAAGTGAGCCTGACCGCAGCAGGCGAGCGTATCGTGACCCAGGCACAGCGGGTACTGGAAGAGGCCGGCATGATACGCCAGCTTGCCAGTCAAAGTGTGAACCAGTTGGCAGGGCCGCTGCGGCTGGGAGCCATCCCTACTGTCGGACCCTATCTGTTTCCCCACCTCGTACCCCAGCTCAAGCAACAAGCGAGTGAAATGCCTCTGGTCATCAGGGAGAACTACACCGCTGTTTTGACGGAGCAGTTGAAGCAGGGGGATCTGGACGTCATCATCATCTCCTATCCTTTCGATGAACCCGGGATCGTCACCCGTGCGCTCTATGATGAGTCATTTTCCGTGCTGCTGCCCATGAAGCATCCGTTGACCGAATACGAGTCAATCACGGTACAGCAGCTCCAGGAGGAGAAACTTCTACTGCTTGGCGAAGGACACTGTTTTCGCGAGCAGGTGAAGAAGATCTGCCCGGGCTGTCTGAACAGAGCCAATGCGGATGTGAATCTGCAGGAGAACCTGGAAGGCAGTTCACTGGAGACGATACGCTACATGGTGGCCAGCGGTATCGGCATCACCATTCTTCCAGATACCGCGATAGGTGCTGAGTATCTGCGCTGGGATCTGCTCACCACCAGGCCATTGGCGGTCGACTCACCTCAACGCCGCATCGGGCTGGCGTGGCGCAAGAGTTTTCCCCGTCCCCGGGCGATCGATCTGCTGTGGGAGTCGATTCGTGCCTGCGATCTGCATGGGGTGAGTCTGGTACCCGAGCCGGCCCAGCTTGCCGTCGTCTGATTCTGCATTACAAGCGTAGGGTGCGGCTTGCCGCACCGTTAACCGTCCGGACAGATCTCTACGATTCAGATATCAGCATACGGTGCGGCGAGCCGCACCCTACATCCTTTTATCCGCCCGATCTGGGGAGGAGCCTGCTAAATCACCCGGTCGTTGCCGCCATCCACCGGAATCTGTGCGCCCGTCGTCTTGGCGAATCGCTGGTCACACAGCTCCGCGGCCAGTTCGGCTACATCCCTGCTGCTGATTTCACATCGCATCAGGTTGCGTTTCTTATAGTCGGCGACGCTGATGCCGTAGTGTGCCGCACGGGTGGCCAGGACCTCCTCAGTCCAGATGGCGGTATCGAAAACGGCATCGGGATGGAGCGTATTGATACGAATTCCGTCACTTGCCCACTCCAGGGCAGCCACTCTGGCCAGCTGCGTCAAGGCCGCCTTGGACGCGGAGTAGGCTGCCGCTCCCACGCCCGGAGCCGGCACATTCTTTGATCCGATGACAACAATCCTGCCGCAACGGGGCGCCTGTTTCAGATAACCATGAGATTCGCGCAACAGGCTCAGGTTCGCATCCAGGTTGATATTCATTACCTGGCGCCACAGGCCGGCGTCGAGATCGGACAGGGGACAACCTCCGGGGAAGATACCCGCATTCAGGATCAGCATATCCATCCCCCCAAAGGTCATGACCGCCTGTTCAAGCGCCGCTTTGACTCCGGCGATATCGCTGATGTCGCAGTGAATGCCGAGAAATGCGGCATCGGGATTTTGTCCGACGATTCCTGGACTTTTGTCCAGGCCGACGACAGCGGCGCCGCGTTGCAGCATCGCATCGGTGCAGGCCTTGCCGATACCCGAGGCAGCACCGGTGATCAGTGCCACCTCACCGCGGAAAGGGGCGGGTGGTGTGTTGTTGTGCAGCTTTGCCTGTTCCAGTTCCCAATACTCTACGTCGAAAATGGACTGGGTCGGCAGCGCCTGCCAGCCTCCCAGGAGCTCAGCCCGCTGGATGATCGACTGGGTATGGTGGTAGATGTCGGCCACGATGCCCGCTTCGCGGGCGGTTTTACCCACGCAGAGCATACCGAGTTGCGGGTCGAGTATCACCCTCGGGGCCGGATCGAGCATCTCCACAGGGGTTCTGGAAGAGGGGGCGTGATGTTCAAAATAGCGTTGATAGTCGGCAACATATTCCATGACGTCACGACCCAGCATGGGTAGCTGTTTGGTACGAATGACATGGTCGGGGGTGGCGGGTCCCCGTTGCGAGATCATTGCAAGATCCCGCCGCTGGCAGAAGGCGAGGTCGTGGTTGCTGCTGTGGCTCTGCACGATCACCGGAAATCCCGCTGCATCGGAGATCTCCCTGCGCAGTTCCGCAGTTAGCCCGGGCTGGGCCTTCTGCGGCTCGCATTTGGTCGGGATATCCCAGGCTTTCGACCGCCTCAGGTAGCCTTCGGCCTCGTCGACCAGCTCGATCATGCGCTCATAGGCGAGCTGCGCCGTGTCACCAAATGTGAATAGACCGTGATTCATCAGTACCATGCCGATCGTCTCTTGATGGGCGTTGCACGGAAACAGGGTCGCCACGGATTTCGCCAGATCGAACCCCGGCATCACATAAGGAATGATCACCACACGTTCACCATAGAGGTTGCGAATGGCCTGCTCTCCCGCAGGGGTGTTTGTCAGTGTGACAATGGCATCCGCATGGGTATGGTCCACATATCTATAGGGCAGCACAGCGTGCAGGATCGCCTCGACCGAAGCCGTGGGCGCGCCGGCCCGGGTCTGATGGGTCTTCAATTGGTTGACCATTTCACTGTCGCTGAGCGACTCGAGTTGGGCCAGGCGCAGCAGATGGTTCATGCGAAGCGGTGTGAATCCCTCCTGCTCTATGGTCGCCAGGTCCCACCCGCTTCCCTTGACATAGAGGATCTCCTCCTCCTCGCCGAAGAGGTTTTTCTCCGGGATTTTGACTGACGTGTTTCCGCCTCCATGCAGTACCAGCGATGGATCCGCTCCCAGCAGTCGGGAGCTGTAGACACGTAGCTCCAGATCACTCTCGAGGCGTGCAGCTTGTTCGTCGTTCCAAAGACTTTTCATATCGGTAGCTCCGACATTTTCACTCTATATCCGAAATTCAGGGAAGCACTGGTGAGTGCAACCCTGCCATTATCAGGGTACGAAAAGAATTATGCGATTTGCCGCTACCAGACCAGCCCGGCAACCGTACCTGTGAGCAGGGTGGCCAGGGTTCCGGCGACAATCGATTTCATCCCCAGGGCGACGATTTCGCTGCGCCGTTCCGGCACCATCGCTCCCAGTCCTCCGAGCATGATACCCAAGCTTCCGAAGTTGGCGAAGCCACACAGGGCATAGGTGAGAATGAGACGGCTTCTCTCATTCAGCATCTCCGGGGGTAGACGGGCGAGATCGAGATAGGCCAGGAGTTCATTGAGCACTGTCTTGGTTCCCAACAGGGATCCTGCGGTTACCGCCTCTGACCAGGGGATGCCCATGAGCCATGCCAGTGGTGCCATCAACCAACCCAGCAGGCGTTGCAGGCTCAACGATTCACCGGTGATATCCGGGAGCAGACCCAAGAGTTGATTGAGCAGGCTCACCAGGGCCACCAATACGATCAACAGGGCAATGATATTCGCCAGCAGCTTCAAGCCCTCGACGGTACCGTTGGTGATCGCTTCCATGGCGCTGCGTGCGGGTTGGAGATCGAGCATCTCACCCGGTGTGCCGTCCCGGGTTTCGGGTACCATGAGGCGTGAGATCATGATCGCCGCAGGTGCGGAGATCAACGAGGCGGTGAGCAGGTGACCAACGGCATTGGGCACCACGCCCTCGAGCATGCTGGCATAGAGCACCAATACGGTACCGGCGATCGTTGCCATGCCCAGGGTCATCAGGCTGAATAGCTCGCTGCGGGTAAGTCTGTTCAGATAGGGCCGTATCAGCAGAGGGGATTCAACCATGCCGACGAAGACGTTGGCCGCCGCACCCAGTCCAAGGGCGCCGCTGATACCAAGACCCTTCTGCAGCAGTCGTGAGAAGAGACCTACCACGAGGGGCAATACCCGCCAATGAAAGAGCAGGGACGACAGCGCACTGATCACCAGTAGCAGGGGTAGGGCACGAAACGCGAGGATGAAGCTGCTGCCGCTGTCGCTCTCCATGAAAGGCGACTCGGCACCACCCAGGTAGCCGAAGACGAAGCTGGTCCCTGCCTCCGTCGCCTGTTGTAGCGCGAGCAGTATCTGGTTGAGCTGGATAAAGAGCATCTGGAACAGGGAGAGCTTGAGCAGCAGCAGTGCGATAATCAGTTGCAGCGCCACGCCTGCGGCCGGCACGCGCCAGTTGCAGGCCCGGCGGTTTTCACTGAGCAGCCAGGCGAGCAGGGGAAGCGCAACGAGACCGGTCAGACCCTGCGCCATGGCCATCGGCCGCGTTGGTTAAAAGTTGTCGGTGGAAGTGAACAGCCCGACGCGCAGATCCTTGGCGCTATAGATCTCCCGGCCGTCGACCTTCATCACTCCATCCGCCACACCCAATACCAGTTTGCGCGTGATCACCCGCTTGACGTTGATGTGATAACTGACCTTTCCGGCGCTCGGCAGCACCTGGCCGGTAAACTTCACTTCGCCCACGCCAAGGGCCCTGCCATGTCCGGGATTTCCGATCCAGGCAAGAAAGAAGCCGACCATCTGCCACATGGCGTCGAGTCCAAGGCAGCCGGGCATCACCGGATCGCCTGGAAAGTGGCAGTCGAAGAACCAGAGATCGGGATGGATGTCGAGTTCTGCGACGATTTCACCTTTATTGAACTCGCCTCCTTCATCGCTGATCCTGACGATACGGTCCATCATCAGCATGTTGGGTGTCGGCAGTTGCGCATTACCGGGACCAAACATCTCGCCTCGGCCGCAACTCAACAGCTCATCGCGGTTGTAAGAGCTTTGCATGGTCATTGTGGTCTTGCCTCTCCTGAAAATAGCCGCTTCGGGGATAAAAACGGCATAGTTTCCCCGCTTCAGCAGTCGGCTGTCAAATTCCATGCCCCGTTCCTGGTGCTGGTTCACTGGTTTGACTCAGCTGTCGCAGCGCAATTTTTTATCCCAATATCGAACCCTATCGCAGACGGCTGATCGCCGCCAACCGGCGGCTGGTGATACAGCCGGCCGGTGAATAGCAAAAATGGATGAATCCCCCCTGCATGACCCTGATCGTCAGCAGGAGGGAGGTCATGGATCTCGATTAAGGTCTCATTCACGCTCTCCAGGGTCTACTGACCTGGTCCGCCAGAGACACAGAGAGATCAGTGACAGCAGAATCAGAAGGTCGTTGCCGCCACCGCCACCACCGCCGGACGAGGATGGTGTACTGTCCTGAGAGGCCAGTTTCTCGGCGACGCCACCCGGATCCTCGACGCTGTGGTTGGCGCTGTCGTCCGCATCGTTGGGACCGCCATCCTCGATGGTCAGCTGGACGCACCAGTGGCCGGGTGTCAGGCCGTCGCTGTAGCTGTCGTCACCCGGCGGTGGGCAATAGCCGGGCTCGCCTGCGCTCGACGCCAGCCCGTTGTTGGCATCGACGACGAAGTCGCGCCAGCTACCGGAGATGAATTTGCGATAGACCGGATTTTGCGGGATGGCATCGAGCTGGGCGATTACAACTTGCACGGATTGTCCTGCCACCGGTATCTCATCGATTACGAAGTCGAACAGACCGCTGGCGAAGCTGTAGTCGTCATCGGCAGGAACGCCGCTGAACTCTTCCAGATCGCCTGGATCGATGTTCGCCTTGCCGTCCTGGGTCCGCAGGGCAATGCTGCCGAGGGACAGGCGGACGCTGGGTTCGCTCTCGATCAGGTAGCTGGTGTTCAGAGCACTCTGTTCCTGCAGGACATTGGCGCTCGCGATGGCGTCGAGATAGTCGGGGACCCCATCGTTGTCCTCATCGCCGATGCCTTCGCTGGCATCATCGGTGCCGTCCCCGTCGCTGTCCTCGGAGCCGCTGAGGCTGGGAGCCGAGGTGATCAGGTTCAGCGCCAGTGACGCCTCATCGCCTGCACTGCCGTCATGCACCGCCAGGTGCAGGATATAGATGCCGGGGCTGAGGTCGTCGGGTGCGAACGTATAGGTACCGACAGCAGTGTCGATGTCGCTGAGACGTGCATCGGTGGCCGTCCAGTCGTAGCTGTGACTGTCCCCGGGGTTGGGGTCGATCAGGGTCGGCGTGACACTCACGGGACCCCCTCCGATCACAATGTTCCGGGTTCGTATATCGCCCTGTTGTGCGCTCAGGCTGACCTGGGGGGCGACATTGCCTTCCACCAAATGGATGGTATGTACGACGTGAGAGCCTTCAACCGCATTGGTCGGCCCATCCATGGCAATGACGATCTGTTCCGTGCCTTCGCCGGGGCCGTCATCCAGCGTGTCGAAGCTGATGGTGGTCTCCAGGCCATCGCTGATCACCGCCGTGCCGTCGCTGAGATCATGGTCGCTGCCATCGACGCCGGCGCTGCCCGCCACCACATAAGGCACACTCACCGGATATGCGACCGCCTCTCCGTTGAGGATGACACGGAAGCTGACACTGCTCCCTTCGCTGGTCGTCTGGTCCTTGCTGAAAGAGACCATGGGGATGACATTGACCGTCTGGGTCGCGCTGGCGCTGTTTCCGCCCGCGTCGCTGACACTCCAGGTCACGCTGTGTCTTCCGGGTGTGTAGTAGTCGAGGGCATCGGATGAGGGTGTGAGCTCCCCGTCGAGGTCGTCATAGGCCGAGGCTTCACCGATGTCGACCGGTGTGAACAGTGCCACTGCATTGACTGTGACATCGGGTGGCAGGGTCAGAATCGGCGGATTGTCGTCCAAGAGTGGATTGCTCGTAGCGAGATATTCATCCAGGTTGCTGATGCCGTCGCCGTCGAGGTCGGTTGTGGCATCGCTGGGATCGTTGGGATCGAGGCCATGGGCCAGTTCCCAGTCGTTGGGCATGCCGTCGCCGTCGTTGTCGAGATTCTCCACGACGGTCAGACTGAAGGCGCTCAGTGAGATGGTGTAACTGCCGTCGCTGACGCTGATGGTAATACCGCTGGTGGTTCCCACATCGCTGTTGGTCGGCGTGCCGCTGAGCTGTCCGGTAGTGGAATTGAACAGTGCCCACGCCGGTTTGTTGACGATACTGAAGGCGAGCGAGTTATTGTCGGCGTCGTAGGCGTTGGGAGTGAAGCCATACGCAGTGTGAGCGACCACGCTGGTAAGCGGCGAGCCGGTGATCACGGGTGGCGAGTTTCCGGAGATGCCGCCGGAGTTGGCCGAGCCACTGCCTCCGAAACCGTCGTCGGCGGTGACGGTGACGCTCAGGGTGGTGCCGGATTCGCTGGCGGTGACCGTGAAACTGCTATTGGTGGCGCCGGCGATATCCACCCCGTTGGCACGCCACTGGTAGGTGTAGCTGAGAGCGTCGCCGTCGGCGTCGCTCCAGGTACCCGTGGTGGCGTTGAGTGTGCCGCCAATGACTGCGTTGCCGCTGATGGCGGGCAGGACCGTATTGACAGGTGCCGTGTTGGTGACCGCGGTGGCGGCGGAGGTGGCGGGAGTGGAGCCGCCGTTGCCGTCGGAGGCGGTGACCACAACAGTGATGTCGGCATGTGCCTCGGCGCTGGTGAGGGTGTAGCTTGCGCTGGTGGCGCCGGCGATATC
>JBNKLI010000002.1:0-24358 GCA_050292275.1 Candidatus Thiodiazotropha sp.
GAGGAGGATCACGAGCAACGCCAGCAAATGGATGGCAACGCGCCATGTATTGAGTATTCGCGTGGGTTTGGGCCGCAGAGTCATGGCCTGGATCTGTCCCGACACAGTGTACGCCTCCTTGCGTCGAATCTGTCGTCCAGGGAGTCTATCATGAAGCCCGCTCCCTTTATTAGGAGGTTGTCGCAAGAGTCGCGGGGATTAGCCCACCTCCAGGTGGACACATCCCGCGCCGGGTCGCGCACAGGCATCAAAAACACGCTGTGAGCCCATCCCTGGGTGCTTGATGTCCGCGTCCCTGCGGACAACAGTTTCTGATGCCTGTACGCCACCCACCGCCCAGTTCGGGTGTTCCTTCATACAGGGGGAGAAGGAGTCCCTATTGTTGAAATCGCTGCCGGCGATGGGCGATCTGCGCGGCGCTGAATTCCTCTGCGCTCACCACGCCGTTGCCATCACTATCTATCGAGGCAAAGCTGGGCGCATTCGCCAGATTCCTCATCATGTAGCCCTGGCTGGCGCGTTCGCTGATACGCTTCGCCCTCGCCTGCTCGAACTCACCCTGTTCCAGCACTCCATCCCCGTTCAGGTCGAAGTCGGCGAAAGTGGGCATGTTGGGTCCACCCATACCCATCCTGCCGCCTCTTCCCGGGCCCCCGCCCATCATCTGGTTCCTGTGCTGGCCGGCGATGAGTTCCCGTTCCGATATCTGACCGTCATCGTTGCCGTCGAAACTACGGAACGCGGGCGTCGTAGCCCTCCCCATGGGATAACCCTGTTCCAACCTCAATGCACGCCGCTCGGCATGCACGGTCTCAAACTCCTGTTGACTGATCGAGCCGTTACCGTCCCTGTCGAACAGGGCAAAAGGTATAGGCCCTGCTAGCGGCAGTTGAGTTTGCGCAACCAGTAATCCGGGAACTATCAACAACATACCCTTTACGATTGATCTACTGCACTTCATCATGGCTGCAATCCTCATCGATTCCGCGCACTGGTTTCACTCCTTAGACCTCGCGTGGATTGGTTGCGGCGGCCTCCTTGCCACCCTGCTATTTTCAGTTTAATGGCACGAGATTAATTCACGCTGAAAAAGTCGTATTAAGAAGCTGGCCCATGGTTTGACCGGTGGCGTCTAAACGAGTGGCTGTCTGGAAACAGGAAACAGCCCACGAATTTTTCTAACGGGGCTTTTTCTCACCCCGGTGCCTGAGGGTTGTCTTTCTCCGACGCCCCAACAGCACATCCATGTGCTGACGGGGCTTACGCGGCATCCCTGCCGCTTCTGCGAAAGACAACCCTCAGCCACCTGCCAGCGTTCCAAGACTTTATGGACAGACACTAACTAACCAAATTTGCGTTTATTTGCGTTCATTTACGGACTTACTAAACATTCGCGAATATTTACGGCCTGCTTTTACGACACCCTCCCTCAGGGAGAGAGCCAGGGATAGGGGGTAATCAGTAAATATAGAGCGCCGGGTGCGGGGTGTTTCTCCTAGAATTCAATAGTCAGTCTGGCGCTCATCGTATTGAGATACTGAATCGGAATTTCATCCTCTCTCTCCAGCGAAAACGCATCCCTGTCGAACCGTCCCCGCAGGTACTCCATCGTCAGGCTGGTCTGACTGTGCGGATACCAGGTCATCGCAACTCCGTAGCGCAATTCCGGTTCATCCTCCAATTCACGACTCATCTCCATGCGAAATGCCAGATCGAAGTCGTTATCGGTAAAGAAATAGTCAATCTCTGCGTTCCACGCCATGGGCCTGTCGCGTTCTTTTTCCAGCTCTTGGAAGCCGTCCAGGGCAGCCACGACTTCAAGGGTAAATTCCAAGGTATCGGTTATTCCCAATAGATAGGCACCAACAACCGAAACCCGTTCAATATAATGATCATCATCCAACAGTCGCTCATCGGAATCGGACAGATCCGACTGATAGCTCACACCGAAGGAGAGTTTCTCCGACGGCCAGGCCTCGAAGCCGATAGACCAATCCCATTGCCCATCTTCCCCCAGCCCACTCGAACGGCCCCGGTAGGCCGCAAGGGATAGATCAAAAACATCACTCGGACCATAGTTCAGCAGTGCGACATGTCTGGCGCTGGTCCCACCGAACTCCAGCATGGGTCCGCTTACGAAATGGTTGAAGTAGATGCCGAGGGGGGTGAACTGTTTTCCAAGAATCAATTCCCAAGGTTCGTATTCCAAGGTAAGGAAGGCCTCTTCGGAGAGAAATTTATCAGGTTCAGAATCGTATTCGACCACAAACTCCGCCTCGGCCAGATTGAGCAGATCCGCAATCAGACCGAACTGGAGGCTTGCATTGTCAGTGGTCGTTTTAATGACGGATCCTTCGCCCCGAGGTATATGCCGATCAGTCTGGACCTCTCCCTCCAAAAGACCCGACAGGGTAAGCCAGGGGGTAATCTCTCTTTGCAATCCCGCTTCGCGTTGCTCCTCGCGCGTACGGTAGATTCGCCGACTCTGCTCCGGCTCCACTATATCTGTGGAGAGCGCTCCCGTATCGCCTGACTCACCGATCTCCTCCGCCAGTCCTGATACAGATACCGCCAGTAGCGCGAACAGACCGGTCGATCTCGAATAAAGCCCTCGTGACTGCTTTGGCATAGCTGAACACTCCGCTGTATTCGTCCAAATCTCTCACTGGTTATCGTGAGCGCCTCATCCAACCTCACACAAGCTTACTTGGCTTGACCTTGAACCGGATCAGTCCGGGTAGGACATTTGTTCTAATCAGGGGCTGATCATTTTATATTTAATCCATATTTATCCATTGCTTAGGTCCAGATCACCAAGCCATATGACATAAATTCTATAGCCAGTCTCCACTCACATTCCTAACTTCCTATTGACTGGCCCCTCATACCGAATCTATGCGATCCGCATTCGGTATGAGTGGTTGGCGTTTATGCGCGATACAACATCGCTCTGGAACAAAACCATAAACCGGGAGAGAGACCTATGAAATCCACCCATCTTTTGTTGTATACCCTATTGTTCCCCATGTTTTCCCTTGCCCTGCCCTATGAACTCCATGCCTGGGAAGGCGGGCATCACCCCTGTGAGAAAAGCGCGAAGCAGATGTTCCAGGCATGTCATGCTGACATCATGGATGATTATAAGACCACACTGGCAAACTGTACCAATCTGGCATCGCGAAGCGAGAGGACTGTCTGCTTCGATGAGGCGAAAATGGTGCGCAAGGGGGATACGAAGCACTGTTCTGGCCAGCTCGATGCCAGGGTGGATGCCTGTGACCTGCTTGACGAACATCGCTATGACACTGATCCGCTGCTCGACCCGGCGATCACATTTGTCGACCCCGATGAGGTGAACATGGCCAATGCCAATCCCTATGTGTCGATTGTCGCGGGCCACACCTATGTCCTGCGCGCGGGCGAGGAAGGTGAGGAGACAGTGGTGGTTCATGTGACCGGGGAGACCCGTGAGATACAGGGCGTACTCTGCCGGGTTGTGGTCGATGCCGTGGTCGAAGCCGAAGAGGACGAAATATCGGGTGAAATCGACTACCTGCCGGTGGAGATTACCGATGACTGGTTTGCACAGGATATCGATGGCAATGTCTACTATTGCGGTGAGGTGTCACGCAATTATGAGGATGGGGTGCTGGTTGATCTGGATGGCTCCTTCCAATCCGGCGTCGAGTTCGCCAAGGCCGGCGTGTTGATGATGGCGATGCCCGAGCTTGGCCTTGCCCATCGCCAGGAATTCTCTCTGGGCGAAGCCGAAGATATCATTCAATATGTAGACCTCTCGGGGTTACCCGCCAGCGAAAACGAGCGCTTCCCCTGCGCCGACGTGGACGGCTGCCTGATGACCTACGACTTCGCACCGCTTGAGCCTGATTCTTCCGAGTACAAGTACTATATTCCTGGTATCGGTTTCGTGCTGGCTGAAGTGATGGAGGACGAAGAATTGACCGGTGAGACCGAGCAGTTGATCTGTGTCGGTGACTCGCTGGATGTCCTGGAAGATCCGGCATGCGGGATCGAGAGTCCCGAGGCGCTGCTCGGAGCCCTGTGCGAATACGCCCCGAACGCCTTTTGCGACTGATTTCAGTGGCTGGTTGAGCATCAGCTGGAGGCCGGTACGAGTCAATGAGCACAACCCCGTGTGGGTGTGCTCATTGCGAACACTACAGGCAGGCAAAACAGATCAATCATGAATGGCTTCAGCATGAAAGCACACAATTTACGCAATGTACTTATCGTCGCAGTGGGCGGCATCTTTCTCATCGCTCTGGAAATATTCGAGGATCCGGAGTTGACCCTCGGTGAAATACTCCTGGAGATGATTCAACCCACACTGATCGTCATAGTCGCGGTGGGCATGGTTCAGTTGACCGAGCAGTTCAAGATACAGCGCGAGACTCAGATGCTGCTGATCAGGGACCTGGAGACAGCGCGTGTCGAGGGCATGCAATGGCGCAGCGGTATGAGTGATCTGATCAAGGGACTCAGTCACGGCATCGCCAGGCAGTTCGAGGACTGGTCGCTGACCAGGGCTGAACGGGAGGTGGGGTTATTGATACTCAAGGGTATGAGCTACAAGGAGATAGCAATCATGCGCGATGTCAGCGAAAAGACTGTCCGACAACAGGCCCACTCCATCTACCGCAAGGCGAAATTGAGCGGCAGAGCCGCCCTCTCGGCCTTTTTTCTGGAGGACCTGCTGCTGCCTCCGACATCGAATGATTTCCAGCATAGTTGAGCTGATGCGATACCCGGCTACAAACGGTTTAACACCACGCTGACCCTAAGCCCATGCAACGAGGGTGACCGATCAAATACCAGCTCACCTTCATAGAGATCGACCACATCGGATACTATTGCGAGTCCGAGCCCCTGCCCCTCCCTGTCTTCATCCAGTCGTCTGCCGCGCAAGGTCAGTCTGGAGACATCTTCATCCGCCAGTCCATCACCATCGTCTTCCACCTGGATATGCAAGGAAGTCTCACCGGAGAGTGTGCATCGCACTCTTTTGTTGGCCCACTTACAGGCATTGTCGAGCAGGTTGCCGAGCAATTCGAGAATGTCCTCACGATCTCCGAACGGGGGTTGATCGGGAGAAACATCAGCCTCCATGGTAAGTTGCCTGTCCCGATAGATCTGCTTCAGAACGCTCAACAGATCCTGCAGATCGACCTGTGGATTGAATCTTTGACTCGTAGTCCCGCTGCCGGCCATGCGGGCACGCTTGAGCTCTCTTTCGATCAGCACTCTTACCCGCTCGACCTGTTGACTCGCCAGCATGGCATCTATCTGGTTTTCATCACCTGCTGTCTTGTCGAAGAAGTGTGTCAACAGATTCATGGGGCCTTTCAGTGCATGGGCGAGATTTCCCAGGGCATTGCGGGATCGCTGATTGCGTTTCGAGAGCAACTGCAACAGATGATTGATCTCCTTGACCAGTGGAGACATCTCATCGGGCACATTTTCACTCAACAGTTGCTCGTCACCGCTCGCCAGGCGTTTTATATTCTCCCGCAAGGGAACCAGGCGACTGAATGCCTGCCTGACCACTATGGCCTGGACCACCAACAGCAAAATCATGCCGATTAAAGCAAGTAAGGCGAAATCACGCAGAAAAAGATCCCGCTGCTCGTTTATCGGCAGCATATCCTCCGCCACCGCCACGGTAATGTTCCGGCCCTGTTTACTGAAACCGGCGACATAGACCAATAGCTGCTGTTTCTCAGGCCCGAGCATATGGAGGCGCCGGCTTTGTCCCGCCTCGATCGACGGAATCTCCATTTTGAAGTCCCAAAGCGAGCGCGAGGTGATCTCCTCGCCATCATGTGAGCGAATAAGAAAGTAGTGACCGGAATAGGGACGTAGATAGATCTGGTTGACCCGGGCAGGTCTGACCTTGATCCCTTGCTGTCTGACCAGCATTGCACCAAGCAAGGCTTCGCTGTCATGCTCCAGCCTGGAGGCGATAAAGTCCTCGGTGAGGGTTTCGATCGACTTTGCGCCAAACAACCACAGCACGCCCATCAACAGTACAAGGGTAATCGCCAATCCAATGTGCAGACGTTGTTCTAGGGAATTACTGCTCAACACCGACATAGATATAACCCTGCCCGCGCCGGGTCTCGATCACCTGTTTGCCCAGTTTGTCACGCAAACGTCTGATGTAGACTTCTATCAGGTTGCTGTCGCGGTCGAAGTCCTGCTCATAGACATGTTCCGTCAAACGGGTCTTCGAGAGGATTTTCCCCTTATTGAGAATGAAGCAGCGCAGCAATCGGAACTCGGTACCGGTGAGATCGAGGCGCTGTTGGTCGGAGAGTATCACCTGTTGTCTCTCCTCGTCGAGTTCCAACCCACCCGACTTGAGGTTCGTACCAACCAGTTCGTGACTGCGCCGGATCAAAGCCTGCAAGCGGACTACCAGTTCTTCGACATGGAAAGGCTTGCCCAGATAGTCGTCCGCCCCTGCCTTGAATCCCTCGACCCGTTCATGCCAGGCATCCCGCGCGGTTAGAATGATTACCGGTGTATGGTTTTCCCTGGAACGCCAGTTTTTCAATACCTCGAGACCGGGACGGTTAGGCAGCCCCAGATCGAGGACGATAAGATCGTATTCCATGTTATCGCCCATGAACTCCGCTTCGACGCCCTCAGCGGCACGATCGACGGCAAAGCCCTGTTGTTCCAGGTCGCGCTTTAACGGAGTTGCGAGAAGATCATCGTCTTCAACCAGCAATACACGCAACGCTCAATCCTCCAGTTCACTTTCGAGGATCTCCCCCGTGACAGCATCGACTTTGAACTCCCATACCGCACCCCGCTCATCGAGAAACTCTATTTCGTAGAGATATCGCCCCCTGACCTCTTCGAACTCGACCTCAAGCACCCTGCCTGGTTGCTGTTTTTGGATGGTCGAAAGCAGGGTTCCGAGGGGTAGAATTTCACCGGATTCGCTCAAGCGTCGCGCCTCCTCATAACCATCATCCGCCACAACCTGTGCATGGATCAAAAGTGTCGAGATGAGCAATATGACAAACTTCGGTTTTATCATTATGGGAACCTCTGACCACTTCGTCATTCCGGCAAAGACCGGAATCTATATGCATGGTTTTCCTGGACCCCATCATTAGGTCCATAAACAGTGTATCCATGCACCACTTCTCCGGTATACGCCGGAATGACGAAAAGAGTATGAATAAGAGGTTCCTTAACAACATTCATGGTGGCTAATTTTTCGTCAATCATCCCAGCGACCGATACCGGGAATTCTGATCTCATGCTCGTTATATGATCCCTGTAGCGCCCGAGTATGGCAGGAGTCGCAATTACTGAATGATACCTCAGATTTCAGTCTTTGCATCATTCCCGGAGGGATTTCACGATGCTCATGCTGAAAAAAGGCTGTATCTGTGACCCTTTTTGGAGATGGGTTATAGCGAAGCGACCACATCACCTTGTTCGGTATCTCTGCGTTGACCGAATCCGCCGAGTTTGATGTCAGGTATGTCAGCAGCTTGGTGCTGACATCATTCGACAATTCCGCATTGTCGCCGAAGTGGTCACCCAGATTCTCCATCATGCTGCGCCAGGATTGTGCTGGAAGAAAACCGGGTTGAAAGGGAAAATGGCAGCTTCCGCACTCATCTCTATAGAGCTTGCCATACTGGCCGTTATTGACTTTCAAATCCTTTTTGAACCAGGGGGAGAAGTATCGCTTGCCCCAACCATCGTCACGATCGGCCAGGGCACTACCGGCCCCGATAGCCAAGATAGCGACAAGCGCCAGCGTGAGTAGCCACCAATAGGTACGAATTTTCATGATCGATACCCTCGTCATTGTTGCTGAAGGTAGAGCAGAAAATCGCCCTTTTCCTGTTCGGTACATGCCCTTCCCCAGGTCCACTTGCAGTTGCGTTTGAACCATTTCTCAATCTTTTTTGCATCTGTCAGACGTTGCGGATTGACCGAAGGCGCCATCGGTTCGATCGTCTTTCCCGTCTTTGCATGGCGACCGGATTTCTTCAAATCGGTACCATGGCAGTCCTGGCATGATCTCGATTTGGCATCGCCGGTGTCCTTGACCGAGCGCTTCCACTCCACCCCGCCCTGTTGTGCCGAGAAAGGGCCGGCGCCCGTGGCTTCATACGCCTTGAGGATATCGTTCAAGTCAGCAGCCTGCGCGTAGCCGGCTGTCAATAGCATTACGGAAAATAACATCTCTCTCATTTTCATTGTCACAACTCCAGGGAAATCAAACCCGTTTTTTACCTGTAATCATCGAACGCACCAGATTCTCTCCATGCAGATAGGAACCGAATGCAACGCCCATCAGATGGACCAATACGAGAATAAGTGTGAAATTGGCGAAGAACTCATGTATCTCCTCAAACAACTCGCTTCCATAAGCCCTGTTCCCAAAGAGTGGCTGCGCCAACGGACCAGCACCGGTCGCACCATATGCCAACAGGCCTGTGAGTGTCGTAAGCAGGAGCATTATCAGCAAGGCTACGATCATGGCGCCGCCGGCTGGATTGTGGCCGACGGTGCGTTCGGCGCGGAATCGAACCAGGTCCTGCAGATAAGCTGCGACCCTGGCCGGGGATTTCACAAAGTCGCTGAATCGGGCATATCGGGTACCGAGCACCCCCCATATCAGTCGAAACGACAGCAAAGCACCGACCACATAGCCCGCATAAGCATGCAGGCCCATCCATTCATCCTCGGTCAGCCATGCGATTGCGAATCCCCCCACCAGTGTCCAGTGAAACAACCTGACCAGCGGGTCCCATACCTTGATCTCAGTTTGATGATCCATAGTCTCTCTCAAAACACACTACATGAGAGTGAGCATGACAGGGGGAAATGAAACCAAGCTGAAAATAATCTATACGACCAAGTCGCGGCCAGTACAGAATTAAAGGCAGGTTGCAAACAAACGCGAATCGCCGCGAAAGGGCGCCAATCGTGTTTTATCGATTTCTCATAACTACTCACCCATCGGACGATAAAACAACCGAACCAAGCGCTGGACGCGGGATGCTACCATCGGGGGGGGGAGTAGATACAATTTCTCTATACTTTCGTTGGAACCATTGAAATAAATTTGCGTTCAATTGCGGGCAGGTCATGATTTGCGGTCACTACTGTCCCACTAACTCCCTCTCCCTCAGGGAGAAGGTACGCTCGTTTGCATTTTTAATGTCTCAAACAGCTGTAGTTAAAAAAAGTCCAGTTTTGTTAAATGGTTACATGAATGATTACTGAAGATAACGGGACAGGAGTGATTTGCGGTAATGCGCGTTCACTCGCGGCTTTTTAAGGCTCTTCCAATAAAAAAACGCCCCTGTCCCCACAGACAGAGGCGTAACACTGCAAAAGGAAAGTTAGTTTTTATTTCACTTTCAGCTGTAGCATCTCCTCTCCATCTTCATCCGAGAGATGAACCGCGCAGGCGATACAGGGATCGAAACTGTGGATGGTCCTCAATATCTCAACCGGCTGGTTGACATCGGCGAGCTGGTGGTTGTCCTGCAGTGCGGCTTCATAAGCTCCAGCCTGTCCGGCACCGTCCCGCGGCCCGGCGTTCCAGGTGCTCGGAACGACCGCCTGGTAGTTGGCTATCTTGCCATCCTCGATAACGATCCAGTGTCCCAGCGCACCGCGAGGGGCCTCCATGAATCCCACCCCTTTGCACTGCTTTGGCCAGGTGCTTGGTTCCCAGAGCGCATCGTTGAAGGTCGTGGTGTCCCCTGCCTTGATATTGGCGATAAGCTGGTCGTACCAACCCTGCATCGCATCGGCCAGGATCTTGGTTTCGAGGGTTCTGGCAGCGGTCCTGCCCAGGGTCGAGAACAGCGCCCGGGTCGGCAATTCCAGTTTGCTCAGCGTCATGTTGACCAGTTCGCGGGTCTGTTCATGCCCCTTGGCATAGAGCATCAGGACCCGGGCCAGGGGCCCGACCTCCACCGCCTTGCCCTTCCATCTCGGTGCCTTCAGCCAGGAGTAGGACTCCTCGACATTCAGCTGTTCAAAAGGCGGCTCCGGCCCGGTGTAGTTCAGCGTCGTTTCGCCGTCATAGGGGTGCAATCCCTGGTCCTTGCCCTTGCTGTAGTCGTACCATGAGTGGGAGACATGCTCCTGTATCTCATCCGCGCTGTTCATGTCCAGGGGATGCACGGTGGAGATATCCCTGTCGAGAATGACGCCGCTGGGGAAGAAAAAGCTGGCCGGATCATCCATCGATGTGGCCGGCAGATCGCCATAGCAGAGGAAATTGCCGAGGCCTTCGCCACGCTCACCCCAATCCTTGTAGAAACTCGCGACCGCCAGGGTATCGGGCACATAGACCTGGTCGGTGAATTGACGCATCTTGTCGATGACGTTCTGCACCTGGGAGAGCTTCTTGCTGTTGATCGCCGAGTCCGAGTTGAGATCGATGGCGGAGGCCACGCCGCCCACGAGAAAGTTGGGATGGGGATTCTTACCGCCGAAAATGGCATGCAGCTTGACCACGTCACGCTGCCACTCGAGGGCCTCCAGATAGTGGGCAACCGCCATCAGGTTCGCCGCAGGCGGCAGCTTGTAGACCTCGTGTCCCCAATAGGCCTTGGCGAAGATACCCAACTGCCCGGCATCGACAAAACCCTTCAGTTTCTTTTTCACGTCCGAGAAATAACCCGGCGAGGCCTTCGGCCAGTTACTGATCGATTGGGCCAGCGCTGCGGTCTCGCCCGGGTCGGCGGAGAGCGCCGATACCACATCCACCCAGTCCAGGGCATGCAGGTGGTAGAAGTGCATTACATGATCGTGAATATACTGGGCGCCAATCATGAGATTGCGTATCAGTTGCGCATTGGGCGGGATTGGGTAGTTGAGGGCGTCTTCCACCGAACGCACCGAGGCGATACCGTGCACCAGGGTGCAGACTCCGCATATGCGCTGCGCAAATGCCCAGGCATCGCGGGGGTCCCGGCCCTTGAGTATGATTTCGATGCCGCGAACCATGGTGCCCGATGAATAAGCACTGGCTATCTGATCACCTTCCATCTGGGCCTCGATTCGCAGGTGGCCTTCGATTCTGGTGATGGGGTCAACGACGATTCTGTCACTCATTTCTCTCGTCTCCTACTCGCTACGATTCAGCCATGCTCTGCTGGGTTAATCACTTTTATCCTCGACCAAATGCTCTGCCAGCATCTCCGTCAATCCCACAACAGGTATCTCCATGCGATACTCTTCGAGCCCCTCCTCTATCACCAACCGGCAGTTCGCACAGGCGGTGACCAGGGTTTCCACATTCAGCTCATCCAATTGAGTCTTCTTGCGTTTGAAAACCTTGAGACGCAGCTCTTCGGCGCGCTCATTGGCACTCACCCCTCCTCCGCCGCCGCAGCACCAGTTCATCTCCCTGGCGTCGTTCATATCGACAAAGTCGCTGGCGACCATCTTGAGAAGATTTCGCGGTGGCTCCAGCACACCGCCCTTGCGCACGATCTGGCAGGGATCATGGAAGGTCAGTCTGGTCTCTTCCATACCCTCCGTCTTCAGGCGGCCACTGGCACGCAGTTCATCGAGAAGCTCAAGGATATGCACGACCTTGAATTTATAGGGACGGCCAATGAGGTTGGGACCTTCCCAGCGTATCGCGGTATAGGCGTGTCCGCATTCGGGACTGATGACATTCTTGACCTTTAGTTTCTCGGCTGCGACAACGATCCGATTGACCAGCTCCCTGGCGATATCCGAAGAACCGATCTGAATGCCTGCGTTCGTCGCCTCGAAGGCCTCGGAGCTGATGGTCCAGCTCACACCCGCCTGTTTGAAGATCCGGGCCAGAGCTTCGAGGTATCCGGGGAAGTTCATGATCTCCATGGAGGAGAGCAGTGCCATATAGTCGACGCCCTCCACATCCACGGGAATCGTCAACCCGGTATCCGCCTCGATGTGTTTGATCTGCGCCGCCAATGCGGGGTATTTGACCCCCATCGGACTGCCGATGGTAATCGCTCTGCGGCTGGCGCCCTTCATACCCTCCGGTGAATAACCCGCAGCAACAAAGCCTTCCCTTGCACAGCGAATCATATAGCTGACGTCGTTGCCTACCGGACAGACCATGGAGCAGCGTCCACACAGGGTACAACCATCGTAGATCAGCGGTTCCCACTCCTCGAGCAGTTCATTGCTGACAGGTTTGCTCAACCCGAGCATCGCCTTCAATTTTCCCCAAAGGGTATACTCCTGCTCCCACACGCGGCGCAGGGGTTCGAGTTTGTTGATCGGTGTGTATCTCGGATCGCCGGTCTCGGTATAGAAGAGACAGGCCTCTGCGCACATACCGCAGTTGACGCAGCTGGAGAAAAAGGAGGCAATCGGTGCATTCATCTGTTCACGAAAGGCATTCATGCCCCGTTCAAGGGTTGCTTCGCTCATGACTGAACTCCTCTACGACCTGCCATGGCGCCGTTGTACCAACGGGCGATAAAGAAGGTGAAAGCATGCATCAGCTTGGTAAAGGGAAATACCACCATCAATAGCTCAACGCTCAGAATGTGCAGTCCCAACGCCAGCGGATAGGGGTCGATCATGCGGTGATAGGCCAGGTAACCCGTGACCATGGGCAGTATCGTTACCAGCCAGGTCAGATAGTCCTCAGGCCCGCTGAGGTAACGCTTCACCGGATGGCTCAAGCGACTGAACAGCATCGCCACCAGGGTGACGATGGTCACCGCGGCAACGGCATCGACCAGGTTGCTGGCGATACCCGGCCAGCTGAGGTTGATTGTGGCATCGATCAGTTCGATATGGGGTATGAAGAGAAACAGACAGATAAAGAAACCGATGTGCCAGATGTAGCCGCCGACGACGGTGAACGGCGAACGCCTGAAAGAGCCCTTTTCCGGCAGGGTGCGGGTAACGACAGTGCGCAGACCCGAACCCAGCTCAGCACCTCTGGGTTCCGCGAAATCGGGCTTGCGCCCCAGTATCAGTACCTCGAGCAGGCGGACCAGTACGCCGATCAGTAATACCACCAGTGCGATATCGAAACCGGGTCCTCTCACCCATTGAAGAAAGTCAGCTGCTGTGTTCATGTTCTCTTGTCCAAATCGTCTATGGTAACGGCTTCATGTTCGGAAGCGGCCTTTGACTTCTTCGCGCGATTGAGCGCGCCGGCAACCGCGCCAAGGGCGACACCCGCACCCACGACATAAGCCCCATTACGAATGACTTCGCTGTCCGGAATCGAAAGCGCCCTGTAGAAGCCACCGGTATCCCAGAAATTGGGTTCGGAGCAACCCAGACAGCCATGCCCCGACTCCACCGGCCAGCTCGTACCCTGATTCCACTTGGCGGTGGCGCATGCGTTGTAGGTCATCGGCCCCTTGCAGCCTAGTCGATACAGACACCAGCCCTTACGCGCGCCCTCATCATCGAAGGTCTCGGCGAACAGCCCCTTGTCGTAGAAAGGTCGGCGATAGCACCGATCGTGGATGCTCTTACCGAAGAACACCATGGGTCGACCGAGGTCATCGAGCTCGGGCAGCGCACCGAAAGTGAGAAAGTGCGCGAGCACACCGGTGATCACGGTAGGGATGGGAGGACAACCGGAGACGTTGACGACCGGTTTGTCCTTGACGATATCGGAAACCGAGACCGCGCCTGTGGGATTGGGTTTGGCATGGGGCAGGCCACCGAAAGCGGCACATGTCCCCACCGCAACCACCGCGGCGGCACCGGCAACCGTCTCCTCGAGCATCTGCAGATTGCTGATACCGGCAATGGTGGAAAAACCCGGATTCCCCAAGGGGATGGAGCCGTCGACCACCACCAGGTACTTGCCTTCGTTTTCGTGCATCGCCGCCTCTCGCGCCGCCTCCGCTCCACGCCCGGCGGCGACCTGGAGGGTATGGTGATAATCGAGCGAGACATAGTCGAAAATCAGGTTCTCGACAGTGGGTGAGTGGCTGCGCGTCAGGGACTCGGTGCAGCCGGTGCACTCCTGGAACGAGAGCCAGATGACAGACGGCCGCTTCGCTTTCTCGAGGGATGCGGCAACGGCCGGCACCATAGCGGGCGGCAACGCCATCATCGATGCGGTGGCACTGCAGAATTTCAGAAAACCCCGCCTGGAGACGCCGCTCTCGCGCAGGCGCTCCCCAAGAGTCTTAGCCATAGGTTTGAGTGGTTCTGCCATTACTACTCCTCCCGCAATCGACGATCATGCGGAACTGTCTGGGTTTAGCTGTTGTTCGAGCCTGGAAACACCATCCGAGATATCCTCGGGTTGAGACTTTACGATCTCCGGAATACGGTTAACCTCGATGGAAAGGGCGATGCGTTCGCCTGCGGCATTGGAGTGGTCGATCAACCAGACGCCCGGATAGAAGGTCTCGCATATATGGCTTTTGCCCAGGGATTGAAGCTCGATACTGACCTCGCCGCAACCGAGAAAACGCAACAGCGCCTCCTCCTCAGCCGGGCTGAATGGCATGGATTTAAGGTCGATTGTGGTCACCTCGCCTCGCTCCTTGAGCCTTCTCAGTGCGTGTAGCACCTCATGCATAACCGGTATTGCATTCGAGTGATCGATGGCTGGGTCCGTGCCTTCCCTCGCTTCGACCCGTACGGCAATGTCTTGCAGTTTCTGCATGGTCGTAACTGATTATTTTTGATTTATGTAAAGAATATCACTAAATACTGATACATGTGCTGATCTGGATCAGTATTGAAGAGTAAAAAGTGATTTCAGGCAGTTCAATTCTGATTTTTTTCGGCTCGTTCGGTAGCAACGCCCCATGACTTCAGGATCGAGACGATCGCCGCCACTGCCTCGTCCATGGCCGGTTCCACGGCTTCACTCGTCCCCTCCCCCCAATCAAGGTCGGCGGGCTCGATACCGACCAGACAGCGACGAGCCGGCAGGGTATCGGAGAGCCTTGCGATATCGAGCAGATCCCCCAGACTGACCTCGTGCACACTGGCGCGATTGCCCTGGAGATAGCGATCCATCCGCTCATCATGAAAGACCTTCAGAGTGCCCGGCCTCGCCCCCATGCGTGCCGCGTCGGCGACGATCAACCCATCGGCTCTGGCTATGGGTTCGGCAAGCGTGAAACTGAGTGTTCCACCATCGAGGTACTCGACCCCCGGAATCTCGCCAAGCTGCTGCTGCAGACGATTCATCAGATGGACACCGATACCCTCGTCGCTCAACAGGGTATTTCCTATACCTAGGATTAAGACAGAATCGATTGACAAAAACCTTCTCCTCGTGAGAATGAATCAAGCATCAGTGTACAGAGTCTATTATATTTTCTATAGATGATTGGCGGCTTCGTTCATGCCCCGCAAATCATAGTTGAAACAGAGGTTATCCCATGTGCCTAGGCATACCCATGCAGATCAAGAGCATCGACGGCTTTACCGCGCAATGTGAAGCAAAAGGTATTCAGCGGGAAGTGAGTCTCTTCATGCTGCAGCACGAGGAGCTGAAGCCTGACGACTTCGTGGTCGTGCATGTCGGCTATGCGATACAGAAGGTGACACCTCAGGAGGCACGATCTGCCTGGGAGATCTATGACGAGATGCTGGCCAGAATGGATTCTCCGCCCGATGCATGAACTCTCTGTATGCCAGGCCATGCTGGCACAGGTCGAAGCGATTGCAAGACGGGAAAACGCCAGCGAAGTGGAACGGATCGTCATCCGTATCGGCCCCCTCTCCGGGGTGGTGCCGGAACTGCTGCAACAGGCCTTCACCGTCGCCCGCGCGGGCAGTGTGGCCGCGGGTGCCGAGTTGCAGACAGAGTTGCAGCAGGTACGGGTGCGCTGCCAGCAGTGTGGCGCCGAGTGCGATGTAACGGCCAACCGCCTGATCTGTTGCGAGTGTGGCGATTTCCGCACCCAACTGATCAGCGGCGATGAGCTCCTGCTTGTCAGTGTGGAGTTGATTAAGGCCTAGGTTGTTATGGGCTGTTAAAAAGAAACAGAAGGAGCATTTTCCGATGTGCGACACATGCGGTTGTAATATCACCGAAGGCAACAGGCATCTCGTAGAAGAGGGCGGCAAGCACGCCCATACCAGGGATGGCGGCGTGGCGGTGGAGGTACTGCAAAACCTGCTCGGCGAGAATAATCATCAGGCCGCCCACAATCGGCAGCATTTCGACCACCACCAACTGCTTGCGATCAATCTCATGTCCTCGCCGGGGAGCGGCAAGACACGCCTGTTGGAAACCACCATCGACAAACTCAAGCATAGATACAGAATCGGTGTCATCGAAGGCGATCTGGAGACAGAAAACGATGCACAGCGCATTCGTGAGAAAGGGGTTGCGGCTGTACAGATCACCACCGGAACCGCCTGCCACCTCGATGCGCACATGATTCATCACGCCCTGCACGGCATGGAGCTGGATGAGGTGGACATCCTGTTCATCGAAAACGTCGGCAACCTGGTCTGTCCGGCCAGCTTCGACCTGGGTCAACATCTCAATATCACCCTGCTCTCTGTCACCGAGGGGGATGACAAGCCCAGCAAATATCCCGTTATCTTCCGTGCTGCCGATCATGTGCTGATTACGAAGTCAGATCTTCTGGCGGTGCTCGATGATTTCAGTCCGGACAGGGCGGAACAGGCAGTACGCCAACTGGCCGTCGAAGTTCCGGTTACCCTGACATCGGCGAAATCGGGCGAAGGCTTCGACGCCTGGCTGGGCTGGCTCGAAGAGCAGATCGAACTGCAGAAACTGAGGCGCACACGGGGTGAGACCCTGCAGCCGAAACTGCAACCGGAAGGCGCAAAGCTGCACGCCGGCGGAGGCTAGACAATAAAGCGGATCCGCGAGTGATGCAATCCGCTAAATCATCGAGCGATTCGAGTTAGGCCGGTTTGTATGCAATTCGACCGCGAGCACTTCCGCCTCTCAGAACAGTTTTCATGAGAGGCATGTCATGTCCCCGTATTTGAAGATGAGGTCCAGTGAGGGTATTCCTCGTCGCCACACCACGCCACCATATAATCAAGAAACGCTCTTGCCTTGCTTGACAGATAGCGATTGGGCAGATACAGGGCGTAGATATTTGCGCCAGGGGAATTGTAGTTTTGCAATACCGGTTCCAATTGACCGGCAGCGATTGCGCTGTCGATATTGATTGAGCTCAGCATCACCACACCGACTCCGCCGATGGCGGCTTCGAGCATGGCGTTGATATTGTTGACTCTGAAACGGCCCTGCACGGAGATTGTCTCCACTCCCCCGGCTGTTTCAAATATCCATTGGTTGGCACCTGGATTGGGACTGTAGATGATACAGTCGTGTGACGACAAATCGGCGGGGATCCGCGGACGACCATGACGCTCCCAATATTCATGGGTCGCACATACGATGCGCCGGGTTCGGCTAAGTTGCTTAGCCACATAAAGTGGAGGTGGTTCGTCGGTGAGTCGAATGGCAATATCGTAACCCTCCTGTGCGAGATCCACGGGGCGGTCTGTGACATCCATCTCCACTTGGACTTCCGGGTAGCGTTGCAGAAAATCGGGCAGCGCAGCGGCGACCTGATGGGAGCCGAATGTCACCGGCGCGGTGATCCTGAGCAGACCCCTGGGAGCGGCATTGAGGTAGGTAACGGCGGCCTCGGCCTCCTTCGCCTCCGCCACCACTCTTTGGCAGTGGTTATAGAAGATACCGCCCACTTCGGTCAGGCTGATGCGCCTTGTTGTGCGGAACAACAGTTTGGCGCCCAACTGCGCTTCCAGCGTTGAGACCCGTTTGCTGACGACCGGAGTGGAGATCCCCAGTACTTTTGCGGCCGAGGAAAAGCCGCCGGCATCGACCACGGCGGCAAAAATGGCCATATCGTCCAGTGAGTGCATGACGCGCCTCAATTACATTGATTTTAGAAATAATTATTTTTTGTTTAACTAGATTATCATCAAATAAGAAATAGTTAAAATATTGGCAGTCAATAAACCGGAGAGCAAAATGACAAGAGGCTATGTATTGTCGGCAGTCGGCTTACTCCTGATTGCTACCATGTCCTGGGGAGGTATGTTTCCGGTCGCCAAATATGCACTGACCCTGATGGACCCCTACTATATGACATTGATACGCTATGCACCCGCGGCCATCGTATTCCTATTGATTTTGTATGTGCTCGAGGGTAAAAGCGCATTGAGACTGGAAGGCAGAGGCTTTTCGTTGCTGCTCCTGGGCACCCTCGGGTTTGCCGGTTTCAACCTGCTGGCATTTAACGGGCTTGTCTATTCGCGCCCGGAACATGGCGCCGTCATCATGGCCCTGATGCCGATGATTACCGTGATCATGACCTGGTTGCTGAAAGGACAGCGTCCTCATCGCTTTACCATGATTGCGGTGGCGAGCGCGTTTCTCGGTGTCTTTCTGGTGATCAGTGGCGGTCATCCCGTCGATGCCTTTGCCGGTGGTAGCGCCGAGTGGGACCTCCTGTTCCTTTCGGGGGCATTCTGCTGGGTCAGTTACACGATGGGGGCACAGCGCTTCCCAGACTGGTCGCCATTGCGCTATACCGCTATCACCTGTGCCCTGGGAGCGGTGTCGATCATACTGATCACCTTTGGGTTGACCTTGAATGGAACCATCGGCGCACCCTCGGCGCACAGCCTTTTGTCGGAACAGTGGGTTATTGCCTATCTGGTCATCATGGGCGCATTAGTGGCGGTATTGAGCTGGAATACCGGTATCAAAATGCTGGGGTCTGTCAATGGTGTGTTGTTTATCAACTTTGTGCCGATCACCGCTTTTGCCATCGGTATAATTCAGGGTCGCAGTTTCACTATGGCGGAAATATCGGGCACCGGCCTGGTGATTGGCGCGCTGCTGGCAAACAATATTTATTTGCGGCGGCAGCTACAAACCGAGGCCTTCTGAAGTTACATTAACAGTATGTCAATGAGTGCTAAATCCTGGCTGCAGCAACTCAATGCCCTGCCGCTGCGCGAGCCGATCAAAATCATGAATGTCTGCGGCGGGCACGAGCGCTCCATTACCCAGGCCGGCTTGAGGGGTGCCCTGCCGCCTCAGATCGAGCTGATACCCGGTCCGGGCTGCCCCGTCTGCGTATGCCCTGAAGAGGATGTCTACCAGGCGATGCAGCTGGCACTCAAGGAACCGATCACCCTGGTAGCGTTCGGCGATATGCTGAGGGTACCGGTGAATGTGAGCAAGGGGGAACCCCGCTCCCTCGACCAAGCCCATGCCGCCGGGGCGGATATCCGGCCCATCGCCTCGCCGATCGAAGCCCTGCAGATCGCCAAGGCCTCTCCCGGTCGGCAAGTGGTCTTTTTTGCCGCCGGATTTGAAACCACCACGGCACCCGTGGCCTCATTGCTGGTGGAGGGTATTCCTGACAACCTCTCCATACTGTTGTCCGGCAGATTGACCTGGCCTGCGGTCGCGATGCTGTTAAGCGGTGAAGCACCGGGATTCAATGCCCTGGTTGCCCCAGGGCACGTGGCCACGGTGATGGGACCGCAAGAGTGGTCGTTCGTGGTGGAAAAGCACCATATACCAGCCGCGGTCGCGGGTTTTACCCCCGAGAGCCTGCTCGCCGCCACCTATTCAGTGGTCAGACAATACCTGGATGATCGGCTGTTTCTCGATAACTGCTACCCCGAACTGGTCAGGCCCGGTGGCAATCCCAGCGCCAAGGCCCACCTGGGCAAGGCGTTGGATGTGGTCGATGCCAACTGGCGGGGGATCGGCATCATCCCCGGCTCGGGTTATGCCCTCAAC
Organism: Candidatus Thiodiazotropha sp.; assembly: GCA_050292275.1. Lineage (GTDB taxonomy): Bacteria > Pseudomonadota > Gammaproteobacteria > Chromatiales > Chromatiaceae > Thiodiazotropha. Next base: position 19,787 of record JBNKLI010000002.1, read on the forward strand.
AGCGATTACGCTCACTGGGATGCGCGCAAACGCTTCCCCGACTATGATGCACCCGAGCGCAAGCGCAGCGGAGAGATGCCGCCCGGGTGTGATTGCGCTGCCGTGGTGCTGGGACGCAAATACCCCAACCAGTGCCGGCTCTACGGCGAAGCCTGTACCCCGAGAACGCCGATTGGACCCTGCATGGTCTCCGACGAGGGAGCCTGCCGAATCTGGTGGAGCGGTGGGATTCGGCTTCGCAAACAGTCCTGAGCGAGGCCGACAGCTGATCGACGGTACCCGGCCGTCATCATGACGACAGTTTCGGCAACGACATTACCTGTTCCCCATTCAAGTCTGTAACAAACAGTAATTAACTGATTTATTGAAATGTTTTATAACATTTCATGTGCAAATACTGCATATTAAAGTATCTGTAAAACACTCCACAGCGCTATACCCTATCCTTGCTTATATCACTTTCCCGCTGCCAGGCTGACTGCCTGATTGCAATCGGTCGACAAGCCGTTTGAAACTCATCTGCTTGAATAACGGTCTATACTGACACTAATACATACTGTTTTAGTGGGTTTTAGTATGAGAAGAATCGGACAGAAGATCATGCAATGGATTGCGCAGTGGCTGTCAAAGGAGAGTCCACCCTCCACCTCGCCTCTTTGCGACTTCAGCCGTCTCAGCTATGAACTCAGGCCAGCCGATGTGCTGTTGGTCGAAGGGCGCAGCCGCATCAGCAATGTCATCAAGACCATCACCCAGAGCACCTGGACTCACTCCGCCCTCTATATCGGACGCATCTACGACATCCGCGATCCATCGCTTCAGCAACGGGTACGAATGGCCTATCAGGGTGATCTCGGCGAACAGCTGATGGTCGAGGCACTGCTGGGTGAAGGGACGATCATCGCCCCGCTCTCGAAGTATCGAAAAGATCATTTGCGCATCTGTCGACCCACCGGACTCGAGCCGGGTGATGCCCAAAAGGTCGTAGCCCATGCCATTCATCACCTCGGTTTCGACTACGACGTCCGTCACTTGCTGGATCTGGCCCGCTTCTTCTTCCCCTGGACCATACTCCCCAGGCGTTGGCGCTCCAGTCTGTTCGAACATAACGCTGGATCACCGACTCGAGCCGTCTGTTCCTCCCTGCTCGCATCGGCCTTCAACAACGTAAATTTCCCGATCCTGCCGTTTATCGACAGGGATGAGGATGGCAGCCTGCGTTTCTTTAAACGCAATCCACGTCTTTTCACTCCCAAGGATTTCGACTACTCGCCCTATTTCGACATCATCAAATATCCATTTCTCGGTCTGGATGACCTGGGGGTCTATCGTCGTCTGCCCTGGTATGACGACACCATTCTCTATAACGACAATGAACGTACGTTCGCAGCCAGCACAAAGAAGGATGATCAGAATCGCGACAAAGATAAAGGCAAACTTGGCAAAAGGATTAAAAATAAGATCAAAATCACACGGACACCCGATCAGCGGATTGATACAGCTCAACCTCTGACCAACAACATACACGAGGTCGATCGATGACACTGCTTGGACTGCTACTTCTGTTACTGACTCTCTGGGGACTGGCCTACGGTTCCGTACGGGCGATTGTCTGGATACTGATGCCACCCATCATGTTATTCTGCCTGCAGCTGGCCGACCTCATGACAACTATCGGCGCGCTTGCGCTGTGGCTGGGCTATGCCCTCACTCTATTCTTCTACCTGAAACCCCAGCTGCGTCGAGACTGGATCACCAGGCCATTGCTGATCGCCTTTCAACAAGTGATGCCGTCCATGTCGAGCACCGAAAAGGAGGCCTTGAGTGCGGGGAATGTCTGGTGGGACGGCGAACTCTTCTCCGGACAGCCCGATTGGGACAGACTGCTGCGACAGCCTCAGTGCCGTCTGACCGCCCGTGAACAGGCTTTTCTCGACGGTCCGGTGAAGCAACTCTGCGACATGCTCGATGATTGGCATATCACCCATGAGCGCAACGACCTGCCTCCTGAGGTCTGGCAATTCATCAGGCAATCCGGCTTTTTCGGCTTGATCATACCGCAAACCTATGGCGGTCTCGGATTCTCCGCCTATGCCCACTCCCAGGTAGTGATGAAAGTAGCCAGCCGCAGCATCACCGCAGCGGTCACCGTGATGGTGCCAAACTCCCTGGGGCCGGCGAAATTACTGCTTCAATATGGTACCGATGAACAGAAAGCCCGCTATCTCAACAAACTGGCCGTTGGAGAGGAGATACCCTGTTTTGCCCTGACCAACCCCCATGCGGGGAGCGATGCCGGCGCGATTCCCGATATCGGTCGGGTCACCTATGGCGAGTTTGAAGGCAACCATGTGCTGGGTATCAAAATCAACTGGCAAAAACGCTATATCACCCTGGCGCCCGTCGCGACCCTGATCGGTCTGGCCTTCAAACTGGAGGATCCCCAATGCCTGCTCTCCGAGGAGGCACAGCCAGGCATCACCCTGGCACTGATTCCCAGCAACACCCCGGGAGTTGACATAGGGTCCCGCCACATGCCCCTCAATATCCCCTTCCAAAATGGTCCGACAGAGGGCCGGGACGTGTTCATCCCGATGGACTGGGTGATCGGAGGCGCCGAGGGAATAGGCAGGGGCTGGCAGATGCTGATGGAGTCTCTTTCGGAGGGACGGGGTGTTTCACTTCCCGCCCTTTCGACGGCAGCCGGTAAAACCGCCTGCCGCTATACCGGTGCATACGCCGCGGTTCGCACCCAGTTCGGTCTGCCCATCGGCCACTTCGAGGGTGTGGAAGAGGCACTGGCAAGGATCGGCGGACTCACCTATCAGATGGATGCCGCGCGTAAGCTCACGCTGAGCGCCCTGGACAGCGGCGAATCACCCGCGGTGATCTCGGCCATCATCAAATACCACCTCACTGAACGCTATCGCCAGGCGGTCAACGACGCCATGGACATCCAGGGGGGCAGCGGTATCTGTCTCGGTCCCGACAACCTGATAGGCAGGGGCTACCAGGCGATCCCCATCGCAGTGACCGTTGAAGGCGCCAATATCCTGACCCGAAGCATGATCATTTTCGGACAGGGGGCGATACGCGCCCACCCCTATGTACTCAAGGAGTTCGATGCGGCGCAAAGCCAGGATCCGCAAAACGCCCTCGCCCAGTTCGATGATGCTTTTTTCAGCCACGTCGGATTCGTTCTCACGAATTTCGCCCGTACCCTCTGGCTGGGCATCACCCACGGGAGGCTTTCGCAAAGCCCGAAAAGCGGCCCTAGTAAACGCTACTTTCAAAGCCTGAACTGGATGTCTTCCAGCTTCGCCCTGACTGCCGACGCGGCGCTGATGACTCTGGGCGGTTCACTGAAGCGAAAAGAACGCCTGTCAGCCAGGCTTGGCGACATGCTGAGCAATCTCTATATCGCCAGCGCCTGCCTCAAGCACTATGTGGAGGAGGGAGAACATGATGACGACCTGCCTCTGATGGCCTGGGCACTGGAGGATTCGCTCTATCGATTTCAACATGCCCTGCGAGGTCTGCTGCGCAACTTACCGATACGCCCACTGGCCTGGCTGTTACGAATAGTGATATTCCCGACCGGTCTTCCATTCCATAAACCGACCGACCGCCTCGATCACCAGGTTGCGAGCATCCTGCTCAGTCCAGGCGAGGCACGGGACAGGTTGACCCAGGGCATCTTCACCACGGAGGACCAACAGCAACGCGCCGGTCAGCTGGAACAGGCTTTGTTGGCTGTGAGCGCGGCAGCCCCTCATGAAAAGACAGTGCGGCGGGCAAAACAGGCGGGACAACTCAAAGCCACAGACACAGGCAGCATGGTCGCCGAGGCCGTCTCGCTTGGCATCCTGAGCGATAGCGAAAGAATGGCCCTGGAAGAAGCGGATCGCCTTCGCAGCCTGATTATTCAAGTGAATACCTTCAGTGATCTCGAAGGTACGAACAGAGATGGGGAAACCAGACCATCAAAAGTTCCCAAAATCAACAAACGGGGTGCCGCATAATCAGCAGGATTTCCATATCCGCCCCGGATAGGATAATTTAGGAGGTGCTACTAGTGTACCCCGCCATAGATTCTGTAACATTCAGCGAGTCAGGAAGGGGCTAGGCGCAAGGCATGCCTCGCAGGGAGGAGTGGCACAGGGATGTGCCGTTTACGGACCGAAGGATGGAATGGCCCGGTCCTTTCCAAGAGGCATAACGCCGCGGATGGCCCCTTCCTGGCTCGCCCGCAGGGAGCCGCCCCAATGCGCCAGCTCTGCGTTGTGGCTCTTGAAAAGGGCTTACCATTCCCTGCGAGCCACGCCTTGATCTGGCGCATTGGGGCGGCTCTGAATGTTACAGAATCTATGGTGGGGTACACTAGGCATGGCAATCGCTCACATAGTGAGCATTTTCCGATTGCGACGATCCAATGGATAAGCAAACCAAAACGACCAATGTAGAGGACAGATGCCGCTATTCACACAAATTTTCCTTGTTTTTCTGCTCCTGGGCACCCTCCTCCAACTCTGGCTGTTGCTGCGCCATCTGACACATGTGCGGCGACACCGC
>JBNKLI010000003.1:0-32414 GCA_050292275.1 Candidatus Thiodiazotropha sp.
GCGGTATATTGGATGTCGCTGCGTACCGCCACGCCTTCGGCGTTGATGACTTCCTTCAGCCGGGCGCGGTTGTAACCTTCGGCTTCCTCGTTGGGATAGTAGTTTAGGGTAGTGATGTCGTCGACATCGGTACGCGGTCCGTCGATTTGGCTCAGCTGATGCAGCGGGCCGTTGTACTGGTAGGTAGTGGTGCGGTTTACCGGGTTGCCGTCCGGATCGAAACCGCTGATGCTGACACGGGTGCGGTTGCCGAAGGCATCATAAAAATAGCTTGTAACTTTACAGTCTGTCCCCTCGATACAAGGCTGGGTGGGATCGGCGGCAAATACGGAGGGCTCGATGATCCTGGTGACCCTGTGAACGTTGAACGGGTCTTCATAACGGTAGTCGGTACGGCGCTGGTTGGGGGTACCGACAGCTTCGATTTTATAGCCATAGTGGCCTTGGCTATTGTAAGCGCCATATTGGGTGGTGACACCGTTGTCGGTTTTCGAGCGCAGGTCGTTGGTGAGCGGATCATAGTCATAGCTGACGTTGCTCTGAGCGCAGGCGCTGCAACCCTCTCCGGCTACGCTGCTGAGCAGGTTGTCGCCGTTGAGCTTGGTGGTGCTGTAGGTGGTGTCGATGCCGCGACCGTTGGTGAGGGTACGGGTGCCGTCGGCGTCGTTGTAAGCGATCTCGACGCGTTCCACATCACCGGCCAGCGTGCTGAACGTGGCGCGGCCCGTGTCGGGGTCGTAGCCGGCGGTGAGGTAGCGAATGCCCCGTTCGTCGGTGATGCCGGTCACGGCATGGAGGAAACCGTCAGCACCCGCTTCGTAGTGGTATCGGCGCCGCGGGTTGTCGTCATTGTTGGCCGGAGTGGCATCCGGGTAGAGTATGTATTCGAGGTTGTTTTTGGTGTCGTATTGGAAATGCCAGCTGCGTCCGGCCTGGTCGGTCAGGCTGGTCATACGCATGCCGGGGCCGATAAATTCATACCCGAAGCTGATCGATTCGCCGCGCTCATTGGTGATATTGTCAAGTACTTCAAAGGTCTGATAGCGATCCACCATGATGGGATCGCCCGTCTCAGGGTCGGTGAGTAGCTCACCGGACACGAGGTCGACGTCATTCACTCTGGCCAGCAGTTGCTTGATCTCGAGGTAAGAGAGATTCAAGTTGTTGCCATTGGCTCTGGTGATTTTGATCAGCTTGCCGTCGGCGCGGTACGCTTCGACCTCGTTTTTACTATTGTGGTAGCGCCAGCCGGTGGTCTGACCTTGTGCATCGGTGAGCTCTTCCAAGCGGTCATGGAGACCGGCCTGGGCGACCCATAGACCATTCGATTTGTGGAAGCGGTAGCGCTTACCATCGGGACGGATGACATCTTTGGCCTGCGGCGCGCCGGCCTCCTGTTGGATAACCCCGGCGAGGTTGTAGATGGGCATGCTTTCGCGCAGGGCATCATCGCTGTTGTAGCGTACTTCGCAGGCACCTTCGGCAGTGTAGACGGTATGAACATCCGCGGTCCAGGCCTCATTGATATTGTCGAAGGCCTTGTCGCAGGCGGCTTGAGGCGATGTGTAGCCGTTACTCGCGGTGGCGCTACGCTGGGTGACCTCTTTGTAGGAGAGATCGGCATCGACAATCTCGCGTTCATAGTTGTGGCGCCAGTTTTGCGCGGCTTGGCTGTTGTAGTAGAGGGTGAAGCCGAGGGCGTCGGCATCGTTCGGTTGCAGTACAGGCTCTTCAAAAAACTTGTTTCCACTGGCGGTGTTAATGGGGTGTTGGGAGTTGACGGAGCAATTTTTACCGGGTGGTTCGGTGGGACCGGTAGCGTAGCGCTCTTTCACATGGCGTATGGCGCTCTTTGCGATGTAGTATTCACTGCCGCTAGTGGGGGCATACTCTACCGGCCTATAATGCACACAGTAGTGTGAAACAATGGGATTTTCACTTGCCGGTGGTTTTATCACACCGACATAGATGAGATGAGGTTTAGGGTTGACGGATGCCAAACGCTCGTTTGTGCTATCAACAGACCAGTGACAGACCGCCTCTGGTGTGGTGAACTTCGGATTGCCATAACCCATGGTATAGAGTTCAGCGCGTGCTGGAAACGTTGCCAACAGGGGTATAGCCAGTGATAGCAGTGACAGTGGGTGGTCTCTGAATATTGAATTTATGATGGACATCTTTTTAATACCTGAGTCATGCATACCGTTTTCTATTTACTACAAGGCAATAACGCCCGTGAATGGCAGATTTTTCTGTCATGTCATTCGCTATTCAACCGATAAGTTTGGATATCAACCAGCTACCTGATTACCTAAGAGGCTCAGCTACTGATTCTTAGCTTTGTTCCAGTTTACGTACGATTGAGATATGCAACTAACCTGAAGGACTTTGATAGAGATATGAAGATCGATGGTTTGAAATTGGCGGCAAGGAATCCATTTGGAAAGAGTGTGTAACAACTACCTCGGCAGCAATCATTTCTGTATAACCTACTTTAAATAAGCATCACAACAAGATCACGAAGTGCATTGCTCAGACTTCTGTCTTAAATCTGGTTAATAACAACCCAATTGGTATTACCATAATTTTGTTAACTCTATGTAGCAATCACCCAAACGGGTGAAACAGGCGCTGCCAACGGAAAAACATTCAAGAGACCAGGCAGGGTATGCGCTACTTGTATTGAGATCGCAGGATATTTCGACTGCACGGATTTTGGATAGAGATGGAGCTAAGACCTTACTCTTCGAGCCAAATACTAAATTGAATCTGATTAGCCATTCATTTGAAAAACCCGCTCCGCGCGGTAAGGCATCAAGAATTATCACCCATTAGGGTGATTGTAAACGCCATGCTTATCATAGATTATGAGCGACCGTAAATCTTTGTAATTTCTATAGTGTACTTTCAATTGTTACAGAAAAGCACAGCCATTTCAGTGGTTGACTCCATTCCGAGTTAGATAGCACCTCTGCGCGATTCCCGTGATTGAACTACGCCAAATCCTAATGACCCATAATCCCCAGCTGATTTATCGATAATAATTATTGCCAAAGATATGAGTAGCGAAACAAGCTTATTTACCTGGGCAGTCCGGTAAGCATGTCTGATTCAAGGCGATTTATCAGCCCCTCTTTAAGGAAGTTTTCAATGAAGAATGTTTATTACATTTCCTTTGGCCTTTTACTTCTATTCTTTTCTCTTTCGACCCACGCCACTTGCGGAGGTGACGGAACCGGAGGCGAAGGAGGTGGTGGAGATTATATTGACTACGATGCCCACCGGCTCAGGTTGATAAACCAGTCCGGGAGCATCGAGGTATCTAAAGGGGAGGATCATAGCTTCGGACTAACGCTGGAGCATAACTACCCCATCACGGTCAGTTGGTTCAAGGATGGCGAGCTGTTACCGGACTCCGGCGGAATCCGCTACCTGCTCAACGACATCAATCCCGAAGATGCAGGTATTTATAGCTGCACGATCACAGACGGCGAACTCACCGCCTACTGCGCCGAGTTCACATTGACTGTTAGACCGAACTTCACTTTGCGCAAACAGGGTCTGAACCAGGCTGTTCAAGCAATAGCTCTCACACCCGGCGGTACCGGGGAAATCTACGTCGGCGGTATGTTTTCCAGCTACAACGGCAACCATAGCGGCCACATTGCCCGCTTCAACAGCGATGGCTCGATAGATACTACATTCATGGTGGGCGAGGGATTCAATGATGGGTTCGGCACCTATATCAATACCATCGTACCCGCCGGGGACGCCTCCGGCGATATCTATGTAGGCGGTCAGTTTATCGAATACAATGGCAGTAGCAGCCACAACATCATTCGACTCAACAACGACGCCTCAATCGATGAGGCATTTGCGGTAGGGTCAGGATTTCTCGGCTGGGTCGAGACTATTGCGTCTGCTGATGACGGTAGCGGCGACATCTATGTGGGAGGCGGTTTTTCCTCGTACCGCAATAAAGCCAGAAACAGAATCATACGACTCAACGAAGACGGTTCCGTGGATGACGGTTTTTCTGTCGGGGAAGGTTTTGATCGTACTGTCAGCGAGATCGCTTTGGCCAGGGACGGCTCCGGAGACATCTATGTGAGCGGTTCTTTTTCCAGCTACAACGGCACACCCGTAGGATATCTAGTACGCCTCAATAGCGATGGATCACTGGATGAAGGTTTTACATTGGACACTGGTATCGCCAGTTATATATCCGACTTTACGCTAGCTGCCGACGGGACTGGCGATATCTACGTGGGTAGCACCTACAGCCCGCCACTAAGACTCAACAGCGATGGCTCTGTGGATGAGAATTTTGTTTCGGATCTAAAGAATTCCGAAACGCTCGAAATAGCTTCCGACGGGTCCGGAGATATCTTTGTTGTCAATAGAAGATCCATCGTTCGACTCAGTGGCAATGGCGCGAAGATAAGTACCTTTAGCGGTGGCCGGGGGTTTGACGGTGCGCTTCGAGTACTGATACCGGACGACAATGGGGATATCTACGTCGGCGGTTACTATCACAGCTACAATGGCACAAACAGCAGTGGCGTCATTCGTCTGGCCGGCGATGGGACAGTGAGTCAGGCCTATTCAACAAACGCAGCGTTCAACGGCGCTGTCAACGCCATTGCCCTGTCTGGCGACGGATCCGGCGATATCTATGCATTGGGTCGATTTACTACCTACAATGGCGTGGCAAACATAGGCATTCAGCGAGTTAACGAGGATGGCTCGGCGGATACCGGCTTTGCACCAACTGAATTTCACAGTTACAGCAGCATGGCCTCAGTCGGCGACTCAATCTATTTAGGCTATTCGGGAAGCATTCGCCGGTTTAACAACGATGGTTCGCTGGATAGTAGTTTTGACGGCAAGAACAAACTTCAAGGTCCGGTCTATGTCATCGCAACGAGCACTGACGGCTCCGGCGATATCTATGCGGGTGGTCGAAATGACTTCAGACGGCTCAATAACGACGGTGCGCTCGACAGTTCGTTTGCTACGGGTAGCGGTTTCAACGGAAGCGTTCGCGCCATTCTGCCGACTTCCGATTCAAGTGGTCTCTTCGTGGTGGGTGACTTCACCGAGTACAACGGCACTTCCTGCAACGGAATAATCAAACTCAACAGTGACGGATCCGTGGATAGCTCGTTTGATACGGGGGGCTATTTCTCCGGCGTAACCATCAATGCCATTGCGCTAAGCGCCAATGGGGGCATGATCTATGTAGCGTCCGGCAACAGCTATTCCACATCTATCGTTCGTCTCAATAGCGACGGGATGGTAGACGATAGGTTCACGGCAAGTACAATCTATAGAAAAGTCTACACGATCGCAGAAGCCACCGACGGTTCAGGAGACCTCTATGTAGGAGGCACAATTTATGGGGGAGGCATACTTCGTCTCAATATTGATGGGAGCATAGATGATAGCTTTTCGGTAGGGAGCGGTTTCGGCGGTTCGTTCTTTACTGTCTATACTATCGTACCGGCCGCTGACGGCAGCGGTAATGTCTATGTCGGAGGCAGATTCACCTCCTACCGGGACACAACGACCCTGAGGATCGCTTTACTCGGCCCTGACGGTAGCATCAAGTAGAGAGTATTTGTCGACAGAGTTCCCCCCGGCAATGCCGGGGGCAAATGTAAAAGCGCTGACTGCTTTTGGGGCTCACGGGAGCTGCACCCGAGTCTGTGCGAGATAGCACAGCGTTTGACCATCTGCCAACCCCCTGTCTCTCTTACCAGCCACTCCAACTCTCTTTTACCCTACGGCACCACACAACAAGAGCCGTCAGCACGAGCGTAATCTCCGCCAGAAAGGTCCAATGCAGAATATAATTGAGCCACCAGGGTTGGTAGCGGGCTGTAACCGACATCAACCCATAGGCTTGATGGGAGACAGGTGCGAACCAATGGATTTCCGAAGCGATACTATCCAACACCATATGAATAAAGCCATTGAGGGAAAAGATCATCAAATATGAGATAAACGCCCTCCCTCGCTTAAAATTCCATAAAGTCAGCGACACCAGCAACAAGCAAATCCATAAGCTGGGATAGTGCGTCCAGTAGCTGTGGTGACGATGCTGGCGGTTATCGATCAGGTAGAAATAGAGCAAATCCAGATCGGGGGCGACCGCACCGGCCATTGCGGCAATCAGATAGCCTCGCTTGCCAATGCCCGGCGACTTCATGCGCCTGAATATCGAGCTTGAAACCAGATAACCCACGGGTATGTGTCCTATGAACATCGCTGTAGCCTGATCAGTGGATTGAGAGGTGGTGCGGACCGGGGTGAGCCGGTCCGCCAATCAGTCAGAGATACCTCAGAGAGCAAATTCCGACTCTTTTCTGCTGCCGATTTTTGCTGCCAGGTCGTCGGTGATGGTGTACCAGTCGAGACGGCGGGTCACGATCATTACCAGGCTGAGCACGCCGAATATGAGCAGCGAACCCATCAGCAGGGAATTGTCCTCGGAGACCAGGATGCCGTAGAGCATGCCATAGAGCAGCAGCAGCGCCGAGGTTAACACCCCGCCGTGTTTCGCCGAGCGCAGCACGCTGCTGACATAGAAGCCGATCAACGAAGTGGAGGCGAGGGTGGCCAGGGTGTAGGCGTAGACAAAGGCCATGTGCTCCGACAACGAGATCAGCAGCAGGTAGAAGATGCTCAACCCGAGTCCCACCAACAGATACTGCATCGGGTGCAGGCGCAGCCCTTTCATCACCTCGTAGAGAAAAAAGCTGACAAAGGTGAGCCCGATGAACATCAAGGCGTATTTCACCGATCGCTCGCTCTGCTGATAGATGTCAACAGAGTTGAACAGCCTGACACCGAAGCTCTCGCGCATCAGCATCGAACAGTCTCCCGATTTACAGCTGTCGAGATGTTGCGGGATGGCGCTGGAAAAGGAGGAGAGATTCCAGGTCGCGCTAAACCCCTCGGCGTCGATGGTACGGCTGCTGGGAAGATAGCGGCCGATGAAGCTCGGGTCGGGCCAATCCGACTTCAGGCTGACACTGGTACTCTTGCCCATGGGTGAAAACTGCAGTTGCTCCATACCGTTGAGCATCAGCTCGAATCCGAATTCCACCAGACCTTCCTGCAACTCCAGCATGCCCAGCGGGGCGTGCATACCGTCGCGCATGCCGCCGATCCCCGTATCCGGGGCGAACTCATAGGTTTGACCCGACCATTTTAAGGCAGGCTGGCGCCCGACGCCGCGCACATCGCTGACCATGACAGAGAGATAGGCGGGCTGCCATTCGATGCTGTGCTCCGTGGCTTGTACGACTTCGCTGAGCTTGCGCAAATCGAAGCTGCCGGAAATCCCAAGCAGACTATTGTAGACGGGCACGCTGTAGATACCCCGCTGGCGTGTTTCAGTGGTCACTTCCCCGTTCACCGACAAACTCGCGGGCGAGATGAACAACTGCCTTTCGAGGGTACGCTCCTTGAGGTCGTAGCGCTTGAGCTTCTCGTCCCATACCTGCTCTTTATATCGCTCCTTGTAGGGCACGATCAGCAGCGGACCTATCACCTGCTGCTCGGCGGTCCAGCTTTGCGCGATACTGTTGCGCGCCTCGGCCCGGTAGGCGCTGCGCTCGAACACGACCCCTTCTATCATCGCCAGGGGAATCATCAACAAACCGGTGAGCAGAACGATCACCAGAACCTTTTTGTAGAGTGTGGTTTTCATGGTTAACTCCTTGCTTGATACAACTCAAGTTTCGGAGTTCTGCATATTATTTGGGACAGTTTCCATTGTCTCGGTTGTATGGGAAAGACGCTGTAAACCCATCCCAGGGCGCTCGACGGCCGCATCCCTGCGGCCGTCGCTTCCCCATACAACCGAGACCACGGAAACTGTTGTGCCTGAATCACGATTTGAACTCCGAAACTTGAGTTTCAAGAAGACTCTAACCAGTGAATATGTGCTTGTGATGTGGCTTTTGTGTGCGGGCTGCACACATAACCCTACGATTGAGGCAAGGCAGGCTCGAGCGGCAGCACCAGACGGGCGACGGCACCACGGCGGTCCCGGTTCTCCAGGCTGACACGCCCCCCGTGCAACAGCGCCACCTCACGCACGAAACTGAGCCCCAGACCGCTGCTGCGGGGAGCGCCGTCAGGCCGCGGCAGGGAGTAGAAACGCTCGAAGACCCGTTGCAAGGCATAGTCCGGGACACCGGGACCCTCATCACTCACCGTAAACTCCCAAGCCCCCTCGATCACCCGGCTGTGCAGTTCCACCGTCCCGCCTTTTGGGGAAAAATCGATGGCATTGTCGATCAGGTTGCCCAGGGCCTGTTGTAGAAGAAAGCGTTCGGCCAGCGGTTGTGCTTCCCGCGCCAGGGTAGATTTGAAATTGATTTCCGACTGGCTTAGCCGCCACTGGCGCTCTTCGCACAGCTTCTCGATGAGCGCGGTGGTATCCACCGGCTCCGGGTCGCTCAGCCCGCGGCGTTTCTCCACGTCTGCCAGCCGCAGCAGCTGTTCCACCACCTGGTGCAGGCGTCGTGCCTCGGCGCGTATGTTGACGATGAAACGCTGCCGGTCGGCTTGCGTCATCTCCTCGTCGAGTAGCTCCGCGGTACCCTGAATGGCGGCCAGGGGCGTCTTGAGTTCGTGGGTGAGACTGTGCAGGTAGTTCTCCACATAGTCCTTTCCCTCCAGCTCCCTGCGCATGGCATCCATGGCTTCGGCGAGTTGCGCCAGCTCCTTTTCACCCAACCGCGGCACCTGCGGTCGCCCGCCGTCCCGGACCTCCCGGGCATAGAGGGTGAGCTTGCGTATGGAGAAGGTCAGCCAATAGGTGATCAACAGCCCCAGCGCCAGGGCGGCCAATATGACCAGGGCACCCTTCTCTTTGATGTTGGCCAGCACCCGCTCCACGAAGGGTTGCACGGCGACGCTGGGCTTACCCACGGTCGCCACACCGATGATCTCATCGCCGCGCCTGATCGGCGCGGCCACGTACATGATGCTACTGAACTCATCGTCGGGTGACTCCCGCGTGGTGCGTGCCCCATACTCGCCGCGCAGGGTCAGATAGACATCGTTCCAGCGCGAGTAGTCCTTGCCCAGATCACGTCCCCTGGAGTCGTAGAGGACTATGCCTCGGGCGTCGGTCACATAGACGATCATATTGGGGTCGCGCTTCTTCAGAAACCAGATACGGGCATCGAGGCGGCGTTTGACGAAGGCGTTCATGGCATGCTCGAAACGACCCTGCCGCAACTTGCCCGTGGCCACCTCGTCGGCGACCATCTCGGCGAGCAGGTTGGCTGTATCCACCAACACCTCCTCCAGGGATTGGCGCATGCCGGGTACCAGCTCGACTGAAAAACTGCGCATCACCAACCATATGGCGAAACCGAGGAGCAGGAAATAGGCCAGAAAGATGCGAACGCTAAGTTTCACGAACACTGCCGCTGATGCTATACCCCATGCCGCGATGGGTCGTTATCGGATCCTCATCCTCGGATACCCGACGCAACTTGGCTCGCAGGGTCTTGATGTGGGTGTCAACAGCGCGCTCCAGGCTCTCGCCGGGTTCGGGCCATACCCGATCCATGATCTCCGTCCTGGAGTAGATCCGTTCTGGATAGCTCAGCAATGTCCTGAGCACTTCGTATTCATAACGGGTGAGCTCGAGCCAGCTATCGTAATAGCGAATACGACAGCGGGCCGCGTCTATCTCGAAAACGCTCCCCCCCTTCTCCTCGACTCTCTCTGCCTGGCGACTGCGTTTGAGTATGGCCTTGACCCGCGCCGTCAGCTCCCTTGGACTGAAAGGCTTACCCATATAGTCGTCGCCACCGATCTCCAGCCCGACAATACGATCAATCTCCTCATTTCGCGCAGTGAGAAAGACGACAGGTATCTCGGAGAAACGCCGGATCTCTTTGCAGAACTCAAAGCCGTTCCCATCCGGCAAGCCGATGTCCAGTATCAACAGGGCGGTATCGGGATAGCGCCTCAACCAGGCGATTCCGTCACGGCCAAGGCGATGCCATTCAGTGTCAAACCCCTCGCTTTTCAGTGCATAGAGCACCATATCCGCAATAGAGGATTCGTCTTCGATGAGCAGTATGGTCGGTGAATTTTCCATAGGTGACGTCAGTCTGAAGCCGAGTTGTAACAATCATACAGACGGCGCTGACAAACACTCAGAACGCTCCAGGGAGAGCGCTGTATCACTGGCTTGCAAGAACAGACAACTGTCAGTCTCACTCTACACCTGGCTGAATTCAAAAACAGATACAAAACAGCTTGATACAGGTCACTCGCTGTTATATAGATTTACGATCACCCGCTGATTCTGAGCGGCAATCCGGTTCCACTCCTTTGCCGCCTTCACTTCGTAGATCGATGGATAGGGTATCAACGGATCACTGAAGCCGCTGCTGAAGAGCAGAATCTCCAGCTCACCGCCGCTTCTCGCCAATTCCACGTTCATATAGTTGGCGAAGGCGACGGATTGATCATTCACCCAGTCGTTGTTGCCTCGATGATCGGCGGCAAACAGGCACTCGCCGACATCCAGTTCATCTTTGGCCAGTATCAGCTCATCACCCGCGTTTTTTTGCAGACAAAAGTTGCCATGGGAGGCGCGCAGCTCGATGGTGCCGCGAAACCCCGCTTCCCTGAGTTGATCGACCAGCTCTGAGAGCCAGAGCGCACGCTGATCGTTGAATGGTTTCTCTCCATAGTCAAACTCCGTCCCCTGGTTCGCGGCCCATTCAATCAGCTTGACCGGAATCACCGATTCAGCGCCGGGCAGCCTGCCGCCCCCCCCGGTCTCGTCGATTTTCTGCGACAGCTGCTCGATCCTCTCGCCCTGGGTAGTGATCAGCTGAAAAAATTCTTCATTACTGTCGTAAAGGGCATTTTTAGCGTTCGGATCGACCGGTGAGAGTATGAGAAAGTAGTAGGTCAATGCAAAACCCACAAACATGATCAACAGACTCAGGACACCCAGTAGCTGTGCCCTTTTTGCCTGGCTTTTCGATGCCTCCTGCATTGCCTCGAGTTCAAACAACTCGCTCTGGGTCTCGGCGAAGTATTTCTCCAGCTTTTCCTGAAGACGGCTTTCACTCTGATTCTGCTCTTTGCGAATGAAGCGCTTCAGGGACTCGGAACCCGCCGAGAGGGAGCCATGGAAATCCTCCAACGGCAGGCTGATCGGTTCCACAGGAGTGGACTTGCGGCGCTCGTGCTCATGAATGGAGTGGATGTTGCTCTGACGGGGCAAAGTGGCCATGCCGCTGAGCCCGCTGTCTTCGAAACCGTGCACCAGGGACTCCTGATCAGGCATCAGGTGCAGCGAGAGGAGCACATCCTCCAGGTCCTGCACCTCAAGCTGCTTTGGGAGAACACCGACAGCCCCGAGTGCCCTCGCCTGGCTCACCTCCAATCCTCCGGCCTTGGAGGTATACATCATCACGGGGATGACCGCAGTATTCGGATTGGACTTTATGACCTTCAGCGCCTGGAAACCATCCATCCCCGGCATCTCATAGTCCATGAAGATGGCATCCGGCGCGTTTTCATACAGGTAGTCGATGGCCGCCGCCGCCGACTCCAGCGCAACCACGGAGATACCATAGTTGGTGAGCTTACCCGACAGGACCTGCCGGGCGGTTTTCGAATCATCGACAATGAGCGCGCGTTTGGTCACTGATTCCGAGGCTGCACGATGGTGCCGCTTTCCCCTATTGATTCTGTGTATGCTGTCACGGCAATCTGACTGATAATCCCTTTGTGGCGTCCCAAACCAATGAGTCGCCTAGCCATCTGAGCTTACTATATCCGAGATATCCGAATTGAGGAAATACCCATATGGTAGCGTTGAATGAAGAAAAGTGTGAGGCCTGTCGCGCGGATGCGCCAAAAGTCAGCGACAAGGAGCTCGCTGAACTGATTCGTGTCATACCCGACTGGAGCATCGAGGTGCGAGACGGGATTCTGCAGCTGGAGAAGGTTTTCACATTCAATAACTTCGCCAGGAGCCTGGAATTTACCAACAGGATCGGTGCGCTGGCCGAGGAGGAGGGCCACCATCCCGCGTTATTGACGGAGTGGGGCAAGACCACCGTGACCTGGTGGTCGCACAAGATAAAGGGGCTTCACCGCAACGATTTCATCATGGCGGCGAAGACCGATCAGCTCTACGATGGTTAAAACAACAACAAGAAGTCCGCAAATGAACGCGAATAATCGCAAATAATTATGTTTTCGTTCCCACACTTCTTCGTGGGAATGAAGTATGGGTCGGTGTCGTGTTGATTGATTGGCGGGGCAGCACTCCTGCCCTACATCTATCGTATCAAAATGGCAGACCGGAGGTGGCTGGCGTAGCTCTTTCGCAGCAGCGGCAGGGATGCCGCGATAGCCCCGTCAGCACAGGGATGTGCTGTTGGGGCGGCGGAGAAAGAGCTGCGCCAGCCACCGTAACTGTTTAACAGTGCGACAAACTAACTCATAGCTTATTCTTGTGCCCACGCAGGAGCATGGGAACTGACCGGAAAATCCATGCAGAGGGTTAATGGTGCGGCAAGCTGCACCCTACGCACTGTGTAGCAGTTAAGCCAACAACACACCTTGCCACTCTGATGTTCGTGTATCGGTGCGGCAAGCCGCACCTACGCAAGAATAAGCCGCATGGGAATGAGTAGCGCTCATTCGCGTTCATTTGCGGACTTCGTCTTCTCAGCCAGTCGCTGGTGAATCCCGGCGATGATCGATACCGCCTCCACCATGTGATCGAAGGTGTGGCTCCCCCCCTCGAAACAGTGAATGTCACCGATCCCACGATAGATCCTTTCGGCGATCCGATAGTCGATGAGCTCATCCCCCTTGTCGAGCAGCAGGGTCGTCGGTACGCCATCAGTGGCAGGATCCAGCGCATATTGGCGGGTCGCGGCCACCATCTCCGTGGATAGATAGTAGCGTTCATCCAGGGCCTGGTTGAACTGCCAGCCTACCACCTGGCTCAGCAGCTCCCATGGCCGCAGGGCGGGATTGATCATCACCAGGTGGTGGAAACCCAGATGCTGTGCCATCCAGGCGCCATAAAAGCCTCCCATGGAGCTCCCGACCATGACCAGGGGATCGTCCGCAGCGCCCTCATCGCCGATCAACGGCCTCAGCGTCCTGGTCAGCAATTCGACCGCCTCTGCCGCGGTATGGGCGGGATAGGTCGGATTGAAGATCCTTATCCCGGGCAGAGACGCCCTCAGGATCGCCGCCTTGCCGGAGCTGCCGGCACTGTTGAGCCCATGGAGATAGATAATCATGATATATTCAGGCCAGGAGCCGGGAAGACGATGCGAAGATTGACATGGATATGAGACCGTTGAGTCAGATTAAGAAGATTCCTCATTATATTCGCGAAAACGGCTTTGCAAACTTTATCCTCCACCTGGTGATGACATCACTGCTCACAGGCTTCAGCTGGTTGCTGACCCCCTTTAAGAAAAAAACCAGTGAGGATGCCTTCTACCAGATGTTCAATCGCTTCATCTCGTCTGTCAACGAGCTACCGCGGGCGACGCTGCTTGAAATCGGATCGAGAAACGTGACCGGGGTGGTTTGGCGAAACGCCTTTCGATCCACGGTCGACTACACCGGACTGGATATCCATGCAGGCGATAACGTCGATCTGGTGGGCGATGTCCATAGACTCTCATCCCTTCTCCCCGCGGAACACTTCGATGCCGTCTTCTCGGTATCGGTGTTCGAGCATCTTGCGATGCCCTGGAAAGCGGTGATCGAAATCAACAGGATCATGAAACCCGGTGGGCTGCTCTATATATCCACTCATCCAACCATCCCGCCGCATGAACTACCCTGGGACTTCTGGCGCTACTCCGGGGAAACATTCAAAACATTGCTGAACGAAAGTACCGGATTCGAAATCCTGGAATCGAAGGAGGGGACACCAGGCCGAATCCTCTCCCTATCGCATGATCGCACCACATCCAAAGTCCATTTAGTACCGATAAATCAGAGTGTCGCCATACTGGCGAGAAAGATCGCCACTTCCGATCCGGGGTTGTCCTGGGATATTCCAATCCAGGAGATACTTCAGACACACTATCCGAAGCAAGAGACAGCACAAACCATCTGACTGGTGAAAAGGAAGCGGGTTAATTAATCCGCCCTATGTGCTTGACCAATCATCAACAACTCTGTAGTTTTCCGCCTGCTGAAGGTGCCCGTCAGGAGTGACAGGGCAGCCCCATGGCAACGACAGATGCCATCCAGGGTAATCGGGAAGCAGGTGTGAAGCCTGCACTGCCCCCGCAACGGTAAGCAGATCAAGACACCGCGTCATTCCACACTGATCACACTCAATGTGTATCAGGTGTCGGCGTCCGGTGGCGATGCCAATCTGTGAGTCCGGATACCGGCCTTCGCACCCAATCCACATCGACGACGCGGGTGTGCGTCACCGGGAGACCCAATGAAACGTTTTGCATCGCCCCTGCCGGCAGCCGCCGGTATTTCCCTTTTACTCTCCATGCCCTGCCTGGCCGGGGGAACGGAACTCCCGACGATCGTGGTCAGCGCCTCGCGAACACCTCAGACGAATCCCCTGACCAGCTCGGTCATCAGCGTCATCACACACGATGAGATCGAGCAGAGCGCGGCACACAACCTGTCGCAGCTGCTGAGCGCCCACAGCGGCATCCAGATCACCAGCCTTTACGGCAATGGCAGCCAGGCAGTCATCGACATGCGCGGCTTCGGCCCGGCGGCGCAATCCAACACCCTGGTGTTAGTGGATGGCCGGCGCCTCAACAACAGCGGTGACACCGCCGCCCCCGACCTCAACAGCATCGACCTGCGACGGGTGGAGCGCATCGAGATCATCCAGGGCAGCGCCGGTGTCCTCTATGGCAACCAGGCGGTGGGGGGTATGGTGAATATCATCACCCGGCAACCCGAAGCCTTCTCCGCCAAGGTCTCTGCAGCCGCCGGCAGTTACCGGGGTCGCGAAGGCTATGCCGACATCGGCGACCGCCTGGACAACGGATTGGCCTATCGCTTCTCCGCCAAACGCGGCGACAGCGACAACTACCGGGACAACAACGAGACCGAGCGCAAGGACTACAACCTGCGGCTCGACTACGATTACGACAGCGGTGCGATCTTCTTCGAACAACAGCGAACCGAGGCCTACCAGCAGCTTCCGGGGGCGCTGTTCGCCGATGAGATGGCCGCCGATCGCAGGCAGTCCGTAGCCGCTTACAATGGCGACTTCAGCGATACCGAAACCGACGTCAGCCGCATCGGCCTGATGCAGAATCTGGGCACCAACTGGAGCTTCGAAGGAGAGCTCACCTACCGCGACAACGACCGGGAGTTCCAGACCGGCTTTCGCACCTTCCCAGGTTCGATCTCCACCCAGGAGCGTACGGTCAAGGGCTTCAATCCCCGCATCATCGGCCTCATCCCTATCGCCTCCGGAGAGCTTCAGTTGACTGCGGGGGCCGATCTCGAGCGCACCGACTACGAGCTGGTCACCAGCTTTGGCACCACCCTCCTCGATCAATCGGTGGATGACTTCTACGCCCAGGTCACCCTCCCCGCCAGTGAACGGCTCACCATCACCGGTGGCCTGCGTCATTCATCCATCGACAACCATATCGAGAGCTTTCTCGGCATCGATGAATTGGACGACAGCCAGACCGTGAAGGCACTCGGCGCCAGCTTCAGCGCGAGCGACTCCCTGCGCCTGTTTCTGCGTATTGACGAAAATTTCCGTTACGCCACCGTGGAGGAGCACACCAACCCCATCTTCGGCAACCCGGTAGGACTGGAGAACCAGGGCGGTATCACCTATGAGGCGGGTGCCGAGTGGAAAAGCAATGGCTTCAGCACCAGGCTAGCGCTCTACCGCCTTGATCTGGAGAATGAGATCAGCTTCGATGCCAGCGGCTTCAGCAATATCAACCTTGACGACACGACACGTGAAGGGGTCACCCTGGAGGGTCGCTGGCAAGCCACCCAGGCGATCTCCCTCGGCGGTTCACTCAGCTACACCGACCCCCGCATCACCAGCGGCCCCTATGACGGCAACCGTATCCCCCTGGTGGCTGCGCGCACCGGCAAGCTCTCCGGCGACTGGCGGATCTCATCTGAGTGGAATCTCTTTGCCGAAGGGCTCTTCAGCGGCAAGCGGGTGCTGGGTGGGGATTTCGGCAACAGCTTTGAAGAACTTCCCGGCTATGGCGTGCTCAATCTCGCCACCCAGTTCACCACAGGCCCCTGGCACATCGGTCTGCGCATCGATAACCTGCTGGACAAGGAGTACTCGAGCTCAGGCTCGGTGGGGCTGGACGCCGGCTTCACCAGCCGGGCCGCCTTCTTCCCGGCGCCGGAGCGTAACTTTTGGCTGACCCTCGACTACCATTTCGGATAGCCCCTTCCTGACTCGCTGAATGGTACAGAATCTATGACGGGGTACACTAGCGCGATCGCCATACTCCTGATCATCTTCTCAGGCATAGCCGTTGCCACCGGGCCACCCCAACGGGTGGTCTCGGTGAATCTCTGCAGCGATCAGCTGCTACTGATGCTGGCCGACCCTGCACAGGTGGCCTCGGTCAGCCATCTCTCCACGGAGCCGGCGAGCTCCTTCGTCGCCGACCAGGCTGTCCGATACCCTCTGAACCATGCCCGGGCCGAGGAGATCATTCGCCTCAAACCCGATCTGATCCTGGTCACACCCCATACCGATCCACGTCTGCGCACGACCCTCAGGCAGCTGGGCTACCCGCTGCATCAGCTCTCCCTGGGAAACCGTCAAGAGGATATCGTCACTGATATTCGCCAGCTGGCGGCCCGCCTGGGGCAGGTTTCGCGGGGAGAGTCGCTGATCGCACGGATGCGGCATCGACTCCAATCCGAAAATACAGACAGTGCCGTGACACCTCCCACAGCGATCTTCTACCAGCCCAGGGGCTACACAAGCGGCAGCGACACCCTGCAGGACGAGGCCCTGCGGCTCGCGGGCTGGAACAACCTGGCCGCGCAAAATGGGATCAAGGGCTACTCCCCTGTCCCGCTGGAAGAGGTCCTGCTCTGGCAACCCGATAACCTCTTCACCTCCAGCTATGCCGATGGGGGTGACTCCCTGGCGCAGCGACAGCTGCAACACCCCGCCCTCAAGCGTCTACTGGCACACAGACCGATGCAGGAGGTACCCTACAAGTACTGGATCTGTCCGGGACCGATGCTGGCCGACGCAGTGGCGTTGCTGCGTGAAGCCAGAGAGCGTGTGGATCAATGATGACACACAACTTATCTTCAGAAGACAGGCGGCTGCCTGCGAAGACTGGATCCCGGCCTTCGCCGGGATGGCACTGAGAGGGGGTTGCCTGTGAACATGGCGCTCCAACAAAGCCGGCTGATCCTCTCCCTCGCTGCTGCCATAGCGATCATCGTCGTGCTCTCCCTGGCCATCGGCAACCAATCCCTGCCACTGCTGCAGGCACTGCAGGAGGGCCTCGGCAACAAGGGCGGCGTCTACGGCCTGATCCTCACCGAGTTGCGCATCCCTAGAACCCTGGTGGCCCTGCTGGCCGGAGCCACGCTTGGGCTCTGTGGTGCAGCGATGCAGTCCCTGTTGCGCAATCCCCTGGCCAGTCCCGGCCTGGTGGGCAGCGCCAGCGGAGCGGCACTGGGCGCGGTGATCACCCTCTATTTCGGTATCGCCGGCCTCAGCGGCTTGATTCTCCCACTCGGCGGCATCGCGGGTGCGCTGCTGGCGACCCTGACCGTCTACCTCCTGGCCGGAAGAAACGGCGGTACCCTGACCCTTATTCTGGCCGGAGTCGCAGTCAACGCTTTCGCCCTGGCACTTGTATCACTGCTGCTCAATCTCGCCCCCAGCCCCTACGCGGTGCAGGAGATCGCCCTGTGGATGCTCGGCTCTCTGGCCAATATCAGCCGCAACGAGCTGTGGATCCTGCTCCCCGGCACCATCCTGGGCTGGCTGCTGCTGTGGCGCCAGGGACGCCGCCTCGACCTGCTGACCCTTGGTGAGGAGACCGCCGCCACCATGGGCCTGGAGCTGCATCACCTGCGCTGGCGCATTTTCCTGGCGGTGGCCCTGGCTGTGGGTTCCGCCATATCGGTTACCGGCGCCATCGGCTTCATCGGCCTGGTGGTCCCTCATCTGCTGCGCCCCCTGGTGGGCTACCAGCCGAGCCGGCTGCTGCT
Organism: Candidatus Thiodiazotropha sp.; assembly: GCA_050292275.1. Classification (GTDB taxonomy): domain Bacteria; phylum Pseudomonadota; class Gammaproteobacteria; order Chromatiales; family Chromatiaceae; genus Thiodiazotropha. The sequence continues at coordinate 18,253 of JBNKLI010000003.1, forward strand.
CCCCAGCGCCATGGGCGGGGGGCTGTTGCTGCTGCTGGCCGATATGGGTGTGCGCCTGCTGCCGGCCCAGGGTGAGATCAAGGTCGGAGTGGTCACCTCGCTGATCGGCGCCCCCTTCTTTCTCTGGCTGATCATCCATAACCGGAGGAGCACCCTGTGACCCTGCTCGAAGGCGAAGGCCTTTGTTTCAGACGCAATCACCAGACCATCCTGGAGGAGGTGGATGTCGTCCTGTCGAAGGGTGAAATGCTTGGTCTCATCGGCCCCAACGGGGCGGGTAAGAGCACCCTGCTCAAGCTCATGGCCGGCCTGCTCCAGCCCGACAGGGGTGGTTTGCAGCTTGACGGCGCCCCCTTTGAGTCCAGTTCACCCGGGGTACGGGCGCGGCGCATCGCCTACCTCCCCCAGCTGAGCCGCATCGCGTGGCCGATGCAGGTGGAGCGTCTTGTGGAACTCGGACGCATTCCCCACCTGGAGCCCTGGCAGAAGCTCGGCGCCGGGGATAGGGATATCATCGAGGCGGTTTTGCATCAGACTGACCTTGAAACTTTCCGAAATCGCCAGTTCAACACCCTCTCCGGCGGGGAGCAGGCCCGGGTACTGCTGGCGAGGGCGCTGGTGACCGGGGCCGACATCCTGCTCGCCGACGAACCCGTCTCCGCCCTCGATCCCGCTCATCAGCTCGATGTCATGGAACTGCTCAAGGCACAATGCAACTGCGGACGCGCGGTCATCGTGGTACTACACGACCTCAGTCTGGCAATTCACTATTGCCACCGCCTGCAGCTCCTGCACGAGGGCAGAACCCTGGCGGCCGGTACAGGCGAAAGAGTGATTACAGCGGAAAACCTGGAGGCGGCCTATGCCATCGCCTCCAATTCGTCGAGCGAGCTGGACCTGTCGTCATTCAGGCTCAATTGGCGGCGTTTATAGCGATTAGAAACACCAGGCACCAATAGGCTCAACGGCGCTGCAAACCGGACCCTGCCCCCGATTGAAGAGGCGGCTAGAACTCAGGGCTTTGACTCTATTGATTACGGATCGGCCAGTGGCTATGGTGTGGGTGATTATCTCGCATCGACAGGAGTCGAATCAGCAACCCGCCATCGCCGGATCGCCTTGGCCCGACACATTGAAAGGACTCAATCATGGAGAGCAAGCAGATTATTGCACTCAGCCTCGTTTCCATCCTCTCACTAAGTTTTTCGCCACCCATCCACGCCAGAAACTGCATCAAGGGAAAGCCATGTGGGAAAGGTTGTATCGCTCACGACAAAACCTGTCGAATAGACGCAAGCCCAGGCAGCCACGACAACATCCTGAGATACGACCCACCCACACAAACGGGCACCATCATCCGCAGAACCGCACTTCGGCTCCCCAAGGTCGCCGTCGTTATCGCGGAGACACTCAACGCCAAACAATCGCCCCACTCGAAAACAATCACCCGGCGCTATAAACAGGGACAGCGGGTCTTTGTCTATGAAACAACGGATACCTGGGCGCGTATCTCCAACATGCTACCGGACGAATGGGTGAAACTGGAGGCCCTGCGATTGAAATAGCGTGTATGTTTACCTCGCCGGGCAAGCATGAGTTCCATGAATCGCATAATACAAGCCAACAGCTACTCGTCACTAACGACCACGCAGCCGTTGAGAGGTGAATAAATCAAAAAACCCCGGTACCAATACCAGGGTTTTTCAAGTCAAAGCAAGGTTGAAATCAAGCTTTCCTTCTGCGAGCCGCCCCGACTCCCAACAAGCCAATGCCCATCAACAGAAGTGTGGAAGGTTCGGGAACACTAGGTGATTCATCGGCAGTCACAACTGACAGGACAGAATTGCCCACATAGAAGTCACCGAACAGCGACTGAATTGTTACGTCCAGATAACCATCGGCATTCAGCGCACCCAGGGCATTCACCTCGAGATCACCGACAGAACTGCTACCCAGGGTAATGCCACCCGTATCGAAATCGAAAGCCTCCACTACGAACAGGATGACTTCACCTAAATCCCAAGAGCCGCCATCATCGCTAATCTCTATGGAGAGGGTTCCGCTGATAGCGCTGCCCGGGGTAAATCCATTGTCATTGAGATTATGGCTGTAGCTATACGAATCCCACCAATCTACATACTCATGTTGTTCGACGGTATCAGTAATAAAGCCCGCAGAACTCCCTGTACTCAAGGCCAAAAGAGTGATACCGCATAGAAACGATACTATCTTCATGGTTTTCTCACCTCCAGGGTATTTCTTGTATCGTGTTTTATATAAGCATTCATCGCGCCAATCTCTTTATCACTCTGAATCAAAAGAAAGATAATTTTTTGCCTACAAAAATCATGGTTTCAGTTGTAAATTATTTCGACAGCGTCCAGATCAATAGTAAACAGTGTATATATTTTCAAAGAAGGAGACAAAGGCGAAAAGTGTCAGTACCGAATGGCCCCAAATAGCACTCTGAACTCCGAAATTAAGTTAAGAGAGAAAACCACAAATGGACGAGGGTAGGCGCCTGGGGGTTGTCTTTCGCAGAAGCGGCAGGGATGCCGCGTTAGCCCCGTCAGTACAGAGATGTACTGTTGGGGCGTCGGAGAAAGACAACCCCCAGGGGCCGGGGGTAAGATCGATATATATTCTGTGTCTTGACCGACACTATCTTACGGCACAGGATAAATCATGAGCCAAACCTTGCGACTTTTGCGACACCCTCCTCAGGGAGAGGAGAGTAGTTAAAAATAATCCAGTTTTGTTAAATGGTTACATGAATGATTGCTAAAGTTAACGGGACAGCAGTGGTACCAGCCCCTTTATTTCAACTCTCATTTTTTTAATCTGAACATCGATCAAGACAAGATTGCCATGCAACACTTCTATCCGCTATGGATCTGATCCTGGATACTAAACATAATTTTTTAGTTTCACGTGAAAAAATAAATGCATTCCTGGCTATCAGCACGTATTTCATAGCCACTCCATTCACTGGTATTGGTAAGCGACACAATGCCGCGCGACACAATGTTTCGCAATGAATATATTCTGCTGCAAGGTTAGAATATCTTTTTTGGCTTTGATTGATGAATATCAACTATCTTGATGCTTCAGGAAAATCATCCGACACCATCGAGTTAGGCCGGTTTCAGGTATACAGCTTACGTTGGCTTAGCATCCTTTTCATGGTGATACTCACTGTTCTTGGAAGCTCGGTACTCAACATCAAGTTGCCTACCCTGTCTTTGCTGGTCGTCGCGGCAGTAACCCTTGTCTACAACCTGATCGTTTTCAGTTTTCGAAAAACAGGTGGGCTCTGGGGGCGATACTCTGTGGCGGTTGAACTGGGAATCGATATTGTTGCCTGGAGTGTGTATACAGGTCTTTCAGGCGGTGCGACCAATCCCCTGATATCGATTCTTCTTCCATTGGTTGCTATCGGTGCTGCCGTTTTGCCGATCGGGCAGGCGTGGGCACTGGGCCTGTTCTCCATCGGCGCGTATTCATTGTTGTGGCAAATTTTTTTACCGCTGGTCATTTATGATCGGGGCTTGGCGGTTCACCTGCATCTGTTGGGAATGTGGCTGACCTTTGTTGTTTCGGTCGCGGTCGCGGTGTGGTTTATCGGGAGTATGACTAGCGCTGTACGGGAACGGGATCAGAACCTGGCCCGTGCGCGGGAAGAAGCTTTGCGCAATGAATGGGTGGTTACCCTGGGAAGCCTTGCCGCGGGCGCCGCCCACGAAATGAGTACACCGCTGGCAACTTTGGGAATGCTCGTGGAGGAACTGTTTGCCAGGCCCGATATTCCACAGGACCTACGCCCGGATGTGACACTGATGCGCAAGCAGATCGAAGCCTGTAAGCGCTCGCTTACCCAGCTTAGTGCGCGCGCCGGAAACGAGCGTGCCATTCAGATCGAAACCTGCCCGGTCGAGGAGTGGATGCGACATCTGGTGCAGCAATGGCAAACGCTGTATCCGGCAACGGATATTGATCTTTCCATTGCGCCAGGAATCGACACAGTGCGAATTGTACCGGACCTTCCACTTGAACAGGCCTTACGGAATTTGGTGGATAACGCGGTTAACGCAGAGCCGACAAACATCGCTATCGAACTACGACGCGATGGTGATGATCTGGTCTTGCGGATAATCGACCAGGGTAAGGGGATTCCCGCCAGGGTTGTAAATCACTTAGGGAAGGTGCCGCCCCTGCCCTCCCGGGAAGGCCTTGGGATTGGCCTGACACTCAGCAAGGGTGCCATCGAACGTTATGCAGGAAGGGTCTCTTTTTCTTTACGTCCGGAAGGTGGAACCGACACCCTGATACGATTGCCTTTGAGCAGGATAAGCACTGGATGAACACACTACAGCAGCGGCTTCTGATCGTTGACGATGATGAAGGATATAACCATGTCCTTTCCCGCACCCTGGCACGATGCGGCTATGCGGTTTCCAGCGCTCATTCACCTGCGGAGGCAATGGCTGAAGCAGTCACTCATAGACCACGCTATGTCATCCTCGATCTCAATCTTGCCGGCAAGTCGGGACTGAATCTGATCCGCCCACTCCTGAAGCAATGTCCTGGTGCGGTCGTTCTGGTATTGACCGGTTACGCCAGCATCCCCACCGCGGTAGATGCCATCAAGCTGGGTGCCCGACAATACCTGGCGAAACCGGCATCAGTTGATAGCATCATAAAGGCGTTGCGTGGAGAGACTGTGGAGCAAACCGATGCAGGCGATGTCGGTGAGTTCATGTCTGTGAAGCGTATGGAGTGGGAGTACATTCAACGTGTTCTGGCCGAAAACGAGGGTAATATCACCGCCACCGCCCGCGCCCTTAAAATGCACCGGCGTACGTTACAGCGAAAACTAGCAAAACGGCCACCTGCGGACTAGCCACTACACTGCATCCCGGTAAGTCCGCACTAACCCTCAGAGCCCAGCTATCGTTGCGTAATGGTCTGAGATATCGGATACCCGCTCATCGTCCCCACCGTTGCGTATCCCGCCACCGTGGTGCCGGTCATGCAGGTTGCGCTCATCATTCCGCCTGGAGCGCAGTCCGCGTAGGCGATTTTGTCGAGTTGCGCCTGGGTCAGGGGTGCGGTGGGGTCCGAAACATTAACGAAAATCATGGCGTAGGCATTGCCCGGATTGGTACCCGGGAAACCGTAATAGAGTCCGAATCCCGAGCCCGGCTCCCAGCCGTCGGTCCCACCGAGGCTGATATCAGTCGTGAAGGTGGCGGTGGTGTTGTTGAGGAAGGTGGTGACGAGCAGTCCACCCAGGGCGGAATCGGTTACCGACGAAAGCTGGTGCGTCAACTGCAAGGTGGCCATCGGCGGCCCGGTCATGGATTCGGTAAGCGATCCGCTCAGGCCGGATACCGTATTGGTCGTGGCATCGAAGGTGAACGAACCGGTGAATATCGAGTTTTGGGGTTGCGTGTCGGGTTCGTAGAAAGTCGCAACCACATCATAGGTGGCAACGACGTGAGCCGGCGCTGAAGATGGACCGTCGCCGAGCGCGTTCGTGGCGACGACGGAGAACGTATGGCCCGAGCAGGTGGCAGGGCAGGTCACGGTGATCGGGAGCGACGTACCAGTCACCAGGACGCCAGCAGGTTGGGATGTCACGGTATAGCCCTGGATGGTGCTGCCGCCACTATCGGTCTCGCCGGCGGTGACCGTGATCGTATCGAGACCATCATGAGCAACCGCGGTGACACCAGTCGGCGCCCCGGGAACGGATACACCGGGCTCAACGACTACGGTAATGGTCTGCTGCACTTGCGCTGCTGCGTCGAAGAAGCTGTCGCCGGCCTGGTCCGCGGCGATGATGCAATCGCCCGCCGTGAGATCCGTTACCTGTCCGCTGTCCGGGGTTACGGAACAGACCTCCGGCGTGGCACTACTGTAACCGACCGCAAGGCCGGAACTCGCCGTGGCCGATACCGTTGCCGTACCGCCCAAGGTCAGTGTCGGCGCAGCGGCGAACGTAATGGTCTGATCACGGTTGGGGGCGACTTCGATGGTCTGGCTCACCTGTTGTGCAGCAGCATAGGTGGCGTCCCCCGACTGGTTGGCGATGATGACGCAGGTGCCTGCAATGATGTCTGTAACAACGCCTGTACTCGAGTCAACGGAACAGACGGTTGGCGAGTCGCTGCCATAGCTGACCGATAGACCGGAACTGGCTGTCGCGGAGACGGTGGCGGTGCCGCCTTGGTTCAACTCTGGCGCGGTATCGAACACGATGCTCTGCGACTGCTTGGTCTGGATGGCCGGTCCGTCGTCGCCGCCACCACCGCCGCACCCGCCTGCCACTATCGCGATGAGAGTTAACGGGGAGATAGGAATGGCCTTCATTGGCACAAATGGATGTCTGTTCATTGTCCTGTTCATTGTCAAGGTGTCGTTTATAGTGATAGTCAGTAACTGAAGTTGAGTGAAAGATCGATTGAGCGGCCCTTGCCTGGCACGGCGGTCCCCCAGGGTATGCCGTTGGTCGTCATCGATGCGCCCTGGCCGACATAGGCGCCTGCCAAGGGCATCGCATAGAAACGGTCGAAGAGATTCTCGATGCTGAGATCGACACGCAGGCTTCGCCACTGGTAGCTGCTGCGCAGGTTCAGCAAGCCATAGCCGCCGGTGGGGATCTCATTTCTGACCCGTGACGTCTTGTCGTTTTCGGCCACCAGTTGAATCTCGACGGTATTGCTCCAGGCGCCAAGCCGCTGTTCCAGCGAGAGTCGCGCGTTGAGCGGCATGATGTGATAGAGGTTGTCGCCCGTGGTCAGATTTTTTCCACGAACGTAGTTCAGCAACCCCCCGGCGGTAATACGGCCGTAGTCGGTAGTCGTGCCGAGGAGCAGATGAGCGGAAAGGTCCAGGCCATAGATAGTGGCGCGCTGGTTCACGTACCGGAGCAGGACGAAATCGGTCCTGGTTGTCAGGTTTTCCGGGCTGCATTGTCCGAAGTCACAACGCTCGGCATCGATGTAGTCGCTGATTCGGGTGTAGTAGAGCGTGGACTTCAGATCATAGCGTTGCCGGTCGGCGTCGCGCCAGTTACCGCTCAGGCTCAAAGTGTTGGCCACTTCGGGTTCGAGATCCGGGTTGCCGATGTAGCCGTTGCCGTCGCCGACGAAGTTATTCATCAACGCCGCCATGGGCTGCGTCGACCATGTGTAGCGTTGATAGAGGTTTGGAGAGCGGGTCTTGCGCGCGTAACCCACCTCGTAGCTTTGTGTCTCGCCAGGCGTGTAGCGTGCAATGGCGGTCAGGTCCAGATTGCGATCGGTACGCTTGTGATCGAGCGCATTGAACGCGGCCGCCTCATTGCCCCACATGCCAACCAGCGTGTCGTCATAACCCTGCACCGGCCCCGTATCCATCTCGACCGTACCGCTGCGAACACCGAGTTGAGTCAACCAATCCGGGTTCCAGTCTGCCTCCCATTCCGTGAACAGGTCGACCCTGTCACGGCGGCCGTAATCGATGTTCCAGAAGGTGTTTGGTCCCATGGTGCCGCCGGTCGGTGGCCACCAGTCGTAGAGTGTGTAATCCTGATATTCAACACCCGCCCTAAGCGTGTCCGCATCGGAGAGCAGGATGTTGCCCTGTAGCAGCATGCCACGGGTTGTTGCCTTGGTGTCCATGGGCATGCCTAAGCCGTATTGATATCGGTCCGGTCCCATGTCCATCTTGTGTCGCGTTTTTTGATGGTAGATGCGGGCGATCAAATCACCCCAGCCATAGGTGCCCGAATAGCGAAGATTGCTCTGGGTATCGTCATTGGCGGTCATATCCATGCGCTGATTGGGAAACCCCTCGAACAGGACGTTCTGCCGAACAATGTTGAGCCGCAGCAAATGGTTGCTGTGTCTTAGCGCCAGCCCGAGTTCCTGATTGTTCGCATGGTAGGCACTGGACGCGACGATATCTCCGGGTATCGGTTCGCCTCCTTCCGTGCCTGGCGCAACCGTCTTGAAAGCCTTCGCGGCCGAATAGTTACCGGACTTGGTCGTCGAACCGTTGTAGCTCAGATTCAGGTATTCCGATGCGAGGCTTGCCGAGAGGTTGCCGCCTTTGGCGTCACCGTTGCTGCGATAAAACAGTCCGGTCTGTCCCGTGGCCAAAAGTCCTTTTCCGGGGCCAGCAAATTCGGGTGGTTTGGAGTTTACCTGTATGGTGCCACCGAGGCTGTCGCCACCTACGCTGACAGGCGAGACCCCATGGAAGACCTTGATGCTATCTATATTGCTTGGGTCGATATAAGACATCGCCGAGTTCATATGATTGGGACAGGCCGACATCAGACCCATGCCGTTGATTTCAATTCGAATACGGTCGTCCGCCAGGCCGTGAATGGCCGGCAGGCTTGATATACCGCCGGCGCCGAACAGGCTCACACCAGGGGTGTCCTGAAGCAGGCGGGCGCTGTCGCTGGTCGAGGTCCGCCGGGACATAAGCTCTTCGCCGTGGATGACAGAAACGCCCAGAGACGACTCGGTGGACTCGACCGACTTCGGGGCCCTGACGTCCACCGTCGTGAGTGTCGTTTCCTCCTGGGCCGCAGCCGGGGGTGAAACGACGGTAATCAGCACGGCTACGGAGCGGGCGATACGCTGCTTCATTCCGTTATCTGACCGGCCGCGCCGTCAACCGGTCGGACTGAATAAATGGTGTTTACCAAATGGAACGGAATCGATGAAACACCCGTTTCCCTACCCCACCCTGCCATGCTGAGGTTGCGGCCGATTAGACGCGTATCAGGGAGCCATTAGGATTTTCGGCCCCGTCCTCCTTGCGGCGCAGGAACATGAACGAGATCACACCCAGGGCCGAAAGCATCAGTACATAGCTGCCAGGCAGCGGTACCGGGGCCAGGGTCACGGACTGCGAAATCGGATATCCGCTCATGGAGCCGACAGTGCCGTACCCGGCCAGGGTTGTACCGGTCATACAGGTCGGCCCCATCATGCCGCCAGGTGTGCAGTCTGCATAGGCGAGCATGTCGATCTGCCCCTGAGTCAAGCTGGCCGTGGGGTCCGCCGGGTTGACGAAGATCATGGCGTAGGCATTGCTCGGATTATCTCCCGGAAAGTCGTAGTAGAGCGCGGAACCGGAGCCCGGCTCCCAGCCATCGGTTCCGCCAAAGGTGGGATTGGTCGAGAAGGTATTGGTGTCGTTGTTCAGGAAGGTGGTTACCAGATACCCATCGACGCCATCAAGGGTAACGGCTGCCGAGGAGAGCTGGTGCGTCAAGTGTACCTGGCTCATGTCGTAGTATGGAGGGGAGCCGGAGCTGGTGCCGGTCATTGACTGAGTCAGATAACCGTTTAAGTTCGATACGGTCCCGGTGACGTCGTCGAAAGTGAAAGACCCGGTGAAGATTGTATTCCTCGGCTGGGTCTGAGGCTCCATAAACGTTTCGATCACATCGTAAGTGACCAGCGCTGCTTGAGCGGTCTGGACGCCAACAAGTGACATGGCACCAAAGGCCAGGATGTTCCTTATTCCGGTTTTCATAGCTCCTCCATGTAAGGGATCGTTGTCGTTTTGAACATGGCGATTGTGCTAAGAGGGCTGCCCAGGAGCAATGTGGCATATTGCCGCAAGGCAATTTGACATAGTTGTTCCTGATTACCCATTGTGCTCAGCCATGTAAAGAGCATTGCGGAAATCGCTCAATCTTTCGCTATAGATCCCGTGATTACGCTATAAATCGGGCCAAAAGATCATGCCCAGCCCTCATCTTGACCCTATATAGTATTTTTGCTATACATTGACGTTCAGTTTATCTTGGCTAGGGAGAGAATCATTAATGAACAAGATAAAAATCTTGGTTGCCTTCGTATCGCTAGCACTCACAGGCAGCCAGGCATGGAGTGGATCAACCACGTCAACTTTGCAATTCGTGCAAGTAAATGTGGATCCTAATCGCGCCTACATTAAGTTTGACTCACCTCCAACAAACGGCCCTTCATGCGCTACAGATGACCGAATGACGATTGATCTGCAAACCACTGGCGGAAGAGCCGCCATGAGCAGCGCGTTGGCCGCCAAGGCATCTAACAGGCAAGTCTTTGTGGCCGGCACCGGCACATGCATTGGTGGCTTTGAACGAGTCAGCTATATGCGCGTGCTATAAGCTGCGTGATTCTATCGGCATCTTGAATTGGATCACACAACGGCTCGTTACATGCTCAAAGATTGAGCACAACGCGGTGCTTAATTTATATCAAATGTAAACCCAGTAGTATTAGGCAAATCGTATGTTCTGCCATCTATCAGCACTTTTGGGTAACTGCTTTGACATGAAGTATTTATAGACGTTGTGCATACACAGACACCCTCATAGTCATACTCGTGACGCCCAGGCGTCAACTGAGCTGACGCATAAGTTCCAGGATACGATACTCCGTCGATCCTTTGGTTGCTGATACTACACGAGAACCAAGGCCCCCAAGTTACACTGACACCCACATTCCTTCTTGATAAGCTCTGTTCACAGGAGTAGCCACCGTCCTCACAATCAACGCACAGTTTCCATAGTGTTCCCGCCAGTGGCGCATCAATATAAAGATCGAGCTGATTACCTTGAGTTTGAGGATTTATTTCAACCCGATACTGATGGAAACCAGTTACCAGGTCGTTTGTATCATGAATTAGTGACCCGCCCGCATAGACCCTTAATCGGTCCGGAATATGGTATGCTTCAAACGATATGTCGAGGGTATTTCTACTAGAACCTTGAAATGTATATGTGAAATGCTGATTTTCACCTTGTGCTCCTGTAGGTGTTATCGGATTTCCACATTGCGCCGGCTGCGGAGGAGTCATATTACACTGAGTGGTGAGCTCATGTGCCTCAACGAAAATATCGTTTCCGATCTTATTTCTCGAAATGCTTTGATGTAGATATGTCTCTTCGTATCCGTGTGATGCCACATCGCCAAGTCTCACTGATTCCAGATACGACGTTTCGACATTGTTCGGCAGGATCTGGCCACCATACGGCATAGTACGTCTTGCAAGAGCTATTATCTGATCAGTTGTAGCAGTTGTCCACGGCCCGTTATTCGCTACTTTGGTATCAGGAGTGGCAACAGATACCACTCTCATGCAGTTTGTGCCCAAATTGCCATTCTCGCTGGTTATGGCACTTGTCAGTAAGTTGCTGAACAAATTACCCTCAGAGTGAGCCACAAGCAATACGGGACGATTCGCCTGCAGATCCGCCGATATTCTCGACTTCATTTTGTTAAAATCAGCACTTGCCGACCAAGGAAGCGACTCCTGGTATGAAGTGTGTGCTGGCGCAAACATAGCTTCCAGGTCACTTCGCTGGCGCTCGCTAAGTACACGAGGAGCATAAAAGTACTGCCAAAACAGCTCTGGGGAGATACTGCTGGTATTGCTATACGAAGACAACCGGAAAGTTTCGACCATATCCCAAATCAAATCGTGGCTGTTATTGTATATAGATCGTACTGTTCCACTCGGCCTCACAATCAAACTTGATGTCGCATCTGCAGATTCAGCAGCCTTCTGCGGTGTATTCATTATCCCATTCACAAAGTAGATGTTGATATCATCAATGTACTCTGCAGAACAGAAATCCGTACATACGAGCAACAGAGCCATTTTAATGATATTGTTTTTCAGTTCCTTCATACAAACCTCTCCGCATTGGCAATAATCTTCCATCAGGATCTTTCAGTATGTAATAGACGATAGATCCCCTGAATGATCTAATGATCAGACCGATAACTTGTATCTTAATTACGGCAGTGACTTCATATTCTACAGAAGCGTCCATTTCTTCTCGTTTTAAGAACGTAAAATTATCCTCGTAAATAATATTATTTTTTGCCTCGAGTATCATCTGATATCTATTCGATATCGTGCTACCAGCAACTGATTTTGGGACATTGTGATAAACAACAAGTGGCGCCTCGAAAGACACGATCTTGCCGATTTCTTGGCTATCATATATATCAGTTTTGTATTCCCATGATGAAAACAGACCAATCAAGATCAATATAATGCAGGCATACAGAAGAATTGTTTTTCCGTTTATATTCAACTTGCTCTTAAATCTTCTGATTTAAGCCTGCAAACTAATTAGGGCAGGGCCCTGCGGATGGCAACACCTCACCTTGAAATATTTTCATGGCATCAAGATAAGCATAACTACGTTGATAAGTATTCATTACCATGGGAATGATTTCATTTGAACCAACAAAAATGTTTTTCAAATTCATTTCACCCAAGCATTTGTCAGCAATCAATATCTCATTAAGTGACAACTCTTGTTGCTGAAGCGATGTGGGGTTATTTATCGCACCCTGCAGACTCATTGCAATAACATATGAATAAGCGCGAACCTCCGGATGGCTTGGGTACATTAGACCTATCTTTCTCTCAACATCATCCCTTATACCATCACCATCAGAATCTGTTCCCGAAATTGTAAGATTTCCGCTGCTCCCTGGTTCAGGAGGCATGCCTGAACCCGCATATGTCGGTATAACATAGCCATCGTACATAATAGGGGAAAAGTAAACCTCTTGTTCGTCCCGCAACCGGGAGATATCGTATGCAAGCAGGCTTTGAGAAGCAGCCATGGTAACTAAGAAATACAACAAATATTTAGCGCTATTCCGATGTATTTTCATACAATGTACCTCTTTACGCATTAGGGAGCTCATTTGTTTATCCAAGACCACAAACGAGTGACTCAATCACCTCGCATAAGGTCAAGCCAGCCGTAGGCTTACAACATCAATAACATTATTGCAGATTAGTTTCTTGGCAACCGAACAATTCCACATGTCATCGACAGGTCACGCAATTACATTCAGTATTTGAATATAACGTAAGGAGAAGAGAATTCTGTCAATGTGTTGAAGCACATTCAGGCTGAGATGTCGGGTTCGCGTCAAATTGAATGAATGTGTGATTCGGGCTCGTATTCGCCAGAATATGGTTTACTGTTGAGGTGGTGGACCCAGCACTCCGAGCAAAACCGGAAGAGGCAATCAATAAAGTGGATTTCATTAGAACATTAAACATGAATTCCCTTCCAACACATTGTTCTTAACTAAAGCAATATGCACAATATACACTATATTGTCAATACCGACCGCGCGACATCAACACCTTCCACTACGCTCTGTTTCTACTCAATCCATAGCGATTATTTTATCAATCCAACTAACACGGATATTTCATCAAACCAGATGGCAAAACCAGTATAGTTTGCTAAAGTTCAACTGCTTAAGTCGAACTCAAACAAGGTTCTGCCTGAAGCAGGCCGTAACCGGACCGGCTGAAATTTCAGCCCGTGATGCAGGCTGTCCATACATAGTTACTGCGCTTCTGTGTTTCGCAATTTCTTGTTCCCACGCTCCAGCGTGGGAACATATTACTATATAAGAAGCCAGGCAATAGGCTAGCATGGGTATGAGTGTTCGGGTTCCCGCCCAGGAGCACGGGGACGAAACATGAATCGAACGCCACTCACCTGGTATGGATAGCGATCTAACTTTACAGAATGAATACTGAGAAAGACTATATCATCACAGCAGCGGATAACACCCATTACTCCGACATAGTCGGTTTGTTCACCTCACCCGAAGAACTGTTTCTGATCTATCCCTCCGGGACCTGGCCTTTCGACCACACCCAGCTTGAAAAACTCGCCCGGGAACGAAGTGATTTAACCGTGGTACTGGACAGCGAGCAAGTGATCGGCTTCGCCAATCTCTATCGAAACATCTCGGGTGACAAGGTTTTCATAGGCAACGTCGTCATTGCTCAGGACTACCGGGACCATGGTATCGGCAGGCGCCTTGTGTGCCATATGTGTGAGACGATTTTCAACCACTATGCATCAACAGTGCATATCTCCGTATTCACCTTCAACACACCGGCACTGCTCCTCTATGCCTCGTTAGGTTTCAAACCCTATGATATTGAACTACGCAAAATGCCGAATGGCGATAGCGCCGCGCTGCTGCATATGCGACTCGACGCCAGGAGCTGGTGATCAGACCGGCAACCGGTTCAGGCGAGTTCCCCCTTTTTCAGCAAATCGGTAAAGGTCGCACAGGGCATTGGAGCGGCGAACAGATAACCCTGGCCCTCAA
>JBNKLI010000004.1:0-7861 GCA_050292275.1 Candidatus Thiodiazotropha sp.
GACGGCCGAGTCCACACAAACGGCGGAGTCTGAATCGTGCTGTGAACTCCGAAGCTTGAGTTAAAAAAATCATAATTCACAATTCAAAACTAAACGTTGTTCTTTGTAATTGATCGAGAAATTCTCTATATTCGCATGATAAATAAAAGATATTTCGGGGATAACCATGCCAAACCGGGTGCTGCAGCGTCTTGCTCTGATTCTCGCCATCGTCATGCTGAGTGTTTGGGGAGTGATTCTGATCGTCGATCCCCAGTTGATCGCCGGTTATTTCAGCGCCGAGCCGGTCAATCAGGCCTTTGCCGGTATGATGGGGGCCGCCCTGCTTGGCCTGGCCTTCATCTCTCTGGCCGGTGTGACCCGCTGGATGCAGACGCCAAGGGCCCTGGGTATCGCCATGGCCATTCTGGTCGTGGAGACCGCCTTCCTGATGCTGGGTTCCGGAGACATGCTGGTTACCCTGCCCACCACCATAAGCCTGGTGACCGCGGCCGCTGTGGCTTTCTTTCTCCTTGTCTGAGTAGATACGAATCCGGTTCCGGAGATACTCATAAAAATCTTTTTACTGGCATCAAAATATATTATCTTAACTTGCGCTTAGCCTGCTCCAGTGGGGAAAGGAATTCACCAAATGCGCTGGAGTTCACAAACATAAACATATTGAATCTAGTGGAATTGGTATATAATTCCCAATTATGTACTTCAGATAGGCTGTCAAATCTGGATTTCGGACTAATCTAATAAGTTACAGTTTCAGTAAGGATTAAGCTGCGCGAATAGGGGAAGAATCTACTGAGTCAGATCCGGTGTTGACCTGCAAACACCTGATTGACCAAGTACATATGAATGTAGCGTGGGGGATCTATGTCAAGTGCTATAAATCTGCTGCTTGTCGAGGACGACGAAATGCTCGGTGATGGCATCCAGACCGTGTTGACACGTCGCGGCTTGACGGTTGACTGGGTACGCGATGGCCTTAGCGCCATGCAGTCGTTGAAGACCATCCGTTACGATGTCCTGTTGCTCGATTTGAACATTCCCTGGCTCACCGGATTGGAGGTCTTGGCGCGTTTGCGATCGGATGGAGACCAGATACCTGTGCTTGTGTTGACCGCGCGGGCAGAGGTTGTCGATCGTGTCCAGGCATTGGATGGTGGAGCGGACGACTATGTGGTCAAGCCGTTCGATATCGAGGAGTTGTGTGCGCGTATCCGTGCACTGCACCGGCGTCATTATGGTCAGAGCGAGGAGATTCTGCGACACGGCGATTTGATTTTGGACCCTTCGGCTCACACCGTAACCATACAGAACAATGAAGTGTCGCTGTCGGTAAAGGAGTTCGATATTCTCCAGAGTCTGATGGAGAACATGGGCAGGGTGATGTCACGTCGCAAGCTCAGTGAGAAAGTCTACTGTCTGGATGACGATGTGGAAAGCAACACCATCGAGGTCCATATCCATCATCTGCGCAAGAAACTGGGGGATCATCCGATACGTACTGTGAGAGGGGTGGGATACGTCATAGAAAAACCCACGAGCGCATCAGCAAGGCGCTAGTACTTTTCCGGATTTGTCGACTCTGTTGTCAATCGATAGCAGCTTTAAGGGGTCGATTTCCGACACCATCCCCGATTCTATTTCGTAACGGTAGGCCAATTGCTGTTGTGCATATGCGCATCGGTGGAAATGTATTTTACAGGAGCTTCTGATTATTTCAGAGCCAATTAGATAATTAAATCCTTATCCGCCATCTCCCCGGTAAATTGCCGGTAGAGACCGGAAGTGGTCGATAGCTCGATTGATATGCGCCCGGAGAGCATCGACCTGATTGGGACAGAGAGAGTTTCATTGTCCTGCTTTTTTTTTCGCTGTGTGGAGGAAATCATAGATGGTAGTGCGGTCCATAAGCTTGCGCTTGATTTTGATGCTGCTGATTTCAACGCTGCTGTTATGGGGCGCCATACTTTACTTCACCTGGTGGCGAACCAGCAGTGACATCAATCAGGTTTACAATGCCGAACTGGCATTGGCAGCCCAGCTTCTGGCGGTTACCGCCGAGCACGAATCCGCAGAGTTGGACCTTGACGATTATCAGGCTGACTTGAGCTCGGCCGGTTATTCATATCCATTGTTGTTTCAGGTCTGGTCAGATAAAAACAGTTTGTTGGTACAAGGGCCCGATGCTCCCAAATATCCATTATCGAACTCAAGGGTCGATGGCTATACGGACAGTGTCATAAATGGCGAGGGCTGGCGTGTCTACACCATGAATCTGATAGGACAGGATTACCGTGTTCAGGTTGCGCGCAGCCATACAGCGAGCCGTCAGCTGGTCAGTGAGTTCGTTCTCGATGTTATCAAACCGCTTTTGATCGCTTTACCTCTTTCCGGGATTCTCTGGTTCATCGTGCATCGGGGTTTGCAGCCGTTGAGAGAGGTGACCCGACTCATCGCCGAACGTGATTACAACCATCTCCATCCCGTTCAGCCGAGCCATGTCCCCAGGGAGATCGCCGGTATGGTGGAAGAGCTCAACGGTCTGCTGGCGAGATTGAGAGAGGCCATAGATCGCAACAGCCGTTTTACCGCTGATGTGGCTCATGAATTGAGGACACCGGTCGCAGGTATGCTGGTGCAACTTCAATCGAGCATATCCGGGAGTGTGGATAAACGTTCGATACGGGGTTTCGAGCAGATCGGTAAAGGGTTGAACCGCCTGAACCATGTGATAAATCAGCTGCTGGTGCTGGCCTCTATCGAACCCGACAAGATCCGTCATGAATTCACGCGGCTGGACCTCGAGGAGTTGGCACAGGAGGTGTTGTCGGAGATTTCGCCACATGCCCTGAGTAAAGAAATCGAAATATCTCTTGAGTGCGATGAGGCGGTTGCCATGAACGGCAATCGTGAGCTGATAGGGATATTGCTCGGTAACCTGGTGAGCAATGCGATCAAGTTCACTCCTGAAAAGGGCTGCATCGAAATCAGGATTGGTTCCACCGTGGATGGCATAGCGCTGGCCGTCGAGGATAACGGAATGGGGATCCCGGATGACAAGAAGAAGTGGGTGTTCGAACGACTTAACCGCCTGCCGGGAGAGACCGAAGCGGGGGCGGGCCTGGGTCTCTCCATTGCCAAGGAGATCTGTGAGCTTCACCGGGGAAGCATAGAGTTGTGCGATCCTGAGCAGGGAACCGGTTTAATTGTGAAGCTGTTCTTCCCGGGATTAAGTGAATCTTAATTATAACCTGCTAATTTTACCGCTAAGCAACCGTTAGTCTGGCTAAGTGGCACTACGTCATTGCGAGCCGCGCCCGGTTGGCTGCGATGCGAAGTTCTCCGCAAACGGCATAAATGGTTGTGTCGAGTGTTATGAATCGAGCTAGTGTGAAATTGATTGGATAGCTTACCCTTGCCCGCGTGTTCTCCCCACATGCGGGTTTTTTTTTGCTTTCAAACACCACCGCTATGAATGGTTTCGTAGTAGAGCTTCTCCAGTTGATTCTTGTGCAGGGTCTCTTCGTTCGCTAGGTAGAGAAACAGATCCTTGACAGGCCCTTGATCGGTGTTTTCGGCCAGCGCATGGTACTGCTCCATGGCGGCATGCTCGCGACCGAGGGCATATTGAAGGACTGCCTGGTCGTCGGGGCGCTCACCCAGATCCGGGAGATGGATACAGTCCGAAAAACGTTTGTCGCTGGCCGGGGTTTGCACCATGGCCTGAATATGGTGCTCGATGTCGGGGCGGGATTTCAGCTCTTCGAACAGCTCAAAATGGTGTTGTTCCTCCTTGGCGAGTTCCTCTACCAGATAACGGATCTGCTTGCTGACCTTCGGGATCAGGTCGGTGTAGAAATCCCGCGCAGTGCGTTCGAACTCGATGGCGATATCAAGGATTTCGCCGAGACTCTTTTTCGACTGCAACTTGTCGTAACCGCTGCTGTGACCCTCTTTCATCCGAAATACCTCGAAATTTGAATTTTGAATTTTTAGTTATGAATTTTGAATTGTGGTGTTCGCTTCGCTCACGTTTGCTGTTGTATAAATAATGTGCGAAGCACACACATCAATTCATAATTCAAAATTAAGAATTAAATTTAACGTCCTAGCCAGCCCTCGATGCTTGCCGCCACCCGATGGCCGTCCGCCACGGCATGCACCACGTCGGGACCGTTGACGCAGTCGCCCGCGGCCCATAGCCAGTCGACGGATGTGTGGCCGTGCTCATCCACCAGGAGGCGTCCACGGTTCCACTCCAGGGTTTCGACGAGTGCCTCACCGAGCAGGCTGATATCCGACATCTGGCCAATGGCCTCGATTACCAGGTCAGCCTGGTGAATCATCTCATCAGTTTCGTCATAGGCGGGTGAGAAGCGTCCCTGTTCATCGAATATAGAGCGCACCTTCCAGGTTTTCAGGCCCTTCAAACGCCCCCTTTCCACAATACATTCCTGGGGTCCCCGTGCATCGAAAATCTCGACACCCTCCTCGAGACACTCCTTGACCTCCACTGCATCGGCCAGGAAATGCGCTTTGTCCTCCAGGGCGGTTACGGTCACGGCTACCTTTCCTGTCGAACGCTTTTGCATGCGCGCCAGGCTGCGGGCGATATCCATGGCGACATTGCCGCCGCCGATGACCACGACCTGCTTCGGCAGTTTGAACTTTTCATCGTCGGTGATCATGCGCAGCAGATCCACCGCCTTCACCACCTGTTTGTGATCCGAACCCGGGACCCGGGTGGAACGCCCCAGGTGGAGACCGATCGCCAGCACCACGGCATCGTAGTCTGCATGTAGCTGCTCCATGCTGATATCCACGCCGACACGGGTGTTGGTCCGAATCTTGACCCCCAGCGAGGTGATGACCTCGATGTCACGCTCGAGCATGTCATAGGGCAGGCGGTAGGAGGGAATGCCGTACCTTGGCATGCCGCCGGCTTCACCCCGGGCTTCGAAGACAGTCACCTGATGCCCCTTGCGAACCAGGTCGTAGGCCGCAGTGAGGCCTGCGGGACCGGCGCCGATGACCGCCACATGATGACCGCTCAGGTAGTTGGCCTTCCCCTCGGCGGCGATCTGTTTGATACGCTTTGGGTCCACCCTGTCCATGGCATAGCGCTTCAACCAGCGGATGGCGACCGGCTCGCCCCGTCTGCCGATGGAGCAGGCATCCTCGCAGCGGTGAGTGCAGACCCGACCGCAGACATGGGAGAAGGGATTGGTGTTATAGATCCAGCGCACCGCCTCTTCAGGGTTTCCCTGCCAGATTGCACGAATGTACTCCGGTGCATCCATGTGGGTGGGGCAGGCGTCATGACACATGCCGCACTGCACGCAGCGGGAAGCCTCGATCACCGCCTGCTGGTCGCTGTAGCCTTTGACGATCTCGTCGAAGTTGTCGATCCGCGACTCGGGAGTCAACTCCTCCATCGGCTGTCGTTTCAGGTCCAGCAGATCGGAGTCGACGCTCTTCTGCCAACCCGGGCCGTAGTGTTTACCATGAATACCCGTCTCGTCCGGCAGGATGAAATAGCTGTCGATCTCCTCCTGGGTACAGGTGTGGACATACTCCCTGGAGAGCGAAATGGCCCCGGTAGGACAGATATCGACGCACAGCGCGCACCAGCAGCAGCGGCCATAGTCGATGGCGGGACGAAGGTTGCGGATACCGCTGACCGGGTCTTCGTGCAGATGGGGAACCTTGACCATGGTGATCGCAGCGTTGTCGCAGACCTTCTGACAGGAGCTGCAGCCGATGCACTTTTCATGATCGTTGAGGTGAAAACCCCGGTAGTTGGCAGCCGCCGGCCTCGGTTCCAGCGGCACAGTCACCGGTTTGCGGGCGAAGAACTGCAGCGCCTTCAAGGGCGACAGGATGGAGCCGCTATCCTCATGCACAATAAGCGAATTTTGAATTTTGAATTTTGAATTTTGAATTGGCTTTGCCATTGCTTAAGTCTCTTGGCTTGTTTTGACAATTGATGTCAAAAGCTTGGTCAGTTCTTCGCAATCATTTTGCAAGGTTTTCTCAGCCGCTCTCTTTTCTGTCAGGTATCCAGTCGCAATCAAAAGACGAATCCAGTAATCCGTTTCTCTCGCCTCTTTTGAGGCGATTGCCATTTTTGCGATAAAATCCTTTCTGCTTTGTCCCGCCAACGCTTCCGCGATGTTCGCACCAATGCCTGTTCCCGAGCGCACCAGCTGTTTTGAAAGTACGAATTCTTTGTGATTTCGCTGAAGATACCTTGCAAGATTCACAATACGTATCGCAAACAGAAAACTTTTCTCTTTAACGACATTCCCTGTTGATTCCACCTTGCGCTCCTCTTAAATTCATAATTCAACATTCACAATTCAAAATTACCTGTCCACCTCCGGCGGACAGGCATCGAGCGAGAACATGGTCTGCGCGATATCCTCGATGCGAGAGCCTACCGAGAGTTTCTCCAGGACCTGCACCGCATGCATCGACGAGGGTCCACGCACATGTACCCGGTAGGGTTTGGGGCCGCCGTCCGATACCACGTAGTAGCAGAGTTCCCCCTTTGAGGACTCGACCCGGGTATAGGTTTCACCGGCCGGGACGTTCCAGGCCAGGGGGTTGGGTATGGGGGCGCGGATCGGGCCGTGGATGTCGGGCAGGGCCTCGACCACCTGGCGCAGGATGCGGATGCTCTGGATCAGTTCATGCCGGCGTACCAGGGTTCGCGCCCAGGCATCTCCACTCTCCTCGGTGGGGATTTCGAAATCGAGCTGGTCATAGACCAAATAGGGGTCATTCCTGCGTACATCGAAATCAAGTCCGGTGGCGCGCAGGTTCGGGCCCGTGACCCCCCAGTTCAGTGCCTGCTCCCGGGTCAGCACGCCGACACCCTTGGCGCGCTTGACGAAGACCTGGTTTTTGAAAAAGAGATTATCGTAATCGGGCAGACGCGACTCGATGTAGTCGAGGGTCTCGCTGACCCGCTGCAGGAAGCCTGAGGGCAGTTCGCGGCGTACCCCGCCTGGGATGTTGTAGATGCTGTAGACGCGCCCCCCGGTGAACTCTTCGAACAGGTCGAGGATCAGGTCGCGATCCGCAACCCCCCAGTACATGGTGCTGTACATGCCGGTGGTGGCGGCATGGCCGCCGAAGGTGAAGAGATGTGCGGCGATACGCGAGAGCTCCAGCTGCATGACCCTTATCCAGTTCGCCCGTTGCGGGACATGCAGGCCGCACAGCTGTTCCACCGCCATGGAGTAGCAGAGTTCCATGGGCGATGGGTCAGGAACACAGATACGCGGCACCAGGGCGATGTTCTGGATCCACAGGCGCTGTTCCATCAGTTTTTCGAAGCCCCTGTGAAGGTAGCCGCCGTCGGCCTTGGCCTCCAGTACCACATCGCCGTGAAGTTTGACCTTCAAGGCATAATTGCCCTCGATGCCGGGATGGTTGGGGCCGAAATTGAGCTCGAATTCATTGCTCGGCGGTTGGCGTTGGGCTTCGTAGTTCTCGGGTCTCATACTCGCTGCGCTCGTAAGTTTTGAGTTATGAGTTTTTAGTTTTTAGTTTGATGAGTGCGCTCCGCACACGTTTATTTAATAGCGTGAGCGAAGCGAACACCGACAACTCAAAACTCATAACTTCTCTTAGACTATTTCTTCTTCTGGCTGAACCGCTGCTCCTCCGGCGGAATAATCACGCCGCCGCCTTCGGCGACGAGTTCCTGCAGCCATTGCGGGTTGTAGTTCTGCCAGCTCAGGTGTTCGTTGATATAGGCCTCGCTGTCGAACTCCTTGCGCATCGGCGGCGGTCCGTCCCACTCGGTGAGAATGAATTTTTCCATATTGGGACTGCCTTCGAAGTGGATGCCGTACAT
>JBNKLI010000005.1:0-32155 GCA_050292275.1 Candidatus Thiodiazotropha sp.
CATTGGGGCATCCTGTTGCAGCAGT
The DNA here is from genome assembly GCA_050292275.1 of Candidatus Thiodiazotropha sp. GTDB lineage: Bacteria > Pseudomonadota > Gammaproteobacteria > Chromatiales > Chromatiaceae > Thiodiazotropha. The sequence goes on from JBNKLI010000005.1 coordinate 26, forward strand.
TGTGCAAAGGCGACCAGCCTGGCATTACCATTGAATGCAGGGTTTTCCGCAAGCTGGAATGCGGCTTCGCTGAACACGGCTTGGAGTTTTTGCACAAAGGGTGAGTTAGCCGAAGGCTTGGGTATATTCCGATACCCTTCATGGGCCAACTGGGCCTGTTCTTCGGTCAATCGACCACTAGCCAGGGCATCATTTATGAACGTCACTGTTGAGGGATCGTCACCGACTCTCACCAATGACCCACTGTCTGGTACCCACTGCCGGACACCGTCAATTGTCACCCATTCCAAGCCCAGCGGATCAATGGTGTTGAGTGGATTGCCTCCCACATAGGCATAGGTATTGAGTCCACCCTTCAGCCCGATAGGATCACTGGTGAGATATCTTCCCGTGTTCGGATCGTAGTCCCTGCGGTAGTTGTAATAAGTGCCGCTCTCCTGATCTTCGTATTGACCGGGCAGCCTGAGATTAAGCGTAATCTCCCGGGTCTTGATCTCGACCAACCCAAACGGACTGTATTCCGCCGACCAAACCCGCTCCTGGTCTTCATCGGTGGCCGCTCTGGGGGCACCCAGGTGATCGGTGTGGATAGCATAGGCGGTCTTGCCCTCCAGCTTGAGGATCGGGCGTTGGTTCTGGTAGAGGTACTGGGCAGTGATCTCGCCCTCTCCGTCGGCCTCCGCCGTCAGCTGGTGGCCGTCGTAGAGGTAGTAGGTGACCTTGGGTTGTTTCGAGTGGGTGTAGACGACCTTCTTGATCCGCTCGCCGAAGCGGTTGTAGGTGTATTGGGCCACCAGGGTCTTTTGACCCTTGGCGTTCTCCCGATAGAGTCGGATCGGGCGTTGTTGGGCGTCGTATCCGTAATGGCGCTCACCGATCTGCTCGGGGCTGCCCGATGGGTTGTAGCGGTATGCTTGGTTTTCTCCGTTCTCTTGGCTTATTAGGCGGTTACCCTCCCCCGGGTCGGGGTAGCGGTTTTGCTGGGTGGTGGTCTTTCCTGATCTATCCGTGTGCTGCTTTTGGATACGGTTGCCCAGGCTGTCGTAGGTGTAGCGGTAGCTGCCCAGGTTTGTCTCGGCCCGGGTCAGTCTGCCCGGCAGGTCGTAGTCGTAGCTTTGCAGCATGCCGTCGGTGTCGATGCCGGTGATGTGGCCCTGTGGGTCATATTGGTATTGCAGTTTGAGCGTTTGGCTGTGCTCGATGGCCGTGGTTCTGCCGAGCTTGTCGTGGTGGCGGATCTCCCGCAGGCCGTTGCCGAAGGTGAGCCCCGTTTGCCCATCGTTTGCGTCCTGGTCGATCTCGCCCACCAGGGGGATTTCTCTCAGTCCTAGCAGGCTCTCACGGGTGATAGCCCTGAGCTGGCCCTTTTGGTTCCCTTCCTGATAGTAGTGGTAGGTGAGTGTTTGCCCGTCCGGGAGGGTTTTCTGGCTCAGTTTTCCGGCTGGGTCGTAGGCGTATTGGGTGAGGAAGCGGTGGCCGTCGATATGACGGGCGTGCTGGATGAGCCGGCCCTGCTCGTCGTAGGCGAAGCTTTCGTGGCTGTTGTCGTCGCTGAGCTGGGCCAGGCGTCCGGTGTTGGGGTCGTAATCCAGGCTGGTGGTGCCGCTGGGACCTGTCTCCTCGATGAGTCGATTGGCGGCATCGTATCGATAGCTGGTGGTCTGCCCCTGGGCGTCAGTCTTTTGGGTGCGGTTGCCGGCCTTGTCGTAGGTGTAGCGCACCGCGCCGGTGTCGGGGTGGCTTTGGCTGATAACATTGCCAAAATCGTCTTTTTGTTGTTCGGTGGTGTTCTCCCGGGGGTCGGTCAGGCCGCTGGGGTTGCCGTTGGCATCGTAGTGCAGCCGAGTGACCCGGTTGCCCGGCTGGGTGATGGCCAGCAGTTGGCCCAGGCCGTTGTAGTCGAGCCCGGTAGCGTAGCCCTGGGGGTCTTCGACCTGGGTGAGACGGCCCTTCTCGTCGTAGGTGTAGTGGGTCTGGCCCCGGGGGGTCTGGCGGGCGGCGAGTCTTCCCTGGGCGTCGTAGAGGTAGCTCACGGTGGCCAGCAGTTCGCCCTGGGGGTCTTTGAGGCTGCGCCGGGTGAGCCGCCCTTCGGTGTCGAGTGCCTGTTCGAGGCGGTTGCCGTTGTCGTCTTGCAGGGCGGTGGCGCGCCCCGCCTCGTCGTAGGCGAGTTTGATCTGTTTGCCCTCGGGGTCGGTGATGGCGCTGAGGTGGCCGACGGCGTCGTACTCATAGGTGACAGTTTGCTGGCCCTGGCTGACCTGGGTGAGTTTGCCCCGCTGGTTGTAGTCAAGGCTGAGCGAGGCCTGGCCGCTGGCCTGGATCTGCTGGGGGCGGCCGTAGGCGTCGTATCGGGTGACCCGCAGGGTGCGCCCGTCGGGGGTGGTGAGTCGGCTCAGGCGCTGGTTGTCGTCGTAACCGAGCTGGAGCCTGTCCTCGACGTCTTCCCGGGGGCCATCGATCTGGGTGAGCTGACCGGTTTGGTTGTAGCTCAGTCTTGTAGTGCGTTGGATGGGTGTGAAACCGCCGTCGGCCTCGGGGCGGTAGCCACGCTCGGTGAGTCGGGTGACCTGGCCCTGGGGGTTGTAGGCGCTTTCGAGGCGGTGTTCGCCCTGGGGGTTGACGCTGGGGCGGATGACCGCGCTGGGTTTTAAGTCAGTGTCATTTTCATATTCGTAACGGGCGAGAGTTTGTGGAGCTTCGCCGGCGACTTCCTGAGTAACGCGGGAAGTCCTACCCTGCGCGTCATAATCATAGTGTTGGGTGATGCCGTCCCTGGTGGCAATTTCGGTCAGTTGCAGGTTTTCGTTGTAGCGGTAGCTCACATCGCCCTGGCCGCAGCTGGAGCAGCCGGGGCCGTGGATGGCGCTGACCAGGGCCACGCCGTCTCTTATTTCGGTGGTGTAGGTGCTGACGCGGCCCTGGCTGTCGGTGACCTGGGTCTCGCCGGGGGTGGTGAAGTCGAGGCTGACCTGGCCCACCTGCCCGGCATGGGTGGAGCGGATGGCCCGGTCCTGCTCGTCGTATTCCCAACTGGCATAACGCACGTCCCGCTCGTCGGTGATGCCGGTGAGGTTGTGGCGGTCGTGGGGGTCTTCGTAGTGGTAGATCCGGGTGGTGCCGTCGGATCGGGTGACCTGCTGCAGGTTGCCGGCCTCGTCGTAGCGGTAGCGGGTTGCCTGGCCGGTGGGGTCGTAGAGGGCCTTGATACGCCCGTTGGGGTAGTGGTCCAGGCTCAGCTCCCGGCCCTGGGGGTCGCGCACCAGGAAGAGTTTTCCCTGGGGGTTGTAGAGGAGGCTCAGGGTCTGGCCGTTGGCCAGCACGATGCGCTGTAGTTGACCGTCGGGGCTGAACTGGAGCTGGCGCCCGTCGCGCCAGTGCCAGGTGAGTTGTTTGCGGTTGACCCGCAGCCAGCCGTCGCTGAGGCGCGGGGCGGTGTAATAGTCGGGTGTATCGCTGGGAGCAAAATGAATGACCCGTCCGTCGCTCTGGCGCAGGCGGTAGCCTTCGCCCTGTGCTTGCAGGGCCAGGTCGTAGCTGTGGCTCCAGCCGTGGCCCAGGGGGCCTTTGTTGTCGCTGTGGCTGTTGTAGTGGCGGGTGAACCGCAGGCCCAGGGCACCGGGCAAGGGGCTCAGGTCGGTCTCCTGCTGGTATTTGTTGCCGGTGACCACGTGGATGGGGTTGCCGGTGTGGGTGCTGGCGATGCCGCTGCGTTGGGAAGTTGGGCTGAAAATATCGTCCGCCGGTGTCATCTGGGATTCACACATTGGACCGCCCTGATTTCCACCACCAATGATTGATATCAGGTCATCCCCATCCCCGGTGTCACCGTTACCCGAACCACCCGTGTCGTTGTCGCCATCTCCGTTGTCACCGCTACCGGTGTCTCCATTGCCTGCATCCTGGCCGCCCCCATCGCTTGGTGTATCGGTATCTTCGTCATCACCGCCCTGCCCTTGGTCATCCGGGGCAGTTCCCCCCTCCTCGGGCTCTTCCCCTGATCCAGGCGGGGTCGCACCTCCACCAGGTGTTTCAACATGTACATTGTTCGCATCACGCCAGGCATCCGACTGCATGCGCACCGTGGCCACCGAAGTAATCGGCAGGCGACGGGCGTTGTAGTAGAGACTATTCTCAGGATCAACGACTCGCATCACTGCCGGAATCACCCGGTCGATCAGCGGCACCTTCAGCTGGTAGCCGTAGGTGACCTTGATCTTTAGCAGGTTGGCATCTTGGATATTGACCCCGCTTTGCCCCACATCGGCGCTGCGCCAGCGCAGGTGGCTGTTGGGGATGCCGAAGTGCTCATCACCCGTGCGCGGATCGACGATCCTGCGGCCGAACTCGTTGAAGGCCTCAATGGTGGGATTGATGATCTCGATCTTTGTGAAGCGCCGGTCCTGTACGTCGAGGCTGGCGAGGGTGACCGCGGACATCGCCTTCTCGGCGCTGCCGTCGCCGCCGAACAGGGGGCCTAGCCTGAGCCCCAGTTCCTGGCGCATGGCGTCGCTCTGGGCATGGGAGACGGCGCCGGTGCGTGCCGCTTCGAAGGTGGCGTAGTTGATCGTGGTCTTGGCGTCGAACAGTAGTGCGGTCTGCATGCCGCCCAGTCCCATCATCAGTAGCGCGGGCAGGGAGACCAGCAGTTCGGTCATCGCCGCACCGTACTGTCCTTTGAAAAAACACTTAAAGCTCCCTTTGATCATCATCCCACTCTCCTGATTCAACTATTCCTTTTCTCTGGCATTTATTCAATTGTCAAAAAGCTGCATATCAGTTTCGCTATCGCCTTAGCGTTAACACATATACGGGAAGCGGTATACCTTTTGGATCACGCTCCGGTGCCCAACAGTTTTTTTTACTATCTGCAAGCAGTCTGTACATGGCGTATTGGAATTCACTTCCCCCGTACTGATATTTCTTGATCTCTCCAATCACCTTGTTTTTACGTACATCGTACACATAATCTCTCACTCCCTGAACGTTAAAATACTTCAACATACCCGTCTTTTCTGTTTCAAAAGGTTGGCGAATCTTATATAAGTATCGGCTTTGGGGTTCATCTCCTTTCCATGAATCATCTAACTCTATATCTTCGTTATTCCTGATTCTCTTTGTTACATATCTTTTTTTATAATTCGCATAATCAACATATTCAACAAATGAATAGCCATACTTCGTTAGATATTGCTCACGAAAAGCATTTGTAAAAAAGCCATTTGCTGGTACCTTCTCGTGGATATGCAAACCGCCAAATTCCTCGCACATCGATGGAATTACAACCAATGCAGATACAACAGGCTCCCAAAATTTGGCAATAAAGACAGTGTTGAGCATGACTGTCAGAACTAAAGTTGCTTTACTTACACTTTTGTTACACCGATATTGATTGACCAGAACAAACAATAGTACAGCACAAACGAGTCCAGCAGATAGGATCGCAGCATAAAGAATATAAATTCCTAATGCGGCATCCATCAAACAACCCAAGTAGCAGTTATGACAACTTGCAAACTCAGCAACATAGTCTAGCTGGCCATAGATGCCGACCAAATTGCCAGCCACCTGACAAAGAAAGAGTTCTTTTAACTGCCGACAATGCCACTCCTGTTACTTCCTTAAGTAAATACAGAAAGAATTAGGTATTCTAGGACCAGATGCACATTCAACCTGAAATAATCGAATCACAGAGATTAAAATATCCGCCAAATACACTATTTTTCTTTACAATCGTCGCTAGACGAATTCTGCAGATTATGGTCACACACTCATATCTACAGAATGGAATACAGCGTGAATATGTAATAGTACTGGTACATACTGAAAAGCCGTTGCCAGTATCTTGGCCACTAAGTCATTTTCGATCTGGCCAGTCATAGGGAGGCAATTCTTTACGGTGACACCATTCTGGCTCTAGCTGCATTGAAAATCCGTTGCCCACACCAAAGCTTATGGTCATACTCGTATCATGAACATAAACATGGCATGAATTATCTTTTACAAACTCACTTGTAACTTCACCGAAATAAATGCATGCGGATCCCATGATGAAATCACCAGGATAATCACTATCACATACTTTTTTCAACAACTTAAACAAAGATGCTGCTTGCAATCCACGCGGCTCATTGTCTATGAAAAATACACTTACTCCCGAGTTCATTGGCAACAAAATATATTTTAAAAGCTCCATTCTCGGCCCCTCATCCCAGTTTAGCGGCCTCACCAACTCTCTTAACTGTAAGAATTCTATATCTGCCACTTTTTCTTGTGTCTTTCCAATACTTGAGCAATCACTTACAGGCACATCCAATGAGTATTCATCCCTAATAGTGTTCATAATTCGGCAGAAACGATTTGCCTGACCCCAATACCTTGAATTTATTGTCTTTTAAACATATGACTCAAGATTAATTTGGTCGGCATTCCGCTTTCCTATTTGCATTGCACTTTACTCAATTCGTTCAAACGATGAAGGGTGGAATTACGTATTAACTAACGATCTGGCAGTAAAACATGTACCGGAAGCGGTATACCTTTAGGGTCATGTTCCGGCGACCAACAGGCTTTCTTTTGATCAGCCAACATCCTGTGCATCGCGTATCGAAGGTCACTGCCCCCATAGTAGTATCGCTTGATCTCGCCAATTACTTCATTTTCACGAACATCCAATATGACGTCTCTCTCACCGCTGACATTGAAGTACTTTGCGATACCTTCCTTTTTGATTTCAAATGGCTGGCGAATCAGATAATGATAGCGGCTTTGTGGTTCACTTCCTTTCCAAGAATCATCAATCTCGATATTCCCATTCTCTCTGATTTTCTTTGTTACATATCTTTTTTTCGAATAATTAACATAATCTACATATTCAACAAATGAGTAGCCAAAATCCGATAAATATCGCTCATAGAAAACATTTGCAAAAAAACCATTTGCTTGCACCTTATTGTGGACATGTAGACCGCCTTTCTCCTTGCACATTGCCGGAATTACAGTCAACGTTGTCACAACCGGCTCCCAAAACTCTACGATATAGAGTGTCATACAAACCGCGGTCAATATGGTGGTTTTACGATTTAGTCGTCTACTACTCCAAAACTGATAAAGAAGAGCTAGCAGTAGACCCAGACATATAATACTCGCCAGGATGATTTCAGCCTTAAGTATAAACCTGAACCCGGCGGCATCCATTCAATCAATCCACTACCAGTTATGATCGTCAACAAACCCGGCGACGTATTCGATCTGGCTGTCGATGTCGTTGAAGCTTCCCCAAGTCGGACAGGCAGCACATCCATCTAAGTTGTATTGCACGCCTTCGAACTCCTTTCGGTCTTTGTTCATAGCGTAAATTGCCCGAAGTTGCGTGTTATTTTCTGATGCATCCCACAGTCGCCTGATTTCTTGCAACGTATGTTCTATAGCCAGGTTGCGAGCCATCTCGAAACGTCTGAATTCGGCTGACTCTTCATCAGCGGACGGAGCATCTTTCTGCCAGTATGCATGTGTCGTTTTATCTACTTGACCAAATATATCCGTCTTTTGCCAACCGCGCATGGGATCGCCGAAAGTATCCATAAGATCGTGAGCTGCTCCTGAAAACAAGCTATAGCCGTTAACTGTTTCATTCCAAACGCTTGTCATAGCCAAGCCTGTTGGTACTGTACCCTCTTCTATTGTCGCCCTGCTTCTTCCGCGATTCGTTGACCGCTGCAGTATGTAGTACCCACCTCTCGTCAGTTCGTCAACCCAATTGGAGTGTGCATAAAAGTCCGCCAGAGTGTGCGTATTAGCACCGAAATTCTCTACAATCGACATAATATCGGGATTTTCCCGAATGGGCTCATATCCAGGAGGCGGACAAACATCTGTTCTTATTTCACCGGATATATTTCCGTACTCTTGCCGCCTGGTATTAACCGTATTGATCGAATCCTGAAACCAGGTGGCCTGGCCATCGTTCAAAGGTCCATCCGTCGGATTATCGAAATGGTTTTGCGTTAAGTACTGGTGATTTTCATCAAGAATCAGATCAGTTCTGACATTAGCATACACAAACAGGTTAATCGTGTGCTGCGAAAACGCAACTCGACCGCCATGTGAAGCCGCATACTCCTGGTTAAAGCGGTCAAAAGCCATCTGCAGGATTGCCTCATGGACTGGATCACCACCTGTGATTGCATGTACTTTGAAAAGCCCAAGCGGATCTGTACGATCCATCGGCCGACTACCAACATAAGCATACCGATTCATGCCATCCAGGATACCTAGCGGATCAGGTTCAAGATAGCGACCGTTATCCGGATCATAGCTGCGCAGATAGTTGTCATAGAGTCCCGACTCGCCATCCTCATATTGTCCGGGACGACGCAAGTTGAAACTGATCATTTGGGTTTTCACGACGGCACGGCCAAAAGGATCATAATCGGCCCGCCATTTGAGTCGGCTATTTTCATCCGTAACATTCTGAGGCGTCCCCAGATGGTCCGACTGAATACTGTAACTGACGCCACCTTCCAGCATAGCGTATGGTATCCGTCCAAGGTAGAGGTACTGTCGGATTACCGTTCCAGTCTCATCGGCTTCGGCGGTAAGACGCCTTTGCATATCATACAAATAGTATGTGGTCTTTGGAGACTGCTCCGGGGTATCCGAATAGACTGTTTTGCTGATGCGCTCGCCGTTGTGATTGTAGCGATAGGTCGCAACCAACCTCTCATCACGATAGAACCTGATTGGCCGTCCGGATGCATTGTACTCCCAATGCCTTTCACCCTGCACTGTTACTCTACCCAGGAGATCGATCTTGCGCGCCTCCGACCCTGCAGCCGGCGTCGTCTTTGAGTTTACCTTCTGCAACGATCCTGTTGATGTGGCCAAGCGATTCCCCAATGCATCATATCGATACTCCCTGACTTCATTGGCAGCATCGACCTGCTTCAAGCGGCCGGTGGCATCGTAGGCATATCGGGACTGTTGGCGATCCTTTTCAATAAGCGCGAGTTCCCCTGAATAATTATATGCCAACTTATATTGGCCAAACTGAGTGTGTGTCTGCTTGATGAGGCGGCCGCTTTTATCATAGGCCTTTTCTGTCCGGCTACCATCGAGATGAGTGTAGCCTGTGACACCGCCAAAAGGCTCATATGTAACACCTTCCAGCAGGGGCTGCTCGCTGAACCATCCCGACTTGGACACTGCGCTGAGTCTTCCCTCATTGGCTTGATATCGATAAGCCAAGCGCTCTCCACCAGGCAACTGTCTGCTGCTAAGCTTACCGGTCTTGGCATCGTAGGTGAAATGTGTGGTAAATCTGTGTCCATCGATTTCACGCGTATGGCTGACCACTCGCCCTTCATCATCGTATGTAAAATTTTGCTTGCTTTCGGGACCTTGAACTTCCACAAGCCTGCCTGCCCGATATTTGAACCGGGTAATACCATCCGCATTTTTTCGAAGCACCAGTTGATTTGCCGCGTTGTACTCATAGACTGTTTTGTTGCCGGCAGCATCGTGCTTTTCTATGAGATTACCACTCCGATCATATCGATAGCTGGTCAAACCGCTGTCTGGATTTCGCCATGCTACTTTATTGTCGAAATCATCATAGAAAACGATATCGTAGCGCCCTAAACTATCTTGAGTAATGTCTATATGGTTATTTGCCACACGCATCCTGCGTGTCTTATTCCCGCTCGCGTCCGCGATTGCTTCTACCGAGCCTGTACCCGTGCGCATGAAATAGTCGCCTTTGCCACCTCCATTGGTATCCAGTGTCTTCTGCCCTCTTTCGTCATAACCCACCATCCTCTGAATCCCTTCAGGGGTAACGACTCCACGTAAGCGCTGATTGGCGTCACGAAGATAGACCGTTGCCCGTAACAGGTCTCCTTGCGAGCTTTCAATCGTGTACGCCAGAAGCCTGTCTTCGGTGTCGATTAACTTGCGAACACTGTTTCCTTCCTCGTCATCCATGCTGACAAGCCTACCGGCCGAGTCATAGTGGATGTTCAATATCTGCCCATCCGGATCAGTGATTCCGGTCAGATACCCAGCACCGTCGTATGTATAGCTTACTGTTCTTAAACCCTGGCTTATCGTTAGCGGTTTGCCCCACATGTTGTACTGAATAGTCAAGGGTTTCTGGTTATCGCTTACTATTTTTGTTGGACGGCCATAGGCGTCGTAATCCAATATCTTCTGTATCGACCCATCCGCCATAGTAATGCCATTGATACGTTGACGATCGTCGTAGCTGAACTTTATCAGGTCCGTTACATCCTCCCGTGGACCGTCGATTTCCACGATATTGCCGGTCGCGTTATAGCTCAGTCTGGTAGTGCGTTGAATGGGTGAGTAGCTGCCATCTGCCTCTGGGCGGTAGCCGCGCTCGGTGATGACGACGGGCTGGCCCTGGGGGTTGTAGGCATTCTCGATACGGTGTTCGCCATTGGGGTTGACGCTGGGGCGGACCACTGCGCTGGGTTTCAGATCGGTCTCGTTTTCGTATTCGTAGCGCGCCAGCATTTGCGAAGCTGCCCCCGCCACTTCGCGGCTGACTTGGCTGGTGCGGCCTTGTTCGTCGTAGCGGTAGTGCTTGGTGATGCCATCCTTGGTAGCGATCTCGGTCAATTGCAGCTGGTCATTGTAGTGGTAATTGACATCGCCTTGTCCGCAACTGGAGCAGCCGGGGCCGTGGATGGCGCTGACCAGGGCCACGCCGTCTCTTATTTCGGTGGTGTAGGTACTGATGCGGCCCTGGCTATCGGTGACTTTGGTCTCGCCGGGGGTGCTGAAGTCGAGGCTGACCCGGCCCACCTGATCGGCATGAGTGGAGAGGATGGCCCTGTCCTGATCGTCGTATGCCCAGCTGGCGTAGCGCACACCCCGCTCGTCGGTGACGCCGGTAAGGTTGTGTTTGTCGCGGGGATCTTCGTAATGGTAGTGCCGTGTGGCGCCGTCGGATCGAGTGATGCTCTGCAGGTTGCCGGCCTCATCGTAGCGGTAGCGGGTCGCTTTGCCCCTGGGATCGTAAAGCGCCTTGATGCGTCCGTTGGGGTAGTGGTCCAGGCTCAGCTCCCGACCCTGGGGATCGCGCACCAGGAAGAGTTTTCCCTGGGGGTTGTAGAAGAGGCTCAAAGTCTGGCCGCTGGCCAGCACGATGCGCTCGAGCTGGCCTTGGGTGCTGAACTGGAATTGGCGCCCGTCGCGCCAGTGCCAGGTAAGCTGAGACTCGTTGACCCGCAGCCAACCGTCGCTGATACGTGTGGCGACAAACTGATCCGCTGTTCCACTGGGGTCGAAGTGGATGACCCGCCCGTCGCTCTGACGCAGGCGGTAGCCTTCGCCCTGTGCTTGCAGGGCCAGATCGTAACTGTGGCTCCAGCCGTGGCCGAGTGGACCCGCATAGTCGCTATGGCTGTTGTAGTGGCGCTTGAAGAGCAGGCCAAGTGGGCCTGGCAGCGGGGCCAGATCCGCCTCCTGCTGGTACTTGTTGCCGGTGACCACGTGAATCGGATTGCCTGTGTGGGTACTTGCGAGACCACTGTTTTGGGCAGTGGGCGTTGTTGACGTGTCGTTCTGTGCGGTCATGGTCACACAAGGGGGCAATCCGTTATCGTCACCATCGCTTATGGGTGGTAGGTTATCCCCATCTCCGCTGTCACCGCTGCCGCCATCGCCCGCGCCAATATCACCATCACCGCCATCCCCACTGCCGGTATCTCCGTCTCCGACATCCTGGCCATCACCATCAGTCGGGGTCTGGGTATCATCGTCATCGCCACCCTGCCCTTGGTCGTCCGGGGCAGTTCCTCCCTCCTCGGGCTCTTCCCCCGATCCAGGCGGGGTCGCACCTCCACCAGGTGTTTCAACATGTACATTGTTCGCATCACGCCAGGCATCCGACTGCATGCGCACCGTGGCCACCGAAGTGATCGGCAGACGACGGGCGTTGTAGTAGAGACTATTCTCAGGATCAACGACTCGCATCACCGCAGGAATCACCCGGTCGATCAGCGGCACCTTTAGCTGGTAGCCGTAGGTGACCTTGATCTTTAGCAGGTTGGCATCCTGGATATTGACCCCGCTTTGGCCCACATCGGCGCTGCGCCAGCGCAGGTGGCTGTTGGGGATACCGAAGTGTTCATCACCCGTGCGCGGATTGACGATCTGGCGGCCGAACTCGTTGAAGGCCTCGATGGTGGGATTGATGATCTCGATCTTTGTGAAGCGCCGGTCCTGAACGTCGAGGCTGGCGAGGGTGACCGCGGACATCGCCTTCTCGGCACTGCCGTCGCCGCCGAACAGGGGACCCAGCCTGAGTCCCAGCTCCTGGCGCATGGCGTCGCTCTGGGCATGGGAGACGGCGCCGGAGCGTGCCGCTTCGAAGGTGGCGTAGTTGATGGTGGTCTTGGCGTCGAACAGCAGTGCGGTCTGCATGCCGCCCAGCCCCATCATCAGCAGTGCAGGCAGCGATACCAGCAGCTCGGTCATGGCCGCGCCACGCTGGCTGAAGAACACTTGATACAAGTTCCATTTAAACTTCATCTTACTTGCCCCGATATAAAACTTTACTTCATTCACACCGTCTGTCAGTAGCGTATCAATCCCTTCGCAGGAGATGGCAAATCGCTGATCGGCTTGTAGATTATAATTTCGAGCTTATTGAGCTTGTCTTCAATTATCCGCCATTCGTAACTCGATTTTTCCGCCAGACTCTGTGCCTTCTTCAGTGATTGGTGCGCCATCATCAAATAGGCTTCAGCCAGATTATGATGAGGTTTTGGTTGTCTGGGATCACGTTGTATCGATGCTTCATAAGCATGAATCGCGGCTTCGATATTTCCTTGGTGAAGTCTTGAGTTTCCAAGCCTGAACCATGCATAAAAGTCATTGGGAGCAGATTCCGTAATTGCATTGTAGTGCTGCTCCGCCTCCACCCATCTGCCTTGGTCATATGCCCTGTCCGCCATCTCAAGACGAGTGAAAACCTTCTGTTTTGGGGCTGTACTACTGCAAGCAGTCAATACCGAAAACAGTATAACGATACAGAGATGAGCAACCCGCTTAAAAAACACGATGAGACCTTTTTCAGATGTGTTCCCAATAAAAATGATCACTTATTGAAATATCCTGTTCATTGATAACGCCCTCGTTGAGCTCAAGTGTGTAATAGGCGCCCTTCGCCGTTGCCATCCTGAATGGTTTTACACCTTCGGCACACTTCAGGACCTTTCCTTCCCTGTCCATGAAGACCAAATCCAATGAATAACGCATGCCGATGGTATGTACTGCAGAGCACCGCTTTAACAGTAAACCGTCAGTACCACTAAGCTGCTTCTTGCCCAGCAAGCCTCGCAATCTGCTCAAATAGCTGTCCGCTATCCATGCTTCCATTTGCTTTGCTTGGCCACTTTTTTTATAACCGCTGGCATATCTTCCCAGCCTGACCCTTTTCATGTCACTTACTCTACGCTTATAGCTGAACGTCTTCGTTGTCTTGATCTGATTCCGTATTGATTTCCATTGATCCATACCCATCACCGGCATAGGCATGTAAGGTTGCACGATAGCCGCCACAAGAGGTGTTGGTTCGTACGATCACGGTCTTGGTTCCATGATACTCCTCGGTTTTGGTTTCGTAGAGTATTGGCGCACCCGAACCACTAACAAGTTCCCCTGGGTGATCAACGACTCCATTGCTGTTGAAATCATCATAAAGATAAAAGACATGCTGATTGTTCATGATCGGATTGGATGTAGAGTTCGATGGGGAGAGGTAAAGCTCCAGCTTCATCTCACCTATCGGCCTATCCATGCTATCTTTGACTGTTATCACCATTATGGTGTCTTGATACTCTTCCGGATAAAAAACACATTGCTCCTGATCGTCCAAGACTTCAGTTACTGTCCAGGTAAACGCTGATGGCGCAATCGTTACTTGTGTACCTGGAGGATACTGTTCAGACTGGTTATTACATGCTGTTAACAGCATAGCCAGAAAAACACTCTTGAAAGTATGCTTCAAACACTGATGCATATGATTTGAAAAAAAATCATGTAACGACTTCATCGAATAATACCTAACCTGGCCAATTAAAGGCCCAAATCAATGGTTTGAATATTGGCCACGCCAGCACGCCTTTCTGAATTGCGCTGCTGAGTATGACAAAAATAATTATCAGAAATGTGTTTGGAAATATAAACATAACCAATGGCCCCAACAGCTTGACTGGCGCTTCCATGGCGAGTTTTTCCGCTTTCTGAAATCTTGCCGAACGCAACTGGTCTGCCTGTGCCTTGAGTACCGGCCCCAGACTCGATCCCGTCTTTTCAGCTTGAATGATACTGCTGACAACATTGCGTACACTTTCGGTATCTATGCGGTCCCCTAAGTCCCGAAGTGCTTCGGCCCTTGGTTTTCCTGCACGGATATCCCTCAATACCCTGTTGAACTCCTGTCTGAGCGGCCCATCCATGGCTTTAGTCACCGCCTGCTGCAAACCGCCGGTGAAGTTTGTGCCTGCCTCTACACCCAATATTATAATATCAAGATAGAAAGGCAGCTCACGGAATATACTTTTGTTGCGCTCCTCTGTCGCTTCACGCAACCACAACTCCGGATAGAAAAATCCGCCAACCAACCCGAGTGGAATTACGTACCACGCTTGTGATCCGACCATGTTCAGCAGAAGCAGTATGAAAAGTGAAAAAACCACTGCTGCAATCATTTTACCCGCAAAGAACTGATCAGGACTCAACATATAGTCCAAACCTGCTTTTCTTAACCGCATCAGTGTCACTATCCGATAGTTCTGTGTAATAAGCGATCCGAAATAGTGCACGAACGCATTAATCAGCGGCCAGGTCAATCTAAACCCCAACGGTGGTCTATCGAGATACGACCTGTCCTGTTCGGGTACCAGCGCGAAAACTCTGTATGTATTCCATATCACCAGCGCCAGAATTGCGCCATACATAATACTGATGATTACGAGATCCATAGCTAAATATCTATATTCACTATTTTTCGAATCATCATACCGCCGATAATTTCCAGCACTATGATGACGCTGAGAAATATCCACCCCAAGAGATTGGTAAATATCGGTTCGATATTCTTGTGATCAACGAAATAGAGAGCAGCGATAATGAAAAATGGCAACAACCCCACTACCCAGCCCTGCATTATTCCCTGAGAAGTCAACGCCTTTATCTTTCCCTCCATTTCCATTTTTTTTCTCAAGCTATCCGTCAGACGCAAAAAAATCTCCGACAAGTTTCCGCCTACGTCATTTGAAATCTGTGTTGCGGTTACCACAAGATCCATCTCTTCCGCCTGCACGCGCTCTGCAAGATTGTCCATTGCCTCTGCCAGAGTCATACCCAGGCGCTGCTCTCTGAGCACCAGAGAAAACTCCTGACTAATAGGCCCTTTAGTCTCTTTGACCATCGCTTCCACCGCAGAGAGAAAAGTCTGACCCGCACTCATGCCACCTGCAATCTGCGACAAAGCATCCGGCAATGCCTTTACGATATTTTCTTTACGCTTTGCTTCCATTCGAACGAGCATCATCTTGGGAAAAACCAGCAACGCTATGACAGCAAGTACCACGTAAAAAAGCGAACCGGTTATAAAGTAGATAGCAATAGGCAAAATGAATAATGTAATTATATTGCCCAGGAACATCTTTCTCGCATCAACAAACAAAAACAAATTTTCGAGTTTACTTTCTGCGTGTTCTGTAAAAACCGATTGGTACCGGTCATAACCTTGGGCGCTAAACCCCATCAAAACCCACACCAGGAGGCTAATAGCAACAAAAAGAAAAGCGAGGACGTAATAGATATCCATAGTCAATATTCATCCTGGCCATTGTGAAATATTGTAAGATCGACCGGAATACCGATCGCCTTAAGCGTTTCGTAAAATGTCGGCACAAATCCGGTTGCGACAAACTCACCTCTGACTTTGCCGTTTTCATCAAATCCCCTTTGTTTGTACACAAAAATATCTTGTAATTGTATAGTGCTTCCCTCGATGCCGGTCACCTCCGTAATTTTTGATATCTTTCTGGAACCGCATGAGTATCGGGTCTGTTGTACGATAATATTCACCGCTGAAGATATCTGCTCACGAATAGCCGTGACAGGCAACTCCATACCAGCCATCAGCACCATAACCTCGAGTCGGGAAAGAGCATCTCGTGGACTATTGGCATGGGCTGTTGTCAGTGACCCATCATGTCCGGTATTCATGGCCTGCAACATATCGAGAGCCTCTCCGCCACGGCACTCACCCACAACGATCCGGTCGGGGCGCATTCGCAATGTATTTTTTACTAGTTCCCGTATCGTTATAGCGCCACGACCTTCCAAATTCGCAGGTCTTGCCTCCAGTGATACCAGGTTAGGCTGATACAATTTGAGCTCTGCCGCATCTTCGACTGTTATTATGCGTTCAGAATCGGGAATGAAATTCGACAATACATTTAGCAAGGTTGTCTTACCTGACCCCGTGCCACCTGATACTATAATATTCTTACGTTGCTCAACACAGACTTTAAGGAATTCGACCATCTCACGATTGATGGATCCATAGTCAATTATATCCTCGAAAGTGAGTCGTTTTTTGGCAAACTTTCTTATTGTCAGACTAGGTCCTTTTATCGCCAGCGGAGGAATTATTGAATTGACTCGAGACCCATCTTTTAGTCTTGCATCAACCATTGGGCTACTCTCATCTATTCTACGGCCCAATGGGGTTATTATTCTCTCGATAACAGATAATACTGCCTGATCACTACTGAACCGATCCCCACTGTTGACCAGCTTTCCTGCACGTTCAATAAATACTTCCTGGTGATTATTGACCATTATTTCAGTAATGGAATCGTCCTCAAGATATTTCTCCAGTGGCCCAAGCCCCACTGCTTCATTGAGCACACTACTTCTAAGTTGAGTGACTTCAATTTCATGCGGCAGTTCCGATGCACGTCGCGCCATGATTGAATCGATAAGTTTTTCCGCTTCGATCCTGAGTTGTTCATCCGACATGTTATGAACATCTTTGCGGCGTAAATCCATTTCTGAAATCAGCTGCTCATGGATAATTCTCGTCCAGTAAAGTGCCAATTTTCCTTGTTCACTGTCAGTTGTTACATTCGCAGTGTTTTCAAATTTCCGCTCTTGCTCCCCACCTGATTTACGCTCAAGTTCTATACCTGTGATTTGCGGAATTGTTGAGTCATTCTTTGCCGTATACTCAATCCTGATACTGACATCTCCAATCGTTATTTCATCATCATCGGTCAGTGGGCCATAAGTAATGACACGCTCTCTGTTGACCCATGTACCGGTTATACTCCCCAGATCTTCGATATGAATCTGATTATTCTTTGTAAACAAAGTCGCGTGTCGTTTCGCGATATGCCGATGCTTAATGACTAGATCACTATGCCTTGCGCTACCGATTATGCAACTCTCGCCCTTTACCGTATGGCGAGTGCGGCGTTTTCTTCCCTGCTGATAGTGAATCTCAAACATAACTTCTAATCCAAGATACTGAATTCCAACTTTTTGCCTAATTGATCTATCGTTGACTGCCTGATCCGCATCAACTTCTCTGCCCTTTGGTCGTAGGTATCTTTGATCTCCACCACCTCGGGAGTCAGAAACACAACCATCTCTGACATCTCATGCTGCAGATCATCCGAGCTGAAGAGACCACCTACAAGCGGAAGATCACCAAGCCCCGGCACTTTGCTGGTACCGCGTCCTTGCTTTGCTTTTAGCAGGCCTGAGATAACGATAGTTTGCCCTGAATGTACATTGACTATCGTTTCGGTCTCATTTTTCAGAATACCCGGCACCCCAAGCACGGTCGTTGATTTGTCGATTTCACTGACCTCTGCCTTTATGGTCGTATATATTTGCTTTTCCTTATTTGCTTTTGGCGAAATATCCATCTTTATCCCATACTGCTTGAACTCAACACTGGTTCCACCATTCGTTCCAGTGACGGGTATGGGGTATTCGCCGCCGGATATGAACTTCGCTGTACCTCCATTTACACAACTCAGTACAGGCTCGGACAAAACTACCGCATCGCCGTCGGATGCCAACAAATTGATTTTTGAGGTAAGCGCCGTGGCGATACCGAAATATGATGTAAACGGCTTTACATTAAGTGGCAATGTCGAACCGTCGACAGCAGATACCGGAGACCTGAAAAGAGAGTTTGTTGCAAAGTCACCAACTGTAGCAAATGTAGGACCATCTATCTCGGAAGACCAGTCGATACCTAATTTTGACAGCGCGCTTTTACGGAATTCCACCATTTTAACTCTTATCCGGATCATACTGTCCATACGCACTCTTTTTTCAGGATCCTCTTCTGAAACACGAATATTGTATTGGCTGAAACTGCCATCTTTGTTCCATAGTCTCAACGATGTGCTCCCAGGCACCTCGCCAATAAGCAGTAACTCATCTGTACTCAGAATTTCGACCTTTGCAATTCCAGCCTGGCCAATAGCGACTCTGTCGACCGATACCTTTCCCAGAATCTTGACCTCACCGACAAACAAATCGATGTTTTGTGCGAATATACCGCATGACATTGTCGCCAGGATCAATATGATCCCTACTTTTACTATTCCTGATCTCACTTGTGGTTTGCCCTCGAAACTATCTGCAATCCATCACTGACGGCTAACCTCTGCCACCAATTATGTATTCAATACCTTTTTCTTTTCGGACAATCCTTTTCCTGATCTTAGGTTTCGGTACCGGCTTGTTGAATAGACGCGCCACCGTCATAGGTTCCTTGCTCATTGGAGCGTCATCCTCGGGTGATCGCAACAGAGCTGTTATCTTACCTATACTTTTTGCGAGCGTAATTTTCTCTGCCACTTCAGGTGTCACTTCAACTGTGATGGTACGAAAGGAGTCGTCGGTTTGTCTGCCTGTTTTGTCGATTTGTGTCTGGACACCCGTAGCGAGCACTTTCAGGTTCTGAATAATAGGCATGATCTCATCTTTGTAATCAAGTAATAGATCTATATTGTCATTTGGCTGCAAGAAACCTGAAATGGAGTTTATCTTGTCAACAGTAAACGCCAAAGCCCGAGTTCCAGGCTTTAACTTCCCGGAAAAAGTTGGATATACCCCGCCTTCGAGATGTGCCCAAAGTAAAGGTCGTCCTTTTGCTAAATCAAAAGATAGTCTTTGACCTACTGCCGTAGTGAAGGATGCTTCCGTTACTGCATTTTTATGAGCATATTTTACAGGGATCTGACGGATCGAAAAGTCACGCATAGTTACTAACGCGCCTCTTTGTAAACCTCTGTTCGGCACAACCAGACTGACCATTGTTTCGGTCTTCTCTAGTTGGTTTTTGTAATAGTTGACTTTTTTCTCAATAAAGTCCTTCGTAAGGTAAACACCGCCAACACCAACTCCCAACGATATGAGCAACATAATCAGATTCTTGTTTATGCCCCTGGTTTTTTGAGTTGTTGCGGTATGATCATAAACGGCTTTTGTATCCATATATCTCACCTGTAAATATGCTATGGCAAGGAATAGAGCAGTGATCTATTTCTGTCAAAGTCACGTATTGCGTCCATGAACAACCCCATTACCGATTGATTGTCATCTGTGACTGGGGTAAACAGAAACATGACGAGAATAAGTGTTACCAGCGCATATTCCAAGGCTATATGTCCACCTTGCCTATGAAGAGACAGCGATCTTTTACCCATTACCATTCATCTCCACCAGGTTGGCGAAAATGACCGTTTTACCGTCATCCGCCGCAGTCATGGTCATGTCACAGAGCCAGCCCTCCCTGGTGAAATGCAGCATCAATGTATTATCCTTTGATCCTCCCCTCGAATAATGCCAGCCTTCGGAATCCATACTTGATCGATAATAGTCTATGTTCTCTTCCACCGAATGATCGTTGATGATTACAAGCGTGTAGGCACGCCTTCCCTTATCATATGACTCTGTATTCGATACGAGCTGGCTACCCAGCATACGTGGAAAATCACTACTCCATTTGTTTGGCTCTTCGACTCGCGAGAGGTCGGTTACTGATATAAACCCCTCTGTATCTCCCTGGTCCGATTTTCTTAACTGCACCACCACGCTGTTTGATGCTTCCATTTTCGTTAATATACGCCATTCGCCCGCCTGTTTTTCTATATAATCCGGAACATTCTCCTGGTGCTTCGCCACATCCGCCCACCGCTGCTTATAGTACGCAAGAACCTCTCCTATTGTTGCATCAGTGGTGAATTGCTTTATCTGCATGGGAAGTCCGTTTTGCACCATTTCACCAACGTAGGTTACAGATGCACCCGGCGGATCATTTATATCGGAAACACTGAGTGCATGGCAGTGACTCGACATGAGTACAAGACCGACAATCGCACAATACGATTTCAGCATTTCACACTCCGTGCACTAACTTTAGTCTTCAACATAGCGATCCATTGGTAAAACATTTGGATTTACATAACCAAACCCACCATTGCCGTCGGCACGCAGTCCTTCGATATCACGCAGAAAAGGCACCAGGGACGCAATGCTTGCGAGCGTGTTACCGACAGGTTCCAAGGCACCGGCCGGTACAAAGGTCCTGGATCTTCGTGCCGCCATCGATGGATTTTGTGCGTCCCAACTGTCAGTGAATATCGTGTTTGAACGCGTTACACACGCTGCAACTGTTTCCGATTCCTCTCCGGAACAGTCTTCACCGGAAGAAAAGATGCTATTTCCGGCAACCTCAATTGAAACACTTCCTGTGTATAACCCTTGTGATTCGAGGTTCCAATCACCTCCTGTCAAATGGGCCATGGCATTGCCCATTGTTGTGATACCTGTTGATAGCGAACCAGCAAGACTATCCGGAGTTTGGCTCCGCACCTCCGTGTGCAAGCCTTCTCCCAGTGTGATCATGCGATTGACTTCTTCGTCTTCGTTATATCCAAAGCCTGTCCAGAATGGATTATTTTGTTCATCTGCGGTAAGGGTTTCCCGATCTGTGCGTATCTGTAGATCGGGCCTGGCAAAAAAGCGGTTATTCACTTCCCTGTTCAGTAACTCGGGTGATTTATGGTTGTTGGGTGCAGCAACTGTCTGCTCCCAAGCCAGATATCTACTCGACTGAGCAGTCGTATTATTGATATCCGCCATTTTTCCTACCAAGGGTATTCCGGTAAGCAACGGTACCATAACCGTTGCCACCAGAATCGTTTCAACAGTCGCATTTCCTTGCTGAGAGCTTGAGCTGGATAGCCTTGATAGTAGCATTTTGAAGTCCTTACTTTTCTCTGTATGTGACCTTTCACCGATCGCTTTTATAAAAAGGATGTAATAGCACTCTCGGCCGCCTCTTCAATGGCGTCTTGCAGCGCTTGTTCCATTTGATCAGTAACCTGATTAACTATCTCATCCTCGAAATCGCTGGCGATTTGATCAACCTGTTGTTCCCCGTATTGCTGCAGCATCTGCTCGTAGTGATTCACCTGTGTTTGCGCCGCTTGGCTTATCCCCTGCGACATACCCTGTTGAAGCGAATCGGTAAGGATATCGGTATTGTATTCTGTTGACTCAAGAATCGATATCTGAGATGTGACAGAAGCGAGTTCAGACTCCAGCTCATTACGACGTGCCTCATCGAGCGTATCGTCCAACTGTTGTTCCAAAGAAGCCTGCAAATCTTGTAGTTGTTCAATCTCTTCTTCCTTGTCTCTCATGTATCGCTCGACACCGGATGAAATACCTGAAGCGCCATCTGTCAATAGCGACTCATCCCGCAGCGCCCATGCCATAAAGCGGTTGGCATTCGTGGTCTTTGTCAGTCTGACCTCCCAGTAGGGATTGAACAGACTCGCAATTTCATGTCTGCCGCCCCGTCTCGCCGGATCATAGTCATCAGGTGGATGAAAGAAGAGTTCACCGTTGGCAATTGCCGCCATACCGTCACCGGCCATTTGATCCTCTGTGCCGAACATGCCTTCGCCAATACCGGTCCTGAGTTCGTTTTGCGGTACGGAGTATGAGCCGAGCCCTTCAATTTTCGATGCGGTTCTAATCTGATTCTGAGGCAGCTCTACCTGAATACGCAGCGCCAGGCGTGGATCGCGATTGCCACTACTCAAGTCCTGCAGGTCATAATAGGCACGAATCCCTTCGTATTCTGCATCCAATTCTTCTCGCTCCGTATAGGCAATCCTTTCTGCTGTTCTGTTCTCTTGCATGTATCTCGGGCATCCATTGTTTGAGAATAGAGACCACCACCAATAATATTGACCCTGATCGTCCTCACACTCGAAATCCCCATTGAGGTAGCGTTCTCCCCACCCGAGTGGTATTTCGTCGTGGTCCCAGCCACAACCATGCCAGTCACATCCCCAGACTTCAATATGGAAAGAAAGCGTATCCTTGCCTTTCCATTCCCACTCCAACTGGCTTGTTGTGTTGTTGTTTTGAAAAATACTCCCCGTTGATGAAGTTGTTTCTTCTGAAACGAGGCGTGTTGTCCCCTCTTTCTTTACCCAAGCGCGCACCAAACCGAGGTTCAAAACATTGGGCGCACCCGGTAAGAGCTGACTGGTATTGAGATTTCGTGAGTTTGTAAATTCGTCTTTCGAACGATTGACTACATCCGCTTTTCGCAACAGGCCTTCGCTGTCGTCATAGCGCTTGGTAAAATTGTTCCAATTGACGGCATTTTGCCCCATTCCGATGACCGCATAGGCTGTACCTACGTTGTACCGATTGTCGTTTTTCTCGACGACTTCTCTCACAATATCCGGTGTAGCGGCGAAACTGGCAAGAAATACAGCTCGCTGTGTCTGGCTCAGAACCCCATCGACGGTGTCAATGACACTGATAAACGCTTCCGCAATGTTCACTGCAGCACTGTCTATCATGTCGGTTACCGATTTAGCCATCGAGGTATAGGGCTTTACAACCGGAAAGAAATTACCTATGTAGTCGATATTTCGAGCTACGATATATGCATATTTGGTCCATGAAGTAAGACTTACCATCTGACCGACAGAGACATTATTTGCCACCATTGCCCTGTTCGTATATGCCTGGAAGTTCAGGGCACGCGCCTGCCAGACCAGGCCACTGTACACGGCGGCATCGGCAGTATTGACGATGCGTGATTTCTCAGAAGCGGTCTGTCCTGTATTAAAAAGAACAAGACCCAATAGAACTGTCGACATCAGGAATGCAATGCCAAGTGGAAGCGCCTGACCTGTTTCTTTGCTCCGAAGCATACGACTCATCCTTCATACTTTTCAGCACTGTACTCCACCCGCCGCGCATGCGGGTGGAGTACAGCCAGTCTGTAACATAGATACGAATATCTACGCGTAACTACTGACCCATTGTAATAAAAACACCCTGGCTAAGCGCCGGGCGCCATATAGGCATCAGAAATTGATGTCTGCAAAGACGCTCACATCAAACGCACGACAAAGTTAGCTTTCCGACACCACTACAGCATCCGGTGCAGGATGCCACCACCGGTGGGGGGGGGGTAAGTAGATAGATACTTCTGCGATTAACCTGTTAATCGCCTCCGCCTAAATTACCAGCTTCCGATTCGTTGTCGTCGTAGTTACCCATGGTGTTTTGCTCCACAGCCATCTCTGCGGCAGCCTGTCCCATTGCACCAGCCGCCTGCCTGGCATTCGCACCACTTTGACCACCAAGTTCCTCTCCAACACCTGCAATCTGTGTTTCAACAATCTGACCAAAATAGCCAAATGCACCGATGGCTGCGATCGCGATAACTGCTACGATAATGATATATTCGGTCATACCCTGGCCGAAGTGAGACTTTCTTGAATGTTTTGTTGATTTAATAAACATATCTATATCTCCTTAGATATTTCTGACATTGTATACTTACAATTCCTGCAAATTGTACTGAACCTCTCCCAAATTAGCGAAATCACTTAACCAATCATCCTCCTTCCAATCTAGCGTGCTGGATAATGCTTTTAAAAATTTTTCTGCTTCATTCAACATAGTCTGGCAATGCCATTCTTCCTGCAAGCAGTTCCCCAATCGATATCTCTTGCAATCTGTTCGATGGTTTGAAAAACCCTGTCGACTCACCGAGAAGAGTTATCTCCTGCAACTCAACAATATGACCATCCTGAGACTCTTGCCTGATAACCACACCAAGCAGTGTGCTGTAGTGCTGAATATACTTCACTCCCTTTACATCTTTACATTGCCAGACGCTTAACTCGGTATCTCCAATGACTCTTGCAGACTGCTTCTCGCCACTCATGCCGTAACAGGGGGTATTTACCAGAACACCTGACTGGGAGCTGTTATCCTCATCTGCCGCTTGCTTTGTGCTCTTTGCTTTGTCTTTTGGAATTTCAGCAACATATTTTTGTGCTGGATTTATCAACCACATCTGATCCGTCTTGTAGTTTTTTATGACAATCAGATTCGGTTCGTCACTTTCAGGCAACAGGCTTTCACTGCGCATTCCTTCATTACCCAAATAGAGGCGAGTTCGTCTATCCTTCCCCTTTTGATTTTTTGAATATTCCACGAGAATCGCACTGAATGGGACTCGGGCAGGCGAAACATCTTCATTTGATGTAGACGCTGGCGCCTCGGTTGCCAAACAAGAAAATGACTGCAGTATGATCAGCAAACCAGCTTTCAACCGCCCAGGCAATCCAAAACCAATACTCATCCGTATATCTCTGTATGCTTCTACCAGTTGTATGTATTTGAAGTTCCGCCGCTCGTTGTAACCACATATTCATCGCAGCTGACAAATTCTATGTAGCCCGAGCTCTGATTCGCTCCGGTGAAACTCAGGCGTCCCGAACCTGGGCGTCCATTCTGGCAATCGAGCGTAAACGGGACTTCCGTCGCCACATCAATATAACCATGGTAAGGATCGTATACTCTTCCGGACGCCGTATATACTGAGTCCCCATTGTCGGTTACCGCCACCTCGGTAACACGATAGCTGCGACCATCGAATCCTTGAAAATCTGACGACATGTAGCAACTGAAGTTGGCATCACAACCTATCCGCCAATTGATGTCCCGTGGTATGCCATCGACAGGCGTCACTTCACCTGTCATGACATATTCGAAAGAGGTTGTCGCTTTGGCGAATGTGTGATGTACGATACCTGTAAACCTGTAGATATTTAGTCCTTCGCCGTAGCTGCAATTGTCCAGCGCAAACACATTTTCCCAGTGATCCGTCTCTTCGTCGATTGATTCAACAACCGCTTCACCTCCGTGAGTACAGATCTCTGCCGTAGTCTGGGCACTCATTTCAGCTGTGGGTTCAATCGACCTGGCGGCCGTTACAGGCATTGAAAAAGGTGAATCCAAACTCTCTTCGTTGACCGCCTGAGTAACACCGGCTGCTACCGCAATTGCCAGATCCTTCGCACTGCTTTCATTGACCGTCGCTTGAGAATCACTTCCGGAGTAGGTGTCGATTGCACTACTGTCCGTAGTATCGTTGTTGATTGAATTGTCAATGTTCTCCGGTGAATCGGAAGAACCACCGCCACCGCAGCCTTGAATTGCCAGCACCAGTAAAATGACCGCAACCCAGAATAGGTTTGCAGCTCCCTTTTTATCCATCTTAGACCTCTTTTTTTCTTAGATCCTTTGCAGTCAGAGACTACCGTTTTATACCTGTGCAATAAAACAGACATTCGTCAATTTGATTGTCATTTCAGGACAGATCCACATAGATTTGCGAACCGCTTCACAAATTTAATTGGGATGCGTGATCTATTCAGTATAAATTTTTACCAACTTTTGACGCTACAGGTGGGTTCACTTACGCTTTGAATGCAATATCACCCACTACAAGGTGACGTAAGCGTAAAGATTCTAACCTAGGGTAATATATGGGATTTTGAACTTGTCATCATTGCAGGCCTGCTGGCATTTACCTGCCACTGAAAAAAGGCTTGCGATTCATTTTCTCTCATGATGGAGAATCAGCGAGGAAACCGCTTTGTTTGTCATTCCTCGCCGTTTTCTTCATCCAACTTGCGAAGAAATTCAAGTTTTTCACCGATCCTGATTTCCATACCCCGCTCGACCGGGAAGTAGTAGCGTCGCCCACGCAATTGCTCCGGCATATAGTTTTCACCGGCGGCATAGGCATGGGGTTCATCATGGGCATAACGGTAGCGCTTACCGTAATCGAGCTCCTTCATCAGCTTGGTGGGGGCGTTGCGCAGCTGTAAGGGGACTTCCAGAGAGCCTGAGTCCCTGGCATCCGCCAGGGCGGCATTCCATGCCGTGTAGACTGCATTGCTCTTTGGCGCGCAGGCCATGTAGACCACGGCCTGGGCAATGGCGAGTTCTCCTTCCGGTGTACCGAGACGCTGCTGAGTGTCCCAGGCATTGAGTGCCAGCTGTAATGCCCTGGGATCCGCATTGCCGATGTCTTCCGAAGCCATACGCACTACCCTGCGGGCGATATAGAGGGGATCGCAGCCACCATCGACCATACGCGCCAGCCAGTAGAGCGCGGCATCCGGAGCCGAGCCTCTGACCGATTTGTGCAACGCCGATATTTGATCGTAAAAGGCTTCGCCGCCTTTGTCGAAACGGCGCAGCGTACCGCTGGCCACCTCCTTGACGATCGATTCACCAATCTCCCCCGATTCGGTGAGGTCTGCCGCTATCTCCAAAAGATTCAATGCCCGCCTGGCATCACCGTCCGCTGCCTCCGCAAGCAGAGTACGGGCACTGTCACATATCCAAAGCCCCCTTGAACCCAGGCCGTCGACTGTATTGTTCAGTGCCAGATCGATTATCCCCTCCAGTTCCTCCTGTGTCAGCGCTTTCAGAACATATGTGCGGGCGCGGGAGAGCAGCGCATTATTGAGCTCGAAGGATGGATTCTCTGTTGTGGCGCCGATAAAGACCACCGTACCGTCTTCCACATGCGGCAGAAAGGCATCCTGTTGTGATTTATTGAAACGATGAACCTCGTCGATGAAGAGTACGGTAGGTCGTTGCGCCTGCTGGCTGTAGTGTTTTGCCTGCTCTACCGCGGCACGTATGTCCTTTGCACCGGATAATACCGCTGACAGACTGAGAAACTGAGCCCCTGAGTGCTGCGCGATCAATCTTGCCAGAGTGGTCTTGCCGGTGCCCGGGGGACCCCAGAAGATCATCGAATGGAGGCGATCCTCTTCAATCGCACGGCGCAACGGTTTGCCATCGGACACGATATGAGATTGACCGATGAACTGCTCCAAAGCGCGCGGACGCATGCGGTCCGCCAGAGGACGGTTATCTGCGCCATCACTCCGGGTAAAGAGATCCGGTTCGTTCATAGATCGCCAATCAGGTCGATCATCGGTGGCGGCTCGAAATTGAAAAGCGCTTCGTCGAGCGCAGGGTTTCGTTGAACATTATCAAAAACGAACCGCGTTGTCTGGGCAAAGTTGTCGATCATCTCCATACGCAGCAGCTTAGCATCATCGAGTCCGAGGCGCAGACTGCTGAACTGTGACTCTTTCGCTTTCGGCAGCAACTCGACCCAGTTCAGCCCATCCGATTTACCCAAATCATGTATTTCGAAATGCTCCGAGATCGGCGCTTCCTCACTCAGCAGCTGAGCCGGTGTTCCCACCAGGGCTGCCTGCTGGCTTCGATGGGAGACCTGTTCGAGTTCGATATCGTAAAGCCAGATACGATCACCATCAGCCACGATCAACTGTTCACTCGGTGACTTGTATTCCCAGCGCAGCTGGCCAGGGCGCTTCAGATAGAACACTCCGTTGCTGGTATAGACCTGATCGTCATCGGGCTGCTCCAGTGTCTGTTCGAAATCGGCTTGCAGCGTAGTGAGATCCTTTAAAAACAGATTCAGCTGCTGCGCACCGTCCATCGCCCAAAGCGGTTGAATCTGGCCCAGGAGAAACAGGATGGCGCATGCTTTCACACTTTTATACATAAACAAATCTGCCTTAATCGTAACTACTGTCTCACCCATTGCACGAAAAAAAAGCCGAACCAAGTGCTGGGTGCCGTTGAGGTATCGGAAACTGTTGTCCGCAGGGACACGGACATCAATCGCCCAGGGATGGGGGTGCCCGGCGCGGGACACTACCAACAGATATTCATAATCAGTCTTTCGGCGGTGGCGGCGCCAGTACCGTACGACTACCATTGCTTTCCGCCGGTCCGACTATGCCCGTTCGCTCCATCTCCTCGATCATTCGCGCTGCCCGGTTGTAGCCGATCTTCAAACGCCGCTGTACACCCGATATGGATGCCCGACGTGTCTCAGTGACAATGCGTACCGCCTCATCATAGAGCGGATCGCTGTCTTCCACGTCCCCGTTCTCCGCGGGGAAACCGGGGACCGATTCAGTGGCTTCCTGAAGTATCTCGTCCAGGTAGTCCGGTTGCCCCGCCTGTTTAAGGTGATTCACCACACGATGAACTTCGTTGTCATCCACAAAGGCGCCATGCATGCGCTGTGGAATATTGGAACCGGTTCCCAGATAGAGCATGTCACCATGACCCAGAAGGTGCTCCGCCCCCATCTGGTCCAGGATGGTTCTGGAATCGACCCGGGAGGAGACCTGGAAGGCGATACGGGTCGGGATGTTCGCCTTGATCAGGCCGGTAATCACATCCACAGAGGGCCGCTGAGTGGCCAGGATCAGATGCACACCCGAGGCGCGTGCTTTCTGCGCAAGCCTTGCGATCAGCTCCTCGACCTTCTTTCTCGCCATCATCATCATGTCGGCAAGCTCGTCGATAATGACCACGATATAGGGTAGAGGTTCCAATGTGGGGTGCTCCATCGCTTCGATGATCTCTGCCGGATCAGGTTGAAACAGCGGATCCTTGATCGGCTCACCCTTCTTGATCGCATCCCTTACCTTGCGGTTGAATCCGACGATATTTCTCACCCCCATGGCGGCCATCAACCGGTAACGTCGCTCCATCTCACCCACACACCAGCGCAGCGCGTTGGCTGCTTCCTGCATGTCGGTCACCACTGGGGTCAACAGATGAGGTATGCCTTCGTAGACCGACAGCTCGAGCATTTTGGGATCGACCATGATCATCCGCACCTGGTTCGGCTTGGATTTGTACAGCAGGCTAAGGATCATGGCATTGATTGCCACTGATTTACCCGACCCGGTGGTACCGGCAATCAGAACATGGGGCATCTTCGCCAGATCCGCACACATCGGGTTCCCGGCAATATCCTTGCCCAGAGCGAGGGTCAAGGGTGATTTGGCGGTTTCATAGGTCTCGGACTGCAGGATTTCACTGAGGAAGACCATTTCGCGATACTCATTGGGGATCTCGAGTCCGATAACCGATTTACCGGGAATCACCTCCACCACCCGCACCGCGACGGTTGAGAGCGCACGGGCCAAGTCTTTTGACAAACCGGTGATTTTGCTCACCTTGGTGCCTGCAGCAAGCTGCAACTCGAAGAGCGTCACCACCGGCCCGGGATGGACTGCGACGACCTGGACCTCGATATCGAAATCGGCAAACTTCAATTCGACCTGACGGGACATCGCCTGCAACGCTTCGGGCGAATAGCCCTGCACTGTCTGTTTCGCCGGATCGAGCAGCGCAAGGGGCGGCAGCTCACTGTTGGGATCGGCCTCGAAGAGAGGCACCTGGCGCTCCTTTTCCACACGCTCACTGGGTTTCGGGGTATTGATCACCGGTTCGATGCGTGGCTGCTTCCTTTTTCCCGCTCTCTTTTGCTCCTTCTTGACCAGTTCCACCCGCTCCTGGCGCGCCCGTCTCGCCGCCATGCGATCACGCCAGTGGCCGAACAGTGCGTGTGTCCTGCGCATCGCGCCCAGCACCAATCCCCCAAGAAAATCCATTACAGTAAACCAGGAAACACCGGTAAACAGGGTAAAACCACTGAGAAACAGCGCCAGCATAAGCAAGGAACTTCCAGTCCGGTTGAAAGAGGCCTCGAAATGGCCGCCCAGGAAATTGCCCAGCGCCCCCCCGGTACCCGTGGGCAGCGTTGTCGCAAGATGGCTCGTGTGCAGGGCTGCCAGGGCGCAGCCGGAGGCGAGGGTAATGAAGAATCCGAGCCAGCGTACCAGCACCAGATTCAGATTGACCGTGTCATCAGGATTGCGGCGGCGAAACACCAGAACCGCGCTCCAGCTCAGCATGATGGGAAAAAGATAGGCGAAAACGCCAAACAGATAGAGAAAGACATCGGCAAACCAGGCACCTGCCGGGCCACCGGAATTCACTACCCTCATGGCCGGCCCGGTGTACGACCAGCCCGGATCCAGCGGCGAATAGCTGAACAGCGAGAGCAGCAGATAGCCACTGAGGCAGAAGAGGATCCACATAAACCCTTCCCGCATCGCATGACTGACATGGTTCTGAAATGCACTCTGGCTCGACGCTTGTTGGCTTTTAGCCTGTACTGGCATAGTAATAATCTTTTAAATTTAAAATGTTACAGTTAATTATTATTGTAGTTTCAGAGGTACTGATCACGCAAGGCCGGATAGATCAACTCTCCTTTGGAAAGGTTGACTGCCGCCTTTAGGCAGGAATCATCCTGCCACCCCTCAAGCAGCCGCTTGAGATAGGGTATCATCGCCGCCGAGAGGGCCTGGCTGGCACTCCTAGGCACGGCGCCCGGCATATTGGTGACACAGAAATGGGTCACCTCATCCACCCGGTATGTCGGCTCCATGTATGTGGTCGGCCGGGTGGTTTCGATGCACCCCCCCTGATCGACAGCGATATCCACCACCACGCTCCCCGGTCGCATACTCGAAATCTGTTGCCGGGAAACGATCTTCGGCGCTTTGGCCCCTGGAATCAGTACTGCCCCGATCAGCAGATCGGCACCGGCAACCGCTTCGCTCACGCTATCCTGATAGGGATAGAGCGCGGTGACATTGTTTCCCAAATCCCGCATCGTGCCCATCTTCTCCCGCAAGCGATCGAAAACTGTCACCCTGGCGCCCATCGCCGCGGCCAGCTGGGCAGCATTGCCACCAGCCTGCCCCGCGCCAAGAATCACCACATGTCCACGTTCCGCGGCCGGCAAACCACCCAGCAAGAGCCCTCTGCCCCCATGCTGGCGATGCAACAGGGTAGCGCCAGTCTGTATCGCAATGCGCCCAGCGATATCGCTCATCGGGGCCAGAATCGGCAATCCACCCTGATCCGCCACCGTCTCGAAGGCGATCCCCGTAACACCGGATTTGAGCAGTCGTCGGGTCAATCCTTCGTCGGCCGCCAGATGGAGAAAGCAGAACAGCAGCTGTCCCTCGCGCAACATCTCCGGTTCCTGGTCGTAGGGCTCCTTGACCTTGACCACCAGGTCTGCCTGCCGGTAGAGGGTCTGCGCATCGGCTACGATCTCCACGCCTGATTCCTGATAGTGCTGATCCTGGTAGCCGCTTGCGACGCCGGCACCCTGCTCCAGGATCACCTGGTGCCCGGCATTGACCAGTTCCCCACAGGCCTCAGGCACCAAACCAACCCTTCCCTCAAGGGGTTTTATCTCTTTCGGCACACCGATTTTCATTGACAGCTTCTCACGATTCTTTACCCCGGGGGTATGATTCCGTAGTATTCCCGCAATCCTTTTCTCAGACTTGGATGCTGGTCACCGATTCAGGAGACACATCGTAAAGTCTTCTCAACACAGGGTCTGTCGCTATTACGATCGCGGCAGACCCAGGTCGGAGTAATTATACATGAGCGAAACCAAGCATTGCCGCCTGTTGATCCTGGGATCTGGCCCCGCCGGCTACACCGCGGCGGTCTACGCCGCCCGCGCCAACCTCAATCCCGTACTCGTTACCGGCATGGAACAGGGTGGTCAGCTGATGACCACCACCGAGGTGGACAACTGGCCGGGAGACCACGCAGGGGTGCAGGGCCCGGACCTGATGGAGCGTATGCGCCAGCACGCAGAGCGATTCGAAACCGAGATCATCTTCGATCATATCAACAAGGCGGAGCTCGGCGAACGCCCTTTCCGCCTCACCGGTGACCAGGCGGTCTATACATGCGATGCCCTGATCATCTGCACCGGCGCCTCCGCCA
>JBNKLI010000006.1:0-31009 GCA_050292275.1 Candidatus Thiodiazotropha sp.
TGGGTTAGTAAAACACAAAAAAATCCCATCCAACAGTATCGTTCACTATAATTCAAATTACAATTTAAATACGACTATCGAAGCAAATTTGGTATCTTGCCGCTACGTAGTTCACTAATCACCTGTTCGGATAGTTTCCACGAATCACCTTTGATCCGCGTAATCAGTTCTCTCCATACGTGATTGAATGCGACCATGGCAACATCATCGTCAAATTGGATACCAGCAGGCAATAGTGGCGCAATATCATCCGTCAGGCTTCGGCGTAACTTCTCCAGCATGCGCTGCTCAGCATTGGCACGAGTGATTGGTGTACCCTCCAGTGCCAGGTAATGTTCGAGGCAGATAATGAGTTTTTCGGAATCCATTGACAGCTGCCTAAGCCCCTCATGTAAGTCAAAGAGGTCACGATTTTTGCGCCGCTGCAGCAAGGCACGGAGCTTCGTCCCGAACAGTTCCTCGGGTGTGAATGATGGTATATCGGTTTTTGCACGGTACCAGCTAGAGTCAACCTCGAACGGATACTCTATGATGCCATACAGGCTTTCATGCTCACGGGTATTGATCTCAACCTTCAGTTTGAGAGTGGTATCCGAATCAGCTTCTGGCGCAAACTTGAATACAAGATGCATGGAGTGGCCAGCTTGATGCCGGTTACAGTTACCCAGCCACGCCAACGCTTCACGAATAGCATCGATAGTGGGACCGATAGGCTCTGGTTGCGTTTGCACCAGATCAATGTCTTCGGAGTAGCGCAGGGGCTGCCGAAAAAGCAGCTTGTTGATGGCAGTACCGCCACGAAAAGCGATCTTGCCTGCCAATACCGGTGAATTGAACAGGTCACACAGGGCGCGTGAGATGATGAGGTCCTGCTCCACCTGTCTCGCATCCGGCCATGGCGCTTTGTGGCTCCACTCTTGAATGTACGAGGCGGGAATCAATAGTCAATCTCCAGGGGTTCATTGATCACAAGCATCCATTTGGTATCCTTTTCGTGGAGTTCCGCCAGCGATTCAGTCAGTGGTTTTACAGACGGGTCCAGGGGCTTCATGGATTTTGCCTTCCTTGCAAATGGCTCCAGCGCCATAGCCTGGCTTGCATGGCCTGCACAGTCCAGCATATATCCGAGCCGGCGCACTGCAGCGTTTTCGTAGGCTATTGCGGCCTTTGCCAGTTTGCGTGAATCGGCCTTGATTCCGATGTCCTTTGCGATCTGAGCCACGCTGTTGATACCGGCTGCCTTATGGAAATAGCGGGCACAATCCAGGAGGGTCACCTCCACACCGGCCACTTGGGCAAATCCCGCCTCGCTTTTCATTTGCGCAAGCCAATCAGGCCGGTTAGTTTTGCCAAAGGCTGCCGGGGCCTGGTAGATGAACTGGAGCCGGTGGCGACCAATATCGAATGATCTAAGCTGCTTGGGAACGACCACCTGAAAGACCATGGCTGCCTGGTGCGAAGCTCCATGAAAAGCAGCTGCCCTCAACAAGGAGATACGGTAGTCGAGATTGAGGTACTTCATCAGGGGATCGATCCAGCGCACTGGGTCTGGGGCGCCAGCGACCCTATCCTCTGGCCGCAGAATGAGATAGAAACCCCGACGGGGGGACACCAGCCGATGTTTCTTGGTCAATCTGCCGGCCGCGGCAATGTACGCTTCTGAGCTCAGCCCAAGCGCGTCTAACGCCTCTTCACGCGAGAACCAGGCCCGGCCACGGGAGAGCTGTTCATCAAGATAATGGTCAAGAGAAGCCATTCCCCATTTATATTCATAAATCGACAATAATTCAAGATTTTTGCATATGATTGGGGCAGAATATCAAAGAAACCCAGGCTACGAATAGTCTGATCTGGTGGCCAATGGTAAGAGCCAATAATTACTGGAACGCGAGTGGAACGCAGGAAATACATAACTCCATAACCAATTGTATTACATAGTATTTATGGTCGTCTTATGGAAATTCAAGTCCTCTCCTCGGCACCATTTCCAGAAACACAGCAGACCACGCCAGACCTCACAACCAATTTTTTCTGAAAGCGTTTCTCCAAACCTGGCTTTCCCTGCATCCAGTCCTTGCCGGCCCGCCGGGGGTTATATAACTATTTCTCCTGATTGAATTCGATGCCGAACAAGACGGTGTAGTACGAACGTCTGGATTGCCGAAAAGGTGTTCGATGTCGCCCAGTAAACCGCCAAAGCCGAAGAAAACTGCAAAGCGGAGACGATGACGATGATCGTTGGCAGCACGATCATGAACATCCGCATCTGTTCCGGCATATCGGGGTTGAGCATGATCATCAGCGCCGTCGTCACGCCGGCAACGAAGGCGAGCATCGCGTCGGGTCGCAGGAGATCAGGCACCCAAAGGAATCTGACCCCCTCGCCCAGCTGCCTGAGCACCTGGAACATGCCCAGGAATATAGGCATTTGCGCAACTGCGCCCAAGAGGCTTTTAGCGTCCACGATCGACAGATCGTGCTTGCGGTATAACACCATTATTTTCTGCATGTAGGCGTCCGGTTTTTCAGAGAATTGCTCCTTGAGTCTCTGCAGTTCGGGTTGCAGCCGGGCCAACTTCTTCTGCCTGATGCAGCCACGGTAGGCGATCGGGCCGGCTACGGGTAACAGCGCCGCCCGCATCAGTAGCGTTGCAACGATGATTGCGAAGCCAAGTCCCATCCCCGCTTCAGCCGATAGTACAGAAAGAACACGCTCGATTATGTCAAGCCATGCTGCCCATATCTGCATCAGAATCTTCCTCCGTGATCTTTACCAGGTCTGTCATTTTATACTTTCAATACTTTACATTAGCAAATTCCCGTGTCCGACAACTGATCACTCCAATGGACTAGACTCTGAACAGACGAAATCAACAACACATGGATCGAAGGAGAGGACTACGATGATTGAACTGATACAACAACTGGTTTCCACCACCGGGGTCAATCAGCAGCAGGCCAAAGGCGGGGCCGGTCTGATATTCGGTCTGGTGAAAGAGCAGCTTTCATCCGGTGATTTCAGCAAGGTCGCCGAAGCGGTACCGGGCGTCGAGGGACTGATCGATTCGGCTCCCAGCAGTGGCGGCGGCCTGGGTGGTCTATTGGGCGGTGTGGCTTCCGCCATGGGCGCCGGCGATCTGGGCAATCTCGCCTCCCTGGCCGACGGGTTTTCCAAGCTCGATCTGGATGCGGGCATGGTCGGTAAATTCATACCCGTTG
Source organism: Candidatus Thiodiazotropha sp. (assembly GCA_050292275.1). Classification (GTDB taxonomy): domain Bacteria; phylum Pseudomonadota; class Gammaproteobacteria; order Chromatiales; family Chromatiaceae; genus Thiodiazotropha. The sequence goes on from JBNKLI010000006.1 coordinate 3,220, forward strand.
TGCTCTCCTACCTGCAAAACCAGGGCGGCGACGGTTTGCTGTCCCTGGTATCGGGAGTTCTCAAGGGCGATTGAGTAAATATCGATAAGTCAGCCGCCCAGGGATGGGTTCACAGCGTGTTTCTGATGCCTGTACGGCACCCGGCGCGGGACGCTGCCACCAGAGAGTGAGTAGATACGCGAAAGCTTTAAAGAAACCGGATTTGGTATTAATATTAGATACTAAAGGATTAAATTAATAGAGCTTTTCACAAAATAGTTTAATTATACAAGCCCCATTACTACCGTTGTCATATCTCCATCACGGAGAGATCACACACAACGAATGGAGCTTTATCATGTACAGTTTAACGAAGCAGGTTAAATTCCTGGTTGCCGGTATCTCGCTGCTGGCCACCCAGGGCGCATTTGCGGCAGGCCTGATGACCCCCAAGTCGGCAAACCTCCCTCAACTGGAAATCAGGCAGCACCATGTCGAGGTCACCATCGAGGATGGCTACGCGGTCACCTCGGTAGAACAGGTTTTCCACAACCCCAACGACACTGAGCTCGAAGCCATCTACTCATTCCCGGTGCCGGAAAAGGCTTCCGTGGGAGAGTTCACCTACTGGATTGACGGCAAGCCGGTTACCGGCGAGGTCTTGGAGAAACAACGGGCAAGAGAGGTCTATCAGCAGGAACGGGAGCAAGGCAGGGAAGCCGCGCTGACCGAACAGGAGAGTTACCGCACATTCGACAGTTATGTCTCCCCGGTCAAATCCAGGCAGGACGTGAGAATCCGTCTGGTCTACATCCAGCCCGCGCATGTGGACAGTGGAATCGGACGCTACGTCTACCCGCTCGAGGAGGGAGGCGTGGATGAGCAGCGACTCGCCTTCTGGAGCTACAACGATGTGGTCACCGAAGCGTTCAGTTTCGATCTGAAGCTGCGCTCATCCTACCCCATCGATGACATGCGGCTACCCCGGCATCCACAGGCGACAGCGGTTGCCGGCTCGCCTCAGGAGTGGTCCGTTTCTCTGCACAACGGCCAGGCCGGTGGGGAACAGGAGCAGACACAGACTCCATCCACCGTCATTCATAAACTCGATAAGGACATAGTGGTCTACTGGCGGCATCAACAGGGCCTGCCCGGTTCTGTGGATATGCTCACCCACAAAGAGCCTGGTAAAGATCGCGGCACCTTCATGCTCACGCTAACCCCGGGTGATGACCTGGCCGCCATCAACGAAGGTCGCGACTGGGTATTCGTGCTCGACCTCTCGGGTTCCATGAAAGGCAAGTATCAGAGCCTGGTCGAAGGTGTCCGCAGGGGGCTGGCGAATCTCTCCGCAAACGACCGCTTCAAGATCGTGCTGTTCAATGACCATGCAAAGGAGCTCACCTCGGGTTACCTGCAGGCAACGGCGGAAAACGCCCGACGCATGCTTGACAGGCTCGAGAACACCGGTCCGTCCGGCAGCACCAATCTCTATGCCGGTCTGGAGCATGGCATCAAGGGTCTCGATTCCGATCGTTCCAGCGCCATCATTCTGGTCACCGATGGTGTCGCCAATGTCGGTATCACTGAGAAAAAGGAGTTTCTCGAACTGCTGGAACAGTATGACGTCAGACTCTTCAGTTTCGTCATGGGCAACAGCGCCAACCGCCCGTTGCTCGAGGGGATGACCAAAATCTCCAATGGTTTTTCCATAAACGTCTCCAATAGCGACGACATTGTCGGTGAGTTGCTGTTGGTCACCGACAAACTCACCCATGAAGCACTGCACGATATCGACCTCAGGATACGCGGGGTGAAAGTAAAAGATCTGACACCTGCAAGAATCGGTTCTCTCTACCGGGGCCGGCAGTTGATTCTGTTCGGTCACTATTGGGGTGACGGCATGGCTGATGTCACCCTTGGCGGCAAGGTTTCGGGCAAGCCCAAAGAGTACTCTTCGCGGTTCGAATTCCCGAGCCAAAGCACGCGCAATCCCGAGATCGAGCGGCTCTGGGCATTCGCCACCATCGAGGACCTGCAAAACCAGATGGACTACCTTGGGGAAGACGCCGACAGTCGTCAGGCGATCGTCGATCTGGCCAAGGAGTACGGTCTGGTCACCGATTACACATCGATGATGGTAGTGCGGGAGGAACAGTTCCAGCACTATGGGATCGAGCGCCGCAATCAGGCCAGGGTCGCCACGGAACAGGCAGCACGGCAGCAGCGAAGTGCAACGCCCGTGGTCGACAACAGAGTCGACACACAACAACCGATGTACGACAAACCTCGCGCCTACCCCTCGTCACGACACAGCGGTGGTGGAGCCCTGGGGCCTTGGCTGCTGCTGCTTCTCTATCCGATATTGAAGGCCGGCCAGCATCGACGCAAGGCTGATTGAGAACCGCCCCGATCAACGGCCAGGCATATGCCTGGTCCGGGGTCCGCTGAGAGGAGTTGGATGATGAAATTTCCCATATTGACGCTTGGCGCCATCCTGCTTGCCACACTCATCATGGCCATGCCTCAACTCCATGGTCGATTCTACTTTGAGCTCTCCCCTCTCTTATCCGGAGAGTGGTGGCGCTTGCTGAGCGGTCATCTGATCCACTCCGACTGGCAACACTGGTTCTGGAATGTTGCGGCCCTGGCGGTTCTCGGGAGCTATCTCGAACAACATTCAGGACGCCTGTGGTTTACGGCAATGCTTGCAGGTATCGCGAGCGTTGATATCCTGCTCTTGTCCGACTGGGCCCAGGTCACCAGATACTGCGGTCTCTCCGGGGTACTCAATACACTGCTGGTGCTCGCGCTGTTTCACTATTGGCGGGAGACCCGCTCAGCCTGGGTCATCGTCGCTGCCCTTGTCTGTCTGAGCAAATTGACCCTGGAACTGTTTTTCGAAACCTCGCTGATCACCCACATATCATGGCCGCCTTTTCCGCCCGCTCATCTGGCGGGTACGCTGGGCGGAGTTATCCTGATCTTGATTGTGGTGCGCCAACCCGCATCTGCCCCACGATAAACCACATCTGGAAGTAAAAAATCTGTTCATGAGATCATTCGATTCATGTACAGCCTGGAAGTGATCTGCCCTATACTGCGAACTCAAGTTTCGGAGTTCAAATCGCGGTTCAAACTCCGCCGTTTGTGTGGATTCGGCTGTCTGGGAAAGCGTCGGCCGCAGGGACGCGGCTGTCGAGCGCCCAGGGACGGGTTTACAGCGTCTTTCCCAGACAGCCGAGTCCACACAAACGGCCCCTAATAGTACTCTGAACTCCGAAGCTTGAGTTCGAACACCGAACAGACCGGGCACTAAACAGGTTCCAGGAAAGCGACACAGAAGACCAATAATTCATCGAGTAACCCTACATGAACAGCGACAACCAGCTACAGAATCCAAAGAGCAGACTGACCATCCGCAATGCCAGACCGCAGGATGTCCCGGCGATCTGCGATCTGACCCGCCGGGTCTATCAGGGAACGGGTATGAAGGGTTATCCCCACGGTGCCGTACGCGGTCAGATCAACCACTTCCCGCAAGGACAGTTCGTGGTGCTGGTGGATGACAAAGTGGTGGGTTATTGCGCCACCTTCCGGATTCGTGAAAAGTTCGCCCTGCACCGCCACAGCTGGATCGAAATCACCGGCAACGGCTACGCCTCGCGCCACGATCCCGATGGCGACTGGCTCTACGGCATGGAGGTCTGTGTCGATCCGGACTATCGCGGTTACCGTCTGGGCAACCGGCTCTACAACGAGCGCAAGCAGCTCTGCGTCTCCCTCGGCCTGAAGGGCATCGTCTTCGGTGGCCGCCTGCCGAGCCTTGCAAAAAGACTTAAAAAATACGGCTCCATCGAGAACTATCTCGAAGAGGTGGAGAGCAAGAGGAAGCGCGACCCGGTACTCTCCTTCCAGCTCCACAACGGCTTCAAGATCATCGGCGTCCTGCCCAACTACCTCCCGGAGGACCATGAATCACTCGGCAATGCGGTACATCTCGTGTGGCACAATCCCAAGGTGGAGGGAGCCGACAGCAAGGTGGACGACAAGGGATATGGGGCACGGGTACCCGACTCGGTGCGGGTCGGTACGGTGCAGTATATGCAACGCCGGGTTCACTCCTTCGACGAGTTCATCAGCTTCGTTGCCTATTTCGTCGACGTGGTGGCCGACTATAAGGGCGACTTCGTGGTCTTTCCCGAGATGTTCACCCTGCAGCTGCTCTCCATCGAGGACCAGGAGCTCTCCCCCGCCGAGTCGATCGAGGCCCTGACCAAGTACACCCCTCGCTTCAAGGACGCGATGCGGGAGCTGGCGCTGCGCTACAACATCAACATCATCGGCGGCTCTCACCCAACCCGGGTGGCCAACGGCCGGGTCGAGAACATCGCCTACATATTTCTGCGCGACGGCACGGTGCACGAACAACCCAAGATCCACCCTACTCCCAACGAGGTCTATTGGTGGAACATCGAGGGCGGCAGTGACCTGCATGCCATCCAGACCGATTGCGGGCCCATCGGTGTGTTGATCTGTTACGACGCCGAGTTCCCCGAGCTGGCCCGCCACCTCACCGACCAGGGTATCCAGATTCTCTTCGTCCCCTTCTGCACCGACGAGCGCCAAAGCTACCTGCGGGTGCGCTACTGCTGTCAGGCGCGCGCGGTGGAGAACCAGATCTATGTGGTGATGTCGGGCAATGTGGGCAATCTGCCCAATGTGCACAACATGGACATCCAGTACGCTCAGAGCGGTATCTTCACCCCCTGCGACTTCTCATTCTCCCGCGACGGTATCGCCGCGGATACCACGCCTAACGTGGAGATGGTGGCCATCGCCGACCTGCGGCTGGAGACCCTGGTAATGGCGCGCAACAGCGGCACGGTGAAAAACCTTCACGACCGGCGGCACGATCTCTACAGTGTCTATTGGCACAGGCGTTAGTAAGATCAGAACCAGCGTTTTTTCCAGAAAAGCACTACCTGTATCCCGACAACGATCAGCAGAAAGATCACGATATAGAGAAATCCCCAGGGGTTTTCGGCCAGGGGAATACCGCCGACGTTGATACCCAGCAGTCCGGTCAGAAAGCCCAATGGCAGAAAAAGCCCGGCTACCAGCGACAGCAGGTACATACGGGAGTTCATCTGATCGTTGAGCCGACTCGTCAGCTCCTCGTTGGCCACTGCCGCCCGGTCTCGGGAGGAGTCCAGATCCTCGATATGGCGAGTGATCTTGTCGGATGCCTCGCGCAGCAGCAGTCTATCCTCCGAAGCGAACAGCGGCGTTGTGTCTTTCTGCATCTGAGCCAGCGCCTCGCGCTGCGGCGACAGGTAGCGCCTTAGTTGAATGATCTCGCGCCGCAGCTCTATCAACTTGCTGCGGTTTTCACGTATGCTGTTCTCGAGGATCGCCTCCTCGATCTCATCGATGCGATCTTCCAGGTCGTTGACCACCCCGCTCATGCGATCGACCAGACGATTGGCCAGCACGGCGACCAGTTCACCGCTGCTGCGAGGCCCCTTTCCCTGCTCCAGGTCTTCGACGATATTGCTGATCGACAACAATCGTCTGCGGCGTGTACTGACGATCCGGTTGGCGGTACAGAAGAGGCGTATCGACACCATATCCTCCGGGTCGGCACCGGGATTGTTGTTGACGCCCCTCAGGCTGATCATCACACCGTCGGCCAGACTCGCGCTTCTGGGTCGTGTTTCATCGGCAATCAGCGCCTGGGCGACCAGTGGCTGCAATCCGCTATGATTCAACAGCCACTCCTGGGCCTCCTCGGCGGCGAAGTTGAGATGCACCCAGAGGAGCCCCTGCTCTTGTGTCCAGCCACGGATCTCCTGCCAATCGACAGGTCTGCCGCCCCCTTTACCATCCAACACCAACGCGTTGATCAAGCCGTTAGCTTCTGTCATTGCCATGTGGTGACCCTTTCGCCTGTGGAAATCACTTGAAATATGAGTGAATGATAGCGCCGCTGGGCGGAAAATGCGTGTCAGGATATTAACTGTTCCAGCATTGGGTGTCTGGCTTGACCAACCTTTTGAATTGGCTCGCCAAGGCCGAGTAGATCTCTCCGGGACAATATCCGATTCGACGCCCATCCACCTCTCTGACCGGTACCATTTCAGCACCGCTACCGGTAAGAAAACACTCCTCGGCGGTGTAGAGATCGTAAGGGGCGAGCACTGCCTCGCTGACTGGAATGGCCGTGGCCATCGCCAGCTCGATGACCGTTTGCCGGGTGATTCCCTCCAATGCCCCTTCACTGACCGGTGGGGTCACGAGTGTGCCCTTTCGCACGATGAAGAGGTTCTCCGCGGAGCCTTCCGCGACACCGCCCTGGCGGTTGAGCAGAATGGCCTCGTCGGCGCCGGCGTTGTTGGCCTCGATTCGGGCAAGTATGTTGTTGAGGTAGTTGAGACTCTTTATGCGGGGATCCAGCCCGTCCAACGCCAGGCGCCGGGTGGAGGCAATGATGACCTTGATACCCTGGGTGCGAGCTTCATCGCCAATCAGCTTCAACTGGTCGGCGATCATGAACAGATTGGGCCGCTGACAGCCACGGGGATCCAGGCCCATCGCACCCTCCCCGCGGGTAACCACCATCCGAATATAGCCGTCCGACCCGCCGAACGCCGCGATGAGTTCAGTGACAGCATGGTGCAAATCCGACAGCCTGTAGGGGATCTCAAGGGCCAGCGCCCTGGCTGACAGGCTCAACCGCTGGAGATGCTCCTCCAGTTTAAACGGCTGGTGTGAATAAAACCTTATCCCCTCGAAGACACCGTCACCATAGAGCAGCCCGTGGTCGAAAACGGAGATCTTCGCCGCCGCCGCGGGTAGCAGCTCCCCATTCATCCAACAGAGCGCGTTTCTACCCATGGAACTCCCCCTTCAGGGTGGTCGTCGCCCTGCCGAGCAGTTTCACCCGCTCACCCTTCAGTTGCACCTCCACCACACCGCCGCGCCGGGATACCTGGTAACCCGTCAGTTTCGATCGCCCGAGGCGCTCCCCCCAGTAGGGGCCCAGGGCGCAATGAGCGGAACCGGTAACCGGGTCTTCGGGAATACCGGCGGCCGGCGCGAAGAATCGCGATATGAAATCATACTCCGCCTGATCGCTGGGGGCGGTGACGATGATACCCCGGGCATCGAGCGCTGCCAGACGCCCCATGTCAGGCGCCAACCGATGGACCTCCTCGGCTTTGTCGAAGCATGCCATCAGGTCCTCCCGTCCCCGCAGGAGGGATACGGGCTCGCCGCCAAGGGCCTCGATGAGCCGTTCATCATGCGGAACAATCAGCGGCGAATCGATGGGAAAATCGAGACCGATCAGGTCGTCCTCCCGATCGGCAATGAGCCAGCCGCTACGGGTCTGAAACCGCAGTCGCTCCTCCCGGCGTGAGGCTTCATGCCAAAGCACATGGGCTGCGGCCAGGGTACCATGACCACAGAGATCGACCTCAGTTGTAGGGGTAAACCAGCGCAATCTCCACTCACCCTCGTCCAGGGGCAGTAGAAAAGCGGTCTCCGACAGATTCATCTCAGCCGCGACCGCCTGCATCCAGTTCGCGTCGCACTCCTGATCGAGAAGGCAGACAGCCGCCGGATTACCGCTAAAGGCTCTATCCGTAAAGGCGTCGATTATGAACAGCTCCCGTTTCATGACATCCACTCCAAATTACATACCGGACTTGACTTTAAGCGGAATCTATCAAACAGTACAGATTCTATTTATGATATTTGTTACGGTACAGATCATGTTTTTGTTTACCTGTACTGTATACTTGAACACCAAACTGTACCGCTGATTGTATGGACTACCTCTACGAGCGACTGGCGGCCACGATCGCCGCGCAGATCGATCAAGGCATTTATCGTCCCGGTGATCGCCTGCCTGGCGTCCGCCCCTTTAGCAGACAGCGAAATATCAGTATCTCCACGGCGATGGCTGTCTACCGGCGGCTTGAGGACGAAGGCCGCATCGAGGCAAGGCCCAGATCGGGATACTATGTCCGCTCGCGTCCCAGGGTGGCGATGGCGGAACCCGCGATCTCCAGGCCCAAGGCGCAACCTGGGCCGGTCAGCGGTCAGGCAATGGCGCTGCAACTGGTCAAGTCCGCCAACGACCCCGGCATGGTACAACTGGGCGCCGCGGTGCCCGATGCGGGATTTCTACCCACCCGGGCTATCGAGCGGGCCCTGGCCGGTGCCGCGAGACAGCATCGATTGCGCACGGTCGGTTACGAGTTCCCCCCTGGCGTCGTAGAACTTCGGCAACAGATTGCAAGGCGCATGGCGGAATCGGGCTGTCAGGTCTCGGCACAAGAGATGGTCATCACCAACGGCTGCCAGGAGGCGCTGACCCTGGCTCTGCGCGCCGTCACCCTCCCCGGCGATGTAGTGGTTATCGAGTCACCCACCTTTTACGGCCTGCTGCAGATCATCGATTCTCTCGGTCTCAAGGCGCTGGAGATACCGACCCATCCCCGCGACGGTATCTCGCTTCAGGCCCTGCAGCTGGCACTGGAGCAGTGGCCGGTGAAGGCCTGCATCCTGGTCCCCAACTACAACAATCCCCTGGGCTATTGCATGCCGGATGAGCGCAAGCGGCAACTGGTCGAGTTGTTGTATGACAGCAAAATCCCTCTCATCGAAGACGATGTCTATGGCGATCTCGGCTTTTCCCAGAGACGGCCCGTAACCTGCAAGGCCTTTGACACTCGAGACGAGAATTTCTATTGTTCGTCTTTCTCCAAAACACTCTCACCCGGGCTACGCATCGGCTGGATCGCGCCGGGCAGATATCAGCAGAGAATTGAGTATCTGAAATATGTCACCAATCTGGCCACGCCCACGATCGGGCAACTGGCGCTGGCCCGGATTCTGGAAAGCGGAACCTATGAACGCCACCTGCGCAGAGTGCGGGCAGACTATGCCCGTGCCGTCACGCGCATGATCGAGGCGGTTGGGCGGCATTTTCCCGAGGCAACGAAAGTGACCCAGCCACAGGGAGGTTTCGTCATCTGGATCGAATTGGCGAAGAGTGTAGACAGTTTCGATCTGGCAAAAAGGCTCTTGAGCGAATCGATCAGTATCGCACCCGGTCCGATCTTCTCCGCTTCGCAGAAATACCGAAACTTCATACGCCTCTCATGCGCCTGCGAGTGGAGCGACCGGATCGAACGGTCGCTCGCTACCATCGCACGCTTGATCGACAGCACTTCGACCTCATAAACCGCAGGCTTTTTACAGCCCCGACATCGCGGCACGAGTCAGATAATCCTGATAGGCGGGAATCGCTATCGCCGCCAGGATACCGAGAACGACAACCATCAGAAATACGATCACGACAAGGAAAACCACACCTCTGTTTGGCGGCGGCTTGGGTCCGAACCGATTGGGGCCATCGGTACCAGGTACGAACCAGAATACGAAGGGTACGAACGGGATCAACAGGCCCAGGCTCAATAAACCCGACATGTTGAAGTCATGACAGCGCTGAATCGTCAGGATGACGACCATGAAAAACATAAACACCATTCCAAGAGCAAAAAAAAGGCCCAGGAACATACCGATCCTCTCCTCAGACATGGTCATGGTGACGAGCCCCGAGAGCGCCCCGATAATCAAATAGGAGAACAGAGTAATACCGATGGTATAGGTGATGTAGCGCAAGCGACCGATACGTCCCCTGAATGAAAAGAGATTGATGGAGCCATAAGCTTCCATATCAGTCAGAAGTTCGGCATTGGGGGTATCGTAGGGACTGGTTGTTTCCATGTTAAGTATTCCTTGCGACTGCTCTATATGGGATAAGTGAAATATCTAACTGCATTGGTTAACGGCCGCAATGAACCGACTCTTTAGCAACTATCGGTTTAATCAGCTATTCCTGCATTTGGTATTGATTTGGTTAGAGTTTTTGTCGTCTCGGCATCCTGTCCAGTGACCAACACAGGGACCGTGGTCTGAATGTAATCGAGGAACGACTTCACATGCTCGGGTTCGGCGCCGCAGGCATGCCAGATCCACTCGAAGCTGAAACATGCCGGCTCGTCATCATTGAGGAAGAGTGGATAGTTGGCCCGGTTCTCAGTGGAAATTTTCGCCTTCGGCAGAATACCGGCACCTATTCCGAGGGAAGCCCAATCCTCGATCACCTTATAGCTCAATGCCTGCCCAGCATAGGGGCGCAATTCAACACCCTGGGATTTGAGCAGTGCCGACAGCGCGGCATTGAGGCCACAGCCACCACCAGTGAGGATGATCGGGGTTGCCGGCAGCGCTTGGATACTGAGTGCGAGATGGCTGGATATCCTCCCCTCATCGGCGGCCGGCAGGTAGTAGAGGGGGTCGTGGTAGAAGAGACAACGCCTCGCCTCCCCGCTCTCGCCTGAGGCCGGCACGATCTGAACGTCGATCTGCCCTTTTCCCAGGCGTTCGGCAAGTTCATCGACAAAACATTCCTTGAAGAAGATCGTGACATCTGGATGGGTTCGCCGAAACGGTGCCAATACCTGATCCAGCCGATGCATATCCACCAAGGGAGAAAAACCGATGCGCAGCATCTTATGTTCGGGATTATGGTAGGCGTCGGCCGCCTTGGCCAATTCATCCAGGCTCTGCAGCACTTCGCCAATGCGCGGCATCATATATTCACCGAAAGAGGTCAGTTCCACCTTCCTGGTGGTGCGATTGAACAACCTGCCTCCCAGTTCATCCTCAAGTTGCGATATGGCGTTGGAGAGCGTGGGCTGGGTGGCGAAACTCAATTCGGCGGCACGGCTGAATGAATGAGTCTCGGCAACATAGGCCACAAACTGAAGCTGTTTTATATTCACGACTTAATTTATTCAATTCACAAATAAATGGCATTCATAAATAGAATTTCTCAATTATTCGACTTGAGCATAGGCTTATCTCTGAAACATTTCAACACCAGGGAGATTACCGATGAGTGCACAACGCATGCTTTTTTTTACAGTCGCGGCCCTGCTTTTCGCCGGAATCGGCCTATCCGGCTGGAACCAGGTTCACTGGTTCCTCTATCTGCCGGCAGGGATGCTGGTCTTCGCCGGGCTCACAGGTATCTGCCCGGGCTTGATGCTGTACAGGAAACTCGGCTTCAAATAGAACGGGAGAGATTGCCAGACCAGCCGGAGCAGTATGATGAATATGGGAATCATCGAGTTATTGGTTTTTGCATCGATTGCGATCATCGCAGGTTTCTTTCTACTGACAAGCATGGTGCGGGAACTCGCACCCGACGTGCGCCGAAAATGGTTGCTCGGAATAGGCCTGGGTACCGGTATCATCGCTTTCAGCCTGAAAATCGGACTAATCGTACTCTTTTCACTCTATCCAGGTCGGGTATTGACGCTTTTTCCCCAACCCGACTATGCCTTTGAACCTGTCGATACAACCATCGATCGACTCGCGACATCAAACATGTTTGAAACCCCCTATACCTGGCAGGCACTTCCAATCACAGCGCCGTATCCGCTGGACAATCCGCCTACACCGGGAAAAATCATGCTCGGTAAAAAACTGTTTTTCGATACTCGCTTGTCGGCAGACGGCACGCTGTCGTGCGCTTCCTGCCACGAAATCTCCGACGCCAGGGGGGGAAGCGATGGATTGCGTGCCTCAATCGGCATCAATGGCCAACAGGGAACGAGAAATGCGCCCACAGTGCTCAATGCCGCTTTTCAGAGGGTTCTCTTCTGGGACGGTCGCGCCGCTTCCCTCGAAGAACAGGCAAAGGGACCGCTGGTCAATCCTATTGAGATGGGCATGCCCTCATTGGACCATGTGGTGGAAAAAGTACGAAGCATTGCAGAGTACCGATCGGCATTCGCCTCGGTCTTTCCCGAGCAGGCGCCGATCACCATCGATACCATCGCCAAGGCTATTGCCGCTTACGAACGTACCCTGATAACGCCAGATTCACCTTACGACAGATTCCTGGGGGGAGACACCAGTGCGCTGACCGAAAAGCAGATTCGCGGGATGGCGCTTTTTGAATCCACCGGATGCACCCTGTGTCACTCCGGCCCGAATTTCAGCGCCGCAAGTCTCTTCAGTAGCGACACTCCCTTCAGGATATTTCCATCTATACCCGGGACAGGGTACGAGAATCGCTACAACCTGGCAGACGACCATGGTGCGGCACTCGATGACAGCGGTTCAAACAGGGGCGTTTGGCGTATTCCATCATTACGCAATATCACTCGTACCGGCCCCTATTTTCACAATGGATCGGTATCCTCCCTGGAAGAGGCGGTGCGTATCATGGCTAGGGTTCAGTTGAATAAAGCGATTAGTAACAGCAATACCGATGACACGACCATTCAATGGTTGCATGGGCAACGGCGACTCAGGGTAGTAACCAATCAGGCACTGAGTGATACTGAAGTCGGTGAGATAGTTGCCTTTCTCAAGTCGCTGGAAGGTGAACTCCCGACAGTTCGCTAATAAACCTTATATCACCACCCGGTTCCTGCCGAGCCGCTTGGCTTTATAGAGCGCGGCATCGGCACGGGTCAACGGGGTTTCCGCCTTGTCCGTTTCGGTCATACTTGCGAGTCCGATAGAGACAGTAACCTGTGATTCATCAGGCAGCTCCTGTCGCCTCATATGGCTTATCCGGGAGCGAACCCGCTCAGCCAGAACAATCGCCTCATCGAGATTGGTGGCGGCCATGATGAGTATGAACTCCTCACCACCATAGCGCACAATTTTGTCGGAATCGCGGATCTCACTCCTGATTTCTTCGACTATCGCCTTGAGAATCTCATCGCCGATATTATGTCCATAACTATCGTTGACCTGCTTGAAATGGTCGATATCTATCATCGCCAGCGAGCAGGGAATGCCTTTGCGTGTAAAGAGGCTGAACTGCTCATTCAGAATACCGTCCAGCACCCATCGATTGAACACACCTGTCAATGCATCATGCGTCGCCTTTCGCTCAAAAGATTGGCTGCGCTTGAATATATAAGTGCGCAGCACAGAAGCATAATAACCAAGGGCGATGGTACGCAGCAAAATAAGCGAAAAACTGATCGCGACCAAAATATACTCGATAAGGGAGCCTCTCATTAAAGTGAGGTTCGCACCTTTGGTAAAGATAGTCATGGCAATGGCCAGGGTACTTACCAGCCAGACAGTGAGTGCTTCGTGAAAACTGATACGCAGTGTGCCAAATGCGAAGATGACGAACATGAGGCCCAGAAAGAACGGAGATAGCTGAGGTGCAAGTGTAATGCCCAATAATTGTACACAGATGCCATAGGCCATCTGCCACATTGTCATATGATGATTTTGCAACCCTTCGCTGACACCGCTCCAGTGCAACATACTGAACAGCAGAACATGAAACAGTCCAGCCAGACCATAGTAGAGTGGTGCCTCGACCTGAATGGTGCCGGCGAGGTAAAAGAAAAAAAGCAGAACCGTATCGATCAGGTAGCTGGTGCCGACCGCACAGACAACGGCGATACGATAGAGACGTCGCTTTTTTTGCTGCGGGACATGATTAAATCCTTTGATCGCATCCACCCAGATATCATCGGGATCGAAGCTCATGTGGTTTATCTATGCTTTAGTCAGTAGTTGCTCGATGACATCGCATAATTTGTCTGAAGTGGAAGAATCGATGAATTTGAAAATCGGTACATTTCAATTGTATAGCGTTCAATTAGTTGAATTCTTAAATTCAGAACTGCCTGTCGATATTGCCAGAGAATGTCACCAGACATCTGCCTTTGATCGAGACACGCGCCAACCCGTAAACTATATTTTATTCTTTTATATCAGTTTGTTACGACATATCCCCCGCAATCTGCGCCGATTCGGAGTGCCAACTGAACATCGTGCTCCGATGATTGTCAATGAATTAGCCGGCCACCTGCCTGGAAACCATGAAGTGGCTGCATTGACACCTTCCGGCCAGCTGTCGTAGGGTCGAATGCAGGCTACGAGCAGCCGGCATACCTGGTGCAGCCATGGACGTCTGCCAAGCGGAACCCAACAGATATAGCCCGAGACAAAACATGAATAGGTTACTGATCGCTATCATCCTCGCCATTTCCGTTGTCACTGGTTGCGCGGTGAATCCAGTTACGGGAAAGAATGAATTGAGCCTTGTCTCGGAGTCACAGGAGATGGAGATAGGAAGAAAGAACTATGCTCCATTGCGCCAATCCCAGGGAGGCGACTATACGGTGGATAAGGAACTGACCGCCTATGTCAGTGAAATCGGACAAAAACTCGCTGCAGTCAGCGATCGTAAACTCCCCTACGAGTTCAAGGTTTTGAACAACTCGGTACCCAATGCCTGGGCTCTGCCGGGGGGCAAGATTTCCGTCAACCGCGGGCTGTTGACGGAATTGAAGAGCGAGGCGGAACTGGCTGCGGTACTGGGTCATGAGATCGTCCACGCAGCCGCAAAGCATACCGCCAGCAACATGTCCCGCGGAATGTTGATTCAGGGGGCTGTGATGGCGACGGTGATCGGTACCCAGGGCAAGGATTATGCCCAATTGGCACAACTGGGCGCCGGTGTGGGCGCTCAAATGGTCACCCAGAAATATGGCCGCGATGCAGAGCGTGAATCCGACCTTTACGGCATGAAATATATGTCCAAGGCGGGGTATGATCCCCAGGGCGCGGTCGAACTGCAACGTACCTTCGTCAAGCTGTCGGAGGGCAAGAACCAGAACTGGCTGAGCGGTCTCTTCGCAAGTCATCCACCCTCCATGGAACGGGTGGAAAACAACATCAAGACAGCCGCTGAGCTTCCAAAAGGCGGCACTGACGGTGTGGATCGTTTCAAAGCCAGGACAGCGCACATCAAACGCACCAAACCGGCGTATGAAGCCTACGAAGAGGGTCGCGAAGCCCTGCAGAAAGGTGATCTCGAAAAAGCCAGAACACTGGCGCAGAAAGCCATCAGCCTTGAACCCAAAGAGGGCCACTTTCACGCCCTGCTGGGTGATATCGAGGAGAAGAACAAACACCCGGCCATCGCCAAACGACACTATGACAAAGCGATAACTCTCAATGACGGTTTTTTCTATTACTATCTGAAACGCGGTCTGGTCAATGAAAGCCTCAATAATGAGGAGGCGGCCAAGGTCGATCTGGCGAGGAGCGTCCAACTACTACCCACGGCAAACGCCTACCATTCGTTGGGCAATCTCGCATATAACGAAGGCAACGTGAAATCCGCCAAATCCTATTATCGAAGAGCCGCATCGAAGGAGACCGCAGAGGGCAAGGCCGCCTACAGCGCCCTGATGACACTCGATCTGGCGGAGAACCCGCAAAACTACATTAAACTAAGGACCGGACTCGATAACAAAGGCAGACTCAAGGCAGAGCTGTACAATCCTACGCCAACTGATGTGAAGGGGATCGTCATTGCAATTCATTTCCGGGACAGCAATGGGCAGATAAGAAAAATCAGGCGCATCCATGAACCTGTCCTGCCCGCGGGAAAAAAGCGCTTGATCGACCTGGGAGTAAAGGACATCCCCATCGCGCAGCTATCAAAGGCCAGGTTTGGCATTATCGGCGCCAGTCTTGCTAAATAACATTTCCGTATCCATCCACAAGGTCATCATAGACATAATATTGAGAGCAGCACTAATATCTTAATAAAAGATCAGTATGATATCGTTTGACTTCATGGACTTTTTTCTCGCAAAAAATCAACACGCCTTATTAACCTATGGTCAGGCTATAACCACCACGTTAAAAACCACTTTATCACACTGTAAGTTTTCTGTACTAAAAAGCTTGTGTGGTTTCAAGGAAGCTCATGTTGATCAAATATTCAACTCAGGGTCTGTAACAATAAATGGCTCAATTAAAATATAGAAAAGATATCGAGGGTTTGAGAGGTATATCGGTACTGGCTGTTATCTTTTATCACTATCACATTGGTGGTTTTACGGGTGGATTCGTAGGTGTTGATATCTTTTTTGTAATATCTGGATACCTGATAACATCCATTATCATCAATGATATACACAATAACAGGTTCTCTTTTTTTGATTTTTACACTAGACGCATACGCCGTATCGTTCCCGCATCCCTTTTTGTAACCTTATGCACGCTATTGGCGGGGTACCTGATCATCCTGCCATCAGTCTATTCCAAGGTTGGCGAAAGCGCACTTTACGCGGCATTTGGACTATCGAATTTCTATTTTCTGTGGAACACGGGTTACTTCGATACTATTGCAGAATTTCAACCACTTTTGCATACCTGGTCGCTCGCGGTAGAAGAGCAGTACTATTTGTTCTGGCCCATTCTATTACTGGGCATCGTCAACGTAGGTAAAGAGTCACTACCAATCAAACTCAGCATCATCTTTGTGTTGGTACTCATAAGCCTGGCTATCTCACAGTACAATATTACAGATAACCAGAAAGCATCATTCTATATGCTGGATTCCAGAGCATGGGAGTTAGGCTTGGGAGGACTACTGGCACTACTTCCAGCCATCAGAAATAGAATTACAAGCGAGTTTATTGCTGTTTTAGGCCTTTCGCTAATCATCTGGTCAATATTTCAATTGGATTCAAATAATGATTTTCCAGGGCTAAATGCGCTTTATCCTTGCATTGGGGCAGCATTGATCATTCTCCCAAAAAGCGAAAACTTTATCGAAAAAGCCATTTCGACTCGGCCACTAGCGTTTGTTGGAAAAATATCGTATTCGCTATACCTATGGCATTGGCCAATCTTGGTCTTATATCGCCATTACGGAACAGGTCGTATGCCTGGGGCAAAGGAAATAGCTATTATGCTGGTATTGAGCTTTTTGCTCTCAATTGTATCCTGGAGACATATAGAACAGAGATTCCACAGAATGCACAACAGCCCGAAACCGATCGTTTTTACATGGGGCGCTGTATCTATGGCTGCTATCGGACTGCTCGGCTTTACTGTTTCAATTACCTCAGGATTTCCAGGAAGGCTACCAGAACCGATACGCAATGTGGAAAAGCTGGTCAATGAAACGGTTACCTCACAGAACGGAATGGCTAGTTGCTTTATAACAAGTAAGAGCAAATATGGATTAAAGAGCTTTTCAAACGATGATTGTATAGTAACCAACCCAAACCGGCGTAATGTTCTAATCGTCGGTGACAGTCATGCAGCTCATTTCAGTAAAGCACTACGAGATATTTATCCAGATATTAAGTTTTCGCAGATAACAGGGTCAGGATGTGTCCCTGTTTTACATGCCAAAGGAAAATCAACTTGCAGTGTCCTTATGCGTCTGGCTATAGATGAATCCATCCCTAATGGGAAGTTTGACACAGTTATTTTTTCCGCCAGATGGCAACCTAATCATTTTCAAAATTTGGTCAAGGCCATTGATTGGACTAAAAAGTATGTTAAAGAGATCATAGTCCTAGGACCAACGATAGAATATACAAAAGCCCTACCTACGCTACTTGCCAAATCCGCACTCAGAAAAGACGATGGAGAAATTGTAGACTCCGCTCGCAGGTATCGGCATGCAAAAAACCTTGCGCGTTCACTTGTTTCCAGTTTGAAAGGACATGGCATTAGCTACTACTCTGTAATCGAGTCAATCTGTCCGAAAAGGAGATGTTTGACCGTTGATAGGAATGGTCGACCGGTACAATTCGACTACGGTCATTTCACCTACAACGGTGCACGCCTGGTAATTGAGGACCTCAAGAAAAAAGGGCTTCTAAAACCACGAGTCTAGTGTGGCCCGCCATAGATTCTGTAACATTCAGAGCCGCCCCAATACGCCAGTTCCGCATTGTGGCTCTTGAAAAGGGCTTGTCATTTCCAAGCCACGCGACGCCCGAAGGAAGTACCCTTGGGGTGCAACGCGGGCGATGGCTTGGCGTCCGGCTCGAGCTCGAAGGGAGCCACTAAAAATACCATTTATATCAATAACTTATCTACACACATATAAACAATCCCTTTCGAATGAATCCAGATATCCAGTTGTCGCGTATTCAAGGTGAAGCCATGTATCAAAATGGCCTATAAACCAAGTTACCGGAATAATTCACTTACCGTCAGAGGAAAGAACCATGAACAAGACAACTATGACAGCGATCGTTGCCGGCGCCATCACCACCGCACTGGCCGCAGGGCCGGTAATCGCCGCACCTTCGAGCGGTACCGAGAAGTGCTATGGCGTCGCCAAAGCGGGTAAGAACGACTGTAAAGCAGGACCCGGTTCCAGCTGTGCAGGCAGCTCCCACGCCGATGGTCAGGGCAATGCCTGGATGCTGGTGCTCAAGGGTACGTGCGAAAAGATTGTCGGCGGCAGCCTGGCGGAGAAATAGCCACACGAGTCGGTACACCAAGCCGCACCCCACATCGATCTATGGGTAGGGTGCGGCTTGCCGCACCGTGTATCGACCGTTGCATCAAGTCTGAGCACGAGAGACTTACAAAGTCTCTAACCAGGCTCTCGGTCAAAGCCGGGGCAATAGGGTATCATGTGCGGGTTACCGGCACCCATGAGCACTCCGTATCTGTGACCGACTACCTCCGCGCCCCACTCCCCTCCCGCCTGATGCCGGCGGGCATCCCCTTCATCATCGGTAACGAAGCGGCAGAGCGGTTCAGCTTCTACGGTATGCGGGCGATACTGGTTGTCTTCATGACCCAGTATCTGCTCAATGACAGTGGCGTTGCGGATCCAATGAACGAAGAGGAGGCGAAGGGGTGGTTTCATCTCTTCGTCTCGGCGGTCTATTTCACGCCCCTGCTCGGCGCCCTGGTCTCCGATGGTCTGCTGGGAAAATACCGCACCATCATCCTGCTCTCCCTGGTCTACTGCGTTGGTCATTTCGTGCTTGCGCTGGACCATACGCGCCTCGGTCTCCTGCTCGGTCTGGGCCTGATCGCCCTGGGCTCGGGCGGTATAAAACCCTGTGTCTCCGCCCATGTAGGAGACCAGTTCGGGCGTACCAACGCCCATCTTCTGCCGCGCGCCTTTGGCTGGTTCTACTTTGCCGTCAACCTGGGCGCATTCTTTTCCATCCTGATCACTCCCTGGTTACTGCAACACACAGGTGCGGCCTTGGCCTTTGGCCTACCCGGGATACTGATGGTCATCGCCACCCTGCTCTTCTGGAGCGGACGATACCGCTTCGTCCACATCCCACCCGGAGGTGCAGAGTTTGTACGTGAATCACTCAGCCGCGACGGACTGCTCACCCTGGCAAGGCTGCTTGCCCTCTATCTCTTCGTCGCCATGTTCTGGGCCCTCTATGACCAGAGTGGCTCCGCCTGGGTACTCCAGGCTCAATCGATGGATCGAAGGCTGCTCGGAGTGGAGATCCTGCCGGCCCAGATCCAGGCCGCCAACCCACTGCTGGTGATGCTGCTGGTACCGACCTTCTCCTATCTCGTCTATCCCGCCGTCCAGCACCGTTGGCGTCTGAGCGCACTGCGCAAGATCGGCTTCGGCATGCTGCTCGCAGCGGTCGCTTTCGCCATCTCCGCCTGGATCCAACACCGGATCGACCTTGGACTGACGCCATCCATCGTCTGGCAACTGCTCGCCTACCTGGTGCTCACCAGTGGTGAGGTAATGGTATCCATCACCTGCCTGGAGTTCTCCTACACCCAGGCGCCAAACCGCATGAAGTCCTTCGTCATGGCCTTCTTCATGATGTCCATCGCCATGGGAAATCTCTTCACCAGCCTGGTCAACTTCGCCATCGAGGGGAGCGAACTGCTGCAGGGGGCCGACTACTATCTTTTCTTCACCCTGATCATGTTGGCGACTGTCGGACTCTATACGCTGATCTCGCGTTATATCCCCGAATACAACAGGCTTCAGGCCGAAACCACTACCGTCGTTGAGTGACAATCCGTTTGAGTTTCACTTCTCGACAAATCCATATAAGCGCAAAAAGAACCAAATTCTCCTATACTCAGCTTGCCAGTGAACGTATGTGCCAGGTTCCTTGTTGCGCATTGCCGGAAGTTATGACTATCCACCTGTTGCTGAATACGTCCGCAACATCAGAGCGAAAAGCACTGCCGTAACCACTGAGTGTCGAGGACTTAAAAGTGATACTGAACGTGACCCGCCTGGAAGGCACATGGAGCTGAGTTCACTTACTGTCGAGTTTCAGCGCTTCGGTGATCCGACCGGCGTGATACGCCTTTCCGATCGTTACATTCGTACAATCGGAACCACGGCGCCCGCGCAGGAGATCGGATTCGAACTGTCACAGGAAAATCTAGACCATGCCATGGCCGCGCTCGACTACAGCCGTTTCGAGTACGCCGACGATCTGCAGGCGGTACGCCGTACCGCAGAGTATGTCCTCACCGATATCGAGCCCTACCTGCAGGATTTTCTGCTTGGTACGAAATTCAGACGCGGTTTGCGTACACCTTGTCAGATAGACATCGTGGCGCGCCCGCTCGAGCTCGCCCAGTTGCCTTTCGAGGTACTTGAGCAATTCAATCCCAACCTCATCGTCACGCGCCGTATCCGCCAGTCCTGGCCGCTGCCGGAGACGGTGCACGAGAATGAACCCAGGGTACTCTTTGCCTGGGCCGAGCCGACCCGCAAACCGGGCTCACGCCGACGCATGGAAGTACCGCATGAACGCCATGGCGAGTTGCTGCGCAGCCTGCTGCGCGACTGGGGCGACAAAGCCGTTGTGGAGGTAAAAAACGCCAGCATGGCGGCGCTGACCGATCTGCTCAGCGCTAATGCCCGCTTTACCCACGTCCATCTCCTCGCTCACGGTGTCGGCCCGCAATCCCGTGGGGTTGCAGCCGGTGAACGCATCGACCTGGAACAAGCACCCCCGCCGACCACCTGTCTTGCGCTCGAGAACGCGGACGCAAGTATGGACCGGGTTGCACCGGAACAGCTTGCGGCCCTGTTTAAGAATGTCCCCCGCCCCGAAACCTTTGCCATAGCGACATGCCATAGTGCCGAGATCGATCCGATTCGGTCCGGCAGCACGGTGGCTCACGCACTGCATGCCGCCGGTATACCGATCGTACTCGGGTCGCAACTGGCACTTACAAAATCGGGCTCCGACGTACTTATCGATACCTTCCTGGCGAAGGTGATCGAGGGAACAGACCCGCGCAAAGCACTGCGCGCCGCACGTGACAAACTCAGAGAGTCATGCGCGGAAACCTACTATGATCACGCCGCACTGGTCGGTTATGTCCACATTGACGATGGGCTTTCTGCGCGACTGAGGCAGCGCCGTTTCGACGTAGCGCTGAAACGCCTGAAGTGCATATCGAGCGATGCCGATCGGCGCACCGAAAGCACAGTTGTCGAACTGGGCCATTCCAAGTCGCTCTCGACCCGGCAGCGCAAAGAGGCCGAACACATCAGGCAAAGATTCGAAGATGTGCGCAGTCAATTGGAACGCATCGCCGATGACCCTACCCTGACCAAAGCACAGCGCGAGGAGCTATACGGTCTACAGGCCAGCGCGCTGAAGCGCGAGGCCGAGGCAGCCTGGAAGCTGTGCCGTGCGTTGACTGCCGAGGATTCCCGGGAGTGGCGACAACACAGCCACAGCGTGCTTTACAAGGCTGCAAATGCCTACCATCGCGCCGCAGAGATCTCACGTGACCACCATTGGACCTGGGTGCAGTGGCTGGTGCTCAAGGCGGTACTGCAAGGGACGCTGTCAGACTCCCAGGCGGACTGGAGTTCAGCGATGGCGGCGGCACGGGACACGGTTTCAAGGAAGGCGTCGCGAGGCATGTCACGGGATGAACGCAGCCAGCTGGCGGAACAGGCGAACTGGGCCTGGGGCTCATTGATCGAACTCAACCTGCTGGCTCCCCTGGTGGGTCATGGCGACGCGCTAAAGGATGCCAAACGGGCAGCCCGTTCACTGGTGAGGGCGGCAAACCGCCGCAATGATCCATTCCCCATCGAATCGACGCTTGCGCAACTCGCACGCTACACTGCCTGGTGGGGTAGCGATTCGGAGTGGAAACTCCCGGCCAGTGTAGCGAGACAGGCGGAGGAACTCTCGGTATTCCTGCGTCAGCTGGTTCAGGCATGAACAAGATTGGAGGCGCCATGTTGACCATCGAAATGCTCCCCGCCGACGAAGGCGATGCCCTGTGGATTGAATATGGTTCGAACCCTGTACGCTGCATGCTCGTTGATTGTGGCCGCAAAACCGCTTACCGCGAAATCATCGACCGCCTCACCGCCAAACCGGATCTCGCCCTCGAACTCCTGGTGCTGACCCATGTCGATTCCGACCATATAAGCGGTGCGGTACCGCTGCTGCAGGATGCCCGTTTCGGGGCACAGCGCGTCAAAGACATCTGGTTCAACGGCTGGCGCCACCTCAACGGTCTACACATTGACTGCGAACAGGATATACCCGGCACACTCGGCGCCAAACAGGGCGAATATTTCGGTGCCCTGCTGCGAGACGGCGACTATCCATGGAACAGGGCGTTCGGCGGTTACGCCGCGGTCGTCGGCGACGATGAGCAACTGCCGGCGCTGGAGCTCGAAGGGGGAATGAAACTCACCCTGCTGGCACCCGACAAAGAGAGACTACGGGAAATGCGCGACCGCTGGGAAGATGACCTCAAGAGCAGCGATCCGGACAAACATCTCGATCCCGGTGACTACGAGCGCGCGCTCGAACTGCTCGGCCGCGACAGCCGCAGCCGGCCGGATGTGCTGGGGCGCGGACATGAAGGTCCGATCATAGTCTCCGACTTGATCGAGCTTCCCTTCGATCCCGACCTGAGCGAACCCAATGGCAGCAGCATCGCGTTTCTCGCCGAATTCAACGACCGGGCGATACTCTTCGCCGGCGACGCCCATGCACCGCTGCTCGAGGATTCGCTTAAACGACTGCTGGCGGAACGGGGAATCGACATACTGAAACTCGATGCATTCAAGATGTCGCACCATGGCAGCGCCCGTAACAACTCCTCCACCCTGCTTGAATTGATCGACTGCCCCCGCTACCTGATCTCAACCAACGGCTCGCGTCATCACCACCCCGATCCGGCGGCTCTGGCACGGGTGCTCGACCTCTACGATGGCGGGGTGGAGTTCTACTTCAACTACCGCAGTGAAGAGACCGACCCCTGGTCCGATGAACAGCTCAAAAGGCGGCATCGGTACAAGACGTTCTATCCCGATGACGAGGGTTACCGGAAGGTTGAAATTTGAGTGATGCCTATAGGGCAACCAGCGCGGGAGGTTTCCACCACGGGGGGCGGTTAACTACCTGTCAACTACGGTATCTTCAAACCGTTTCAATCGACTGCGCATCATCTCCATCTCCTCGAGCAACTCAAGCGCGAGCGCGGCACCCGGAACATTCACACCCAGGTCGCTCTGCAGGTGCAGCACACAGCGCACCCGGCGCACACTGACTCCTCCGAAGCGCCAGTTTGACGGTGCCCTGCCGATGGGATCCAGGATTCCCTCCTCGACGAACTCGAACACCCGCTCCGCCGGTATGCGGCAGATGGTGCAGAGTTCCGCCAGTGAAATCTCCACATCTTCATCCATGACTTCTCCGGACAACAGCGATAGTTTCTCTTTGGACATCAGCCTCGTACCCCCAGCCGTGCGCGTGGATTGAATGGGAACGCCTTTTCGAACTCCCGATAGGCGGCCTGCGCGGCCTCCGAATCCGCCTGCGGCAAGACAACCTGCAGCACAACATACAGGTCACCCGGCGGCCTGCCCGGGATCCCCCTTCCCTGCAGGCGCAGTTTCCTGCCGCCCACGCTGTTTGCCGGTACTTTCAGATCCACGACTCCCAACGGCGTCGGCGACTTGACGGTGGCTCCCAAAGCCGCCTCCCAGGGAGCCACCGGGAGATTCAGAAAAACATCCCTGCCCTCGACCGTATAGATCGTGTGCGGATTGAACTCCACCTCGAGATAGAGATCACCGGCCCCGCCCCTGCCGACCCCGGGCGATCCCTGCCCGGCCAGGCGGATATGCTGTCCCTGGTAGACACCCTTGGGAATGCGCACACTGAGCACGCGCTCCTTGAGCTGTGGCCGACCATCGCTCCCCATTTCCGTGTATTTGAGTGTCAGGGTCCGCGTACCCCCCCGATAGGCATCCTCCAGATCGATCATCACCTTGGCGAAAGTATCCTCGCCCCTGCCATGGAATTGGGCATATCCAGCCCCTCGCGGGGCGAATCCGCGTCCGAAAAGCGACTCGAAAAAATCACTGAACTGCGAAGCGTCGGCAGCGGTGAATCCGCCCCCGTGAAACTCGAAACCCTGATCCCAATCCGGTGGCGGCCTGAACTCCTGCCCCCTTTTCCAACCGGCGCCAAGCTGATCGTAGGCCGCACGCTTTTCCGGATCCTTCAACACCTCATAGGCCTCGCCCACCTCCTTGAAGTGCGCCTCCGCATCGGGCTCCTTGCTCACATCCGGATGATACTTGCGCGCCAGCTTGCGATAGGCGCGCTTGATTTCGTCCTGGGTGGCATCACGCTTGACGCCCATGATTTCGTAATAGTCTTTAAATTCCAATGCGCCACCTAATCCACTATGAGACGAATGCTACTTATTAGTTAAGACTAAAATCTCGAAGTGCAAATAGCTAGTGGCCGTCCAGAAGCAGCGAGAATTTTTCGACCCCTGGGCGCCTGACGGTTGTCTTTCTCCGACGCCCCGACAGCACATCCCTGTGCCGACGGGGCTTACGCGGCATCCCTGCCGCTACTACGAAAGACAACCCTCAGGCGCCTACCAGCGTTCAAAGGGTTTCTGGACGGACACTAGCGAGCCAGACACAGCAGTTTCCGTGGACTCGGCTGTCTGGGAAAGCGTCGGCCGCTATAATCTCTTAACTAACTATGAGACGACAATCGAAAACATCATAACCAACCACGGCGACGGAAAAACAGAACCATCGACAGGGCAATTACAATCATCACCAGCCATACCAACAGGTAGCCGAAAGACCAGCCCAGTTCCGGCATGCTCCAGGCCCCTGCGCCGCGATCGAAATTCATGCCATAGACACCGACGATGAAGGTCAGTGGAATGAAAATGGTGGCGATCACGGTCAACAAGCGCATGACATCATTCATCCGGTTGCTGACGCTGGTTAGGTAGATCTCCAGCATACCGCCGCTCATGTCCCGATAGGTCTCCAGCAGTTCCATTACCTGGATGGTGTGATCGTAGCAGTCACGCAGATAGAGTATGGTGCCCTCCCGTATCAATTCGTGCTCGCCTCTTTGCAGTTGATTGATCACCTCTCTCTGGGGCCACAGCATACGCCGCAAGAGAATCAGCTCACGTCTGACCGTGTGG
Organism: Candidatus Thiodiazotropha sp.; assembly: GCA_050292275.1. Classification (GTDB taxonomy): domain Bacteria; phylum Pseudomonadota; class Gammaproteobacteria; order Chromatiales; family Chromatiaceae; genus Thiodiazotropha. The sequence goes on from JBNKLI010000006.1 coordinate 28,552, forward strand.
ATTTTTTCCAGGGTCCCGTCACCGGCGGTCCGCAGAACCTGATACTCAAGATCCTCGAGTTGCAAACCAAAACTTTCCAATACCGGAAATCCCTGATCGATCACCATATCGAGCAGGCTGTGCAGAAGATAATCGGCGTCCTGGAATCGCAGATGGCTTTTGTCATCGCGCAGGCGTTTGACGATCGACTCGAATGGGGTGAAGGCACCGACGCAAAAACTGATCAGGAAATTGCTACCCAGGAAAAGACTTACCTGATCGACAGAGACTGTCTCCCCCTCCATTAGCGGCATACTGACCACGACAAACAACTGGTCATCGAAGGACTCGACTTTCGGCCTTTGCCCGGTATTCAACACATCTTCCAACGCCAGCGCATGAAGCTGAAAGGCGCTACCGAGCTCGCGCAGGGCGGCCTTGCTCGGGTGCCCCTGTACATGTACCCAGGTCACGCCGTCTTGCTGAAGTTGCGGGCGGCACTCTTCGGCCTGCACGTCATCCTTGACCGTAATCTCATCCGCACTGTATCTGATCAGGCGGATCCTCAACGGCGCCGCTTGTGCCGCCGGCACCTCGGTCAAGGTGCCCGGCGCCGTTCCCGGAGGATGATAGCGTTTGTCGAATATGGCCATAGCCTGTCTCCCGTTACGCAATCGTTCAATCACTACTGTCCCGTAACTCCCTCTCCCTCCGGGAGAGGGCTGGGGAGAGGGGATTAGAAAGGCTAACGCCTTGATTTTCCGATCCCCTCATCCTGTCCTTCTCCCTCAGGGAGAAGGGACGCTCGTTTGAGTTTTTGATGTCTCAAACAGCTGTAGTCAAAAATAATCCAGTTTTGTTAAATGGTTACTTGAATGACTACCAAAGTTAACGGGACAGCCGTGTCCTTCAATACATTATCCCGTCGTTAAACCCGTTGTTCAGGAATGATTGGTGCTAGGACCAGTTAACACTAATTCAGTCCTTGATTTTGCCGAGAACCTCGGAGCAGACACCCGTTGTGGCGCCCTCATGCCGCCCCCGGGTTGCGTCTTTCCGCGCCTCCTCCGGATGTCCCGAATTAAGATACAACTCAGCACGCATGCAGTAGGCATTCGCATAACCCGGCGCCAGCGTCAGCGCCTTGTTGAATTGCTCGAGAGAGGCTTCGGCATCGCCCAACGCAGCCAGTGCCAGGCCGCGATAGAAATAGACCACCGGATCACGGGGATCTATGCCCAGGGCCTTTAGATGGTCCGCTTCGGCCATATCCGACTGACCCGCCTCGGCGTGTATCCACCCCTGTATGGCATGATAGTCGCTGCGATAGGGATTGAATCTCAACGCCTCTTCAATGTCGGAGAGCGCACCTTCCACATCCTTGCGCTTGATCTGGATCCGGGCGCGTCTCGCGTAGGCCTTGTCCATTCGCGGGGAGAGCTCGATCGCCCGTGTGAGATCCTTGAATGCCTGCCTTGTCTGTTTCATATTTTCGCGGATCGTTCCCCGGACAAAGTAGACGTTAGCGTCTTCCGGCGCGATCTTCACCGCCGCCTCGACATCCTCCAGCGCGGCATTCAGATCGCCCGCTAGCTGATGGCTGCGGCTCCGATTCAGGTAGAGTTGCTGGCGTTGGGGAAGAAGTACAATGGCCCTGGAGAGGTCATCGATACTTTTCCGGTAGTCGCCCTGGCCGCGGTAGAGCTTGGCCCGGATCACATAGGCCCTGGCGTATTTCGGCCGCTGTGTTATCGCCTCGCCCAGGTCGTTCAGCGCAAGCGACACCTTGCCTCCCTGGATGTAGGCCTTGGCGCGAAAGATCAAGGCCTCGGTCATCTCCTTCCTGTCAACGAGCATACCGGACTCGATCACCTCGGTGATCATGGAGGCGCCCAGTACCCAGTCACCCTGGGTGTAGGCGGCGTAGCCCGGGTAGAGCAGTTGGTTCTTCGGACCCTTCGAACCGACGGCAACGCCCGCTTGCAGATCCTCGTCTTCCGGATCGAAGGCGGCGACAGACTGGGCACAGATCAGCCAGGCGACAAGCAGCAGTCGCAGCCAGGTAACAAGAGACAGACTCACGGATTCCACTCCCCTTTCGCCCGACCGACCAACAGGCCGGCCGGGCTTACAGACTTGTTCGACCTGCGCACAGGATGCAATCAGCAGTGTGGTTGCGATCTTTCGCGCAGCGCATGCCGTTGTTGATTAGACTCAGTATAAACCAGCTTACTGCGCCCGGCAGCCCGTCCAGTGCGAAGCTTCGCATTGGCACCACAGACATGCCCGATAAGTATCGATGCGGGCCAAGCGGTTATACTCTCCCTGTATATGGACACCATCGCCACTGTCGTTGCTTTATCGGCTCTCTATACAAGATCATTCGAGCTATGAATATCGATCATTACAGTTTCGGCCAGATCGACATCGGCGGCCGGGAATACGACACCGACATCATCATCTTTCCCGACCATGTCCA
>JBNKLI010000007.1:0-8577 GCA_050292275.1 Candidatus Thiodiazotropha sp.
GGTGTAGGGTGGGGCCCTGCCCCACCGTCACAGGTTTAAGTGTCTATTCTGTCAGGCCGGAACGATGCAGTCGTCTTCCATGCAGACATCGAGGCACTGGGGTACGTCATGATCGCCCTCGCACTCGGTACAGGTCTCGGCTTCGATCTTGTATACACCTTTAAAGGGCAGGATCGACTGAGTCGGACAAACAGGTTCGCAGTCACCGCAGGCGGTGCAAATATCTCGAACAATCTGAAGAGCCATGGCTATTCTCCTGGTTACAACTATTCGGCGCGTTTAAAACGCAAAGTGGTGGGAAAGACCGGGCGCGGGCTGATGGGATCGATGTAATACCTCGACCCGTCCGTCAACTCGACCTCGCCCCCCCATTCCGTTTCGGTGTCTCTTTCGACCATCGCGATTTCGTCTTCCTGATCCTTTTTCGCGATGTAGAACAAGAGTCCACCATCGTCTTTCACACGTATCATTACATTGGGCACTTTACTTACCTCACTTCGTTCGGGAGTTTTGAGTTTTTATTATGAGTTTCGAGTTGCGGTGGGCGTCAGCCCACCGCGTCTTCAACTCAAAACTCGACACTCACAACTCAAAACTGGTTGATCCTGAAAGGATCAACGGATCAGGTCGTAGTTATAGTCCGTTGTGCCCATACCGCGGGTCTCTTCGTCGAGACGCTCCAGTACCGCGTTGACCAGGGTCTTCAGCATGTACATGGCGCCTTCGTAACCCAGGGTGGTGTCACGATGCATGTGATGACGGTCGAAGATCGGGAAACCGATGCGGATCAGCGGCACCTCGAACTCCTTACCCTTGTGCAAGGTATCGCGCTGGATGAACTTGCCGTAGGAGTTGCCGATCATGAAGTCCGGCTTGTTGGTGAACATCAAAGAACGGAAGTGCCACAGGTCCTTGCCGATATGAACCTCGCTGTTCTGGCCATAGGGCGAATCCGCAAGCATCTTCTCCATCGCCTTCTTCCAACGCTTGTTGGCATGGTTGCAGAGGATCTGGGTCGGTTCGGCGCCCAGTTCCATCAGGAACCTGGCCATGCCCAGCACGAAGTCGGCGTCACCGTAGAGACCGAACTTCTTGCCGTGCAGCCAGGCGTGGCTGTCGGTCATCATGTCGACCAGGATACCGCGCTCACGGGTCAGGGACTCGGGGATCGGCTTACCGGTCAGCTCGCTTACCTTCATCAGGAACTCGTCTGTCGCCTCCAGGCCCATGGGGATATTGATGTCGCTGGCCGGCTGCTTCCAGGTGTTCTTGGTGAACTTGCGGCTCTTTACCGACTGCCAGGGTTGCAGGAACAGGGTATCGATGGCATTGGGAGCGTCCTTCATCTCCTCGATGGTGGTGCCGCCATCGTACATCCGGTATGAACCGTCTGCCGGAGTGTCCAGCACGTCGGTCGGATCGGACAGCAGACTGTATTCGACACCCATCTCTTCCATCATCCGCTTCATCACGCGATAGTTGCCCAGGTAGGTCTCGAAACCGGGTACGATATTGATCTTACCGTTGCTGCCTACCTCTTTGCCTTCCATGTAGTTCAGTGTGAAGTAGCGCTGGATACCCTCGAACATGTTGTCCCAACCGGTGGTGTGGGAGCCGACGAAGCTCGGGGTATGGGCGAAGGGTGTGGGAAACTCCTGCTCGATGTGTCCTTCCTTCTTGGCGTTGCCGATGAAGGCGTTGAGGTCATCACCGATAACCTCTGCCATACAGGTGGTGGAGACGGCGATCATCTCGGGCTTGTAGAGTGCCTTGGCATTCTCCAGGCCGGCGAACATGTTCTTCTGGCCACCGAACACCGCCGCATCCTCGGTCATGGAGTCGGAGACACAGGCCACCGGCTCTTTGAAGTGACGGTTGAAGTAGGTACGGAAGTAGGCCACGCAACCCTGCGAACCATGTACATAGGGCAGAGTCTTCTCGAAGCCCAGGGCGCAGAGCACCGCACCGAGAGGCTGACACGCCTTGGCGGGGTTTACGGTCAGGGCCTCGCGATTGAAGTTCAGCTCCTTGTACTCTTCGGTGGTGGTCCACTGAAAGGTCTGCTGGATCTTGTCATCAGGGTGCTTCTCCTCGAAGGCCTGCTGCTTGTTTTTCAGCGTTTCGATGTATTCGTCGGTACGAAACAGCGGATAGCTGGGTTTGATGTCATCGACAACTTGGCTCATGATGTTTCTCCTGCCGCGCCACTAATCCGTGGACGACGGCCTAGACAATAAATAATTCGTTTTGCCCTACAGCTGGCCCATTCAGCCCCTCTCCCTCAGGGAGAGGGTTGGGGTGAGGGGATCCCCTCATCCTGTCCTTCTCCCTGAGGGAGAAGGGACTTCCTGAATGGGCTCAACCTACATACGGTCAAGCGCCTGCCGCTACGGCCTCGGCCTCTTCCTCACCCTTCAACCAGGGTGCCTGGACCTTGCCCCAGCAGGGATTGTTCAGCGTCATGTCCATATCCCGGGCGAAGATGGCGAAACCGTCGTACCCGTGGTAAGGACCGGAGTAATCCCAGGAGTGCATCTGACGGAAGGGGATACCCATCTTCTGGAAGATATACTTTTCCTTGATGCCGGAACCGATCAGGTCGGGTTTGACCTTCTTGACGAACTCCTCGAACTCATAGCCGGTGACGTCGTCGTAGATCAGAGTGGCGTTGCCCATCTCCTTGATGGTGCGGTCGTAGTCGTCGTTGTGTGCGAACTCATAACCGGTACCGACCACTTCCATGCCCAGATCCTCGTAGGCGCCGATGATGTGACGCGGGCGCAGACCGCCGACATAGAGCATCACCCTTTTGCCTTCGAGACGCGGACGATACTTGGCGATGACAGCCTCGTATTCGGCCTTGTACTTCTCGATCACCTTCTCCGCGTTGGCCTGGATGGTCTCGTCGAAGAAGGCGGCGATCTTGCGCAGGGACTCCTCGATCTTGGTGGGACCGAAGAAGTTGTACTCCATCCACGGAATCCCGTACTTCTCTTCCATGTGGCGCGAGATGTAGTTCATGGAGCGATAGCAGTGGAGCAGGTTCAGCTTCGCCTTGGGAGTATTCTCCATCTCCGCCAGGGTACCGTCGCCGGACCACTGGGCGATGACACGCAGACCCATCTCTTCGAGCAGGGTACGCGAAGACCAGGCGTCGCCGCCGATGTTGTAGTCGCCGATGATAGTGACGTCATAGTCGGTGCTCTCGAAGCTGCTGTCGTTATCGCGATTGTGTAATACCCAGTCGCGCACGGCATCGTTGGCGATGTGATGACCCAGGGACTGGGAGACACCGCGAAAGCCCTCACAGCGCACCGGAACCACGGGTTTTTCGATCTCTTTGGCGGTCTTCTTGGCAACCGCCTCTATATCGTCGCCGATGAGGCCGATCGGGCACTCGGACTGCACTGTGATGCCCTTGTTCAGGGGGAACAGGGTCTCGATCTCCTCCATGATCTTCGACAGCTTCTTGTCGCCGCCGAAGACGATATCCTTCTCCTGGAAGTCTGAGGTGAAGTTCATGGTGCCGAAGGTGTTGATACCGGTGGTGCCCACATAGTAGTTACGACGCCCGGCACGGGAATACTGGCCACAGCCGACAGGCCCGTGAGAGATGTGGATCATATCCTTGATCGGACCCCAGACCACACCCTTGGAACCGGCGTAGGCACAACCACGAATGGTCATCACACCCGGCAGGGACTTGCGGTTGGAAGTGATGCACTTCTTCGACTGCTCTACTTCGTGGTCGTTGACCGTAAGATGCTTGGCACGATCCGCCTTGGCTTTTTCAGGGTAGACCTCGAGCACCTCCTGAATGAGGGCTTCGGTCTCTTCGCGTGTCATTTCAGACATAATGTTCTCCTTCACCTGCCACCACTAATCTGTGGATGCGCAGGTCATGAAAAAAACGTTCGGTTGATGCCGGCCCCGTGGGGCCGGCGCCATCTGTCCCGTCGAAAAGGCTTACGCCTCGGCGGCAGCGGTCTGACCGATGATGCTCTCGTCCTCTTCCTCCATGATGCCGAATTCCATCAGCAGCTCTTCGAGCTCGTCCATGGTGCAGGGGGTCGGGATCACCAGCTTCTCGTTGTCGATGATCTTCTGCGCCAGGGACCGGTACTCGTCGGCCTGCTTGGCGGAGGGATCGTACTCGATGACGGTCATACGGCGGATCTCCGCGCGCTGTACCACATTGTCGCGGGGCACGAAGTGGATCATCTGAGTACCCAGCTTCTCGGCCAGGGCGATGATCAGCTCGTCCTCACGGTCGGTGTTACGGCTGTTGCAGATCAGACCCGCCAGGCGCACGCCGCCGGAGTTTGCATACTTCACGATACCCTTGGAGATATTGTTGGCGGCGTACATGGCCATCATCTCGCCGGAGACCACGATATAGATCTCCTGGGCCTTGTTCTCGCGGATGGGCATGGCGAAACCGCCGCACACCACGTCGCCGAGCACGTCGTAGAAGACGAAATCGAGATCTTCCTCGTAAGCACCCTCTTCCTCGAGGAAGTTGATGGCGGTGATAACGCCGCGGCCGGCGCAGCCGACGCCTGGCTCAGGGCCGCCGGACTCGACGCACTTGATGTCGCCGTAACCGGTTTTCAGCACATCTTCCAGTTCCAGGTCCTCGACGGTACCTGCCTCGGCGGCCATCTCCATGATGGTGTTCTGCGCCTTGGAGTGCAGAATCAGACGGGTGGAGTCCGCTTTCGGGTCGCAACCGACGATCATTACCTTTTTACCCAGCTCGGCCAGACCAGCGACCAGGTTCTGGGTCGTGGTAGACTTGCCGATGCCGCCTTTACCGTAGATTGCACATTGACGCAGTGCCATGTTGGATCTCCTTACGATTGTTGATTCAGTAGTGACTAGAGTCGTTTAAGGTCACGTGGACAACCTGTCTCGAGCAAACGGCGTGCCAAAACCGAAAAAGTCAGTTAAACTACTGATGTATTTAAATTTTATATTTTTAGCGAGGCTCCAGGCCGAGGTCGGGTTCACTACAATCACCCAGCGAATGTATGGATGAAAACAAACAATTGGAGTCACAGGCGAGCTCACTGCCCGCTTATGCCCGCCTGCCCATCAACCGCTGCAACCTGCCGGCGGTGATCCTCGGCAGCCTGACCTTCCAGCAACACCCGGTGGCGCTTTTTCTCGACGGAGCGAGAGAACTTCACGACGAACTCTTTTCGCGTTTGCGCAATGTCCCCGAGAGCGGGCAGCGGGCGATTCACTTCATGGATTACATGCGATCCGGCTTTCTGCTCGACCATCTCGACGAGGCGGGATTCGACAACAAACGCAGCCGCTACAAAAGAGACAAGGCGGATTACCTACGCATATTGCGAGGCTGGATGTTCGATCCGGACGGCAAGGAGGCTGCTGTATTGAAGAGCTGGGTGGAGTCTCGCTTCGGACTGCTGCCGAGAAACCATCGCGGCCCCTTGGGCGACTACTCCACACCGAACTACCAGGCGTATCTGAGCGATCGCGCCAGGGGGCTCTACAACACCAACGGTCTGGAGGCCCAGCTCGATCTCCTCTATACCTTTTGCCAGCACGAAATCAGGCAGCACTATCCGTCACGGACACATCTCACACTCTATCGGGGCATCAACCAGATCAAGGAGCATGAGATACTGAAACAGTCGGACAAACACGACTACATTCTGCTGTTGAACAACCTCAACTCTTTCACCGACGAGCGGGAACGCGCCGACGAGTTCGGGGACTATATCCTGGAAGCGCAGATACCCCTGGTCAAACTGCTCTACTTTCCCGGACTGCTGCCCGGAAGACTGAAAGGTGAAAACGAGTTCATGGTGATTGGAGGTGTCTACCAGACAAGAGTGGATATCCTTTGAACAAAAAACATGCTCAAACACAATAGAGCGATTCGCGCAGATAGCGCTTGAAGTGCTTCATCACCGGCTTGGGTATGGTCGCTTCAGCGAACAGCCGCAGCTCATGTATGCGCTCGTAGCCGGCACAACCTCCGAGCTGCAGCGCTTGCGCTATCTCTGCGTGTATGGAGTGATCAAACAGCTGCCCCTGTCGCTCTTTGACCACGCTGTAGATGGCCATCAACGCCATCTGCTCCTCCGGGGGCATTTTGCATTTATGGTCGAGGATCTTCAGCATGACCGCAGTGACACAGTCGACCTGAATCGGATCGAGCGGCGCCGTTTGCGCCCAATGGGCCGCCGGGTGCGGGATTTCACTGGTGCTATGAAGGTTCATCTGCCTTGTATGGAGAAATCATGCATACACTCCATCAACATCTTTCGATATTGATCACAATAGTATTCAACTGCCTTGTCCCGGTTCTCCATATCTCCGTCCGAATCGTAAAAATAGTGGGTATTGTACCATGCCGCCGCATACATGAAGGCGGCGCTGAGAAAGGGGGTCGCCCACTCTTCGCTGAGATCATTGGCAAGGCGAATAAATTCATCGGCGACTTCACGAAAATCTGATTCCTGCATGGAAGCAATACTCCGTCAATTTTTTTTAAACATGAAACGATATACCAAGGTGTTAACGAACGAACTGTTTAGTATTAACAACAAATATTGATAACACATTTTGTGCCAATCTCCATATTGTCCAAATCTGATCCCCAGCGGCTGTCAGTAGACTGCCTGATCAACGCCCTTGTTTGTCACCCTGTATGTAGGAAATCCGACAAACACCATCACTTAGCATTGGTGAAAAAACATAACATCCCGTTTATCAATGCATTATATGATTGGCCTGTGTCTTGCTTTGAAACTCTATCAATCAATCGTATTGGAGGCAGACAATGACGGAGATGAGTTTTCAGGCACTCATGGCAGGCATCTCATCGGGCGATATCGTGCCCTATCTCGGTGCGGGCGCACTAAAAGGATCGACAAATGTCGAGACTGGTGACGCCATACCCGCCGACAGCGACTCGCTCATTCTCGCTATGAACAACGGAAAACCGATGGCACCCAGACTGATGTATGAGTTCGCGCGTGCGGCGATGGATGTGGAGTTGAAGCGCGGGCGAAGCGCCGTGAACCGCTTTCTCGACACGACCTACGGAGAACAGTCTTGGTCACAGGCGCCGTTACATGCCTGGCTTGCATCCATCAAGCCGCCCTATGTCGTCGACATTAATCGCGACACCCAGCTGCAGGAGAGTTATGAGCATACACCCCATACACTGATCCGCGGCATAGCTCGCATCGGCGGTACCGACTATCGCTATCGGATTCATCACTATGATGGAGAGAAATACTCGGATGCCGAAGTCGATCAATCGGCGGTCGACACTTCGTTGCCGATCCTGTTCAAGCCGATGGGAAGTCCGCTTCCCGACTCGACCTACATCGCCTCCGACGCCGACTACGTCGATTACATCACTGAACTGATGGGCGGTTTTGCCATTCCAAAGTTCCTGAAAGAGTACCGAAAAGGAAAGCAATACCTCTTTCTCGGCTTGCGCATGACTCGGGATACGGAACGCATGGTCCTCTCCGATATCATCTATTCAGCGGGCAACCCGGTGGGCTGGGCGCTGATCGCCGAGCCGAATGATAAGGAGCGGCGCTTCTGTAAAAAAATGAATATAGAGATTATCGAAGCGGACATCGATGGTCTTCTCGCTTCGGCCGGCAATCCAACACCTGAACTGGTCACAGAAGAGCGTGCGGCGATACAGGATGTCGGCTGTTAAACATGATATTCATTCAAGCCGCAAATGAACGCGAATCACAGCAAATAAGCGCAAAATGACTACTTTCACACCCTGCCAAGGCAAGAACGCGTGCCGGGACGATGGCGAAACCTGTCTGACCTGCGGTCGCAGTTTGCGTGAAATCGCCAAGCTGCGTGAACTGATGCAGGGACTCAAGACGCTCGCCATCGATCATGAATATGAAAACGTGAATGACTATGCCGACTACATCTCACGTAAAGTGGCGAAAATGATCGAGCATCACAGGCAGGAACAGGAAAACTGAACCATGGGTACGTTAATCGACGGCTTCGAACAGCGCTACCTGCTTGGCATGGAAGAGATGGATGAAAACCATCGAACCTTCACAATGCTGGTCAACCGATTGGGTAGAGCCGGAAAAGAGGAGTTCATGGCGCTCTTTTCGGAACTGCTGATACATACCAAGGAGCATTTCAGTCAAGAGGATCAATGGATGGAGGCGTCGGGGTTTCCCGCCATTCGAGAACACAGGGATGAACATCTGCGTATCCTGGGAGAACTGGATCGTTTTGCACAGCGTGTCGCAACCGGTTCGGTTTTCATGGGACGCTCCTATGTCACACAACAGTTACCCCAATGGTTCGATCTTCATTTCAGGACCATGGACAGTGCGCTGGCTTTCCATTTAAAGTCGAGCATCGCTTGCAACACCCCACAGTGAGTGTGCCTGTCCCTGGCTAAAGGGTAACCAACCGTACGAAAAAACTGCTGAACTAAGCGTTGGGTGCCGTACAGGTATCAGAAACTGTTGTCCGCAGGGACGCGGACATCAAGCGCCCAGGGACGGGTTTACAGCGTGTTTCTGATACCTCTACGGCACC
>JBNKLI010000008.1:0-45314 GCA_050292275.1 Candidatus Thiodiazotropha sp.
GGGCAGGCTGAAGAAGCGCTCGCGCAGATCCATCGATGTCTGATTGAAGGAGAGATCCACCCTATACCCCGGTCTAGCTGGCCAACATGTTTGCAATCATCCGTATCTCCTCTTCCTTGTCCAGAAAGCCCGCCTTGAGAGCCTCAAGCCGGCTATTCGATAGCCCGCAGTTATTTTCCAGGTCCGGCATTTCCCAGGTCAGCTTCGACTCACTGGGCTGCGGGTACTTGACCCACTCCGCCACGCTGCCTACAAGGCTGGTTCCACACCTACAATCCGGCGTGGCGCCCTTGCCGAGGGTCTGAGCGATGATAGTAATCACACTTTCAGGCAGATGCCAGCGATGTGCAAGCCATGCCCCCGCCTGGCGATGATCGATACCGATATGATCCATTTCAATTTGCAGCCTGTCCATGTCCGGTTGCTCTTTCACCACCTGAAGAACCCGCGCATAATCTTCAGGAAACTCATGGACCAGAACCAGGACTCCGATATCAAACAACAGACCGGCGAGATAGATCCCGTCCGCATCCGGTCTTCTCTCAGAGTCGACTGCGAGGCTGATCTGACGGGACAAGGTGGCAATCGAGAGTGAATGGCTCCAATACTGCTGCAGATCGAAGCTGCGACAGCCCGACGTCTCGAATACGCCGCTGACGGCGATGCTGAAGGCAAGGCTTTTCACCATATTCAAACCCAGGACGCGTATAATCGCATCTTCTATGGTGAGGACCGGATTCTTCTGGCCGAAATAGGCTGAATTGGCTAGACCCAGAATCCGCGCACTGAGCCCCGGATCCTGATTGATGACGACCGCCAGGTCCTCCAATGAGAATCTGTCATCACCCACCATCGCCAGAAGCCGGGTGGCGGTTGCCGAGAGCGGCGGCAGGTAGCGCAGCTTTTCTACCCTGTATCTAGCCTGATTCGGTGGATAGCTCATACTTTTTTGTTCTGAATAAAATATACCATTCTACTCAGTTTATTAGCGGCACTGTTGAAGCGATCTTTAACCAGGAGGTCTTGGATAGCCCCGAAACAGAGATGGAACGGGAGTTGGCCAATCAACTGTGTATTTGATACACTAACACCAACGACCCAGGTCAGTTGACCTGACCATCCTTCCCGATGCCCGTGCCAAGCAGAGAGATGGCTTCACAACGAAAACACTGTTATGCCTACCCACATCCGGCGGTTACCACGGATATCGTGCTGTTCACCATCCGCCAAGGCACATTGTCGGTATTACTCATCCAGCGTCGCAATCCACCCTATCGGGGTATGTGGGCCTTGCCTGGCGGTTTTTTAGACATCGACGAGGATCTGGAAGTATGTGCCACCCGCGAACTTATGGAGGAGACGGGAATCGAAGGGATATATCTCGAACAGCTCTATACCTTCGGCAATCCGCAACGGGATCCTCGCGAACGTGTGGTCAGTATCGCCTATTTTGCCCTGACTCCATCAGACAGCCTCTCACCCAAGGCATCCAGCGATGCGGCGCTCACCGCCTGGTTCCCGGTCAATGAGCTTCCGGAACTCGCATTCGATCATGCGCAAATCGTTCAGTTGGCACGAGCTCGGCTGGTGTCAAAGCTGGGCTACTCCACCATCGCCTTTCAAATGCTGCCGCAGCATTTCACACTCAGTCAACTGCAATCGGTATACGAGATCCTGCTCGGCGAAAAACTGGACAAACGAAACTTCCGCAAAGGCATACTTGCCCGTAGCATCATCAAGGAGACCGGCGAATATACCCGCAGTGGAAACCATCGGCCGGCGAAGACCTACCAGCTCATCAATCCGAGCAGGGTCGAGATCATAAAATAGCGCTTAGAGATTACAATGAATATTCAATCACTCAACCTACCCAAGATCGATGTCCCCGAACATCCGCACTGGCCCGAACTCAGCGATGACGATAAACAGGCCCTCAAGGAAAACATCAAACGCAAGCTCGAGGAGCAGAATGCCGTACTGGTCGCCCACTACTATACGGATGCGCAGCTGCAGGCGCTGGCTGAAGAGACCGGCGGCTGTGTCGCCGACTCGCTGGAGATGGCGCGTTTTGGCGCAGCCCAGGCGGCGCAGACCCTGGTGGTATGCGGCGTTCGTTTCATGGGTGAGACGTCGAAGATCCTGAACCCGGAAAAACGGGTCATCATGCCCGATCTCAATGCCACCTGCTCCCTAGACGAAGGTTGTCCGGCCGATCGATTCAGCGCCTTCTGTGATGCCCATCCCGACCACACCGTGGTGGTCTACGCCAACACCAGCGCCGAAGTGAAGGCGCGTTCCGACTGGGTCGTCACCTCGGGTATTGCGCTGCCTATCGTCGAGCATCTGGCGGCACAGGAGAAAAAGATCCTGTGGGCGCCAGACCGCCATCTGGGCAGCTATGTACAGCGGATCACCGGGGCGCAGATGCTGATGTGGCCGGGTTCATGCGTGGTTCATGAAGAGTTCAAGGCTGTAGCATTGGAGCGTATCCGCCGTCTGCACCCGGATGCAGCAGTGCTGGTCCATCCTGAATCGCCCGAACACGTGATCGAGCAGGCAGATGTGGTGGGATCGACCACCGCCCTGATCAAGGCGGTATCGGAAATGCGCAACAAGGAATTTATTGTTGCCACCGACGGCGGCATATTCTACAAAATGCAGCAGATGGCCCCGGATAAGGTGCTCATTGAGGCCCCAACCGCGGGTGAGGGCGCAACCTGCATAAGTTGCGCCCACTGTCCCTGGATGGGGATGAATTCGCTGCAGAACCTGGAACGGGTCCTCGATTCCGGCGCAAATGAGATCCATATCGAAGAGGCGGTCAGGGCACGGGCGGTCATCCCGATCCAGCGAATGCTGGATTTCGCCGCGCAACAGGGAATCGGCATGAAAGACAAAGGCAATGCGTAACGCAGCTAGCCCACCCGGATCTGTGTGTCACCAGGGTGTAAATGAGTTCATGAAATCCATGGGACGCCCCATCTGATTGATATCGCGACTCATGACACCCGTGTTGAGCGTCATCGCGCGCATGGCCTGATTCATATCCGCGATATTCACCGTCATCAGTCCCACGTTCTGTTTCATGTTTCCCATGTCGAGCGTAAGCGTGCTGATATTGCCGTCCATTTTGGCGATATGCTGCTCCATACTGTCAATCTGCTTCACCAGGACGGTGATCTGATTGGTCATTATCCCGATGTTCCTGGACAGCTGCTCCATGTGCATCGACATCGATTGCAGGTTGTCCTCCATGCGTGGATCCACCTGCTCGGTCAGCTTGTGCATATCGGTAGTGACATTGTAGATGAGGTAGAATCCGGACAGCCCGAGCACACCGACAATCACCAGCATGGGGTAGATCATCCGCTCCCACCTGGACAAGCTCTTGTCGAAGGATTTGAAGAAGTTGGTCAAGGTGATTTCCAGCTTGACCATCGCCTTCTGTTCCGGCGACAGATTCTTGTACTCGGGAGAGAAGGTGCGTGGGTCTTTCTCAAACATAGTATGAATCTGGCCTCAAACTCTCAGCCTGCCTCGAAAACACCAATAGCCAAGGGGCATACGACATGAACCATCCATTCCATGATATATCTAGAATTATAGCCCCCGCTATACCCCAATAGGGGAAGTTTCATGATTGGAGGAGTTTCGCCCGTCAATCGGATAAACTTATATAAACCGATTAATGACCATCGCCTGATTCCACATGTCTGACTTCATACTCGAGAATGAACTCTCAATCCGGCTCACAGCCTTTCTCACTATATTCGCCCTCATGGCGCTGTGGGAGCTTGCCTCGCCATGCCGTATTCAGCGTTTTCCGAGATCTCAGCGCTGGGTCGGTAATATCGGTATCGTAGTGTTGAACACGCTGCTGTCGCGACTGCTGTTTCCCACAGCGGCGGTGGGAGTGGCCATATTTACCACTCGGAACGGCTGGGGGGTGCTCAATATCCTTGCGCTGCCACTCTGGCTGAAGATCTTCATCGGGGTGCTGATCATGGACCTGGTGATCTATCTTCAGCATGTCATGGTACACGCCGTTCCGGTGCTCTGGCGCCTGCATAAGGTGCACCATGCCGACCCTGACTATGACCTGACCACCGGGGCACGTTTCCATCCCATCGAAATCATCTTGTCTATGCTGATCAAATTCGCGACCATTACCGCCCTGGGCCCGCCGGTGGTGGCGGTGGTGATCTTCGAGGTACTGCTCAACGGCATGGCGATGTTCAATCACGCAAACATCTCTCTCCCCTCCCGGGTCGACAGATTGCTGCGCTGGGTCATCGTGACCCCTGACATGCATCGGGTGCATCATTCGGTGGAACCCGACGAGGCCAATAGTAATTTTGGTTTCAATCTGTCGCTCTGGGACCGCCTGATGGGCACCTACCGCGAGCATCCAAGGCTCGGGCAACAGGCAATGGATATCGGCATAGGTTCCCTGAGAGACCCAAAAATAACGACCCGGCTCACGGGAATGCTGTCGATACCTTTTCTTAAAGGCAAAGATGTCTACAGTATTAATAAGCGATACTGGTAGATCGAGAGCAAGCCAGGAGATGTTCATCCATGACCGCTGATACCTACGATGTCTACTTCTCTGGAGCCGTTATCAAGGGTAATGACCCGGATGAGGTAAAACGCAAGATCGGCGCTTTGTTCAAACTTCAAGGCGATAAACTTGAGCGCCTGTTCAAAGGTGACCCGGTCCCCATAAAAAGGGGTGTCGATATGGATCGGGCGATCAAATTTCGCGTCGCCTTTCGCGATGCCGGTGGCCTGGTGGATATCGTACCCGCCGGTGATCCTCCTCCACAAGCCAAACCACGGCCGGCGGCTGCGCCGCGCCCGCCGGCCACCACATCAGCCACTGCCCCCGGACCAGAGAGCAGCGGGCTGACCCTCGCCGATGGCCCCTTGGAACCCGTAGCCGATGCCGAAGCGAACACTCCAGCCATTGCCGTACCCGAGTACGAACTCTCATCGGCGCAAGGCTTCGACCTGAGTGACTGCGCGCCGGTGGTGGAGGCCGTCAGTATCCCCGACATCAGCTCCCTGGACCTGGACAAACAGGGGAGCACACTCGATGAATCCCCTGAGCCCGAGGTACTGGAAATAGACACCTCCGCGCTGGAACTGGATAAACCCGGCGCAGCCCTGATTGAAGAGTCCCCACCTGAACCACCCGACATCGATACCGCCGATTTGAGTATGTTGCCACCAAATCAAGGGAGTCTGGAGGATTGCCAGACCCCCGTCGAGCCGGCGCCCATACCCAATATCGATCACTTGCATATCGAAAAGGCGGAATCCGCAGCATCTCCCAAGGCACCTCAGGGAAAAGCCAAATTCAAGATTGCCGAGGAGTAACGCTTCGGCCTGCGTTCATTAGCGGACTGATCATGATTTGCCCCTAATAGTCGAGATAGGTTTCGAGAGAGGATCGGGTAGCCTCGGAAAAACCCTCGTCCCCGCTCCCCAACGGGCGTCCTGTCTCGAGAATCCCCTCCATGGCTCCGAAAGTACGCTCCGCATAGAAACGCAATGGAAGACGCTCATCGTCATCGCTCAGCCAGAGATCGACCTTGCCACTCTTTTTTCCGCTCTTGGAATCGATCTCCCACAAGCTGACTCTGAGGGCGGGGCGGTTCCAACCAGCCCGTACCAGCCTCTCCTGATCCACCTTTGCATGATACGCATTGATCTTCTTGCCATCGAAGGCCGAGATAACGATCCGGGTACCCGATGCCAGTGGCATGGTACGCAGCCGATGCAGAAAACTGATGTAATCCAGGGCTTCGATACCACCAAAACTGACCTGATGCACCTGCAACAGGTCTCCCCACTGCTCATCGGAGAGCGCAGTGATCCCCTGCAGGCTTTTCGGTGGCCTGTCGCCTTCGCGCTTCGTCGATTCTCCGGATTGGTAATGGTGGGCCTGTCCCGTATCATAATCGAACCAGAAGAGCTCCTCCTTCTCATCTCTCGTCTTCAGTGATTTGACAGCGACCAGTGGATGCAGATCGCCGGCATCGAGCCAACTCCTGTAGTGCAGCCTCACGGGATAGAACAGCTCAGCCTTTTGGTAGGGCTCTGTGGTAAGCTGCAGATTGGTGATGAATGTCGGGTTTTCATCCACACGCCCCATATCCTGTTCCACTGCCAGAGTCATCCTGGCGATGTCCACTTCAACAAAGCCCGTAACCAAGCCTCTGAATTTCAATGTGTATTCCAGGCGTTCTCCGGGTACCGGTGCATTCGCCGCCACGGAAGCACCGACAAGTATGAGTCCAAGTGCAAGGATTCGGGCTTTGATTCGCAATCTCATCTGCTCCCCTTCCACGCTTCAGCCATTGTCTCGGCTCTGCAGCTCAAAATTGGCACGTTTCTCGCTACCTCTATAGTAAATGCTGAATTTCAGCTCAATCCGTCAAAAATTTGTCTCTAGAGGAGCCAGTTTTATGATCAGCCCTGTCAACAGCGACAAAACCATCAATACCTCGACTGAACAATCAGCACGCTCGAACTCCAGCCAGAAAACTGCAGCGCCTACGCAGCAGCAGGCCAGTCAGCAATCACCGGCTGTTGAACCGGACGGCACCGCACCCGATATCGATATGGCTCGCCGGCTCTTCGATATGGAGAACAACCGTATACAACACGCTGAAAACAATCTTGAAACCCCTCAACAAGCGCGTTCGTTGCTACAAAGCATAGTGGAACAAATCGCCGCTTCACCGGAAAAGGCCGCCAATGCCCAGGCAGGCAAGGCTTCGTCCACGCTCTCGAGCCTCCTGCAGAACGCACCCGCCTAGCCCGGCTCACACACCTGGAGAGTACTCCAGGTATTGGATTCGCGCGCCTCTGAGCAGAATCGGGGCATCACCATCGAGGAGCATCGATCGACAGCCGTCCCATTGCAACGGTACTACCCTATGGATCCCCGCAATCCGCTGATGGTTCCAGAGAATCCTCGGATATTGCCTGCTTGAGGCGGGAGATTTCCCCGGCCGATCCGATGACAACCAGTATGTCACCGGCATCCAGTTTGTGAGCCACGCCGCTGTTGGCGAAGATCAGCCGATTGCTCAACTCCAGATCGACCACGCCGGTGACGATCAGGTTGAACCTTTTCCCCAGTTGCAGATCGTTGAGCATGACACCCGATAATCTCGATTCTTCGGGTATCTCGATCTCGGCGATATCTATATGCTTGCCGAACAGTGAGTTTTCAAGCATCTCCACCAGATAGGGCCTGGCGATTCGTTCGTGCACCCGGTGGCCGCTGATCTCGTAAGGGTCGATCACCTTGGTCGCCCCTGCCGCCAGCATGCGCTCCCCGGAGGCCGACGATTTACAGACGCATACGATCTTGAGATCGGGATCGATAGCCCGCGCGGAGAGGGTCAGAAAGAGATTGTTGTGCTCTTCGGAGAAGAGACAGAAGACCGTCTTTACCCATTTTCCGATCCCGATTTCCCGCAACTTGTCATCGTTCTTGAAGTCGAGTACCGCCGCACGCATGCCTTTTGCCAGCAGGATACCGACCTCATCCACGTCATCGCTGTAGAGACTGGTCTCGATTCCACGATCCGCCAGTTGCATGGCAACCTCATGCCCGAGAGCACCGCAACCGAATATCAAGGTATTGTGCCGCCCCATCAGAGCACTCCCCTTTCGAGACAGTCGCGAAAATGAACCACGCTGTAGTGGTGCCCCAGCACAACCAGCAGATCATCGTTTGCGAAAATGAAACCGTCACCGGGATTGAAGAAGAAACATCGTCCCTGCAGATCGTAGTAGGCATCTTCACCCGATGGGCCGCTCCCGCCTTCGCGTATGACGCCAAAGGGCGTCAGCTTGCGTTGTGCAAAATCGATACTGCCCATGCTGCGGCCCACCAGCCCGCTCTCCTCCTTGATACGCACCGCATCTATCCCCTCCTCGGACTGCCCGGACAACAGGCCGTAGACCGCCTCGAATGCGACCGGCTGCCCGGCGTACTCGGCCGCTATCAGGCCCAACACCTTGTTTGGGGCGACGCAATAGCTGGCGCCGGCACGATAGAGCTTGGTGATATTTTCCCGGTGATTGGCGCGGGAGATGATTTCGATATTCGGGTTCAACTGTCTGGCGGACAGCGTGATATAGACATTGATCACATCGTTGCCGGTAAGGCACAGCAGCCATTCGATATGCTTATCCACACCCAGATTCAACATCAGTTCGGTGTCCTCCCCATCGCCCATCACCGCCAGATATCCGTGCTGTTTTGCAAGACGTACATTCTCCTCGACCGGATCGACCACGACAAACGCGCGTTTATCCGCTGCCATGCGCTCGGCAACCACCTGCCCGACCCGGCCGAAACCACATATCAGGATAGAGACGCGTTTGCGTTCGACCTCCGAGTAGATCCGGTGAGCGCGAATCTCATGGACCTTGTCACCGAAAGCAGAAACAATGATGGAGGTAAAGAACGAGATCACACCCAAGCCGGCGATGATCAGAACCAGGGTGACGAGTCGCCCCTCAGTGGTATGCGGTGTGATATCACCGTATCCCACCGTCGACATGGTCACCAGCGCCCAATAGATGCTGTCGAAAAATCCGTGGATACCCGTATCCTGATTGTCGGCCTCGAAAAAGAAGATCGCGGTGGCGGCTGTGAAGGTGATAAACGCCATGAAAATGAACAGCGTCACCAACTCTACCCGTTTCTCTGAAAGCACCTTGACGAACTCACTGATACTGCGGGTGTAGCGGAAGAGCTTGAACAGCCTGAACAGCAGGAAGATACGCAGGAAGCGCAATGGCCGGTAACTCGGTATGATCGCCAGCAGGTCGATAATCGCCAGAGGCCGGACGATATACCTCAGCTTTGACAGAAAGGCCCGCCAGAGCGCGGGCCAGACCCGGAAGGGTTCGTTGATGAACTCCGCCCGTTCATAAAGCTCGATGATCACCTCGTGGCTATCATTCGAAATCCAGAATCGCAATAGATATTCGACGATGAAAATCCCTACCGCTACCCCCTCGATCAGGTCACCCAGGCGAAGCATGCCATGTTTCACTTCATAGATAAGCAGCCACACCGTGGTCAGGACCAGCAGGATCATGAAGATATCGAAATAGGGTCGAATCGGAGCCCTCGGGTTCTCCAGGAGGTTGTAGACCGTCTGCTTCAGTCCCGTGTATCGCGCCGAGCCCTGCATGGCATAGCACTGTTTGATGACGCGATGGGAAAATGACATTTGGGGGGAATCACTCACCGGGAATCACACTTTAATAATCGCCAGAACTCATAAACCGGGTTGCGCACGGGGTTTATAGATACTCAGGCAATGTATCGGCAAGGTAGTAAATTCCTGGAGTGACGACAGGAATCAAGGTCGCGATTCAAGTTCGATGCGTTCGCTATTGGCCACATTGACCTCCCTGCCGTCCAGAGTGGTGAAATGGCGCTCCTCGATATCACCGCGGCGCGCCTGGTAGCTCGCGCTTCTCCCAGACTGGGTGTCTATCACCCTGACCGTGACCACACGTGTATAATCCTGCCACTGTATATATAGATAGAAACCACTACCCAGCAGCAGCATGATCAACAGCCCATAGGCACCCCATTTCAGCATCGGGTTCGGCCCCCGCCGAAGCGATTCAGCAGCGTGATTATCGTGGGAGATGGCCTGCACGCGCTGTTGCCTGTTCCGGACCACCAACCAGGCGACGGCAATTACCGACAGGGTAAGAATAAGTTTTGTAATCATGGGAACCAAACCCTATCACGTGTATTGGGCCAGGCCAATCACCGGCAGGCTTGCAGCCTTGGTGGTGAACGATTTACTATCATCCCCTATGGCCAACAGATCCACCCTCATCAGCCTCGTCTGCCTGTTCATTCTCATCGGCTGCTCTAAGCCCAGTGAACCGACCATCAACCTCTCCCGTGCGGTGCAGATCGGTGATCTCGATCAACTTGAACGCAATATCTATTGGCATGCCGATATCGACAAACCGGGCCCGGATGGACTCAGCCCACTTCATGTGGCGGCGACAAAGGGAAGCCTGGTGATGTGTAAGATCCTGGTCAACAACGGTGCCGATCTGGAGGTCACCGATCCCCAGGGACATACCCCATTGCTCAAGGCACTGATAGCGCGCAACACCATCGTGGCCGACTATCTGTACAAGCATGGGGCAAAACTCGATCCAAACACAGCACTGCACGAAACCGCGCGCCTGGGCAGTGCCGATCGAGATGTGATCGATTTCCTGTTACGCTTGGGGGCGACACTCGATAATACCGATGCGCTGGGCAACACACCACTCCATTCCGCGATTCTCAATGACCAGCGGGTGGTGGTTAAATATCTCATCAACCGGGGTGCCAGTCTGGACATAAGCAACAACGCAGGCCAGAGTCCTCTGGCATTGGCCATCGAGCGCAACAATAAAGATATCGAAAGAATTTTACGACAGTTCGGCGCCAGCGACAGTCGCTGACCCGGCGTTATTCACCTGTCTATAGGAACTGAAAACCAACATGGCATCAACACCTGAAGAATTGAGCGTAAGCTACACCGAAGACGGCATCGATGTGGTCAAGGAGCTGGACAAAGTTGTACTATCCAAAGGTGCATGGACCACTATCATTTTTCGATATCAGGACTGGGACAGGTCCAAACAAGCATACGGCGCAGACAAATACACCATTCGGCGCTACCAAAAGCGCGGCGGTGAATACATGCAGAAAAGCAAATTCAATATCTCCAGCAAAGATCAGGCGAAGGGGATCATCGACGCCCTGCAGAAGTGGGCCGAAGAGTAGGGCTGGTCACCGGCATTGACACCGATAGAGACAGGATGCGGCTCGCCGAATCCCAGGGCTTTTTACAGGCTTTTGTCAGGGGCAATGTGTTCGGCCCAGGCCAGCAGCTGCCCGATAAGCGCCCTTTTTTCCGGCGAGAGCTGCGAATCGGTTTCGAGACTATCCAGCTTGGCGAGGTATTCGTCCAACGTGATGCTGGCGCCGCCGTCACTGTCGAGCAAGCGCGAAACACGGTACTCCTGCCAGCGCAGCAGTTCCTCCGCTGAAAGCAGTTCGGGCCAGTTTCTGGCACGGTACCTGAACAGCATCTCGGGCAGGCGGGGATCGTCAAACACCAATGGGAACCCGGCCAGGGAAGCAGGGTCACTGCCGATGATCTCATCCATTCGGCGACGATCATCACTGGAGAAAAAACCGCCGCTATAGAGCGCCAGGTCGGGATCGCCGGTCGAGTCGAACCGCTCTCTTTGATGTACCTTCGCGATCTTGCCGGCCAATGCCGGTTCGGCAAGCAGCCGCTGGCGGTGGCGCTCTCCCTGCTGAACATCGATACCCCAGCGTTGCGCCGCATCATCCGTCAGGGTGGAGAGCGGAACGACCACCGGGCATTTGTTGATATGCACTGTCTTCAAAGGAATGCGATCGACCCCCGGCGGCAACTCTGCGGTGGGCATGAAAAGGCGCTCATGCAGTGCCTCCTCCGTCAACTCAAGCAGCGGTGCGGGATCGACACCAAGGTCATAGACGATTACCCCGTTGGGATTGGCGGGATGTTTCGCCAAAGGCATGACCATCGCGATACATCCGCGCGCTGCGGGGTACATGGAAGAGACGTGCAGCACCGCTTCTCGGCGTTGCAGATTTAGCCGCTCGGCAATGATTTTTTTACTGCGGCTATTGAACAGGTAGTCATAGAGTCTCGGCTGTCGTTCTCTTATCAGGCGAGCCAAACCAATCGTGGCATGGACATCGGAGAGTGCGTCATGTGCCGACTCATGGGATATGTCGTTCGCGGCACTGAGTTCCTCGAGACGGAAGCTGGTGACACCCATCTCGTTTCGCGGCCATTCGATACCTTGCGGCCTGAGGGCATGGGTCAGGCGCACCATATCGATGATATCCCAACGGGATGATCCATTCCGCCACTCCCTGGCATAGGGGTCATAGAGGTTACGATAGAGGGTGTTGCGAGTCACCTCGTCATCGAAACGAATGCTGTTATAACCGACACCGCATGTCTCCGGGGCAGCGAGTTCACGCTGAATCCTGGCGATGAATTCCGCTTCGATCAACCCATCTTTCAACGCCTTCTGTGGGGTGATGCCGGTTATCAGGCAGGCCTCCGGCTGGGGGAGCATATCTTCACTCGGCTTGCAATAGATGACCAGCGGATCGCCTATCGTGTTGAGGTCGGCATCGGTGCGCACTCCGGCAAACTGAGACGGCCTGTCCCTGCGCGGATCGGCGCCCCAGGTCTCGTAGTCGTGCCAATAGAAACTGAATGTCATGGTGATTTATTCATCCGTAAATATGTGTATATGTTGTTAATCGCCGAGCGATGACAACCCTGTGTAGGGTGCGGCTTGCCGCACCGGACAAGCGTTGATTTTACCCCGAATGGTGCGGCAAGCCGCACCCTACGCGTTAGAGGCACCGCGCTGAATCGACAAAAATCCATTCGCGTTCATTTGCGGACTTAAACCAAATCCATCAGTACCCGGATGTGGGCCTCAACGCTGCGCGCCAGGGCATGGGGCTCATACCCACCCTCGAGCACCGAGACTATCCTCCCTTGGGCATACTGATTCGCCACCGCATTGATCTGCTCGGTAACCCAGCGATAGTCCGCTTCCGTCAAACTCACTCCTGACATCTCGTCCTCCACATGGGCATCGAAGCCGGCGGAGACAAACAGCATCTGCGGTTTGAAATGATCCAGTGCAGGCAGCCAGTGACGGGTAACGGCCTCGCGGAATTCAGCGCCCTTTGCGGTCGCCTCCAGCGGCGCACAGATAATATGGTCAGGGCTCTCTTCGATGTCGGTGTAGGGGTAGAAGGGGTGTTGAAAAGTGGAACAGACGATTACCCGCCGATCCTCACGAAAGATATCCTCACTGCCATTACCATGGTGGACATCGAAATCGAGTATCGCGACTCGCTCCAATCCATATACATCCATCGCATGGGCAGCGCCTATCGAGGCATTGCCGTATACACAAAAACCCATGGTTCGCATCTTTTCCGCGTGGTGTCCCGGAGGTCTTACGCTGCAAAAGGCGTTCGACAGTCCCTCCTGCATAATCAGGTCAACGGCCTTCACAACCGCACCTGCGGCCCTTCTCGCCGCTTGCAGACTGTGCGGACTGACAACCGTATCGGGGTCGAGATGGGCGTGCCCGCTTTGCGGCATCAATTTTTCGATTTGATCGAGGTAAGCTGCGTCATGACAGCGTAGAAGCTGCTCCCTGGTCACCTCCGGTGCATCGTAGTGGCGTAAAAAATCATAGAGTTGAGCAGCCATCAAGCGGTCATCGATCGCCTGTATACGGGAAGCGTTTTCAGGATGTCCCACACCGGTATCATGCAACAGGCAATCCGGGTGTGATATATAGGCGGTTTTCAATCTCCAGCCCTCTTTGTCATGACTTCTATTTAGCTTTGCAATATTGAGTATATATATTTTTTAGGAAACTCTGATTAATTCAGAGGGCCTGCAAAATTTTACTGATTGATTAAAGAATTTGTCATCATAGAAAGGTAAACTTCAGACATGTTCCGCCGATAAAATAGAAGTGTATTTCAGCTCCGCTCCATTATCGTTCTTGCCAGAAATTCATACTGTGCCTTAATGGATATTAAAGGACATCATACTCCATATTCTCTATCGAAGTTCAACAGGCTGTCTATCATGCAATCACACTATTTAACACCTCTCTTCTCCCCTAAAAGCATCGCCATGTTCGGTGCCAGCGACAGAAAAAACTCAGTGGGCGAGGTGGTATTCAAAAACCTCATCTCTACAGGATTCAAGGGTGAGATATACCCGATCAATCCCAAGCACGACAAGGTTCAGGGAGCACAAGCCTACAAGTCGATCGAAGCGGTGGGCAAACCCATCGATTTGGCGGTAGTAGCCACGCCGGCGAAGACGATCCCGGCGATCGTTCAGGCCTGTGGCGAACATGGGGTCAAAAGCATGATAATCCTCTCCGCCGGTTTTCGTGAAACCGGGACCGCCGGACGGCGGCTCGAAGACAAGGTCGTGGAGCTGGCGAAGGAGTATGGAATACGTTTCATCGGTCCCAACTGCCTGGGGCTGATCCGCCCGGACAAGGGTCTCAACATCACCTTCGGCAACAATAACGCGGCTCCAGGCAATCTGGCACTGGTCTCCCAGTCGGGGGCGATATGCACGGCCATCCTCGACTGGGCCGAGGTGAACGATATCGGATTCTCAACCGTAATTTCCACTGGAATCGGTGCCGATCTGGACTTTGGAGACTACCTGGA
This sequence comes from Candidatus Thiodiazotropha sp., assembly GCA_050292275.1. Classification (GTDB taxonomy): domain Bacteria; phylum Pseudomonadota; class Gammaproteobacteria; order Chromatiales; family Chromatiaceae; genus Thiodiazotropha. The sequence continues at coordinate 14,348 of JBNKLI010000008.1, forward strand.
CTACCTGGTATCCGACCCCATGACAGACAGTATCCTGCTCTATGTGGAGGGGATCAAAAATGCGCGTCGCTTCATGAGCGGCCTGCGGGCAGCGGCGCGCATCAAGCCTGTTATCGCGCTCAAGGTAGGACGCCATGCAGCAGGGGCGGAAGCCTCCATGTCGCACACCGGCGCCCTGGTCGGCAGCGATGAGACATTTGAAGCCGCCCTCGCCCGTTCAGGCGTTTTGCGGGTGATGACCGTCACCCAGCTCTTCTCCGCCGCAAAAGCGCTCTCGTCACGTTATCGAATCTATGGTGACAGACTGGCCATCATCACGAACGGCGGCGGCCCGGGTGTCATGGCCGCGGACCGGGCTTCCGATCTGGATATCGAACTGGCTCAGTTCAGCGAGGATACGGTCAAGGCATTGAACAAGGTCCTGCCCGATGTCTGGTCCCACGGCAATCCTGTGGATATCATCGGTGATGCGCCCCCCGAGCGCTACCGCGCCGCCATCGATATCTGTCTCAAGGATCCCGGCGTGGATGGTACCATCGTGATTCTTACCCCCCAGGCGATGACCGAACCGGAAGAGGTCGCCAAGACCATAATCGACCTGGCGGACCACCACAAAAAACCGATCCTCACCAGTTGGATGGGTGGAACCCAGGTGGAGGGAGCCCGCAAGCTCTTCAACAATGCCAAGCTCCCCACCTTCCGTACCTTGGAAAACGCGGTTGATGCCTTCTCCTATCTCTCCTCTTATCAGAAAAATCAGCGCCTGTTGCTGCAAACACCAGGTAAGAGCTCGCGTCGGCATATCCAGCCCGACACGGAAGGGGCACGGCTTATCATCGAAAGCGCCCTGGCAGATCAACGCAAGGTATTGACCGAGCCTGAATCCTTCGCCCTGCTCGGGGCATTCCGTATCAACGCGGTTCGCAACGGCATCGCCCGCTCCGCCAATGAAGCGCTGATTCTGGCCGAATCGATCGGTTTTCCGGTTGCCATGAAGATCTACTCGCCGGACATCACCCACAAAACCGATGCCGGCGGCATTCGCCTCAATATCAGTAATGCCCAGGTAGTGCGCAGCACCTATCGGGACCTGATCGAGCAGGTCAAGGAGACCCGCCCCGAAGCGAATATCGAAGGCGTCACCGTGGAGCAGATGTACCAGAGCCCGAACGGGCGGGAACTGCTGATCGGTATCGTGCGGGACCCGGTTTTCGGCCCCGTCATCAGTTTCGGCAGCGGCGGCACCGCGGTCGAGGTGATGGGGGACTCGGCGATCGCCCTGCCGCCGCTCAACCGCAGTCTCGCCAGCGAGCTGATCGACCGCACCAAAGCGTCCAGGATGCTCGATCAGTTCAGGCACATGCCCCCGGCCAACCGCGAAGCCCTGATCGACGTACTGTTGCGGGTTTCGACCATGGCCTGCGAACTTCCCTGGATCCAGGAGATGGACATCAATCCCTTGATCGTCGACGATCAGGGGGCGGTTGCCGTGGATGCGCGTATCCGGGTCGATTTTCCGCGCCCGTCGACCGACCCCTATCACCACCTGGCGATCCATCCCTACCCGGTAAACCTGGTCAACCATACTCAACTCCCCAATGGTACCAATATCGTAATCAGGCCCATTCGTCCGGAAGATGCCGATCTGGAACAGACATTTACCCGCCAGCTCTCCGACGAAGCCAAATATTTCCGTTTCATGAGTTCCATCCAGGAGCTGACCCCGGAGATGCTGACCCGCTTCACCCAGATCGACTATCACAACGAGATGGCGCTGATCGCCGTCACCGAGGATGACAATCGCGAAATCGAGTTGGGCGTGGCCCGCTATGTGATCAATCCCGACAAAAAGAGCTGCGAGTTCGCTCTGGTGGTATCCGACAAGTGGCAGCGTCAGGGTATCGGCCACAAGCTGATGCATCAGCTTATGGAAATCGCCCGTGATCGGGGTCTGGAGAGAATGGAAGGCGAGGTATTGAGCAACAATTTCAAGATGCTCGATCTGATGAAGTCGCTCTATTTCAACATCTCAACCTCACCGGACGACAGCAGCATCAAAGAGGTGGTGGTCGACCTGTAGGGTGCGGCTTGCCGCACCGATATAAATCGTTCCCACGCTCCGGCGTGGGAATGCATACCGCAGCTCCGGCAAATTGAACGGTGCGGTAAGCCGCACCCTACGCCTCAATTCGTCTGGCATAAAAAAACCGCCCTGCCATACTGCAGGACGGCTTTTTACCGAAACTGCGAGATCCGGGTTAGATCTTCTCTTTGATCCGCGCGGCCTTGCCGGTGCGTCCACGCAGGTAGTAGAGTTTTGCACGCCGCACATCACCTCGGCGCGTCACCTTGACGGAGGCCACGGTCGGGCTGTAGGTCTGAAAGACACGCTCGACACCCTCGCCGTGAGAGATCTTGCGCACGGTGAATGCCGAGTTGAGGCCGCGATTTCGCTTGGCGATCACTATGCCCTCGAAGGCCTGCAGGCGTTCGCGCTGCCCCTCCTTGACCCGGACCTGAACCACAACGGTATCACCGGGGCCGAAATCCGGAACCTCACGCCCCATCTGCTCGGCTTCGAGATCTGCGATGATATTGCTCATGGTTTATTGCTCCTGTGTTTGCTCCGCGTCTCCCGACGCAGCAATGATTTCTGCTAAAAACTTCTCTTCTTCCGCCGTCATCCGGCGATCCTGCAACAGATCCGGACGTCGCTCCCGGGTTCGCTGCAGTGCCTGGCGCAGTCGCCAGCGCCGTATGGCATCATGGTTCCCGCCTTGCAGCACCGCCGGTACCGCCATGCCATCGATCTCGTCTGGACGGGTATAGTGCGGACAATCCAGCAACCCGTCCATGAATGAGTCCTGTTGTGCGGAATCGGCATCGCCCAGCGCCCCGGGAATCAACCTTATCACCGCATCCAACACAACCATGGCGGCCAGTTCGCCACCACTCAAAACATAGTCGCCGATGGACCACTCTTCATCCACATGGCGCTCGATGATGCGCTCGTCGATACCTTCGTAGCGCCCGGCGATCAATACCAATGGCTGCCGGTTTCCGACAACCGTCCTGGCGCGCCGTTGATCGAACCTTTTACCTTGCGGGCTCAGGTAGATCACCCTGGCTGCAGGCGATGCCTCAAGCGCCGACTCGATCGCAAGCTGCAGCGGCCGATATTTCATCACCATGCCCGGTCCACCGCCATAGGGGCGATCATCCACCGTGCGATGTACATCCGTTGTATAGTCCCGGGGATTCCAGAATTCAACCTGCGCCAGTTGCCGGCCGATCGCTCTGGCAACGACGCCTTCCCTGGTCAGGGCATCGAACATTGCCGGCATCAGGGTGACCAGATCGAAACGCATCAGAATTCAGGGTCCCAGTCCACGAGAATCAACCCGCGGTCCAGGTCCACCTCCCGTATGGCCTCCCCCCTGGTATAGGGTATCAGGCGCTCACGCTCGCCCACGACCACCAATACGTCGTTGGCCCCGGTCTCGAAGAGGTGTGATACCATGCCCAGCTCGACACCTTCGAGATTCACTACCCGCAATCCCTGCAGGTCAGCCCAGTAGTATTCGCCGGGTTCAAGCGCCGGCAGCTGTGTTCGCTGGACTGCGATGTCACAGTCGATCAGTGTCGCGGCAAGATCCCGGTCATCGATTCCCTTAAGCTGGGCGACCACTCCCCGGCCCTGGCTGCGACCGGCAACCACTCTATACTGCCGCCAGTCGCCACCCCGCCTCAGATACCAGTCCCGGTATCGGATTATTCCCTCCCTCGGCGAGGTATGGGAGTAGATCTTGAGCCAGCCCCTGACACCAAACAGGCCAGATACCCGGCCCATTATTATCAACTCGTCTTGCGGCATCTTCTCCGTCCCTCTCGAAGGTTCTCACCCGGGACGGGAGTCCGTTTCTCAGGCTGCCTGTTTAGCCGCCTGCTTCAATAGTGCCGCCACCCGCTCACTCGGCTGCGCGCCCTTGGCGACCCAGTGCTGCACACGAGCCTGATCGATGCGTAACTCCTCTTCTCCACCAACCGCAACAGGGTTGAAGAAACCTAGGCGTTCGATATATCGACCGTCACGCGCATTGCGGCTGTCGGTCACCACGATGTGGTAAAAGGGCCGCTTTTTCGCGCCCGTTCTTGAAAGGCGTATGGTTACCATGATGTATCCTTGGAAAATCGCTAACACACCGGAACCTGCCGGCGGGAAACGGCGTATTATAGCTAACTTTTTGCCGATGTGAAGCCTTAAAATCACAAGTTTCTGAGTTCAAATCCCGATTCCGGCACCGCCATTTGCGTGGACTCGGCTGTCTGGGAAAGCGTCGGCCGCAGGGACGCGGCCGTCGAGCGCCCAGGGACGGGTTCACAGCGTCTTTCCCAGACAGCCGAGTCCACGCAGATGGCCCCGAATAGTACTCTGAACTCCGAAACTTGAGTTAAAATGGCATACCCCCACCCGGAAAGCGTCCCGCCATCCCCCGCATCATCTTTTTCATGCCGCCCCCCTTCATTTTTTTCATCATTTTCTGCATCTGCATGAATTGCTTCAGTAATTTGTTCACATCCTGGACCTGGGTACCGGATCCCGTGGCTATCCGCCGCTTGCGCGACCCCTTGATAACAGCCGGGAAGGCACGTTCGTGGGGTGTCATGGAGTTGATGATGGCGATCAGGCGTCCTACCTCTTTGTCGTTCACCTGGCTCTTCACATGGTCTGGTATCTGGCCCATGCCCGGGAGCTTGTCGAGTAGACCGCTCATCCCCCCCATATTCGCCATCTGCAGCATCTGCTCACGGAAATCCTCCAGATCAAAGCCCTTGCCCTTTTGCAGTTTTTTCGCAAGCTTGGCCGCTTTCTCCTGGTCGACCTTGCGGCTTACCTCCTCCACCAGGGTGAGGACGTCGCCCATACCAAGGATACGCGATGCGATGCGATCCGGATGGAAGGGTTCCAGGGCATCGGTCTTTTCTCCGACACCGATGAATTTGATCGGCTTGCCCGTGATCTGGCGAATCGACAGTGCCGCGCCACCCCTGGCATCGCCATCCGCCTTGGTCAGGATCACACCCGTGAGCGGCAGGGCGTCGTTGAAGGCCTTGGCTGTGTTAGCCGCGTCCTGTCCGGTCATGCTGTCGACTACGAACAGGGTCTCCACCGGATCGAGCACCTTGTGCAGCTGCTTGATTTCATCCATCATCTGTTCATCGACATGCAGCCTGCCTGCGGTATCGACGATGAGAACTTCGGCAAATCCCTTGTTCGCCTCGCTCAGCGCCCGCTGTGCGATGCTGAGCGGTTTCTCATCACCCGAACTGGGAATGAAGTCGAGATCCAGCTCGCGAGCCAGGGTCTGCAATTGATCGATCGCTGCCGGACGGTATACGTCACAGCTGACCACGGAGATCTTCTTTTTGCCGTTATGCGCCAGCCAGCGCCCGAGCTTGGCCACGCTTGTGGTCTTACCCGAGCCCTGTAATCCCGCCATCAGAATCACTGCCGGCGGTTGTGCCGCCAGGTCGAGGGCCTCGTTGGCCTCTCCCATCACATGAATCAGTTCGTCATTGACTATCTTGATCAGGGTCTGCCCGGGAGTGAGGCTCTTCATGACCTCTTCGCCCATCGCCTTGTGTCTCACCTGATCGATGAATTCGCGTACCACGGGCAGGGCCACATCGGCCTCCAGCAGGGCCATGCGCACCTCGCGCATGGTCTCCTTGATATTCTCATCCGTGAGGCGGCCCTGTCCGCGCAGATTGGTGAGGACCTTGCCCAGTCGTTCAGTCAGATTGTCAAACATGCTTTTCCTGGTGGATACCGTATCTTGCCCATCGCATCATGATCATGCCTTCAGGGCGAAAAATGTGGGGAGATTGAAGCGCCAAGTATACCAGCCCGGGGGAAATCCTCGCCATCCCTTTCACTGAGACCTGAAAATATGCGAATATCGCGGCTGATTCCCATCTGCTGATAAGGATTGACAGGACTTTGATATCCACACTCGCCATCATCGCCTATCTTGGTGCCGGTTCGGTCCTGGCGTTAAAGCTGTTCCGTAACCAGGATGGCTCAAGTCTCCTCCGCACCCTGGGACTTGGCCTCGGTTTTCTCGGGGTGGGGCTGCATGCCGTCCCCCTCTACGCAAACCTTATCTCTTCTTCAGGTATCAACATGGGGGTTTTCAATGCCCTGTCGCTGATCACCTGGACAATCACCCTGCTGCTGCTGATCTCCAGCATCAGCAAACCGGTGGAGAATCTCGGTATCTTCCTATTGCCCATTGCGGCAATCGCTCTCTACCTGGAAAGCCGCTACCAGACCGTCCACTTCATCACCGACCAGTACTCCGGCGGATTGACCCTGCACATCCTGGTCTCCATGCTCGCCTACAGCCTGTTCACCCTGGCCAGTGTCCAGGCGGTACTGCTCGCGATTCAGGACCATCATCTGCGAAGCCGCCATCCCGGTGGTTTCATTCGTGCCCTGCCGCCGCTGCAGACCATGGAAAGCCTGCTGTTCGAGATGATCGCTGTGGGGTTCGTGCTGTTGAGCCTGGCCCTGCTCTCCGGGTTTGCATTTCTGGAAAACATGTTCGAGCAACGCCTCGCCCACAAGACCGTGCTGTCGATTATCGCCTGGTTTGTCTTCGGCACTCTGTTGTGGGGACGCTACCGCTTTGGCTGGCGGGGTCAGAAGGCCCTGATCTGGACCCTCAGCGGTTTCGTAGTGTTGATGCTCGCCTATTTCGGCAGCAAAGTGGTCATCGAGCTGATCCTCAACTGAGCTAATCGTCTCATCGTCAGACAGCCGAGTCCGCGCGAACGGTCCCTAATAGTACCGCGAACTCCGAAACTTGAGTTATAAAACCACACCGCAAATCTTCGCCAATGAAACGATAGACAATATCTTTGCCAATGTGCTGTTTGCAGGAGTTATTTTGCGCTTATTCGCGGTGATTGGCGTTCAATCGTAGGATTGCTTACGGTAAGCCTGGATAGCCTCTTTGCCCAGTTTCAGACGCTTGCCATCCTGCATAACTTCATCCCTGGCCTCGGTGCAGATCGCCACTGCCCGGTTATTGAGCGCCACGATCTGCTCTAAGCGGGCCTCGAACTCCCTGTGCCCGGCCTTGATGTCGGGATCGGCGAAGATCGTCTCCAGGACCCGCATCCGCTGCTGGTCCAGCCGGTCCATTTCCGGCCAGAGCTTCTCACCGGCGAGGCGGACGATCTCCTGACTCAACTCCAAGGCAAGATTGAGATTCCTCTCGAGCTGAGTCACCGTTTGCTCCGGTCAGAGGTTAAGGGTGGTTGCGCCGGTCAGGGGGTCTTTACGACGTCCTTGATGTTGCCGGCTTTCTGAATCGCTTCCGGCATGGCATCCCAGGCGGTCTTTATCTCTTTCAGCAGTGACGCGACCTCATCGAGGGCTTCCACATCTTTATGGATGTTGGCCTCGTAGAGACGGCGGATCATATAGTCATAGAGCATGTCGAGATTGTTGGCTATCTCACCACCCTGCTTGAAATCCAGGGCCCCTCTCAGGGCATCGATAACCGAAATGATCCAGTTGATCTCGTTGTGTCTCGCCTCGTGCTCCTTCCTCTGCATCGCCCCCCGCGCATTGGCAATCCCGTCCAGGGCCCCGCTCATGAGCATCTGAACCAATCTGAAAGGCGTGGCGTACATGGCTTCAGATGAAGCTGCTTGACGATAACTGTTTATTGCTGAATTACTTACCATTATTAGACCTTCAAGCTATCCGGGTTGAGCCATTGTTTCATGTCGTCAGCCGGCCTGGATGGCGGCCAGCTGGCTGGTGAGATAGCTGCTGGTACTTTGAAGTATAGCAATCGTCTGGTCCAGTGCCGTGAATTGCTCTATCAGCTGCTTCTCATAGGAATCCAGATAGAGTTCCTGCCGCTCGATCTGAGTCTGCAGGGTGTCCTTCTGGTTGTTTAAACTCTCATCCTTGGCATCGATAATGCCGTCCGTATCCAACAGCAGGTCGGCGTAATTGTAGAAGCGATTGGCGAAGCCCGTGGTTGCGTCGGTCAGTATCTGCGAGACCCGATCGAAATCGCTGGCCAACGCATCCGCCAAATCAGTGGTGTCGAGGGAAAGTTCCCCATATTGGTCACGGGTAATGCCGATCTCGAACAGATAGGCATCGCCGCCATCCACGGTGGCGGTCTGATTGAGAATGTCTACAAATCCCTGCTTCATTCGGCGCAGGCTGCTGTCCCGCCCCAGGGAACTCTCTTCCATTGCATCAAACTCATCGAGCACCGTGTTGTAGGCATCGACCAATCCCTGGATCTTCTCCTCTATCCCGGTATTGTCCCGGGTAATGCCGATCGTTGAGCTTCCCGCGGCCACCAGCTCCAGGGTAACCCCGGTGATCGCCGCGGTCACCGAATTCGATGCGCTCTCGACGCTAAAGCCATCGATGGTGAGCTGGGCATTCTGGGCCGTGGTAATCTGTTCAGCCAGGCCATCGCCCCCCACGCCGATGTAGAAGAGCCGGGAGAGGCCGAACTCATCACCGTCGATACCGTCGCTGTCCGTATAGGTCACGTTGATGTCGTTCAACGCGCCCGTCTCGTTGCTGGTAAGAATCAGGCGGCTGCCGCCGGTCTCGGTGAGGATGGTGGCGGTCACACCCGGATTGTCCGAAGCGCTGTTGATGGCATAGCGCAACCCTTCCAGCGTGTTGTTGCTGGCATCCACGGTCAGATTCATGGGTGGCCCACCACCGACATCAATGGTGAGTGTGCCGGTGCCGACCGCGGTGGTCGTGCTGTCGGCATAGGCGGATGAGGCCAGCTTTTCGCCACTGGCCAGCTGAGTCACAACCACATCATAACTGGATACGGCCGCAGTCTCGTCGGCGCTGACGGTCAATACGCTCTCATCACTGGAACTGGTCGAAAACACGGCCAGACCCGATGCGGTGGTCAACTCCTCAACCGTTGTCCTGAAGGTATCGACAGCGCTCTTGATCTTGCCATAGTCGCTGATCTGCTGGTCGATCTCCCGTTCACGACTGCGCAATTGATCGAGGGGCCGGGCCTCAATCGCCAACAGCTGATTGATTATCGAGTTCCAGTCGGCCCCAGCACCTATGCCCGAAAAACCGATAGCCATGATTCGCTAAGCCTCATCGTCTATGAGTAAACATTCAAACGCTGTCATCCAGCAGCACGCCCGGGGGCACCTCGTCTTTCATTTCCTGTATATGGGAAATTACATGCAAGATCTGGTCCGGGGGAATCTGCCTGACCAACTCGCCAGTTTCGGAATCGATAACCCTTATCACCTGGGTCCCGGTATCGCTGTCGACACTGAACTCAAGATTCCGACTGATTACCTGCGTCAAGGTTTCGACATTGATGACCAGCTCTCTGTTGTCGATTGCCGCCGGTTGTTTGACATCCGCCGTTCTCTTCTCTTCACCCTTTGTGGTGGGCGCCAGAAGTTCTACCGCAGGTTTCGCGTCGGTCTTTGAGACCTCACGTTTGTAGGCATACTCATTGGCCAAATTGCTGATTACGTTTGGCATGGTCATACCCTACCCAATATATTCCTTGACGTCATGGGGGCGGCTCAGGGCGCGCCCCCATGGTCATCCTTAACTGAGCAGACCCAGTGCCAGCTGTGGCAGTGAGTTGGCCTGCGCCAAGGCGGCCACACCTGCCTGCTGAATCACCTGAGCACTGGTCATTCTCGCAGTTTCACGGGCGAAGTCAGCGTCCATGACCCGTCCGGCGGCTGCATATTGCGCCTCTTCGATGGAGGCTGCCACGCGGGAGGCTGAGGACAGACGGCTTTCCAAGCTACCGATATTGGCCAATTCCGCCGCAACGGCATTGAGGTCGGTATCCACCGATGCGATACTGCTGATCGTTGCGGTGTGAGCAACTGCGGCAGAACTGACTGTGATGGTCTGACCTGCATTGGCGCCGACCTGGATGGCACCGCCACCACCGAATACCGCTGCGCCGTTGAAGGTCGCACGAGTCAGGGCATCCGTTATCTCTGCGGTCATGGCGTCGAATTCGGTCGACATGTAGCCCTGCTGAGCCGCCGTGTAGAGACCGCTGTTGTATTGCACCGCGAGTTCACGCTGGCGTTGCATCATGTCACTGACGGTCTGCAGTGTGGAATCGGCAACGGAGAGGTAGGAGATGCCGTCGGCGATGTTGTGCTGGGCAACGGTCATACCACGTGCCTGGCCGGTCTGCAGCTGGGCGATGGCGAGGCCTGCGGCGTCGTCTTTCGCCATGTTGATGCGCAAGCCGGAGGAGAGACGCTGAACGGCGGTTTCCAGGCTGGATTGGGTGCGACCGAGATTCTTCTGTGCCGCGAGTGAGAATACATTAGTGTTGACTGTGATTGCCATTTTCTGATTCCTCTATCGAACCGACGATGGCGTCTATCGCAAGCGCTCTATCGTCGGTGATTTGCATTTAGCGGATATACCAACAAGTTTGGTATTTACCGCCTCCGATATTTGTAGCGGCCTCGAGTGACGGATCTTTAACCGAAATCCAATCACTTACTCCACACTCCGCGATCTTGGCGATCTGGGCAGACTATTGATTTCTATAGTAATTATTCCTGACTTATAAACAAACAGGGCAGGAAGCTATATCCTATACCTTAGCTTCCCTATTTTTGCCTATGGTTCAACGGGATAGATAGAATGCAGCGCTATCTGGAGGAACAGCCAGGGTATGCCAATGCGTGGCCACACCGGAAAAGGTCTTGAAACACTCGGCCTAGAGGTAGTTGAACAGGGAGAGCCCCTGCACCATGTTGAAGGTCTGCTGTGCGGCCTGCAGCGCCACCTTGTCCAGCTCGAAACGGCTCACCGCCTCCGCCAGATCCAGGTCCTCGGTCTCGGAGAGGGCGCGCTCCATGGTGAAGATGAAATCCTCATTGATGTTGTGCTGTTTGTCGATGGCATTGAGACGCGCACCGCCACGGGACCTGACCGTGACCATGTGCACCTGCGCCTGTTGCAGATCGTCCAGAAAGACACTGTTGGGCGCGTCGGCCTCCAGGCCGCTGATGATCCCATGCACGGTCTCGAAGAGATTGCGCCTTCCACCTGCCCCCGTCTCGATGTTCATGAAGACATCGTAGCCGTTTTCCCGGTCCTGGACCTGCTGGGTCGCGGCGATCTGCAGACTCCTGGTGCCCATGTCGCCGGCATAGGCGAACACTCCGTCCAGTGGATTATCGAAGGGAATGGTGTCGGAGCCATAGCCGGCAAAGATATATTCACCATTGCTGTCCTGGGTATTGCCAAGGGCCATCAGTTCCTGATTGAGCTCCCGTATCTCCTGCGCGATCGCCTGGCGCGCCTCCGGCGTGTAGGTGTCGTTCTGGCCCTGAAGCGCCAGTTCCATGATACGCGGCAGTATGTCGTCCACCCCGCTCAGGGCGGACTCCTGCAATTCGAGCCGGGCACGGGCCCTGTCCGCGTTTTTCTGGTACTGCTCCACCTGGCTGAGGGAGGTGCGCAGATCGAGGGCATAGGCGGCACCGGGTGGATCGTCCTTGGGCGAGAGAATACGCTTGCCGCTGGAGATCTGCATCTGCGTCCTGCTGAGCGAGGATTGGCGCTCGAGCATGGTGGTGATACCCCTGTCATAGAGCAAAGATGTAGAGATCCTGTCCATAACGCTACCTCCTGAACGCGCCTAAGAGGGTATCGAAGAGGGTACTGGCGACGGAAATCACCTGAGCCGAGGCCTGGTAGGCCTGCTGAAACTGAATCAACTTGGCCGCCTCTTCGTCGAGATTGACACCGGAGATCTCCCCCACCGCCTCCTTTGAGCGTGCCAGCAGGCTCTCCTGGGCACTGAGATTCAATTGCGCGTAACTGGTCTTGGAACCGACATCGGAGACCATCTGGATATAGGTCTCATCGAAGGTCGCCGTACCCCCCAGCATCACATCCCGATTCTGCAGGCTATCCAGGGCAAGGGCGTTTCGATTGTCGCTGATGCCGCTGCTGTTGTTGCCGAAGACGAAGCTGTCACCGTCGGCCGGAATCCCGGAAATGGTGAAGCTGATGCCGCCGTAGGCGGCGAACTGAGCGCTGGGCACCGCGGTACCCGCTACCGTGGTGGCATTGAGATTGTCGTAAACGATGAAATCGTCAAACGGATCGACGCCGGGCACCGATCCCGGATAGTAGACTTCGAAACCGCTGGTCGGACCGCCCTGATCATCATAGACAAGCTGGATATCTCCACCCGCCAGGGGCAGACCGGTCATGGAACTGTTCGCCGGCTGGGTGATCTGGGCATCTCCGCCATTGAGCGGGTTGCCGTTCCCATCCACCGCGGGGCGCACCTGCATCGGTGCGGCGGCGGCCAGCCTCCTTACGTTGCTTATCATCAGCGAGAGATCGAGCGACGAGGTGCGGGTAGGCTGGATCAGGAAGGTATCACCGGTTATGGCGCCGGCGGCATTGATATCGATATTCAGACCATCGACGATGTTCGGCCCCGCCGCCAGTATCTGGTTGGTGCCGGTGACCAGGTTCTGCAGGATGAAATCCGCTCCATCGTAGGTCAGGGCATAGCTGTTGCCGGTCAAATCACCCACGTTATCGTAATCGACGGTGATCGAACTGCCGTTGCCCGGTTGCGGCAGCACCCGGACCGAGCTCGTGGCGAACAGAGCGGACCCGGGCAGGCCGTCCAGATCGAGACCCAGCTGGTGCTGGGTATTGAGCTGATCCGCGATACCGAGGGCAACCAGACCCACCTTGTCCTGGGTCGGATCGAGAATCTCGCTGCGAAATCTGAGCATGCCACCCACCGTGCCGCCGCTGATCTGATCGGTAATGATCTGGGTGCCGAAGGAGTAGCTGAAGGTAACCTCCAGATAGTTGGCTTCGATAGTGGAGGGCCGGGTGCCGAGATCGGCGGCCGTGGTGTCCATCACCAGGGGCTGGCCCTTGCCGATGAAGACATTGTAGGCCCCATCGGTCTGCTGCACGATCTTGATATCCACCAGTTCGGAAAGCTCGTTGACCAACTGGTCCCGCTTGTCCAGGAGATCGTTCGGCGTACTGCCGTAGGCGGATTTAATATCCTTGTTGATATCGGCGATATTCTGCGCCAGCCGGTTAATCTCGCCCACATTGTAGGTAATCTGGTTATTCAGCTTGTTGCGGCTGGTTTCGAACTGCTCGTCGAAATAGTGAAAACGCTCAATCATCGACTCCGCCTGGGTCAGCACCAGCTGGCGCGAGGGAATCGATGAAGGATCGTCGGCCAACCCCTGCAGGGCGTTGAAAAAGCTCTGTATCGTGGGCTGCAGACCCGAATCGGGATCCGCCACCAGGGCATCGAGTTCGGCAGCGCCTGCATAATAGGCATCGAGTTCCGAGGTAGTCGTCAGACTGGCGCGCATCTGTCCGACCACGAAGCTGTCGTATTGGCGTTGCACCTCGGAGGTTTTGACACCCGAGCCGATGTAGCCTGTCGGGCTGAGAAAGCCCCCACGCGTGGCAAAATCGATCCGCTGACGGCTGTAGCCATCAGTATTAACATTCGAGATATTGTGGCCGGTGGTATCCAATGCATAGCGGTTGGCCACCAATCCCGAGACACCGATTGATAACATGCTCACGTGATTTGCCTCTGTTTAACTCTCTATCGGCTGGCGGCCCGTTCCCTTGAACCGGTTCAGCGCGGTCTGCATCTCCGCCCCCTGCATCACCCGCAGAATCTTATTCGCATAGTCGGGATCCGTGGCGTAGCCCGCCTCCTGCAGGGCCTGGAAATATTCCGCGGCATCCCGGGTATTGCGCAACGCATTCGTGTAGCGCGGATTCTCCTTGAGAAATGCCACGTAGTCCCTGAAACTCTCCTCGAACGAGCTGTAGGCGCGGAAATATTCGCGCCGGCGCACTGCCACATCCTCTTCGAACTCCAGGGTCTCCTGCCTGACCCGGCCACCGCTCCAGCGTTGATCGGCCTTGATCCCGAACAGATTGTGGCTGCTGCCACCATTTGCAGCGGCCATCACATGCCGCCCCCAACCGGTCTCCAGTGCTGCCTGGGCCAGCAGTGCCTCGGTGGGCAGCCCCAACTGCCTCGCCGCATCGTCGGCCACGCTCCAGAGGGTCTCGACAAAGGACTCCGGCGAGTCGATCTCGATTGGCGGCCGGTCTTGGTCCGCACTCTTCTGCCCCACATCCTGGACCACTGTCTGCTCGGCGGGCATTGCATAAGGCTTTGCCACCACTGTCGGATGCTGCAAGTAGTTCTCGATGCCTCGTTTGGGAAGTGCGCGCTCCCCATCAGCCACACCCAGCTGATCACGCAGCAACCGCGCCATGCCGAGACCGCGTTTCTGCGTAAGGTGGAGCGCGAGTTGCTGGTCATACATGTCGCGGGCGAACTGAGTCTGCTTGCTTTCGAACAGAGCGTCTCCGAAGCTGGCCTGGCGCATCTGCTTGACCATCATCTGTACGAACAGGGATTCAAACTGGCGCGCCACCTGCTCGGTGGCTCCGGCCCGATCCTCTCTCGCCTGGCGTTTCAGCGCCGCGAGTCCGGTAAAATCGTGATAGAGGGCGGGGGTCGCGCTGTTCATCAGATCACCAGCAGTTCGGCCCGCAGAGCGCCGGCTTCCTTAAGCGCCTCCAGGATCGCCACCAGGTCGCTGGGCGCGGCACCCACCTGGTTGACGGCACGCACCACATCATCCAGTGTTGCCCCCGGATTGAAGAGGAACATATGGTCCTTGCCCTCTTCGGTGATCGACACCTGGCTCTGGGGCACAACCACCGTCTGACCTCTGGCGAAGGGACCGGGCTGTGAGACCGACGGCTCCTCGCTGATGCTGACCACAAGATTGCCGTGGGAGACCGCTGCCGGGTAGACCCGCACCTGGCTGTTGATGACGACGGTGCCGGTGCGTGAATTGATGATCACCTTCGCTGATGTCTTGCCTGGCTCGACCTCCAACTCCTCCAGCATGGAGATGAAGGTGACCTTCTGCCCAGGATCCATGGGGGCATTGACGCGTATCGAGGTTGCGTCCACCGCCTTCGCGGTACCAGGCCCGATGGTGAGATTGATCGACTCGGCGACACGCATGGCGGTGGTGAAATCCCCGTCGTTGAGGTTGAGGGTCAGCAGCGGTGCCTGGTTGAAGTTGTTGGGCACTTCGCGCTCCACGGTGGCGCCACTGGGAATGCGCCCGGCGCTGGGAATGTTGACCGTCAGTTTTGAGCCATCCGCGCCCTCTGTGCTGAGTCCACCCACCACCAGGTTGCCTTGCGCCAGGGCATAGTTCTTACCATCGGCACCTTTTAACGGAGTCATCAACAGGGTGCCGCCACGCAGGCTTTTCGCATTCCCCAGGGATGAGACGGTGACATCGATCTTCTGACCCAGCTTGCTGAAGGGAGGAAGATCCCCATGGACGATTACCGCGGCGACGTTCTTCGGCTTCATATTGGTACCGTCGGGTATCTGCACGCCCAGTTGGGAGAGCATGTTCTTCAAGCTGTTGATGGTGTAGGGAGAGTCGCTGTCCTTGTCGCCGGTACCATCGAGCCCCACGACCAGACCGTAGCCGATCAGTTGATTGCTGCGCACTCCCTGAATGGAGGCCAGGTCCTTGATCCGTTCAGCCCAGACAACCTGGGTTGAAAACAACAGCGCCATCAAGACCAGTGCGACTCTTTGTAATTTAACGTTCATTTCAAGACACCTCAGAAGGGGAAGAGCACGCTGTTGAAGAAGCGAGCCAGCCAGCCCATTGAGTTTGCGTCCGCCAATGCGCCTTCACCTTTATAGGTGATGGTAGGATCGGCAATACGCGTTGATTCCACGGTGTTGTCGGGAGCGATATCCCTTGGGCGCACGATCCCTGAAAGGCGGATATACTCGGTTCCCTGATTGATCCCAATGCGCTTTTCACCGCGCACATAGAGATTGCCGTTCGCCAGGACCTCGATCACGGAGACCGTGATGTAACCACTCAGGGCGTTGCTTTGGCTGGCGCTTCCGTCACCGCTGAAATCGTGGGTCGAATCGAGAGCGAAACCGAGTCCCACGTCCTTTTTGTTGGGGACAGGTACGAACCCGGGGACGTTAAACTGCATCGACTGCCCGAACAGGGTGGGATTGGTGATGCTGTTGCTAGTGCTCTTCGCGGTACTGGTAGTGGCCGACTTGTTCGCCGTGGTGCTCTCCACCAGGTTCACCGTCAGCAGATCACCGACACGCCGGGCGCGCATATCCTCGAACCAGGCGTGCTCATAGCCGGCCTGATAGATGGAGCCGTTACCCTTGGGTGCAGGCGGCGGCATCACCGGTCGGATCGGCGCGTAGGCGGCATCCCTCACCGGGTTGCTGTTCTGGCAACCGGCCAGGAGCGCTGTCATGGCGATCATGATCAAGGCGGGTTTGCGCAGTCTGTCCATCAGCTAACTCCGATTACAATTGCTGATTGGCGTAGGAGAGCATCTCATCAGTGGTGGAAATCGCCTTGGAGTTCATCTCGTAGGCGCGCTGGGTCTCGATCATATTGACCAGCTCTTCGACCACATTCACGTTGGAGCTCTCGAGCGCCTCCTGAATCAAGGTACCTGTACTGTCGGTACCGGGTATGGCGGTACTGGCGCCACCGCTGGCGTTGGTCTCGCGGTAGAGGTTGTCGCCCACCGGCACCAGCCCCTGGGGATTGGTGAAGTAGGCGAGCTCTATCTGACCGATCTGGGTCGGTGAACTATTACCCGACTGCAACACGGAGACTACCCCATCGGAACCGATGGTGAGGCTGGTGGAGTTGCTCGGAACGGTCATCGCCGGCTGCAGCTCATACCCATTGGGAGTGACGATATTGCCATCCGCGGTGAGATTGAAGGTGCCGTCGCGGGTATAGACGATATTGCCGTCGGGATGCAGGACCTGAAAATAGCCCTTGCCCTGGATGGCGACATCCAGTGAGTTTCCGGTCTGTACGATATTGCCCTGGCTATGCTCTTTCTTCGTCGCCACGACCCTGACACCCGTACCCACCGACAGCCCGGACGGCAGCTCGGTATTCTCCGAGGATTGGGCACCGACCTGACGCATGTTCTGGTAGATCATGTCGTTGAATACCGCCCGGTCGCGTTTGAATCCGGTGGTATTGACGTTGGAGAGATTGTTGGAGATGACCGACATGTTGGTCTGTTGCGCATCCAATCCGGTTTTTGCTATCCACAGTGCCGGGTACATAGTCTCTTCCTCGTTCTCGTTTAACTGAATCTATTAATTACTCTATTAATTGCTCTATTGATTTAAGTGCAATTAACCTGCCAACATCAGCTCATCTTCATGAGCTGGGCCGATGTGCTGTCCATCTCTTCGGCGGTCTTCATCATCTTCACCTGCATCTCGAACTTGCGGGCCAGCTCGATCATCGTGACCAGGGCATCCGAGGCATTGACATTACTGCTCTCAATCGCCCCGGTGACCAGTTCCGTTGCGGCATCGGCGTCCGCTTCATCCCCCCCTTTCAGGCGCAGCAGGCCATCATCGCCCTTGATCAACTCGGCATTGCCGGGGTTGACCATCTTGATGCGGTCGAGGATTGCCAACGCTTCAGGGGTGGCCCCCTCGGGCTGGATGGTGATGGTGCCGTCGGTGGCGATCTCGAGACGCTCGTAGGGCGGCAAGGCAATCGGCCCGCCATTGCCGATGAGCGGCAAACCCTGGCCGTTGGTCACCAGGCCGTTGGCATCGACCTGCAGATCAGCGCGCCGGGTGTATGCCTCTGATCCATCGGCGGCCTGTACCGCGAAATAACCCTCTCCCCTGATGGCCAGGTCGAGAGGATTGCCCGTGGCCTGAATACTGCCTTTGTCGAAATTGCTGCTGGGACGCTCGCCCAGTGCGTAGACACGGGTCGGGTAGCCCTGCCCATACACAGGCATGCTGCGGAATTGGTTGAAGTCCTCCAGAAACCCCGGGGTGTTCACATTGGCCAGGTTGTTGGAGTTGTTTGCCTGAGCGATGAGGGTCTCTTTGGCCGCGCTCATGGCGAGGTAAAGCATGCGATCCATGGGTTGCTCCTGTTGCTTGATTCTGCTGGCGGTATCGCTTTACAAAATTCAGTGCAAGAAGCAGGCCTATTTTTGTCATGATTGGTGGAACAGAGCGTAGGGTGCGGTTTACCGCACCGAATACCACATATCGTGGATCGAAAGGTGCGGCAAGCCGCACCCTACATACTCAAATCAGAAAAAACGCCGCTCCCGCCCCCCGTACACTGAGGACGAAAGCGGCGATTACCCAGTCTTCCTAACGGATGTTGATTACTGTTTGGGTAACCGCATCCGCAGTGGTGATCACCTGTGCATTGGCCTGGAAGTTCCTCTGGGCCGTTATCAGGTTGACCAACTGTTTTGCTAAATCGACGTTGGAATTTTCCAGGGCGCCTGACTGGATCAGGCCGAAATTACCGGTGCCTGCCTCGCCGATCTGCACATCGCCGGAAGCGAAGGATTCGGCCCAGCTGGTATCGCCTATCTGTCGCAAGCCCTGATTGTTGGTGAAGCGCGCCATCGCCACCTTACCCAGGGGTTCCGACTGGCCGTTGGTGAAACGGGCGAAGACAACACCGCTGCCATCCACATCCACGCCACTCAGACGACCGGAGGTGAATCCATCCTGGCTCAACTCGTTGACCGCGAATGCGGAACCGAACTGGGTCGTTGAGCTGTAGTCAAATGTCAGCCCGGTGATATCCGCCGCGCCACCTCCGGGATTGAAGGTATCCAGGGCCACATTGCCCATGGCATCCACATCACCCACACCGAAATCGAGGGCACCGGCGGTGGTGAACTGTACATCTGCAAAGGCGTTGCCGCCCACGGTCACGTTGACGCCGTCGACAAAGGTAAAGGCATTCCATTGGTTATCGGCCACCTTGCTGTAGAACATGGTTGTGGTGTGCGCGGTTCCCAGGGAATCGTAGATGGTCGTCGCCGTGGAGTGATTATAGCTCTGCGGATCGGGCGGAAAGGTAAAGGCCGGATCAGTGGGATCGAGGGCGACAAGGGGCGGCTGCTCGGCCGCGCTCAGATTGAGCGTTGCCTCGATATTGCTGGTCGGCTGCGGGGTTCCGGATATCACCGGCAGATTGAGATCAGTTGTATCGCCGGTATTGAACAGGATACCCGTGGTGCCGATGCGGGGAAAGACCTGCAGCCTGGCTCCGGTATGGTTTACCACATAGCCTTCGCGGTCGACACTGAAGGCGCCGGCGCGCGTGTAACTGATATCGCCGGCACTATCCTCCATGACGAAGAACCCCTCGCCATTGATCGCCAAATCCAGATTGTTGGAAGTGAATTCGGTACTTCCCTGGGAAAACTGCTGGGCCACCCGGGTGACGCGCACCCCTCTGCCTGGGACCGAACTACTGACATCACTGATCGAATTGGCGTAGATGTCGGAAAATTCTGCACGGGACTCCTTAAAGCCGACTGTGCTTGCATTGGCCACATTATGACCGGTTACCTCAAGATCGGTCGATGCCGCATCCAAACCACTCAGAGCAATACGAAATGCCATCTCTATTCTCCTGTCTCTTCACAAGTTGCAGACAACGTGCTGAACGCTGCCGCTGCTGTTCTACTGAATCTGTACCACGTCATTCATTGATATCTGGCCCAGATCGCCAATATTGAGTTGAATCCCTCCCGGGCCGCCCAGGCTGACACTCTCGACCTCGGCGGAAATCAGAATCCCCGGCGCCATCTCCGCATCGTCCACATTGGCTACGGCGCTCACCTGGTAGACTCCATCGCCGACATAGCTGCCGTTGTCGTCATAGCCATCCCAGCTGAAAGCGACCTGGCCGGCTTCCTGAGTTCCGAGTTCGAGTTCGCGCACCAGGGCACCGGTTTGATCGGTAACCATCACCCGAAGGTTGCCCGCGGCGGAGGGCAGATCCACATAACCCTGAAGTGGTTCGCTACTTGTCAGCGAGCCGACACTGCTCTGTACCAGCACCCCCCGTCCAACCAGGTTGGCCGCCTGAAGTGCCTGGTCAGAGGTCAGGGTAGCGCGTAACTCTTCGAAGGAATCATTCAGATCATCGATACCGGATACCGTTGCGAACTGGGAGACCTGGGTGGCCATTTCCGAATTCTCCATGGGCTTGAACGGATCCTGATGGGTCAACTCGGTAACCAGGAGATTCATGAACTCCTCCAGACCCAATTGGCCCTGCTCCTTCTTTTCCTGGCTGCTGTTAGCCGTTAAACCGATATCCTGATAAAGATCGTAATTGCTGCTGATGGCTGTCATGGCGAACTCCTTACTGGCCCATACGCAGGGTGGCGAGAAGCAGCTGCTTGGCGGCGTTGGCCACTTCCACATTGTTTTGATAAGAGCGTGAAGCGGACATCATGTTCGCCATCTCCTCCACCATGTCCACGTTCGGACGATAGATATAGCCCTGCTCATCGGCGAGGGCATGTCCCGGGGCATACTCTTTGATCAACGGCGCCTGGCTCTCCACCACACCCGCCATGCGTACGCCCCCCGATGCACCGTCCGTATTGAACTGATCGAACAGGGTCTGGAATACCGGCTGCCTTGCACGATAGGTCTGATCGGTACTGCTGCTCACCGCGTCGGCGTTGGCCATGTTGCTCGATATCAGATTGAGGCGCAGACTCTGAGCGCTCATGCCCGATGCGGCGGTATCAAAGATATTGAATAGAGACATGCTCATTCACCTTTCAATGCTTTACGTATGCCACTGATCTTGCTGTTGATGAAGCTAAGACTCGCCTGGTACTCCACCGCGTTGGTGCCGAACGCCACATGCTCTTGCTCGGTATCCACCGTGTTGCCGTCCAGGGATGGCTGGGTGGGGACGCGATAGAGCAGCTGCGAAGGCGGTACCGTACCCGATTCGGCTTGTATGTGACGTCTGTCGGTGGTTCTCAAGCGCGTGGTATTGTCCATTTCACTGTTCAGAAGCGTCTTGAAATCGAAATCCCTGGCCTTGTAGCCCGGGGTATCGGCGTTGGCCAGATTCGCGGCAAGCACCTCTGCCCGCCGCGAATGCAGTTCCAATGCCTTTTCATGTATCCCAAACAGATTGTCGAAGTTCATAGCCAGCTCCAAAGCGTTCTCTTGAAACTGTGGAATGCAGGGAACATGCCAAACCGACGCCTACCGACTCCGCAGCTCCCTGCAGCCGTTGCACCTCATTCGTAGGAGTGGCATGGATGCCGCGACAGCCCCATCAGCACAGGGATGTGCTGTTGGGGCGTAGGAGAATGAGGCCCAACGGCTGCAGGGAGACCACCAACTGCGGACAAGTCCCGTTCTGTTTGCGGATTGTGATGGATAAGAAGGGAGACTCGAGGTTTTGGTCGACCGCCGCCGCGGCAAACAGGCGCCGCAAAACGGCAAGCTTTGCCGCTCAGGACTTCAGCCGGTAGGAGATGCCGCCATGTCCCACCTTCATCTCGAAACGTTTGGTCAATTGATTGATCGACTCGGTGGATCCGAGAAACAGGTAGCCGCCAGGATTGAGTGCATTGGCCATGCGCTCGACAATATCCCGCTTGAGGTCATTGGAGAAATAAATCAGCACATTGCGGCAGAAGATGACATCGAACTTCCCCAGACCGTGATAGCTGCCGGCAAGATTCAGGGAACTGAAACTGACACGTTGCCTGATTTGCGGTTTCACTTCCAGACAGCGCTCCTTCGGCAGGAAAAATCTTTGTCGCTGTTCATGAGTCAGCCCCCTTTCAACCGACAATCCGCAGTAGACGCCCGCACGGGCCTCCTCGAGCATCTTGCTGGAGATGTCGGTTGCGATAATCTGCACCTGCCTGGCCGACGGTTTGAGCGCCTGGTACTCTTCGGCGATCATGCTGATGTTGTAGGGTTCCTGCCCGCTCGAACAGGCCGCCGACCAGATGCGAATCGCCCCTCCCCGCTGTTGATTCAAAGCGGGCAGGATCGTCTCTTTCAACAGGATATAGTGGCCGATATCGCGAAACCAGAAGGTTTCGTTGGTGGTCATGGCGTCGATAACCTTGACCTTGAGACGCGAATGCGCCGCCGACCTTATCATGCCCAGCAACTCACTCAGGGAACCGACCTGGGCCTCCTGCATGATGTTGTTCAGCCTGCTCGAGACCAGATACTCCTTTCCGTTACCGAGCAATATTCCACACGCCTGCTGGAGAAAAGTCTTGAACGCTTCATACTCCGCCGGCGTGATCTTGGCTGACCGATGGTACATATATTATTGGAATTCTTGTTGATTTATGCAGATATTTACTTTTTAGCCAATCGCTTCAGGCGTTCGGTCACCCGTTGTGCCAGCTCATCCGGCATGAACTTGGCGAGAAAATGATCGGCACCCACTTTTTTCACCATATTTTCGTTGAATACACCGCTCAATGAAGAGTGCAGGATGATATACAGGTCTGACAGTTTAGGCGTTTCGCGTATCGTCGTCACCAGTGAATAGCCGTCCATCTTCGGCATTTCTATATCGGAAATCACCATTGCCAGCCAATCGCTGACTTTACCTTCTTCCGACCACTCCAGTAACAGGCGCAACGCCTCGCTGCCATCCTTTGCCATGATCGCCTCAACACCCATCTCCTGCAATACCTTCTTAATCTGATTGCGAGCAACCATCGAGTCGTCAACCACCAGGATCTTCAAACTGCTCAAGTCCGCCCCGGTCTCTTCAACCGGTTGGGTCAGCTCCTCATCCACATCCAGCACTTCACTCAATACCTTCTCCACATCGATGATCTCTACCAGTTCATCTTCAATCTCGGTGACTGCCGTCATGTAACTGCCTCGTCCTAACCCCCTGGGCGGCGGCAGGATATCCTCCCAATGGGTATTGACGATACGCTCCACATTGCCGACGAGAAAGGCGAGTCGGCGACGATTGTATTCGGTTATGATAATGAAATAGTCCGTGGCCTTCTCCATCCTGGGGCCACCGATGGCGCTGCTCAGATCCATCACCGGTATGGTCTCACCCCGCAGTGAGGCCACTCCGCGGATCACCGGATTGGAGCCCGGCAATTCTGTAAGATGGGGGCACTGCACGACTTCCTTCACCTTGAAGACGTTAATGCCAAATATCTGACGTCCATGTAAGCGAAAAAGCAGCAATTCAAGCCGGTTCTGTCCGGCCAGTTTGGTTCGTAAATCGACATTGTCCAGGACGCTTGCCATGGTTTTTCACCTCTAAACATAGAGAATCCCACTATACTAGTGTATGGCGGCTCAAACTGTGCGACCTTTAATCCGTCAAACAGATTGGCCCAGGGTCTCCCAGGTCTCGGCACGACACCTGCAAATATCTCCTGACTACCCACCATGCTCAGTCATTGATTCAGCGACCTGACAGTTTTGAGTGACCGCCTGGTTTGGCCTCTCGTCAGATTGATTACCCGGTTGTCTCAGGGATGACACCTGTCGCAGATCGAATTACCGGCATGCCGATTGCATGTTTACTGGCAGTCAACCAAAACAGTAAAATCATGATGCAACTGAACGCGATAACCAAGACTCTGCCGGCAATCATCCTGTTTTTGGCTGCTCTGGCCAGTCATGCCGGGGGGCAACAGCATCAGCCCCATGAGACTATCATCGAGGCGGTCAAAACCTACCTTGTGAAAAACGTAGTGAACAACAGCAGCCATGCGGTAGTCGAGGTCACCCCCCTGGATCATCGCCTCAAACTGAGATTGTGCGAAGCGCCCCTGGAGACTTTCGATCCGCCTGGAGGCAGCAAACCGGGAAACACTTCTGTGGGCGTACGCTGTGAAAAACCCACACCCTGGTCGATCTACGTCTCCGCGAGGGTCGGTCTGGAAATGCCTGTGGTAACCGCAGTCCGGGACCTCGCCAGGGGCCAGGCGGTCACAGCTGAGGACGTGGCGCTCGTAACCATGGACACCACACACCTGCTGAGGGGTTATTATGACTCACTCGATCAGGTCATTGGGCGGACATTGAAACGCACGCTCCACAGGGGAAGAGCCATCACCCCCTCATCGCTGGTGGTGCAGAAAACCGTCAGGCGCGGCGAGTTAGTCACGATATTGGCTGCCTCGGGACCGATTGAGGTGCGCATGCAGGGTAAAGCAATGAGACACGGAAATCCCGGTGATCTGATACCGGTCGTCAATATGAAGTCGAAGAAAAAACTGCAGGCACGAGTGTTGACCGAGGGATTGGTACGGGTTGACTGAGTAGTGGTAACTTATGAAAAAGCAAGTAATTATCAGGGAATCTAACTCTCAGGAGAGGATCCTGAGTGCTAAAGTAAACCTCTCCCGCGTCGATATTGTAAACAGGTAACGAACACAACGAGGATAAGCCATGGCCGTTGAAATCAATAGTCTCTCCAGCAGTAATCTGAAGGGTACGGGAGACAGCGGTCAGGTGACCCGCTCCGGGCTGCCAGGTGGTAAACGTTCCGCAACATCGACAACTTCCACCCGCAAGGACCGCTTCGATATGACCGGATCGGCAGGTAAGCTGTTGGAACTCGAGGCGCGCATAGCACAGATGCCTATCGTCGACGCGCAAAAGGTCGAGGCTGTTCAGAATGCCCTGGCGACCGGCAGTTTCACCATCGATCCCCAGACCGCTGCCGAAAAGATGCTGGCAATGGAGCTGGCGCTGCCTTGACCGCCATGAACCAAACCACGCAAGCCGCATCGGCCTTCCTGGGAATCCTCGATAGCGAGATCGAGCAGGCCGGGCGTCTGCTCGAACTGCTGCGCACTGAATACAGCCTGCTGCAAAAGGGCTCGCCCCAAGCCTTGCAGGATCTGCTCGAAGAGAAGACCCAACAGTTGAAACGAGTCGAAGCCGCCGTTGCGGCGCATAACCATTTCCTGGAACAACATGGGATGAGTACCGACAGGCAGGGTACGGAGAGCTTGATTCAACAGAGCAGTGACGAAGAACATTTGAGCCAGACCTGGCAGCGATTCAGCGAACTGTTGGAGGAGTGCCACAAACAAAACGTAGTCAACGGTGGAGCCATCACACTCAATCAACGCCATGTCACGCAGACGCTCGATATCCTCAGGGGGCTTGGTCAGCGTGACAAAACCTATGGCCCATCGGGCGAGACGAAACCGAACAGCACCTCGAAATCACTGGGCAAGGCCTGATCGTCGAGGGATCGTCGCTCACCCTCTACCAACCACACAGTTCAGGCGATTCGCGCTGCAATCGCTGAAGGTCCTGCGGTCGATCCAGATCCCAGAGCTGCGGTAGTTCGCGCCAATGCCAGCCAAGATCGCAGAGCGCCATTCTGGTCGAAGCCGCGACCCTTGCCCCACCCCAGTCATGTCCCTTGAAAAGGCGCTCATGGTATCGGCTCAGGCCAAGCAGCACATAACCACCATCTTGCGCCGGGGCCAGCACCGCATCCTCACCCGCGCTCAACCACTCAAAGGCCTGATGCAGGTGACCTGCATTCAGTACCGGGCAGTCCGCACCTATCAGCGCAACCTGCCGATAGTGGGCCAGGGCCTGCTGTGCCGCCGACCCCATGCGTTCGCCGAGATCCCTCCCCTGCTGCAGACTGACGCACAGGTCATAGCGCTCCGCAAGCTGGTGCAACAGGGGATGCTCCCTGTCCGGAGTCACCCAGAGTTGCACATCGTAGGGGGTCTGACTGTTGATCAGCTCGATGACATGGCAGAGTAATCGGGTGTAGAGCCGGGTTGCCGCCTGCTCGCCGATGGCGGGAATCAGACGCGTTTTCACCAGTCCGCTGTATGGGGCCTTGGCGAAGATCAGGATTGCGCAGGGATGCCTGGCTTGCTCAACCTGGAACCGTGGCATAGAGTCTTGCGAGGCGGCGGGGATCGACCCCCGCCCAGTAGGCGAAACGCAGCATCCACATCAGTCCGATGGTGCGCACGATACCCCGTGACTCCCAGCGGCGGCTGGAGGTCAACAGGGGACCAGGCAGACAACGCGGCGGTGCGTGGCGTTTCAAGCGTCTGCTTATCTCAATATCCTCCATCAACGGTTGCCGGGGAAAGCCTCCCACCTGTTCGAACAAGTCGTGGTGAACAAATATCCCCTGATCCCCGGTGGCGACGGCACTGATCCTGGAGCGCCAGTTCATCATTGTCTCGATGATCCGAAACAGGGGATGAGTGCCACTCAGCCTGATATCGAAACGCCCCCAGGATTCACGACCCGGGGCAACGGCGAGTATCTCATGATCAAGCCTTTTGCTGATCCGGCTATCGGCATGCAGGAACCAGTAGACTTCCCCGCTGGCCTGGGACGCGCCGAAATTCATCTGTCGAGCCCGGCCCGGCGCGCTGTGCAGGAGCCTGTCCACAAGAGGCTCAAGCTTTGCAAGCCGCTCCCGTTCACTACCGCCGTCAACCAGGATCAACTCATGGCCGGACGAGCGCAATGGCTGCAGATCCTGCAGACATCGCTCAAGGCAGCGTCCTTCATCGAGGCAGGGGATAATGACACTCAGCCTTGGTATCGGCTCTCCTTTGCGATATTCGGTTGCCATCGATAGCCTG
This sequence comes from Candidatus Thiodiazotropha sp., assembly GCA_050292275.1. GTDB lineage: Bacteria > Pseudomonadota > Gammaproteobacteria > Chromatiales > Chromatiaceae > Thiodiazotropha. The sequence goes on from JBNKLI010000008.1 coordinate 40,962, forward strand.
CCCTGTGCACCTATGCCTTCAAAGCGCCGCCACAGCCGCTGCCCTGCCCGGCAGTACAACCATAACAGTGTTCGGCGACCTGGATTTGAAGTCCCGACAAGTCGATATCGATCAGATCGCGCAGGCGCGGCCGCACACTGTTCCCCACCTTCAGATGGATCTTCAGCATCTGGTTGAAATCACAGTCGTAGAGATAGCCTCGCCAATCAACGCTCAGCAGGGTACGACACATGACGCTTTCGAGATTGCATGGCTGATAGGCTTGTCGCAGCAGATTCAGGTAGCTGTTGAATTCCCCCTTGGACTGCAGGTAGCTGCCGAAACGCTGGATCGGCATGTTGGTGATGGTCAAGAGCTGATTGAAGCGGATACCATAGCGCTCCAGCAGCTGCTTGCGGTATTCCGCTTCGAGGGAAGCCTGAGGTGGCGGCAGACTCGGGCCCAGGGGGTTATACACGAGATTCAGGGACAAGCCGCTTTGCGGCATGCCAAAACCCAGGCGGTTCAGCTTGAGCAATGCCTCGATACTGCGTGCATAGCTGCCTTTGCCACGCTGCTGATCGACATTCTCCTCCAGATAGCAAGGCAGCGAGGCGACGATTTCAACCTGCTGCCGGGCCAGAAACTCGGCCAGGTCCTGCTGCTCCTCTTCCAACAGGATCACCAGGTTACTGCGATCGATGACCTCGACCCCCAGCGCCCTGGCCCGTTTCACCAGATAGCGAAAATTGGCATTCAGCTCCGGTGCGCCTCCGGTGAGATCCAGGCGTTTCAGCTTATGTCGTTCGAGGAAGGCCAACACATCCTCTGCCGTTCCCCGTTGCATCTCCTCGTGTCGCTGCGGTCCGGCATTGACATGACAATGGACGCAGGAGAGATTGCAGCGGAGTCCGAGGTTGACCTGCAGGGTTTCCAGCCTTTCCCGTTTGATGGGGGGAAAGCTGCTCGGTTGTAGAAGATGGGCCGTTTCGAGCATATCTGTACCTTGTTCTTTTCACCAAATCCCATTCACAGCTTACGTAGAAGGCGCCATGTCAGATTCAGTGTGTGGTGCCGTTCACAAAATCCACGAATCCAGGAAAGCATGAAAAACAACTTATCTTTATGTTATTACTGATATTTTACTTATATCTACCGCCCCTGTACATGACTACATGTGAACCTTTTAACCGGCATGAGCTCAAATGGATTAAACTTATACTTAAGTTTTTGCTAATATTCTAATAGGTGTAATCGCCCACAAGGAGTCGCGAAATGCTTCCCATACTATTAGGCCTGGTTCTTGCCATGATGTTCGGTCTGATGTCGTTTTTCGTCTATGGTCTGGAGGGATTGATCAACTATCCCTGGATCGACACCGTGTTCTGGACATTGATCGCCATCGGGGCGCTGATCTCCCTGATCAACGAGGCGGGACAATGCCTGGCATGCCGATTTAAACAGCTGGTGTCCAATAAGCGATTTGACAGATACTGCAGCGAGCTGGCCTGCGCACAGTAGAAGGTCCCCACGACAACCGATCAAACCGATACACTCGGAAGCGGTGTTCGCTATCCCCATCGCATATACATGCGATGGCAAAAAAGTCGGGACTGTTTCAGCAACAGGAACCAGATGACGCCCCACCTCTCCATTGGTCTTGGTCACCCGCAAGGCAGACATCTCTATCCGTAGAGTTTAAGAAAAGCTTAAAGCATATCTTGAGCCTCCACATCACACAGATATAGTCAAATATTATTAAATTACGTTCATGAAAATGAAATACCAGGGATCTGCAAATCAGCCTCCCAGGCCAATGTTTTAACCTGTGAATTCATGTGGATTAACCATACCAGGCCCCCATTACCTGACTTGGACAAAAAGGGCTTTTATCTTCTATACTCGAATCCTTCGATAGGGGTAACGCACCAAGGATCGGTTCACCACGGCGACAACGGAATGGTCAATTTCATCCACGTTGCAGTCCAATAGCGTCAACACTGACGGCAACGCGAGCGAGGGAGCCATCTGCTACTGCGTTAGGATTCCGGGACTTCTCAGTCTCGCACCGGCGGGAGGACGAATAATGGTTTTTCGTGAGCTGCGCACACCTCATGCATCGCTCGAAATCGTTCGATGCATCGACCATGGAAAGAACACAACCGACATAGAGCAGATCCGCCGGCACTCCCGACGAAACCGCTGGCATGGGATGCTTGCATTCGCAACGGGTCTGTTGTTGCTGATCCCGTTCGCCGCGCACTCGCTCATTCTCGACATCACTCCGGCAAACCTGACGGTCAACGAAGGGGATGGCACAATCTCCGGCGGAGTACGCCTTACCAGGGAATCCAACGACCCGACGGGCGCCTGTTCGGTCGCGGGCTTCGTCACCTTAGGCGGTACAGCGACCTTCGACGCCGACTACAACCTGGGAGGCGATACACTTGACTTTGAAGTCAATCTACCCGCGAATACGCAATCCGCAATGGACCCGGGAGGCATTGTCATCCTCGATGACAGCATTGCGGAAGCGGACGAGACCGTTACCATCACGATCGATAACGCATCCTTCGTCACCTTCGACTGCGCCGCAGGTTTGGCGGTCAACAACGCTGCTGATACGGTCGTCACGATTCTAGACAACGATACGGCAACCTTGAGCGCGCTCGATGATAGCGCCTCCACATCAGAAAACACACCGGTGACGATCAGCGTACTGGCCAACGATAGCGGGACCTCACTAAGTATCAGCTCAATGGGGAATGCAACCAATGGAACGGTGGTTGACAATGGTGACGGAACCCTAACCTACACACCCGACACCGACTTCGTCGGGGTTGACAGTTTCACCTATACGATTATCGACGGCCAGTCCGCTCAGGATACGGCTGCCGTAACAGTTACAGTTACCGCAACACAAGCAGTTGCCGATGCGGTGGATGATACTGTCACCACGGATAAGGATCAGGCTGTGAGCATTGAGGTGCTCGCCAATGATACAGGTTCGGAATTGAGCATCAGTGCCATCGGAACGCCGGCCAATGGTACGGTCGAAGACAATGGCAACGGTACAATCACTTATACTCCCGACGCAGGTTTCGAGGGTGTGGATGTTTTCAGCTACACGATCATCGACGCCTCGAACGCAACGGATACCGCCAGTGTAACGGTGCGTGTCGGCGGCACCGCTCTCATCGATCTTCCAACTCTCACCGAAAACCAGCAGGCGGTTGCCCATAGTCTGGATACACTCTGCTCATCCACGCAGAGCGGGGAGCTCCAGACTAAGTGCGATATCATTGCCTCCCTGCCGGCCGAACAGCAGGTGCAGATACTCGATGAGATCGTCCCCAACGACCTGGCCGCGCAAGGGAGTGTTTCCGTCAAGATAGCCGCGACTCAGATAAAGAACATTCAGACTCGTCTGGCCGCTCTGCGCAAAGGCGCGACGACTGGCGTTGCGATGAGCGGCTTTTCAGTTGCGCTCGAGGGCCAGTCGATTCCAATGGGTACTCTCGTCGATAGTGTGATCTACAAGCCGCAAGGCGGTGGCGCAAGCTCCGATGAGGATGCACGGTTCGGGGTGTTCGTGAACGGACGAATCAATTTCGGTGACAAAGACGCCACGGCGAACGAGACAGGTTTCGATTTCGATACCCGGGGAATCACCCTGGGAGCGGATTATCGGCTGACCGACCGGCTGGTCCTGGGCGGCGCATTGGGTTTTGCCTCCACCGACTCGGATTTCGACAACTCCGCTGGTGAGCTCGACAACAGAACGAACAGCGTATCGTTCTACGGCAACTTCATTCCGTTGGAGAATACCTACCTCGACTGGATCGTAACGGCTGGCAGACATGATTTCGAGTCTGTAAGAAACCTCTCGTCCCTGTCTGTACGGACCGAGGGCGACACCACTGGAGACGAGATCGCACTGAGCCTCAGCGGCGGCGCGAACTTCAACCGGGGCTCTATGCTGTTGAACGCCTACGGACGCCTCGAGCGCATCGAGATCGACATCGACGGCTATCGGGAAACGGGTGGCGGCGGCCTGGCCTTGCAGTATGAGGATCAGACGGTCAAGTCGCTTACAGCTGCGCTGGGTGCTCGCCTTTCTAATGCATACAGCATGTCATGGGGTGTATTGACGCCCAGTGTCTACCTGGAGTGGGAGCACGAATTCGAAGACGATGGGCGGCTGATCACTGCGGCTTTCGTGGATGATCCGACCCTGAGCTTCTCGGTAGCGACAGATAACGCGGACAAAAACTACCTCAACTATGGACTTGGATTGGCGGCGACGCTGCCGCGGGGCAAGTCTCTCTTCCTCAACTACGAATCCGTGTCAGGACAGGACGGAATTGACAGTAC
>JBNKLI010000009.1:0-29900 GCA_050292275.1 Candidatus Thiodiazotropha sp.
AGTTCACAACACCGGGGCCGCTCAGCACACTCCACTGCAGTGTCACACTGCCGCTCGGCAGCCCGTCGTCGCTCACGCTCCCCGAGAGCTGCAGCTCGGCCAGCGGAAGGCTCACTGCCGCATCGGTTCCCGCATCCACCAGCGGCGCAGTGTTGACCGGGTCTCCAAGGTTATATTCAATGTGGAGTTTCGGCGAAACCAAGCGCGCGCCATCGTAGGATTTCGCGGCGCGCACTCCAGACCCGGTGATCTTGAAAGCCATGGCATTGTTCGCCATCCAATCCTGGCGATTCACTATTTGTTGTATGAGAAGAGCCAAATCAGGAGTCTGATGACGGACATGCGCTTCATTCCAGGCCTGCACTGCGTCCCAGGAGACGGCGGTAGGGAGACCCTGCCGCGCGGAAACATCGTTCGCGGCCGTTGAGAATCCAGGGGCATTTCCCGAATCCTCGATTTCGATCTGCAGTGACGCGTCACCCACCTCTACCCGGTCACTGGTGAACTCTATGTATGCGTTCAAAATCTGTGCGTATTGAGGAACATTCACACCTGTGAATCGCAACCCCACGGTCTGGTTCCCCGCGGGCCCGTCAAAAACGATTTCCAGATCAGAGCTGCTCAACCCCACGCTGCCGCTATCGCTCTCCTCGGCATCGTCTGTGCCACTCGATATCGTCGTATCGAATAGATGTCCCTTGGTGCTTGCCATGATTGGCGCTGTAGCGACCGAGCTGTTCGCGGACAGATCCACAGCAACGACGCTGTAGGCGTAATCGGTAAAGACTTGAAGCTGAGTGTCTGTATATGAATTGGTCGATGAGCTGCCTACCAGCACCCCATCCCTGTAGATTTCATAGTTTTTTACTGCAACGTTGTCACTCGAAGCGTCCCAGGACAATTCGATCCTTGAATCGCTCAGGGAATTCGCGGTGAGATTCGCCGGTGTACTGGGCGCCACAGCATCAACCCCGGCCACGGTAACGGTTACCATCTCATTTGTTGTGAGTTCACCATCGCTGACGTCCACTGAGACTGTGTAAACTCCCGCCGCCGTAAAGTGCATGGCGGTTGTCGGACTCGTATTGTCGTCAAACACAACGGCACCCGGACCGCTGAGCAGGCTCCAGGAGTAACTGAGACTGCCGCCAATCGGCGCTCCGTCATCCTTGGCGCTCACAGTCAGCTCGACACTGGTTTCCGGAAGATTGGTTACTATGCTGTTGGTTAAGGTGACAAGGGGAGGTTGGTTGATTTTCGTTGCGGAATTCAAGGCGCCGACAGCCGCGATTTCCGGCACACCCAAATCTTCGTAGCCGGTGTATCTGAAACAGATTTCACCATACTCACCCACAGGCGATGAGACATAAACCCTGTATACGGTAGCACCATCCGCCACGCCGAGGTCGGAAAGATCCAGGTATCCGACATTGATGATATCGCCGCATTGATTGGTTGTCGCCAGCGATGACGTCCTTACGATCACATCGTTGGTACCCGCTTTACCAGGATTGAGGATCGATTCTTCATCCAGCGCAACCCGGATTGCGTTATTGGAGCCGATTTGGAAAAAAGCTATGTCGTTCCCAGCGCCATTGACCACGCTGTTATCTGAAAACGCGACCTCTATGAACTGTGTCGGCGGCGCCAGACTGTTGTAGTCACCATCCTCTCCGGGGAAAAAGTCATGGTTTCCATAGTCGATCCAGGTGTTTAAATTCTCTCCCAATATCGCCTCATCAAGAGTGCTGGCAGTAACACCGGGGCAGGCACCGATAAGCCCTGTGTAGTCCGTTGACATCACCTTGTCCGCAAAAGCAGCGTCATCGAATGTCAAACCTCCCACATTGATCGCTGCATTACTGGCGAGAGGCAGGCAAAGCAGGGAGGCGAACAGACCCTGTAAGGCTCTTTGAATTATCAATTTCTTTTCACTCCAATAATTCTGTCGCAATCATTAAACGTGATAGTTTTCAGTTGGGTGGCTTGCTGAACCCAACAGGTCCTATCTATCCGGTGCGTTAGCGAATCGCAAATGCAGAGAATGCAGCCCGTCACTACCCACCAATCCAATAATCAGCGACACATATACTATTCATACCCTCTATACAAATATCATGCCATTGCGTATATCTGGTTGTATTAAAAGACTAATATTTAAATTCCCCGTTTAAATCATTGTAAATTGTCAACTATACCGACACTCTGTGATCTACCGGTTTCTTCAATGAAATCGGGGGGGGTGAAGGGCACCGGGATTCCGCTATCTGAAACAGTTCCACATGGTTGAGACACTGGCTGCCGGGAGACACCGCCGCCGGCCATCACGATTCACCGGCCCACTCCAGTGACCGCCAGCGTCTCAACACGGCTGTAACCCCGTAAGACAAATTCATCAACCTCTGCGTCCTCTAACGCACCCTTCCCGATCGCGAGGAGCAGTCTTAGAAATGCTTATCCAGCCCCTGATTCATCTCATAGCCCTGACGAATATTTTGTAATGCCTGTTTATGGAGTTGCGATATCCGGCCTTTGGATATTTCAAGCAGATCGGCCAGGTCTTCAAAGGACATACCATGATAATAATGGCTACGGATGATGAGACGCTCACGCTGAGGCAAATTGTCGACAAGTTCGCCCAGACGGATCGAGAGCGACTTTTCGACTTCACCAATGAAGAGAACGTCTGTTTCCATCTCCTCATTCAGCACAATACCACTGTCTTCCAGCATGAAGCTCAAGGCCAGCTCTATGGTGATGCCGACCATGTTGCTGAAAGAGTCTTCGCCTGAACGATCGTGCTCACTTACAATCGAATCCACCCTGGTACGCTGATGTCTTCGCAGGAAAGCGGCCTGCTCTCTGTGTTCGGTCACCTTTTTCAAGCCGTTCAACAAGGCCCCTTTGATCCGATAGTTGGCATAGGTTGGAAAAGATGCCCCCCTGTCGGGATCATATCGCTGTACCGCTTCGAGCAATCCCACCATGGCATATTGCAAGTAGTCCCCAAACTCGACCGTATCATCCGGACGCAGGTGATAGTAGTGGTTGGCATTTCCCCTGGCCAGGTAGGCATAGTGTTCGATCAGCATCAGGCGTGCAGTGTTATCACAGTCTTTACGAACAGTAAGCCAAAGTTTACGTTCCTGCTCCTTGTCCATTACCGAACCTTTATCATCTGAGCTGCGATATTCAATCCGGCGTCAGATGAAACTACCCAGAAGTGAGTGGACCACCAGGTTCCAACCGTCGATCAACACAAACATGAGAATCTTGATCGGCAGGGATATCATCATTGGCGGCACCATGAGCATTCCCATGGACATGAGTATGCTAGCGACTACGATATCGATGAGCACAAAAGGTAGAAAGATGACGAAGCCGATTTGAAAAGCCGCCTTGAGCTCACTTAGCATAAAGGCAGGTATGACCTGCAGATTAGAGACATCGTCGATTGTCTGTGGCATTTGACCGCCCGACACCTCCACCATCAGGGCCAGGTCCTGTTCACGGGTCTGTCGTATCATGAAATCCCGCAATGGCGCCATACCCGCTTGAAGCGCTTCCTTACTGCTCAGCTCACCGCTGCCATAGGGTTGAACAGCATTTTCATCGATCAAGTTCAGTGTTGGCAGCATGTTGAACAAGGTAAGAAACAGCGCCAGGCTTATCAATACTGTATTGGGCGGAGTCTGCTGCATACCGAAGGCATGTCGCAAAATGGCGAGAACGACAATGATACGTGTAAATGAGGTCATCACGATCAGTATCGCCGGTGCCAGGCTCAGCAGCGTCAGACCGAGGACTATCTTTATGGCCGTTGCCACTTCTCCCGTCTCGCCTTGCGGCCCATCAAGATCGATCCCGATCCCAGGCAACTGAATATCGGCCGCAGATACCGGAATGGATACTGTCGACAACAATCCGAACACCAGCAGCAGGATTGTGAACACATTGAGGCCAGGCTCTTTATCAGGCTTCATCATCAATAGCTTCTTGCCGGGGTTCAAAGGCATTGGCGGGGTCAAGCTCAATCAGCCGTTCACCGCTTTGGGCCAGGACAATGGTCTTATCTTCCACACGCACTCTGTAGAGCATGAGCCGAGGTGAAAGACGCTTCACCTCGAGCAACTGCATGCGATGACCACTCGAATCGAGTTGATTGCGAGCGAAAAGATATCGCTTCAATAGGTAGGCAATAACGATGGCCAAAACCAAGCCGACGATGATTGCAAGCGAGACGCGTATCAAAGTCCCTTGAGGGATAACACCCTCCCTTCTCAGCGGCAATCCCCGGGTGGATTCTTCAATCGACAATTCCGCGTCCGCCGGGATTGAAATCGTCGATGTTTGAGCCTGTGCGGCAACTGCGAACAGCCAGAGCAGACAAACCTTGAGCATGCACAACACTAGCTTATTTCGCATCGACCATACTCGATTGAAAAACAGCGATGAGTGGTCCCGTGATCTGCATTAGTATGAAACAGTACACTAAGCTTCATTCTGTTTGATGATCTCGGTGATGCAAACACCGAAATTGTCACCCGCAACCACCAGCTGGCCGCGGGCAACGATTCGGCCATCCAATACCAGGTCGATCGGCGACTGGGCATCACGTTGCAGCTTTACAATCGAATTGGCCTTGAGGTCGTAGAGCTCACTGACCGAGAGTTCCGCTTCTCCCACGCAGGCCTCAAGTGTCACTCGCACATCCTTGATGATGTCGAAATTACTGTTGAAGAGGGCTCGGCCCTGGGGCTGTGTATCAGCCAATTCGCTGAGCTGTACCTGTTCGACTGTGTTACCGCCCTGCTTGTCGATAAAATTGGACATGTTATTTGTTCACTCGCTATGTTGCTCTTTGATTTCGGAGATACGAAACGCCAGGGACTCCCCTTTGGTACCGATAAATCCCGCACAGGCATCACCATTCATCCCAAGCCTCATGGCTGCGGGCTCATCGATAGCTTTGTCCAGGGTGACGACATCACCAATCCGAATAGTCGCCAGCTCACCGAGACTCAACTCCGCGGATCCAAGCGAAACGCGTGCGTTTAACCTCTGATTGCCAAGGGCCGCTTGCAAGGGGGTCAGCTGACGACGTGTCTCTTGTTGAGGCTTGTCCAGCCCCTCGAGATATCGCTCTACGGTCACCGGCGACACAACATAATCGAATCTCAGACTACCGAGCCGAAAGCCGATGAGTATTGCGCCGGAACCCCGCAACCGGGAATCCGGGGGGAATGGATTGTCGGTCACGAAAAACGCGACGCTGTCGTATGCGGCCTGCGTACCCGAAAGAATTCGCTGCGCCAGCTCAATCAATGCTTGTCGAGCCACATCCTGTACTAATGCCGAGGATGCCATCTCCTCTGACGCTTCATCCGCCGCACCGACCAATAGACAGCCGAAAAGCCCGGTTTCGACAGGTTTCAACACACCACACCAGTTATCGTCCAGCCAATTGACCAACAACTCGACCTTCGTTGATGACCGCTCCTGGCAATAGTCGAAAAGCGGTAGCAGCGACTCGAGGGAAAATGCCGCCTCACCAGGCAACCAGTCCGCTGCCCAGCCTTCGACCACCGGCCCCAGTGCCTGCTTCAGCGACCGCCCGAGACGCTCGCCTATCAAGCGATAGGGATGAGCCTTCATCGGCCACCCCGTCCCATATCAAGCAGCTGCTGGATCATTTCATTGGATACGGTCAGGATCTGCGACGATCCTTGAAAACCCCGTTGCATTATAATGAGATCGGTAAATTCAAGGGTCAGATCGACATTGGACAATTCAAGACTCTTCCCGACGATCTCGCCCATCACTCCCTGCATGGGCGTATCGATGATGGGCTCAAGTTCCTCATTCGCGAGAAAGAGTCCGCCGCCTATTTGGCGCAGCGCCTGAAGGTCTTCGAACCAGGCCAGTGCCAATTGTGTGCTTTCGCTATCCTTACCATTGGAATAGTCGACCGTCAGGGTACCGTCGCGATCGAATCCCATACGGATAAGCGCACCTCGAGTGTAACCATCCTGGGACTCTACAGCGAGGTCCGAAGTCTCACCCGCAGCAAATGAAGTGGCCCCTGTGAAACTACCCGGTTCTCCAAAGTTCAGGGTGATTTCGCTGGCGGGAATGTCATCGGGGGCAAGCTGAAATCTGAAGCGGTTGAAGCCCTCTTCCGGCGAACCGTCCGTCTGGAATCGGATCTCGCCACCGCTGGCAATCACATTTTCCTCTTCATCCACGATTTCCACATGCCACAAACCAGCGTCATTGGTAAGCTTGATATCTATGAGATGCGAGCCACCCAGTGCATCGAACACCTCAACATCTGTGATCTGATGTTCAATACCGTTTGTTGACAGGTTATTAGTCAACAAAATCTCACTGGTCGCCTGAGGACGATTGTTACCCAGTGCGGAGACATTGATATCCACCAGCTCGCCATCCTCGAATCCTGCGACCCTTGCCTGACTGACGCGATCGACGAGATAGCCCTCGTCGTCGACTTCGAACTGCCCGGCCCGGGTATAGTAGGTATCCTCCCCATCACGCAATATGAACAGGCCGTTGCCATCGATAGCCACATCGTTCTGGTTGCCGGTCTCGCGGATCTCGCCTTGGGCTTCGCGCATTACGGTTCGATCACCGGTGACCCCGTTGCCGATCTCGCTGCTGGGATTGTTGAGACCGGAATCGGAAGAGAGGCCATAGCGATAGAAGATATCCTGGAACAGCAGATCATTGCCTTTGTACCCGGGGGTGTTGAGGTTGGCGACATTGTTGCTGATGACATCCAGACCTTGTGAAAAGGTCATCATACCTGTCAGCCCTGTATAGATAGATCCAAACATTGATACTCTCCTTGCGCCCTATCGAACCAGTACGACTTGCGACAGGGTGATGTTGGTCAGGAACTGCTCCTCACCCACCTTCACCGTAAACAGAGGTGTGCCCTGGGAGAAGGCCACGGCAGTGACATCACCGACCACACTGCCCGTCTCGGTACGCACTTCCACGGTCTTGCCAAGCAGGCCAATCCCCTGATCAGCCATTTGCATCAACAGCAAGGCATCGAGGTTCTCATTGGACTGGCGGGTCTGATCCAGGCTTGCAAACTGGGCAAACTGAGCGATGAACTCCTGATTGTCCAGGGGTTTCAACGGGTCCTGATAGGTCAGTTGAGTCAACAGGATTTTCAGAAAATCCTCCTGTCCCAGCCCCGCACGCTGAATCTGCTGGCTCTCACTGCCGATGGATGCACCGATACTTTCAACCATGTCGTTACTCCTGCTCAGTAGATCTTGTCGATGGGTGCTTCATCCCCATCCGTGTCGCTGAAGGCCAAGCCGTTTGGCATAGACGTATCTGTCTGCCACAACAGCTCGCCGTTGAGAGTCAATCGCGCCAGCCTCAGGCCGAGCGAGGCGAGATCTCTTTTCAGTTCCGTCATCAGGTTTAAACCATCCTTTGCATTCAACCCTGTATTGCGCAGTGCAACTTCCACCTTGCCATCGGCCTGGTAGATGTGGACAGCGGCGGGTAGTGGCGGCCGATTCAGCGGCATTGGCATTGCCCTGACTGTTTGCACTGTTTTCGGATTGATCAGCGGGGGGCGCACTGCGCTTTCGACACCTGAGGGCGCAATGGCCGTTTGCCCATTTGATAATCTGGCTTGTGTCGGGCCGAATGAGTCGCAACCCTGTGCTGACCGATGCATATCAGGACCACCAATCTGTCCAGTCTCCATAGCGACAGGAAATCTGTCCGAGGCGGGTCGAGTTCGAGCGAAAGCCTCATCTCTCTCGCCAAGGCTTTCCTCAGCCGTTGCAATGGATGATTCGGTACTATCCACCTGTTGCCCCCCTGCATGAGAGGAGGCATGAGAGGATGCCTGCCAATTATCCACTTGGGCCTTCTCCCACTCTAAGCGCCACGCCAGGCGCCGGGTGAGATCCAGCGGGCTGTTGGCGTGTCGTTCAGTCTGATGAGCTGCCGAATCCAGGGCGATCTTTATCATGCTTCGTCCCTCCGGTTTTGCAGCCAGGCTTCATCGAGCATTGATAGCTGCTTGTTCTCGTTATCGAGTGCCAGTTCTTTGAGCCTACGCTCCAGCAGATTCTCCATACCACGGATTTTCAATCCCTGTTGGGTCATTTCGTCTTCGATCTTTTCAAGGCGTTCACGGGCAAACCCATGTTGCCGCGCACTGTTGACCCTGATTCGCTGCTTGTGCTCGAGGTAGGCCGACAGCATCCGGTACTCTTCCAGGATCAGGTCCGCCCCCGGGTCGAGGGCTGAGCGCACACAACGCTCGGCTTCACTGATCTCTCCGTCGATCAGCGTCAACTTCTCCGCGAGAACCTGCAGCCGGTCGTCGGCCTGGCGATGTGTCTGGCGTAAATCAGCCATCTCGACATTCATTCTTCCATTCAGCGCCTTGATCGCACCGATGCGTCGCTTCAGCCTGTTATCCATCTAGTCCACCTCCGTGGCGACAATCTTGTGCAAGCGCCGGTAGGCATCTGCCCTGTCGCCCGATTCATCCACGTCCTGACGAAGAAACGCATTGATCTGGTCCATGCGTCCTATGGCGCGATCCAGCAGGGGATTGCTCCCCTCGCGGTAGGCACCGATCTCCACCATATCCCGGGAGCTGTCATATCTGCTCAACAGTTCGATAAGCGCCTGGGCATCATCCCGTTCACCTTTGTCGCTGAGGTGCGTGAACAATCGGCTATTGCTGTGAAGCAGATCTATGGAGGGATAGTGGCCCCGGTTTGCCAGCTCTCTCGAAAGTACGATCGTGCCGTCGAGAATCGCACGCAGACTGTCCGAGACCGGATCGTTGATGTCGTCTCCCTCGACCAGCACGGTATAGAAGGCAGTGATCGACCCCCCCTCCTTCGAGGTTCCTCCCCGCTCGAGCAGACGTGGCAGAAGAGCGAACACCGAGGGCGTGTAACCCCGCGCGGTTGGCGGCTCACCCGCCGCGAGACCGATTTCCCGCTGTGCCATGGCAAAACGCGTGATCGAATCCATGGTCAGCACGACATCCTTCCCCTGATCGCGAAAATACTCCGCAATGGCGGTGGCGGCAAAAGCGGCGTGGGCCCGTACCAGGGCAGGTTGATCCGAAGTCGCCACCACGACCACGCTGCGCTGCAGACCGCAATCCCCCAGGTTCAACTCGATGAAATCGAGCACTTCCCGACCACGTTCACCGATCAGCGCGATGACATTCACATCGGCATCCATCTGTCTCGCGATCATGCCAAGCAAGGTGCTTTTGCCCACCCCACTGCCGGCGAAGATACCTACACGCTGCCCCCGGCCCACGGTGAGGGTGGTATCGATCGCGCGTACGCCAGTCTCCAGGATTTGATCGATACGCGGCCGCAAGAGAGGATTCAACGGTTCGGCATAGAGCGGATAGCTTTCTCCCAGGACAGGCGCTTGCCTGCCATCCAGCGGATTGCCGAAGGCATCGATGACACGCCCCAGCAGCGGCTCGCCAACCGGCACGTCGACTGCCTTGCCCGTGGCGATTACATCACTGCCGATACCGATGCCCCGGGTCTCTCCGTAGGTCATCAACAATACCTTGCCATCCTTTATACCGATCACTTCTGCCTGAATGGGCTTGCCATTGGGCGTGGGATAGATTTCGCAACGCTCACCATGAAAGGCTTCTGGACCATTCGACTCCAGAACCAGTCCGTAAAAGTGGGCGATACGACCTGTTCGACGAGCGAACTCAGTGGTTTTGATGGCCTGAAGATAAGGTTGCAACGAGGTCGTCATGGTCATTCTGCCTGTCTGCGGTCAGCGACGCTCAGCAGACATTCGCGCAATAGTTGCATTTGCACTTCAAGGCGCGCATCCAGGCCCCCGGTCCGCGACTGCAACAGGCATCCTCCAAGTTCGACACGTTCGTCGGCGACGATCTCTATTCCATTTCCGAACAGCGTCTCATCGCTCTTCTCCGCCACCTCATCCACAAGTCGCTTGTCCTGCGGTGAAAGGTGAATCACCAGCCGGTCACGGGTCACGAGTTGCTTGATCGATTGCCTGACAGCGGCGATTACGGCATCTGCGCTCACCAGGGCCTCACCGAGTATCTTTGCGACAGATGTGAATACGACTTCGACGATCTCCTCCTCGAGCGCTGTCAATCTATCTTCATTCACCTTTGTGATCTGATCGATCAGTTCATTCAAACGTGCGACCTGGCGGGCGAGTTCGGCCCTGCCCTCTGCATGCCCGGCCTGATATCCCGACTCCCGACCCGCCTCCGCGGCATCCTGGCGCAGTTCCTCCATATCACCCCGCAGACGCTCCAATTCCGCTTCGGTTTGCGTCGTCCGTGCCTGGGAAAGCCGCAACGCCTCTTCCAGTTCGGCCCGTGCCTGGGATAGCGCGCGCAGATCCGCTTCCCTTCTCATGACGGCATCTTCGGTTTCGGGTTGTCGTTCAGCGGGCAGCGCCTTCCCGGCATCAGCCTGGTCGGCTGCGGAATTGCCGCCATCGAGCAGGCGACGCTTCGCGGTGATATGCGCCGAACGTATCAGCGACGCCATAACCGCCTCCAGAATGAACCTCTATCTGAGTTCTGATGATCCTTTTGTGCTTCAACGAGCGCGGCTTCGAAAGCTTCACCCGCCTCGGACTCGTCTTTGTTCAATCGTGTCGCCAGCGCGGTCAACATGGCCGCTTCCACCTTTGGTTTCAATGGCGGTGCCGGCGTCTCCAGGGCACGCAACAACCGTTCGCGCTTTTGAAGATATTGTTTACCCACGTAAGCCTGACGCCAGGACCAGACCCGGTGTTTCAACAACAGAGCGACAATGCTGTCCGGCTCGCGCTCAAAGATCTGCATGAGTCTGGTGAGCTCAGCTCCCTCGATAGTTTCGATCTCCGGACTAAGATGGGCATCCCCATCCTCATGAACCTCAACGGCATGCGACTCGGCCAGCTCGGGAAGCCAGGCGCTGCCGCCAGGCACACCCATCTCATCGAGTTCCGCGAGACTTGCCTGTAAACGTTCACGCTCTTCATCCGAAAGGGCATCGAGCAACCAACGGCGATCCACCTCCTCCAGGCCATGCAGATAGAGCGCGGCCTTGCGCAACCCGTTCATGAACGCTTTCCCTCGCCCTGAGGTGTCAACTCATCCCCATTGATCCACGTCTTGAGTTGACTGAGAATACGCTCCCGTTCGCCGGCGGGAAGGCGTCTCTGGTTGGCCTGTTTTCCATGACGGGCCTTTGCGATCGGACTGATCGTCAACACCAGCAAGAGCACTATGAGAGTAGCGATCAGGAGGACCATCTCTGTCTCCTTCGACCACAAAGCGGTGATCCAGGCGATCAATCCACCACTCTTACTGTCGATCCCCGGCATTTGATCCTGTGCAAAAGCGCTGTCTTGTCTCTCAATGCCGGCACTTAGCGCCTCCATGTCTTGCGACCCTGCCGCAGCCGGTATGGTCAACTCACCGGCGTGCGTGGCGAGCTGGGATTCAAGCGCCACCTCCCGCGTCTGTTCCGGCAGTAATTCACCAGTCGCCGAATGAACCGCGATTGCATCGCCTCTGGCCGTGTCGAGTCCCACCGCCATGGCAACCAGATCCTCGATCTGCCTGAGTTGCACCTCGGAGGTACCTGGGGGTACTAAAACGCCCACGCTCAATCTTTCGATGCCTCCGGGTGTCGAGACAATCTGCGCCACCGAGCGTCCAAGGCGATACTCGACTTCCGTATTCACTTCGCCAACGGATTTCTTATCGTTTTTGCCCTTACCCGGTTGAGAACGCGATTCGCGTTTGCGCACCATGCCGCGGTCGCCCTCACCGCCGGGAATCACCTCTTCACGGGTTGTCTTGGACTGATCGAAATCGAGCGTAACATCGATGCTGACTATCGCCTTGCCGGGCCCGAATGTGCGTTCCAGAACACGCGCCGTCTTTTCGGTAAGGTAGGCCTCGACCTCTTTCTTCTTCTGCAAGCGGGTGGTGATTGTCGCGCTACCATTCTGCGCCTCGGCCAATGCGCTGATGGTCTTGCCGTTCTGATCCACGATAGTCACCGCAGAGGCCTCCAGGCCGGGCACGGAGGCGGAAACCAGTCGCTGTATGCCCACTGTCTGCTGCTGGTCGAGCTGGGCGCCGGGTTTCATGAACAGAGTGATCGAGGCGCTGGGAGAGGTCTTGTTCTTCTGGAACAGACTCGCTTCGGGCATCACCAAGTGCACCCGGGCAAATTTCACCTCCTTGAGGGAGGTTATGGTTCGTGTCAACTCGCCTTGCATGGCGCGCTGGAAATTAATGCGCTGGGCAAACTCGGTCATACCGAATTCGGCCTTGTCGAACAGCTCGAAACCGACGCCACCACTCAAAGGTACGCCACTGCCCAGCAGCTTGAGGCGAATCTCGTGGACCGCGTCCTGGGGAACCAGGATGCGTGTTCCATCCGCGGCGAGGGAATAACTCACCTTCATGCGTTCGAGTTCACTGACCACCGCCGCCGCATCACCCGGCTCCAGGTCCGTGAACAACACGCCGTCACGCGAGTGCAACAACCACCATGCCGCAACCAGGGTCAATGCGAGGATCACCAAGACACCACCTATCAGTCCGCCACGGGAGGCGGCTCCCGAGTTGTTCCAAGTCTCTTTGAGCATTTCGTCTACCATGTCATGGGGATTGATCGTTCATCTGAGGCGAGGCATTGCATCACACCTGCATCCTCATCATGTCCTGGTAGGCTTCCAGCGCCTTGTTGCGCACTTGCATCATCAACTGAAAAGACAAATTGGCCTTCTCCAATGAGAGCATCACATGGTGGATATTGTTGGTCTCGCCGGTTGCGAGCTTTCTCAGCCCCACCTCCGATGTCCTGATCTGATCGTTCAGCTCGCTCAGCTGGCTATCGAACCAGGTGGCGAAATCCCCCGCCCCCTTGGTCCCTGCAGCTTCAACTCCGTTGCCGAACTCGATCGCCTGCAACGGCTCGATGAATGACACTGCTTCCACGCTCATGACGCCCTCCCGATCTCCAGGGCGCTCAAGGCCATCGCCTTGGCGGCATTCAAGGCGCGCACATTGGCCTCGTAACCCCGTACCGCTTCGATCAGGGTAACCATTTCGGAGACCGGATTGATATTGGGATAGGCAACGAATCCGCGATCGTCGGCATCCGGATGCCCCGGATCATGAACCAGCCGGGGCGCCACATCCTGGGCGACAATCTCCGTCACCTCGACACCACCCGGATAGCGACTGTTCAACAAGGCGTCTATGCGCCCTTCGAACTCGGCGGCATCTCTCGCCCTGGCAATCACGCGCAACGGACGATAGGGACCGCCATCCTCGGCGCGGGTAGTGTTCGCATTGGCGAGATTGAGCGCAAGGGTGTCGAGCCGTATCCTCTCCAGGGACATGCCCGAGGCGCTGATTTCAAATGCTGCATAGTAGTCCACGACGCTTACCTCCCTTCAGTGACCGCCAGCTTGATCAAGCTGCCGCGCTTTGCCAATCCCTCTAACATGGCCCGGTAACGCAACACGTTTTCCGTGAGCCTGACCATCTCCATATCCAGGGATACCGATTCATCTTCACTGGTCTCGATCAGCTCGCCCCTGTTCAAGCGCCCCTGCAGGCGATCGATCGCATCGTTGATCTCGCGATCCGCGGGTCGATCCGAGGTCAACAGACCGGCACGCTCGAGCAGCTGCTCGAAACTGACCTTCTGTGGCGTAAAGCCCGGGGTGTTGGCATTGGCGATGTTGTGGGCAATCACCTGCTGGCGCAGTGACGAGACATCCAGCGCCAGACTGACCAGACGGGAGGTCGCGCCTCCGATATCCTCAATCATGTTTTTATCCTCGTGTTCATGCTCTCGCTACTCCGTTACTGAATAAGCAATTCGGCGTGCAACGCGCCTGCCCGGCGAATCGCCTGCAGGATGCTGATCACATCCCGGCTGGTGGCCTTGACCTTGTTCAGCGCCCCGACCAGTTCGGCCACACTGGTGTTGGCGCTCAGCGAAATCGACAGCGGTTGCGCCTCATTGACTTCGATATTGGTATCCGGCACAACCTGGGTGCGGACACCACCCCCGGTGCGGCTGACAAAGCCGGGTTGCGAGACCAGATAGTCGGTGGTGATGATCACTGTCAGATCACCGTGGGTAATGCTCACGGGAGCAACCGTGACATTGCCCCCGGAGACGACGGTACCGGTACGTTCGTTGACGACGATCTTCGCACGCCGGTCGGGTGAGACCTTCAAGCCCTCGATAGCGGTGAGGAAACGCACCGGATTGCTTCTTGCCTCCGGTGGCAGCGTCACCTCGATCCGGCCTGCATTGACGGCGTGCGCCGTACCCGCTCCGAGTTGCAGGTTGATGCTGTCGACAATACGACTGACGGTGGTCAGATCGGGATCGTAGAGCGAATAGTTCAATCGACCGTCGGCATCGATCATCGGTGTCTCGACACCCTTCTCGATAGTTGCACCGCCGGGTACGATCCCCGCTGTCGGGTGGTTTTTCTGCACCAGGTTGCCATAGAGATCGTATTGAAAACCGCCGACCGAAACCGGTCCCTGGGCCAGGGCATAGACCTTGCCGTCCGGACCGGTAAGCGATGCCATCAGCAGGGTGCCGCCGACCAGGCTGTGGGCGTCCCCCATGGAGGTGACGTTGACATCCAGTTTATCGCCGGACTGGGCATAGGGCGGCAGAACCGCGGTCAGGGAGACCGCCGCCACGTTGCGGCTGCGCACCTCCTTGGTATCGATGTTGATGCCGAACCGCAACAGGGCGTTGCGCAGGGATTGCACGGTGGTGCCACTGCGCATCGAATCACCGGTGCCCGCCAGGCCCGAAACCAGCCCATACCCCACCAGATTGTTGTCGACAGCGCTGCTGATGCGGCACAGATCCTTGATACGTATACCCTCATCCACGGCGGCGCTTGCCTGAATATGGAGTACGGTCAATGTCAAGAATATAAACAGCGACTTCATGGTCAAAATATCCAGTTGAAAAACTTGCTGAGGAGACCGGGTTCCTGGCTACGCCCCAGCAGTCCCTCTCCGACATAACGAATCCTGGCATCGGCGAGGCGTGTCGAGAGCACCGTGTTATCCGCACTGATATCCTCCGGGCGTACCCTTCCCTCCACATGGATGAACTGGTTTTCGTTATTGAATTCGATCGACTGTTCCCCCTTCACCACCATCTCTCCACTGTCCAGAATCGATTCGATGGTCACCGATACGCTGGCCACCAGACGCCCGGTGCGGTTGATGGTGCCACCGCCGCCCGAGTCGTTAGCGATGCCCAGGGTGGCGTCGTGGTAGGTGTCGTCATAGCCGGCACTGATCCCCACGTCCAGGGACTTGTTGGTATCGCTGTCGGCACTGGTGGTCGATGATGCGGACTCGTAAATCAGCACGGTCAGCAATTGGCCGATATCACGCGCACGGTGATCCCTGATCAGCGGCTGATAGGTGGCCTCGTTGTAGAGACTCTCGCCACTGGCCGGGAGAGCGGTCAAACCCACCATCAGCGCCACCAGAAAAATTCTGCTCATCGATAATCCTCCTCGACGACCGCCAGACCGGGGTCGAGCACCCGCACCATGAAATCATCACTGCCGTCGAGGCGCTCGACTCTGACCGGATCGCCCCGGTTGCCATCCTCCAACGCACGCACCATCGCGACCAGGGTGACCTTCCCCACACTCGCCTTGACTTGCAGCTTCTGGCCCTTGACCACATCCGGTACGGGCTGTAATGCCGCTTGCGTCAAGACTGCCCCGCCGGGCAGATCCCTGATCACCCGCTTCCCTTCGATGGCAGCCAATGCAACCACGGGCTCACCGCTGAGAGCAGCGATGTCACGCATTGTCTTTCTCAGCATGCCCGCCTCGAGCGGTGTACCGGCCGGGAGGTCCCGCTGCAGCTCATAGACCCCTGCCTTTACGCTGACATCGAACCAGACCGGCAGGGTCGTGTAGTGTGACTCTTCGACCAGGAAATCGACCCAGACACACATGCGTTTGCTTACCCGATCACGGCGGGCAACCTCGGCTCGAATAGACAGCTCGCCGGCAGGAAGCTCCAGATCGTCAAAACTGCCGACAGGTTTGGCGATAAACTCTTCGTAGCGCTCGCCCAGCCAGGCATCGAGATAGTGTTGTGCGGTATCGAGATAGACATGCCTGTCCAGGCGCTGATGCCCGGTTGACAGATGGGTCCTGGCTGCGCCTTTCCAGGTCACGCGCTTTGAGACCCCCGGCAATAGACGGTCAATGCGCGCAGCGACGGCCTCGCGGTCGATCTGTGCAGAGACACCTGCCCGTGGGGCGCGCCCCAGGAGCACACGCTTCAATCTCGACACAAGCCTGGAATCCTTGCCATCCAGCCTTGCGATATCCCCAAGGGTGAAGGTGCGCGCAGACAGGCGAGCCACATCGTGCAGGCTGATTTCCACTTTCCCGGCAGTGGTTCCGGCAACCGCCGCTCCGGCAACGAGCAACAAACCAACCGCTATGACTGCACCCATTCCAGCCATATTAACGCCTCAGGTTGTTGACGATGCCGAGCAGCTCATCTGCGGCCTGTACTACCTTGGAGTTGATTTCGTATGCCCGCTGGGCAAGTACCAGTTGGGTCATCTCCTCCACAAGATTGACATTGGACGCCTCAAGGTAACCTTGCTGAACACTGCCAAAACCCTCCTCGCCGGGTATCCCGTAGTAACCGTCACCGGAGTTCTCCGAAGGCAGATAGAGATTATCGCCCACCGGACTGAGTCCGCCCGCGTTGACGAAGCGGATCAGATCCAGCGAACCGATCTCCACCAGTTCGTCCTGACCGGCCACCTGGGCAAGCACGCCGCCGTCGCTGCGGACAGCGATATCCTCCGCATCACTGGGCACCTGGATCAATCCGCTGAGGCGATAGCCATCAGCGGTGGCGAGGTAGCCATCCCGATCGATCCGCAACGCCCCGTTGCGGGTGTAGGCATAGCTGTTGTCCGGCAACACCACTTCGAAAAAACCCTCGCCCTGGATCGCCAGGTCGAGTGCGCGGTCGGTCTTCTTCACCTCCCCGCTGCTGAAGACCTTGCCGGTGGAAGAGATGCCGACCCCGACACCCATTGACTTAGCATTATCGAAACCCGGTAACAGGCTGCGCCCGGAACGCGCCATCTCCCGGTACATCAGATCCTCGAAATCCACGCGGCTCTTCTTGAAACCCATGGTATTGATGTTGGCCAGATTGTTGGCGATGACATCGATCTGGGTCTGTTGCGCCTGCATGCCGCTTGCGCCGATGCTCAATGACTCGATCATTTTGGCTCCTCAGTGACCGTACACATCAAATCTCGGCGATGGTCTGGATCGCCAGATCCAGCATCTCGCTGTAACCTTGAATGACCTTCTGACTTCCCTCCAGCTGGCGCATGGTGGCGATCAGATCGACCATCTCGTTCATCCCGTTGACATTGGAGGTCTCGATGAATCCCTGGCGCAGGCCCGGTCCCATCGATGTCTCCGGCAAAGGCACGGCCGCTCCGGTGCGGTAGAGGCCGCTGCCGAGTTTTTCCAGCTGTCGTGAATCCGTGAAGCGCGCTATCTTGAGACGGCCGACCATCTCTCCCGCCTCCCAGATCACACCCTCCTTGTCGATGCGCGGCTGATCCGAAGTCAGGCGTATCGTCCCGCCTTCGCCGGCGACCCGATAGCCGTTTGTCGTCACCAGGTATCCCGCGCCATCCAGTGTGAAGTTGCCTTGCCGTGTATAGGCCGTACCCTGGGGCGATTCGACGACGAAGTAGCCATCACCTTCGATGACCAGATCCAGCGGATTGCCTGTATGGCGCGGTGTACCGATGGTGAAGTCCGTAGCCTTGGTGATCCCGGGACTGGCACCCCGGGAGGCATTGACCCCCGCTTGCAGAAAGTAGGAAGTGAATGGCCGCGTGACCGCCAGCTCCCGTTTGTAAGCCGGGGTATCGGCGTTCGCCAGGTTGTGGCTGATGATATCGAGATGTTGCATCCCGTTTATCATGCTCGCTTCGGTTATCGTCAAGGCACTGCCCATCTCTTCTATTCCTTCGCCAGTTCATCGATTGCAAAAACATGTACCAGCAGCGCCGCCACCAATTCGAACAGTTCATGTCCGATCTCCCCTTCCACAGGGAGGCGATAGAGCGCTTCCAGTAAACGCTCGTCCTTGACCAGCGGCGGGCCATCCATTCGTTCGCCCGCCGCGATGATTTCCTTTGCCAGCTTCCCGCTGCCCTTGAGGATTACCCTTGGCAGTCCCTGTTCCGGCTCGTATTTGAGGCCGACGACCTTGTTTGGTCCATCATCGGCCATTTTTCACATCAACCGGGACAGGCTGTCCTGGGTGATGTGGTGCTCGACCACCGCCTTCACCGCCGCCCCGCCTTCAACCCCTGCCTCGGTGACATAGTCGATCTCATCGATCGTCCAGCCAATGCTCTCAAGCTGTGCTTTGAGTTCGCCAAAACAGTGGGCCAGACGCTCGGTTGCCGCTTGCTCTCCCGCCACCATGTGTATACGGACGTTGCGATTGGCAAGATTGACGGTTATCTCCAGGTTGCCGAGATTGGCGGTCTCCAGTGACAACACCAGGCGGCGATGCCGGATGCCGTCCTCGCTGCGAGAGGCTTCCTGCTGCGAGAAGAGCGCGACACTTATCTCCACCAGGCGATCCCCGAACCAGAGTGGAAAATGGCTCAAGCGATGACTCACCGAGCCCTCACTCTGGGTATTGAGCAGCCGCTGTCCCAGCGACCACTCCAGATAGGGATCATTCCACTTCTGCCTGCCACTCTGCGCGTCACTGCCATCAGTCGATTTTGCTACATCACCGCGATCTCCCCGGTATGCGGCCAGGTCTACACCCTTATTCTCAAGCGGGCCCTCGCCACTGCGTCGCCAGGTCTCGTGACGAACACCCTCAATCAATACCGCCAGCTGCCGTATTGTCTCGTCCGATCCCGCTCGTGCAGGCGTCGTTGCCAGACGATAGGGGCTGTCCAGATCCTCCACCAGCTGCCGCAGCCTGGAGCCATTTAGAACGCGATAGAGAGCATTGAGGAATTCAGGTGTGATCGCCGTGCCGAGCTTACTCAGCACCAATCCGGCAAGACCCATGAGTCGGGGCCGGGATACCCCTGAGGCCTGACGTGACAACTGTGCACGATCCGCCGGGTTGAGATCCGCCTGATAACCGGCGAACAGTTCGGCGAGCCATTGCCCGCTACCGCCGGAGCGCGATCCCAGTCGATCGTTCTTCAGCTGTTGATCACCCGGATCACTGGCGATACGTTGAAGATGAACCCTGTCGTCGAGTGCCGTCACACGGCCCTGAACCATCTCCCCGACACGCAACGGAATCGAACTGTCGACCACCTTCTGATGACCATTTATCTGCGCCAGATAACGCCCTCCCTCGTAGTGGCGCAGAATCCGCGCCTTGAGTATCTGGCCGATAGTCAGGGTCCGGGTAAATGAGGCATCGCCTTCAACATACCAACCCGCGCCCTTGGCGAGCGCACCCTGTACGACATTCGTAATATGAGTCACGCTCATAGGGTCACCATCCCGAACGACTTGACGTTGATCGCGTGGGGAACCTCCGACATGGATAGCACGGAGAGATGGGGCATGACCCGCTCGGTATAGTGGCGAAGGTGGCGTCGTAATTCAGGCGCGCAAAGCAATACCGGCATCAGATTCGATTGCATCATGCGCTCCACGCTGCCGGCGATCTTGGTGAGCACCTGCTGCGACAGGTTGGGGTCGATGGTCAGCCTCGCCTGATCGTTCTCGGTTCGAACGCTTGCCGAGAGTGAACGCTCGATGGAGGGATCGAGCAGCAGCACGTGCAGATCACCCTCCTTGCTGGCCAGGGACTGGCAGATCAACGGCCCAAGTTTCTGGCGCACCAGTTCGGTAAGCTGGTCGAAGTCCTTGGTCTGTTTGCCGTAGTCGACCAGGGCTTCGAGAATCAGCGTCATGTTGCGTATCGAGACCTTTTCACGCAGCAGATTCTGCAACACCTTCTGCACATCGGTGTAGCTCATGACGCCGGGAATCAATTCATCGACCAGACCCGCGTCCTGCTCCTTGACCCGCTCGATCAAACGCTCGGTCTCCGCCCGCGTCAGCAGGCTGGATGACTGCTGGCGCACGATCTCGCTCAGATGGGTCATCAACACCATCGCCGGTTCCACCAGGGTGTAACCCGCCTCGCGGGCCATCGAGGCTTGTTCCTCGACCACCCAGACAGCCGGCAGGCCGTAGGTGGGATCCTTGGTCTTGACCCCATCCAGGCTCTTGCCCACCTGGCCCGGGTTGATCGCCAACAAACGATCGTCGAGTACCTCACCGCTGCCGGCCTTGGCCCCATAGAGACGTATTTCGTATCCTTGTGGAGGCAGTTTCTTGTTGTCCTTGACCCTGACCTTGGGAATGACGCAACCCTGCTCCAGGGCAAATTGCTTGCGGAAAACGGCGATCCTCTCCATGAACAGGCTGTCGTCGCCACCGAACAGCGCTACCAGCCGCTGGCCCACCTGTATCTCGATGGGATCGACGGCCAGCATTTCGTAGAGATCCTGTTCCCCCGTGGCGGCTTCGAGGGTCTCGGTTTCTTCGGGCTGAAGGCGTTTCTTGCGAAATGAGTAGAGGGCCACCAGCGCGACCAGCAGCAGCACCAGAAACACGGGCAGAACCGGTATCCCCGGCAGCAGCATCAGCGCCAGCAGGGTCAGGCCGATGAGGATCAGAATCTTCGGATATTTGGTCACCTGGCTGGAGACTGCCTGACTGAGCGCCTCGTCCGATGCGGCCCGGGTGACGATGATACCAGTACCCGTGGCGATCACCAGCGCGGGTATCTGGGTGACGATACCGTCACCGATGGTCAGCAGGGTGAAGCGGCGCAACGCCTCCGACCACTCCATTCCCATCTGTGCGACACCGATGATCAGCCCGCCGATGATATCGATGAGAATGATGATGATGCCGGCGATGGCATCCCCCTTGACGAACTTGCTGGCCCCATCCATGGCGCCGTAGAAATTGGCCTCCTTCTCGATTTCCTTGCGCCGCTCCTGGGCCTGTTGTTCATTGATCAGCCCCATGTTGAGGTCGGCATCGATGCTCATCTGCTTGCCGGGCATGGCGTCGAGGGTGAAGCGGGCGGCCACCTCCGCGACCCGCTGCGCGCCGTTGGTCACCACCACGTACTGCACCACCACCAGCACCAGGAAGACGATCATCCCCATCACGTAGTTGCCGGCGACCACATGGTTGCCGATCGCATCGATCACCTCACCGGCATAGGCATCACCCAGCACCAGGCGGGTCGCGGCGATGTTGAGCGAAAGCCGGAACAGGGTGGCGATGAGCAGAATGGACGGGAAGGTGGAGAACTGCAGGGGTTTGTCCACATAGAAGGTCAGCAGCAGGATCAGCATGGCGAAGCTGAGATTGGTGATCAACAGCAGGTCGAGCAGCTGCGAGGGAATCGGCGAGAACAGCACGATCAGAATGCCGATCATGCCGAACACCAGGATCAGGTCGCTCTGTTTGCGCAGTAGTCCTTTGATCGTATCCATACACGTATCGGCCGCTACCCGGCCGCCTTCCCTCCCGCATTGCCCATTCGCCGGGCGAAGATCCGCACCAGGATCTTGGCCACCTGTGGGTAGAGTTCTTCTCCGATCGGCTGGTCGATCCCGACTGAGTTGAACAGGCGTCTTGCCAATCCCTTGTTCTCCACGATTGGCACCCGGTGAAGCCGGGCCACCTCCCGCATCCTGCAGGCAAGCTCACCCGCACCCTTGGCGATCACCTGGGGCGCGGCCATCACGCCCCGCTCGTAGATCAATGCAATGCTGAGGTGAGTCGGATTGGTTATCAGTACATCCGCATCCGGTACTCTGCGCAGGGATCCGGCGCGCTTTGCCGCTTCACGCTGTAACTCGCGGATTTTTGCCCGAACCTGCGGGTCACCCTCGCGCCGTTTCACCTCGTCCTTGATCTCACGGCGGCTCATGCGCATCCGCTTGGCGTAATCCCAGCGTGTGTAGAGCAGATCGAGCAGCGCAACGAAGAGCAACACCGCCAGCAACTTCAAGACAATCGAATTGGCCTTGTCGGCCAGGTAGGGCGGATAGCTGTCCGGGTGGCGATCGAGCAGGCCGACCATCGACGGCAGCAGCGCCGAGATGGCGAAATAGAGCACCCCCGCAAACAACATCAGCTTGATCAGCGTCTTCAGCGACTCGAACAGCAATCTCACCGAGAACAGGCGTTTGAACCCGTTCACCGGATTGATCCGGCTCATGTCGGGTTTGAGCGGAAAGAACGAGAACACGGGTCCCGTTTGCGCCATGTTCATCAACACGGCAACCGCCACCAGGGCCGCCATCGCCGGCCAGAATATGGACAGCATCCAGTCGAGCGTGTGCTCAAACAGCGACAGCGTCCGCGCAGGATCGAGCGCTATGCGATGGGCGTTGGAGAGCAGTGCCCGGCTCAGTGCCAGTTGGCTGGAGACCATCCCCTCCCCCAGCAGATAAAAGACCGCGATACCCATCGACAGGATGAACAGCGAGTTGACCTCCAGGCTCTTGCTTACCTGACCACGGCGCCTGGCATCGCGCAGCTTGGTCGGTGTCGCCGGCTCGGTACGGTCCTGTTCTGTCTGCTGTTGCGCCATCGAGCTACCCGATCA
Source organism: Candidatus Thiodiazotropha sp. (assembly GCA_050292275.1). Lineage (GTDB taxonomy): Bacteria > Pseudomonadota > Gammaproteobacteria > Chromatiales > Chromatiaceae > Thiodiazotropha. The sequence continues at coordinate 22,790 of JBNKLI010000009.1, forward strand.
CCCGTTGCCAATAGAAAAAAATCGAGGCGTAAATCTTCTCCAGCAACGGCCCCATGTAGTTGAGCGACAGGGCCAGCACCAACAGCCCCATGAAGATCTTCAACGGAAACCCGACGATGAACATGTTCACCTGCGGCATGGTGCGGGCTGCAACCGCCATGCCCACGTCGAGCATCAACAACACCGCCACCACTGGCGCTACGACGGCAAGGCCATGCACAAACATCACGCCGAATTGGGCGATCACTGCCTGTGGTTCGAGTTCTACCAGGCTGCTTCCCGGTGGGATCTTTTGCAGCGAATAGACCAATCCACGAATCAACAGATGGTGGCCATCGAGGAGAAAGAAGGTCATTACCGCCATCAGGTTCAGCACCGTGCCGAGCAGCGGCGCCTGCGACTGGGTGGCGGGATCGATCAGGTTCGCGACACCGAATCCCATCTGAAAATCGATGACTCTGCCGCCGAACATAAAGGCACCGAATGCGGTGAACAGGCCAAAAGCCAGAATCATGCCGAGAACCAACTCATTGATCATCGCCAGGATCAATCCGCTCAGGGTAGTTGGAGAATCGATAGGCACTACCCCGGTAACAACAGTACATAGCGCCGACAAGGCAAGGATAAAAATCACCCGCACCCGTGCCGGCACCCGAGTGATCGCAAACAGCGGGGTAAGGAGAAACAGTGGGGAAAAACGCGTAGCGACAAGAAGCGCTGCCGTGATGACCGTCATATCTGCTTCCAGCAGCATGGCGTCAGAAATAGCTGGGGATGTTGGCTATGGTAGTTGAGGAAAAGCGTAAGAGTGTCTGCATCATCCATGAACCGAACACAATGAGTGATAGCGCTACGACCAGTATCTTCGGCACGAATGTCAGCGACATTTCCTGTATCTGCGTGACAACCTGGAAGATACTGATGATGAGACCGGTCAACATGCTCAGACCCAGTACAGGTGCGGCAATGAGGATAGCCGTCCACAGCATATCATTGGTCAGCGCAAGCGCTAGATCACTACTCAACTTTGTCAGTTCCTCGACTGAACATCTGTCACGACAAGTGAAAGAGTGTTCATACCATGCATGTAAATAACGTTGAATCCGGCGCTCGTTTGCCTATAGCAGCCAAATCCTTGTGTGCCCATGTCCGAGTGCTCCCTATGGGCTAAACTTTTCTCGCTCTATCGGGATATAAATAAGACAGCGCGATGAAAGTTGTGGATTTGTACCATAACGCCACAACACAAAGCAAGTCCTCGGGAGTAATAAAACGCAACATTCGATAGATGGCTGATTTGTTGTTTTCAAGCAGTCTTAAGATAAGCTCGAGTTTCACGAGTATTTCTTATATTTCTTAATTGATACTTAATATTTATGGAGTAAGCGGGCGTGAAGCATGAGCATTCTTTAGAACCAAAATCTAGTCTAAGAAGTGAAATATCTTTATAATCTGACCTCTGAGTAGAGATATCAACTGCATGAAGCTGCCCTTAATATGTCCAAAAGGAATTCAATTCCCATTCCGTGCCTGTAGAGTGTCAGTTCGACATGAAGTCTGTCATTTTTTCAAGCCACCCATACAGCCCACCACCTAAAACAATTTCTAATTGATGTGCAAACCGGATGCGTTCAAAGTTCTAATCAGGATGAAGTAATGTCAGGTTAGTAAGGGCCGGTACCTGGCACCTTCAACAGATAATAGTTACCCGGGTTAAGCAGTCACCCAAACCATTTTGTTGATAAATCATATGGAGTAAGGAATACATGAAAAACAAGTTCAAGCCGCTCGCCATTGGAATGATATTCAGCTTGGCAATAACTGGTTGTGCCAGTTCTAAGTATACAAAATCAGACAAGCAAACCAGCCAAATCGTCTCCAACAGGAATTCCAGCTATATCGTTTTCTCCCGTCCGGAGTTTATGGGTGCCGCGCTTTCCAACACCATTGTCGAGTTTGCGCCCAACGCTGAAGGCATGATAATGGTGGGGATCCTCGGATCAGGTACGAAAATAATTTATGAAGTGCCTCAGGGTGATCACTACTTCTACATGGAGGGCGGTGAAAACGACGATATGATAAAAATCACTACAGGCCCGGGTAAAGTGTATTACGTGCATACAGAGGTCAACATGGGTTTCGTGGCTGGTCGGTTTTATTTCAAACCATTGCACTATTCATCAAAACTCCTGAAAAGCTCTTTGGCCGGCAAGGAGTGCAGCAAAGAAATCATAGAAAAGCACGATTTCGGGATTGTCGATGAGGAGTATGACTTCAACGCAAAAGACGTATATATCTCCGAGTCAACCGGATTAAAGATTCACTGCACGGACGATCGTATTAAAAAAGTTGATTATTATGGTCCCTCTTTTGAAGAACTAGAGAGTTCACAACTTGTGGAAAAAAATGAGAAAGCCGAGAGTTACCTCAAAGAGGTGTACGCTGACTTTCAATCCGAAATAGATCAGGACTATCCAGATTGGTCAAAGGACAACTTTGGAAACACTGCAATGCATGAAGATGACGGTGTGCCGATTGAAAAGATTTGATCTCTAATTTTAGTAATCGACCTGAATACTCTTCCTCCCCTGTGTATACCTGATATGAGTATCGCTTATTTGCCATGTCTACAATCAGGCAGCAGGGGGGAGAGCATATTTGCGCCACAGTGGATTCAAAGGAGATTTTTTAGTCGGCCCTGACTATTTAGTCTGTATTACCGTTAAGCCAATGATTGAATTACATCAGTCGCAGGATGATTTCGATCTGATCTATGGAGTGTAATTTCAAATATGAAAAAGAACTTGATGATTCCCTCTTTAACTGGATTTATTGCCGGACCGCTCATGCTCTTGGCACCAGTAGCCGCTCATTCAAATGATTCAGCTCACTACTTTGGATTCTCTTACGTATCTGGTGCGAAGGAAATATGGGACTGGCATGAAGATAATCTCAACCTGGATAAGTTTGAGCATGGTGCACCCATCGGGATCTCATACCGTTACGCCGCTCTGTTTGATTCAGGTATTCGCTTCGATACAGGTGTTGGACCATTCGTACTGGTAACCGGAGATGTCGAGTATGTCGATATACCGTTCCAAATGTCCCTTGGATACAATTTTCTGGAATCGACAGACGCTCGATTCTATGCGCGGCTTGGCGCCAGTGTTCATATAAATGATGGCGACTACCTTAAAGAAGAAAATGCCGTTGGTGCTATTGGCGCAATCGGCTTGGAAATCGGTCACTCCCTCTCTGCCAGTTTCTTTATAGAAGCCTCATACGACAGCGCAGAAGCAACCTTCACAGATATGGCATTCGATGAAAATTTTGACCTCGTTCGCACAGAGGAGGATATTTTAATAAACGGTTACATGTTGACGCTGGGAGTCCGCTTCTAAGCGGCTTCCACGCCACACAGGAAGGCGCTGCGCACGCAGCGCGAGACATCGATCTAAATCGACTCAGAACGGAAGCAGCAGACTTGCAGTTTGACAACGTGACGGGTGGTCCGAGCGGTGCACTATCCGGCTACCGCAGGTATCAAGGCGTGTCGTCGGGGAAGCGGTCCTCAACGGATTCCAGTAAGCGTTTACCGTGGATATCCGCCAGGATGTGCAACTCTTTTGGATGGATCTCGTAGATCAGGCGATAGCTGTAAACGAAGCGTTCACGGATGTTCGGCTGGTCGAGTTCAGGGACGATCCGGCCAAGACGGGGTTGTTCCGGCAACAGGTCTGTTGCGGCAAACAGCTCCTCGACCACCCGTTGCGCATATTGGGGTGAGTCCCGGTGGATGTACTCAGCGATTTAATCGATATCATCGAGCTCCGCATCGGACCAGCCCAGTCTCAGGGCTTCAACCATTTGCTCAAACGCTTCCTGGCTTGTTCGTGGCTGACACCCTGGCCCTGGGCGATAGACGCCTGACCGTGCTTTATTTTCTCCAGCACATAAAGATGGTACTGGATGTCCTCATAACTGCTGTCGTCGGGCAGGTTCTTTAAGAGCTGCTCCACCTCTTGCTTTGCCGTCAGCATGGACTTCTCCTCGATGCCATTCATCGTGGTCGTAAGCATATCGGGGTCTTACCGGATTTTCGCGCCTTTGCCTGGCTAAGCCGGATATCTGCGCCATTCTTCAGCATCAATACCGTATCGACTCAAGGCATGCTTGGTTGCGTACCTGCACGGCTTGGTGGTACAGAGGGCACAACTACAGAGACCTACGGAACAGAGTAGCCTCGGCCTGTTGTGGGTTTGTTTGGCTCTACTTATCTTTATTAATAAAAATTCGGTAACGGCATAAGTCAACCCCACTACCACCTTTTATATAATCAACTAAAACATCCTCTTTAGATAAATTATCTGCTACTTGCGGATTATTTTCCATCCACAAAAGAAACAATTTCTTTGCTTCTTCGGGGGTAGTTGGCTCGACAACAATAATTTCTTTCTTCATACTAATTATTTCTTTTAACAAATGGCCTCGCCGCTTCTGCTGCTGTTTCAGCACTTGCTTCAGAGGACATTTTGCCAAGCTTAAAATAACCTCTAACGTGATTTAGCTCGTGCGAAATGGTTTCGATAATATCCTGTTGGTTTCTTAGACCTTTATCAAACAATGTCAATTCAATTCGACCATCGGTCGCCCTATAAACACCAAATGGCTCTAATGTTTTAGGATCGAAATATTGCGAAACAAATCCCCAATCATACTGGTTACCGCTTTCGTATTTTAATTTAAACATTCGCATATCGATTCCATGATCTGAAGCCATTTGAGCGGCTTCATCTAGTGAATATTGTGGCCCTCCTGTGTATCGAAAATCATCTCCTGAGCTGAAAGTCTTGTAGATGCTTTGATTTGATGTATCCAAATCTAACTTAAAAAGTCGATCAAGTCTCGATAAGGATGATACGACTCTACCAGCCCCCTTTGTAGCCAGTGCCTCTACTCCAAGAACAAATAAATCGCCAACACCTTCACCTGCTACTGCAGACCACCCTCCATCCTTGTACGCTAGAGTATATCTATCAGCAATGCTAGTGACGAATTCGCTGGCTACATCTCTTCGATACTGAGCAATTTCAGGAAACAGCAAATCATTAAAAGGGATTTGTCCAGCTACCACTGATCCTATGAATTTGTTACTCCTGATACTCGCTTCCCCAAGAGCAGTCCATGTCCTAGTGAAACTCCCCTCATCACCAAATCCCGATGCATCTCGAATCAATGCACCAGTGCTTTTTAAACTCTCCCAGGCATTATCCAAACGACCAAAGAAGTGATCTGAGAAACCGCCGCCTTCAGTCATTGGACCAGGTGCGGATAAGTCGAGCGCACCCAACTGGTTGATCGAAAACGCCCTGGCCATACCCGCATCAAGAATCATCTGTTCGGTCGGATTAGACGAATGCAAGAAATCGTAGTTGGCTTGCAGTCCGGTATCCCTACCTGCGCCGACCATCTCAAACTCCGGACTCAGGGTATAAAGGTCTTGAGGCCCGACGGTGTCGGATACCCCATAGACATCGCCCTGCCACGTCTGCTCTGGTTCGACATCACTCGGAGCAGCAACCGGTGCCTCAGCCGCTGCAAAATCCGCCGATTGGGTCGCAGGTGTTGTTGTGTGGCTCAACAAGTGACCCCGACGCGATCATCGTAACCGACGCGCCTAACCCCTGATACCGCCTCACTTTTTAAAGAGCTTTTCCTACCGGATTACGATTTTGCCAGATTTTGCCCCTAGAGGCACTTTTAGGATTTGCACACCAGAGCAAGAGGGGGGATTGGGGGGTTGAAGAGGTTTCGGCTAAAGCGGGTAAGTGGACCATAAAAAAACCGCTGTGTGGCAACACAGCGGTTTCTTCATCGGCTTTTAGCAGCCCTCAGCCCAGCACTTCCAGTCCTTTTGCAGCTACCAGATTCAGCAGCTTCAGCGATGGGCCGTTAGGATGTTTCTGGCCTTGCTCCCACTTTTGCACCGTTGATACGCTCGTATTGAGATAGGCTGCGAACACCGCTTGGCTGGCCTTGTTTCGGGTTCTGATACGCTTGATCTGCGTGGCGGTATATTCCTTGACCGGTGGCAGACAGAGCGCATCGAACTCGCGCATCGTGACATCATTCATTAAACCCGCATCATGAAGCTCCTGCGCTCCTTCATGCACCACTTTCAGGATTGACTTATCCATCGCTCTCTACCTCGTATAACACGCCCTTTTTCACCGCTTTATCCAGATCTTTTTCACTATAACTCAGCAAGACAGCGGCGTAGGCCTTTAAAGCCTCCAGCTCTTTTGCGCTGATATTGGCCCGGGCATTTTTCGCAAAGCCGTAAACGAAGAAAGCCTTGTCGCCAACCTGATAAGCAATCAAGGTTCTTGCCCCGCCGCTTTTTACCCCTGCCTGCCAGTGCAACGCGCTTTTTCACCACGTGGCCGCCCAGGTCAGCATCGATCAAGCCGCGCTCCATCTCATCGACTGCCGTCCGTAAGGCAACATCATCCAGGCCTTCCCTGGTTGCCCACTTGCTGAACGCCTTGTTCTTAAATATCCGCATGGCTTGCCCTTGCTGTGATGTTTTTGAGTATAGCACTTAGTGCGACAGATGAGCCACCCTCTTTTAGCCGCTAAAGCGGGTAAGGATGCCCGACAGGCGTTGACCAGGGCACGGTGGCGCGCCCTGGCTTTGTCCGTTATTCGGCTTCGATCAGGTGCATGTATTGTTGCTTGATCAGCCTGGCGTAGCCCTGCCACTCGTCGTCGAGGCGGTCCCAGGCTTCGAGCATGTCGTCGTAGTAGCTGGGCAGGTAGGTGGGGTTGTTCAGCACGAAGGCCGCGGCGATGCGCTCACCGGTACTGACGTTGCCACCATCCGCTTTGATACTGAAACTCAATGGGGTCACACACCGAAACCTAAACCAAACCAGCTTCGATCGGATATCTCTATTAAAACAACGAGATATACATGTCTATTATCATACGCTGCTATTCTCTCCTGCATCGATTCAAGGCTCGTCTGACCGCGTTCTTGCACGGCCTTTCGCAACGGCTGCTCCCGACACGGACAGTTCCCCTTCACGGGCGGCGCAAGCCACCTCCCAAA
>JBNKLI010000010.1:0-15384 GCA_050292275.1 Candidatus Thiodiazotropha sp.
CTATCGTCGCTCACTGCTTCATCTTTAGGCAGGTGGAGGCCGCAATAGGCGCACTGGACGCTATCCACCGACTTTACCTGTTTCGATTTTCCGCCGCTTTGCTGATTTTGGCGCCACAAATGGCGGACAATGAGGAATACCCCAAACAATGCGAGCGCGAAGAAAAGAAACCTGAGACCCATCCTGTTGATTCTTTATGATGTAAGGATAGGAGTCAATCGGGTTAATAGTTCTTGCAACATCCATTGCAATGGTCTGCAATGCGCCTTGGAATAGGGGTCTGTTCAGAAAAGCCGGTGTCCGTCCAGAAACTACGAGCCCATATCCACCCCTGGGCGCCCGACGGTTATCTTTCTCCGACGCCCCAACAGCACATCCCTGTGCTGACGGGGCTTACGCGGCATCCCTGCCGCTACTGCGAACGACAACCGCCGGGCGCCTACCTATATTCGTAGTGTATCTTAACGGGCACAGGTCGATACGGATCGCAAGATTTCCGGTTGTTGCCGTTCCCAGGTGGGAGATCGGCAGTGGGGTTATCAATGAGGCAGGAGTCGTCCCTTGAATCTGAAAATTGTCATCGCCCAGCTCAATTTCCTCGTCGGCGATATCGAGGGAAATGCACAGAGAATCATCGACGAGGCCGAGGCGCAGGCCTGCAAGGCGGACATCATCGTCTTTCCCGAGCTGGCGGTCACCGGCTATCCGCCGGAAGACCTGCTGCTGAGGAATCGCTTTATTCAGCGTGTGGAACTCGCGGTTGCGCAGGTCCTTTCGCGGGTCAAGGGGATCCACATGGTTGTGGGCTATCCGCGCCGCCGCGATGGAAAACTCTACAATGTGGCGGGTGTCTGGCGCGATGGCGAGGTGTTGGTGGAGTATGAGAAGCACAAACTGCCCAACTACAGCGTGTTCGATGAAAAGCGCTACTTCTCACCCGGCCGGGAGGCGGTGACATTTGAGCTGAAAGGGGTGCATATCGGACTGACTGTGTGTGAGGATATCTGGGAGGTCGAGCCCGCCGCCATGAGCCGCGCCGCCGGTGCCCAGCTGCTGCTCAATATCAATGCCTCACCTTTTCATATCGGCAAGGCGCCGGAGCGCGAGGAGCTGGTGCAAAACCGTGCCCGGGAGAATGGTCTGCCCATTATCTACGTGAATCTGGTCGGAGGCCAGGACGAGCTGGTGTTCGACGGAGGTTCTTTCGTCGTGGATCGCGATGGCCGGCTTATCAGCCGCCTGGCTTTTTTCGCGGAGACCACGGCCTGTATCGAGTTTCCGACCGATGGTACAGCGATGCGACAAGAGACACGCAGCGCAGCGCTCATGTCGGAGGAGGAGCGGGTCTATCAGGCGCTTGTCATCGGGGTGAGGGATTATGTCCTGAAAAACGGATTCAACGGGGCCATTATCGGTCTCTCCGGTGGTGTCGACTCCGCCCTGACCCTGGCGATCGCAGTAGATGCGCTGGGTGCTGAACAGGTGGAAGTGGTCATGATGCCGTCGAGATATACCGCGGAAATGAGTAACGAGGATGCGGTTGCCGAGGCCGAACTGTTGGGGGTTGCCTATCGATCGATTCCGATCGAACCCGCTTTCAACGCCTTCCTGGATATGCTGGCGGATGAGTTTGCAGGCAGGCCTGTCGATGTCACGGAGGAGAATATCCAGGCGCGATGCCGGGGAATAATCCTCATGGCGATCAGCAACAAGAAAGGGCGCATTCTGCTCACTACCGGCAACAAGAGCGAGATGTCCGTGGGTTATGCGACCCTGTATGGCGACATGGCAGGCGGTTTCGCCCCGATCAAGGATGTGCCGAAGAGCCTGGTCTATCGCTTATGTCGCTACCGTAACAGTCTGTCTCAAGCAATCCCCCAGAGGGTGTTGGAGCGACCCCCGTCCGCTGAGCTGGCGCCTGACCAGAAGGATAGCGATTCACTGCCGGACTATGCGGTCCTGGATGAGATTCTCGAGCGCTATGTGGAGCAGGATCAGTCGGTTATCGAGATTGTCGCGGCCGGATTCGAGGAGCAGACCGTACTGCGCGTGATCAGCATGGTGGATCGAAATGAGTACAAACGGCGCCAGGCGCCGCCAGGCATCAAGATTACCCGTCGCGCCTATGGTCGCGACCGGCGCTATCCGCTTACATGGTCGAAACGGATGTCTTGATAGAAGTTGTTGAAAACCGCTAGTGGATGCAATGAACACATCTACATCTATGGCAACCCAACGCTTAGTTTGGCTGTTTTTTTATACAGTTGGTGAGTGTTGCGTAATTAATTCTTATTTGCGTTTGTTTGCGGACTTAAAATACTTTTCGCGGTTCAGGGGCTTTAAAGTCCATCCAAATCACTTTAAAATCTGCAAGTTACGCATGCATTCGGGCACTCAAACGATAACAGGCATGGACGTGCCGCTCAACGGGACGTTACAATCGCGACAAGTTAACCACTGATCAGCATGAATTTCCTCAGCTGGGAGCATAGAAACAATGAAAAAAGTTGAAGCAATCATCAAGCCTTTCAAACTGGAGGATGTTCGCGAAGCCTTGTCGGAGGTGGGGATTACCGGCATGACCGCTACGGAGGTCAAGGGATTCGGACGCCAGAAGGGACATACCGAGCTCTATCGTGGCGCTGAATATGTGGTTGATTTTCTACCCAAGGTCAAATTGGAGCTGGTAGTGGCCAGTGATCAGGTGCAGGCATGCATCGAAGCGATTACCACTGCCGCGCGCACCGGCAAGATCGGTGATGGTAAGATTTTCATAACCCCTGTGGAGCAGGTTATTCGCATTCGCACAGGTGAGGAGAACGAGGCCGCCATCTGATCATCGGTTCGGCACCGGCTTTTGTAAGATCACCCGGTGGATTCTCACTCCTGCTCCGTACTGGAATCGGTCGGTCCGTATAGACGGCCATTCTCCAGATTGAGCGCCAAAACCCGCCTGGCATCATCGGCCAACTCGGTCATACCCAAGCGGGTATAGGCATCGACCATGATTTCCAACGCCCCTTTTACCGCATCGGTACGCTGAAACTGGGTAACCACGCGGTTGGCCCTGTTGGCGGCGGCCAGGTAGGCGCCCCTTCGCATGTAGTACTGCGCGATAAAGACCTGGTATTTTGCTATGTTGTTTCTCAGATAGAGCATTCGCTTGCGTGCATCGGCGGAATACTTACTGTCGGGAAAACGGCGCACCAGCTCGGCAAAATCATTGAACGCGTTGAGCGCGGAACCCGCGTCCCTCTCGGATGGATCCGATGGCAGAATTCGGTTGAATATACTCTGGTTTCGATTGTAGTTGGCGATGCCCTTCATATAGTAGGCATAGTCGACCATGGGACTCTGCGGATTCAGCTTGATAAACCGGTCCGCCGCGGTGATGGCCGAATCGGGTTCGCCATTCTTGTAATGGGCGTAGATGATGTCGAGTTGAGACTGGGTGGCGTAACGCCCGAAAGGAAACCGGGCCTGGAGTGCGTTATAGTTCTTGATAGCCAGGGTATAGTCGCCGTCAGTCAATGCGTTCTTGGCCTCCGAATAGAATTGGCTTGCACTCCAGTTTTTTGTGAGATCGATCTGGTCCGGCATGGAACAGCTGCTGAGCAGCAGGGCGATGATGGCGGTGATCGAATACTTCAGAGGCATGGTGAATCTATATCGGTGTGTGTGAATTGACGCTGAAGTATAACGGATTGCGTTGGTTCGGTATAACCCGTCGAAAGACAATCCGCAGACGCCTACCGGTGTTTGTACATTTCAATGGTCTCAATCTATGTCGGACGCAGAATTCAACGACAAAGTTCCACCCCGCTCTGTGGTGATAGCAGCGGAATATGCGGGCAGCCGTCTCGATCAGGTACTCTCGGATCAGTTTCCGGAGTATTCCCGCAGTCGCCTGCAACACTGGATAAAGTCGGGTCTGGTTGAGCTGGACAGACGTCCCTGTAAAGCCAAGCAGCGGGTTCGCGGGGGGGAGCGGATCGATCTTCGGCCCATCCTCGAGGAAGAGGTCGATGACCAGGCGCAGGCGATCGAACTGGATATCGTCTATGAGGATCCGAGCCTGCTGGTGATCAACAAACCGCCAGGTCTGGTAATGCATCCCGCGGCGGGAAATCGCGACGGAACCCTGTTGAATGGCCTGTTGAACCACCACCAGGCGCTGCAGCAGATACCCCGGGCCGGAATAGTGCACCGCCTCGACAAAGAGACCAGCGGATTGCTCGTGGTGGCGAAAACCCTGCAGTCCCAGCATGCGCTGGTGGAACAGCTGCAGGCGAGGAACGTGAAGCGGGAATACCTGGCGATCGTCCAGGGACAGCTGATAGCTGGGGGCAGTGTCGATGCGCCGATCGGCAGGCATCCGGTCAATCGTCTGCGCATGGCAGTCAGGCAAGGGGGGAAACGGGCGCTCACACACTATCGCATCGAACAGCGTTTTCGTGCGCATACCCTGCTGCGGGTCAACCTGGAGACCGGCCGCACCCATCAGATCAGGGTCCACATGCACCATATACGTCATCCGCTGCTGGGTGATCCACTCTATGGAGGGCGACTCAAGCTGCCCCCCGGTATCAATGATGAGTTGACCGCGGCGCTCAAAGACTTCAGGCGCCAGGCGCTGCATGCCACCAGGCTGGAATTGAAACATCCGCACAGTGGCGAGCGCATTGCCTGGGAGGCACCACTGCCCTCCGATATGCGGCGGATGGTCGAACTGCTCGCCGAGGATGCGAAGCAATGATTACCACACTGCAGCCGCGCTGGCCCGCACCCGGGAATGTACGCTCACTGGTCACCACTCGGCAGGGGGGATGCAGTAACAAGCCCTTCGACAGTCTGAATCTGGCCGATCATGTGGGCGACGATCCGGCCTGCGTGGCGCGCAACCGGCATCTGCTGGAGACAGAGTACCACCTTCCGGGTGTGCCGTTCTGGCTCGATCAGGTACATGGCTGTGAAGTGGTCTCCCCGCAAAGCGCAGTGCCCGGGTGCCCGGCGGATGCGGTCTACAGCGACAAATCCGGTGTGGTCTGCGCGGTGCTCACCGCCGACTGTCTGCCGCTGCTGATCACCGACCGCCAGGGAAAGGAGGTGTGTGCCGTGCACGCGGGATGGCGAGGGATGGTCGCCGGTGTTATCGAAAATGCCCTGCACTGTTTTCGCAGTCCGAAGCAGGATCTGATGGCCTGGCTTGGCCCGGCGATCGGACCGCAGGCATTCGAGGTCGGTGGCGAGGTTCGGGATGCTTTTGTCAACGATCGAAAGGAGGCCGGTCGGCTATTCACTCCCAATCGGCCGGGTCATTGGCTGGCCGATATCTATGGGCTGGCGCGCCAGCGTCTTGCCGATGCCGGGGTGGGATTCGTCTGTGGCGGGGACTATTGTACCCTGAGCCAGGATGCGCTCTTCTTCTCTTACCGTCGCGATGGCGTGACAGGTCGCATGGCAGCGATGATTTGGCTCGAGCAGACCGGGTAGCACCACACCGGTATGGACGAAAAAGAGACGCTCATTTACCCTGGACCTTATTCACAAGACACGATCTTTAAGGAGTGACAATGAACTGGCTGATGCTGACCCTGGTGGGAGAAGACCAACCAGGAATCGTTGCCCGGGTTACCGATGCCCTATATCGAGGCGGCTGTACCCTGGGCGAGACTTCGATGATTCGCCTTGGTGGCAATTTCACCATCATGATGATGGTGGACGGGGGAGGCAGTGAACAGAATCTGGCAACCATCATTGCCCCCGTGGCCGATCAACTGCAGCTCAAGTTTCACCTCGATACCATGCGTGGCGGCCTGCACCAGCATCGGGTACCCAATTACCAGGTCAGGGTCAATGGCGCGGACAAGGCCGGTATCGTGGCGAAAGTGACCGGTACACTTGCCGAGTGCGGATTCAACATACTCGAGCTGGCATCCGATGTGGTCGGTGATTCTGACCAGCCTGTCTACATCATGACTATACAGGGCTATGCAGAGGCTGAAATAGAGACGCTCATGGCGGCACTGCAGCCACTTGAGGCGGATGAGATAGATGTCCATGTCTCCGCAGTCGAGACCCTGATCGGTTGAACTCATGGCGATACTGGAAATATTGAAACTGCCGGATCCGAGACTCAAGGAGATGGCGGAGGAAGTCACCCTATTCGATGAGGAGCTGCAGGCCTTTGTCGCCGATCTTGAGGAGACAAGGCAGGCGGGGCCCGCCGCTGTAGGCATCGCCGCCCCACAGGTGGGGAGGTCGCAACGTATCGTCATTCTGGACTGCTCCCAGACCAGAAAACCGGTACCGAATCACGGTCACCTGATCCTGGTAAATCCCGAAATCATCGAATGGGATGGTTTCGAACTCGGTCGCGAAGGCTGCCTTTCGGTACCGGACTACACCGGAAATGTGATTCGCGCGGAACGCATCAAGGTGCGTTCGCAGGATCCCGGGGGCACACATCTCGAATTCGAAATGGAAGGATTCGAGGCCCGGGCCCTGCAGCACGAGGTGGACCATCTCGATGGCATTCTCTTCATCGATCGCCTGGTGAGCCGGCGTACTGACCTGTTTCAGCGCAAGGTCTATCAAAAGGGCGGTAAAAAATAACCTGGTATCCCATCGTGCTCAGCCATTCTGTTTCAGTCCGCAAATGAATGCGAATAAACGCTAATAGAACTGTTTTCCTGGTATTTCAGTGTTACTGCAAATAGTGTGTCACCTGAATCCGTGAGTTCATCGGGGCACATCGCACATGCTCTTGATCCTCAAGTTTCGGAGTTCAGAGTACTATCTGGGGGGGGCATTTGCGTGAACTCGGCTGTCTGGGAAAGGCGCTGTAAACCCGTCCCTGGGCGCTCGACGGCCGCGTCACTGCGGTCGACGCTTTCCCAGACAGCCGAGTCCTCGCAAACGGCGGGTCTGAGTCGCGATTTGAACTCCGAAACTTGAGTTGATATATCGTACCATTTGCGTTCATTTGCGGACTTTTTTACGATTTGCGTCTATTTGCGGTTTGTTTATTTAGCTGTTGATTGCATCCTGGTGAATACATTTGCACTGATAGCAGTTCTCATCCTGTCCGGCATGGTGGTGGCGTGGCTGAACAGGCGCTGTCACGAGGCGCGGCGGGCCGAATGGGGCGCATCCTGGTTGAATTGGCTGGACGGATTCAATCGCCTGTTCTGCCGGTTCTACCACCGTCTGCCACCGACAGAGATACCACTGCCCGAACAGGGTGGTGCGATCGTGGTGGCGAATCACATCTCCGGGCTCGACCCCATGCTGATGCTCGCTTCAAGCAGCCGGCCACTGCGTTTTCTCATTGCCCGGGAGCAGTATCAGCGCTTTGGTCTGCAATGGTTGTTCCGGGCTGTGGGCTGCATCCCGGTGGACCGGGAGAATTCACCGGAGAAGGCGATGCGTCAGGCCTTCAGGGCGCTGCGTGACGGCGAGGTCATTGCACTCTTTCCTCACGGCAAAATTCATCTCGATAACGATCCGCCACGCAGGATCAAGGCCGGGGCCGCGCGTCTGGCATCGCTTACCGGGTTTCCATTGGTCCCCTTGCGTATCAGTGGCGTACGTGCACAAGGCGGTGTTATGAAGCCGGTTATTCTGCGTGGATATGCACGGATTCAGCTGCTTCCCGTCATCAAGGCCGCCGGTCAAACATCCGATAACCTGAATCAGGCGATACAGCAGGCATTGGATCAGCCACTGCCCCGGGATTGAATCTCTGGTCACCCGACAATGCAGCAAGTATGATTGGACGTAATTTTTTGAGTGGATTTTCCTTAAGGTTTAACAATGAAAGTTAGTGTTTTTGGTTCAGGATATGTCGGCTTGGTGACAGGGGCCTGTCTGGCCGAGGTGGGGAATGAGGTAGTCTGCATGGATGTGGACGAGCGAAAGATTGCGATGCTCAAGCAGGGCGAGATCCCAATTTACGAACCCGGTCTTGAAGCCATGGTGGAACGTAATGTCAAGGCGGGCAGATTGAGTTTCACGACCGATGCCGCAGAAGCAGTGGCCCACGGCTTGTTCCAGTTCATCGCGGTAGGCACCCCTCCCGACGAAGATGGATCTGCCGACCTGCAATATGTGCTCGCGGTAGCAGCCTCGATTGCGCGGCACATGGATGAGTATCGGATCATCGTCGATAAATCCACGGTGCCCGTGGGTACGGCGGACAGAGTGAGAGAGCGGATCGTTGAGACAATGAGTGCTCAGAACAAACAGGTGGAGTTCGATGTGGTGTCGAATCCGGAGTTTCTCAAAGAGGGTGCCGCGCTCGACGATTTCATGAAACCTGACAGGATAATCGTCGGTACGGATAATCCAAGGACTACGGAGCTACTGCGTGCTCTCTACACGCCATTTAACCGGAATCACGATCGTCTTATCGCCATGGATATCCGCTCCGCCGAACTCACCAAGTATGCCGCCAACGCTATTCTGGCCACCAAAATCAGTTTTATGAATGAGCTTTCCAATCTTGCGGAGAGGCTGGGTGCCGATATCGAACAGGTACGCCATGGCATCGGTTCAGACACCCGTATCGGATATGATTTCATCTACCCGGGTTGCGGCTATGGTGGTTCCTGTTTTCCCAAGGACGTCAATGCCCTCGAGCGCACCGCCCTGGAGGTGGGTTATGACGCTCAGCTGCTCAAGGCGGTGGAAGCGGTCAACTATCGACAAAAACAGGTATTGTTCGACAAGATCAATCGCCACTTCGCAGGTGATCTCAAAGGCAAGAGATTCGCCCTTTGGGGGCTCTCGTTCAAACCCAATACAGACGACATGCGGGAGGCGTCAAGCCGGGTGCTCATGGAGGCCCTGTGGGACGCGGGAGCGAGCGTACAGGCTTTCGATCCGGAGGCGATGAGTGAGTGCCGTCGTATCTATGGCGAGCGTGGCGACCTGGTCTATTGCGATGACCAGGAGAGCACACTGCAAGGTGCCGATGCCTTGGTCGTGGTAACCGAGTGGCAGGTCTTTCGCAGTCCCGATTTCGAAGGGATCAGGCAGGCGCTCAGTCAACCCGTCATCTTCGACGGGCGCAACATCTATGATCCCAGGTATCTGAAAGAGAGGGGATTCAGCTACTATGCCATCGGCCGGGGAGATTGATTCGGGTGGTGGCCAAGTGAATAAATCCATATGCCATGCCAACGGATTCAGTTAAACGGCCGGATCCCTACATCAAGTTGGTCACGTCACTTGGCGACAGCCGCCGGATCGAGACTATTGCCGATATCCGCAGTGAACAAGGTGGCACTCTGCTCAAGCGGGGGCAACGGATCGACGGATCGAAATATGAATTGCTGGCAAACCGCAGGCTATTGCAACCCCTTGACTATTCGCTGAACATCGAGGGCAGGGTGACAGCGCAGAAGGTGATGCAGGATGCCAAGCGGTTGCTTGCAGCCGAGCCCCAACTGCTGCAGGCAGTCGACAGGCGATTCGTTCAGAAAGAACTGCTGACACCGATAGGGACAGTCCCCCTCGAGCCGCAATTGGCTTTCAAACTGACGGTATGCAGGGAATGCCGTGCTGGGCGCTACCATCACATGATAAGGGTTGCGCTTATCGCGCTCTACATCGCTTCGCGTCTGCGATGGCTCGCCGACGAGAGACAGGACCTGGCCACCGCCGCACTGTTTCAGAATCTCGGTGAATTACATCTGGATCCGGCGCTTTTTGCCAGTCAGCAACCACTATCTTTGGCGCAGCGCCGGGAAATCTATTCTCATCCCAGTGTCGCCTATCAGTTTCTGAAGTCATACCCGAGATATCATCCCCACATCAGCGAGGCAGTTCATCAGCACCACGAAAGAGTCGATGGCAGCGGTTACCCCAATGCACTGACAGGTGATGATATTGTGCCCGCCGCACGTGTACTGGGTGCGGCAGAGCTGTTGACGGTGATCTGTCTGGAGCGCGAAGCCGGTAGCGCAAGACTCTTCTCCACCGCCGAGGTGCTGAGGTTCAACAACGAGCGTTTCGGCGCGGATATGATCATGCCCCTGATCGAGGCTGCGAAGCGGATCGATGACTCGATGGAGAGGAGATCGGGTAGCGGGCACACCAACAAGACAATTCTGCAGGCGCGCATGACGCTGCTGAACAATATACTCCAGGGAGCCGATGCGATCGATGTCAGTGGCGACAACGAGATGGCGCATTTCATCGTGAAGCAGCTCAAGGGACTTACCGCCATGGCCAAACGTTGCGGATTCGATCTGAGCACGCCAGCCAAGCTGATGACCATCATCGGTGATGAGGAGCGGGCGCTCTGCGAGCTGGATGCCCTGGTCAGAGAGATGATCTTCCTGGTACAGAGTACTGTCAGAGAGGCGCTGCGACGCTGGGTAAAGGATGAATTGTCCGAGCAGGAGCAGCAACCGCTGATAAAATGGCTCAAGGGTGCGGATCTGGCCCTCTTCAGCGCCGGCTTTATATCCGAATAGCCCAATTTTCAAGTGGTTTTCCGTATGCTCCCGATGTATCTGAAATAGACTCCTGTGTATTCGCTAACCTTTTGATGTAAAAAGTAATCTTATTGATTCCCAGGCAACCGATCTGTTTTCTTTTGCGGGGTAAAGGAAAGTCTCGCGCAGTCGATATTTGAACTATATATCTTGGTTCATATGGATCCGTGACACAATCAACCCCCTATCTCAAACAGGTTACCGCACTGGGCGACACCAACCGGGTCGTGGCGACAGAAGACATCCGCAATGATCAGGGTGTCAGCCTGGTCAAGCAGGGTAGCCGAATCGACAGTTCGCTCTACGACAGGCTGGTTCGTCATAAATTACTGCGGCCGATCGATTATTCAGTAAGTGTCGAGAATCCACTGACACCACTCAGCCTTGTAACCGATGCGAAACGACTGTTGTCAAGTGATGCCGAACTGGAGCAGGCCGTCGATAGCCGCTTTATTCAAAGAGATCTGCTGGGCCCATTGGGCAGTGTTCATCTCGAGCCCCAGGTGAGCTTTAAATTAACGCTGTGCAGGGAGCGATTCCCCGGGCGCTTTCAGCACATGCTCCGGGTTGCCCTGATTGCCCTCCATGCTGCTTCGCGTTTGCGCTGGTCCACGAACGAGAGGCTTGATCTCGCTGCCGCCGCGATGTTTCACGACCTTGGTGAAATGCATCTGGATCCCTCGCTTTTCAATGGCCAGGCGCTGAACCTGGCCAGGCGTCGACAGATCTTTTCCCATCCGACCATCGCCTATCTGTTCTTAAAAGAGTTTTCCGCCTACCACCCCCGAGTCAGTATGGCTGTCCATCAGCACCATGAGAGGTTGGATGGCAGCGGTTACCCGAAGGGACTGGCTGGTGACGATGTGGTTCCAGCCGCGAGAGTGATCGGGGCATCAGAGCTGCTGGCGGTGATTCGGCTGGAATCCGGGCGAAACGGCAGCAGGCTTTTTTCTACCTCGGAAGTTCTGGCCTTCAATACAGAGAAGTTCGGCAACGATATTATTCTGCCGTTGATCGAGGCGGCAAAACGTATCGAAACGACAAGCGATGCCCTGGCCGACAGCGGGCATGTCAACAAAAGAGTGTTGCAGGCACGCCTGACACTGCTGGTCGAAATCCTGCAGGAGGCGAAGGGATTGGACACGGGGGCTGATGATGAAATGACGGCATTCATCAGCGGACAGCTTGGACGCATCTCTGCAATGGCGAACCGCTGTTGTGCAGATCTACACTCTTCAGACGAACTTTTAGCACTCTTTGGTGAAGATAACGTTGCCCTCTCGGAACTCGATGCACTGGTGCGCGAGATGATTTTCCTTGTTCAAAGCACCGCCAGGGAGGCGATGCGACGCTGGGTCAAGGAGGAGTTGCCGGCTCGTGATCAGGGGCCCCTCGCCAGGTGGTTGAGAAATGCGGAAATGGCGCTGCATAGCGCGGGATTTCAATCCGAGTAGATCTCAAGACGCACTATCGCAATTTAAACACGAACACCGGCCGATGGGTGGTCATAACTCCCAAAGCATGGTTTACTCACCAGGGTCGCCCTTGTGGAGTTGTCATGCGCGCGTTTTTCAAAGAACTTCTTCGGCCGGGACTGTTCCCTATCGCCCTGATAATTGCTACCACCATACTCTTGGGTGCCAGCCTCCCCGGCCACTACAAACTGGTTTATGCCTTGCAGGATTCAGGGCACTTTCTCATCTTCACCCTGTTGAGCCTGGCCGCACTCTGGCCATATCGAAACAGGGATGAGAGTCCGATCTGGCAGGTGATACTGATCTGCCTGTTGTTCGGTGCATCGATAGAGGGGGTACAGAGTCAGATAAACCGCGACCCCAGTCTTTATGATCTGCTGATGGATATGCTGGGCAGTGTCGTTGGTGTTGTACTCTACTTGGGATTCATCAGGCGCTCCCTCACTTCTCTTTTGAGCGTGACTATCGCGATCGGGCTCGCCTTGGTGGCGTTTTCCCAACCCCTCTATTGGCTCATGGTCTACCAAGTGAGGGCTGATGAGTTTCCGCGACTGATAAACCCGGACAATCCTATCACTAATGGATTGCTCGGGCCTTATCAAGGAGGCGAGCTTCAGCGCATCGAACTGCCCGACAGCTGGTCGATACCCCGCGAATTGGGCATACACTCCTGTGTCTATGTTTCACTGCTTGGGGGGCGCTGGCCCGGTATAGATTTACAAGAGCCCGAGCCGGATTGGCAGGGCTACGACCGACTGGAATTGGCCATCTATTCCGATCAGGAGAGTGATCTTCCACTGACTCTGCGCATCCGGGACCAGATGCACAATTATCGAGTCGAGAATCAATTCAACCGCGGATTGACCCTTCATCCAGGCTATAACCGGTTTTCAATCCCATTGGTTCAGATAAGCAAAGCGCCTCGAGCGCGCAATATGAACTTGTCCGAAGTCTCAGGCGTGAAAATATTTACCGGCAAAGACCACGAAGGCAGTGGTTTTTGTCTGCTCTCCATGAGGCTTGGATAACGATCAGTCGCAACCATCGTTCTCCGTGACGACAACCCCTGTGTCAGGGTCGGTCAACGGAGCGCCGGCGGTGTCGGTCACTACGATGCCGGTGAACATCATCGATTGGATACGGTTGAAGTGCCGGTCCATGGCGGCGGCGATCTGGCGGTCGGTAAGACCGTCATAGATCATGATGTGCCCCATCTGTTCCCGGTTCAACTCATCCGGAGTGGGGTTCATGAGGCGGCGTTGTTGCCAATCCTCGCTGTTGCCACCGATGGCGGCCTGACTCTGGCATGCGAACAGCAGTATGGCAAGAGTACCGAATATATGGTTACAGCGCGTGTTCATGGTCATTCTCCCATCGCAGAGATGAATTTTTTACTACTGCTTTGATGAGGTCGGGAGATGCTGATCCCGATGCTTATCATCCCAGTGATTCCTGTTTGGAGCTGTAAATTTATCCATATCCCGGCTGTGAACAATTCACTGTGGCTATGAGGTGCTTACACAATATCCGTGGTATCGCACATATTGCGCCTCGACAGATCGCTGATAATTATGAAGACGGCTGGACCTGGATCCCGGGGATCTTTATTCTAACTGCTTTCCCGATTGTCTACTTTGTGCATACAGGCGGACTACACAATGATGCGGGGATAGTAATTGAAGACGGGAATGCCAGTCCCCCAGGGAACAAACACTACCATGAGATTGATGATCATTCGCTGCACCCTGTTCGCCGCAGCAGTGCAGGCATGCGCCTTCGCCACTGCCGGCGAGAAGCCGCTCTGGGAAATCGGTGCCGGTGTCGGTGGCTTGAGTTTCCCCGCTTACCGGGGGTCCGATAAGGTGCGTAATTTCTTGATGCCTGTGCCGTACTTTGTCTATCGCGGTGATTTCCTCAAGGCTGACAGGCACGGAATCCGTGGCAGTCTGTTTCAATCCGAACGCATCGATCTGACCCTGAGCCTGTCGGCTTCACCGCCGACCGACAGCGACGATCTGGAGGTTCGCGACGGCATGCCCGATCTCGAACCGACATTTGAGTTCGGCCCCCAGGTCGATTTCACACTCTGGCGCAGCGACAACCATGCGCGCTCCCTGAAACTGCGCCTGCCGGCCCGGGCAGCGTTCACCGTGGAGGGGTCGCCTGATTCGGTGGGCTGGGTGTTCTCCCCCAACCTGAATCTCGACATCACCGACATGCCCTCCCTGCCGGGCTGGAACCTGGGCTTTCTGGCGGGCCCGATCTATGCCACCGACGATCAGCACGACTACTTCTATGGCGTCGCCCCGGAGTATGCCACCGCTATCCGCCCCGCCTATGATGCGCGCGGCGGCTACAGCGGCAGCCAGTTCCTGGTCTCCCTGTCGAAACGCTTCGACCATACCTGGATCGGCGCCTTCATCCGCTACGACACCCTGAGCGGAGCGGTCTTCGAGGAGAGTCCCCTGGTGGCCGAGCGCAGCTTCGCTGCCGCCGGCATCGCCATCGCCTGGATCTTCAAGGAGTCAAAGACACAGGTTAAGGTGGAGAAGTAAACAGCTAGCTTACTGCATGGACTAAATGTTTTTTAGTACGGTTGTGTAGAAGCTAAGACCGGTAATATCCATAATTCAGGTAATTAGACGAATTTGCGCTATAAAAAATAGATTTGGATTCAGAGGCTCACCTGGTGAGCCAGTGGATGAATTAGAATTGTATGGTATGGAATCAATCTATTATGCCCACTCAGGTAAAGATCCGGCGAAATCAGATTGGCAACGGCTTGACGATCATTTAGCCAGAGTCGCCCAGATCGCAGGAGAGAATGCGCACTATTTTGGTGCTGAGCAACTGGCGACGTTGTGCGGGTTACTGCACGACCTTGGCAAATATAGTGAGGCCTTCGCAAAGCGCCTGGAGGGTGGCAAACGGGTGGATCATGCCATGGCGGGGGCGAAATTGGCCGATGAGAGGTGGCCTCGTCTGGGGAAGCTGCTGGCCTATGTCATCGCCGGTCATCATGCGGGGTTGGCCAACGGGATTGATCTGGGTAATGGAAGAGCAACCCTTAAAGAGCGACTTGAAAGTTTGATTCCTGAATTGGAAGATGAGGTCTGGATGACCGAGTTAAGGCTCCCGGAACAACTCGTTTTTCCCGCTTTCGAGCCGGCTGAAAACCCAGGCTTTCAAGCTGCCTTCCTGGTCAGGATGCTCTACGCTTGCCTGGTCGACGCGGACTACCTCGATACCGAGCGCTTTTATCTGGGGCTTGAGGGAAAGCCGCAGCGGCGCGGTGAGCATCCGCCACTAGAAGCATTGAGGGCAAGGCTCGATTATCACCTCGATGATTTGCTCGCAAAACACGCCCATTGTGATCCGGAATCCGTCAATGGGCTCAGGGCTCGGAT
>JBNKLI010000011.1:0-7747 GCA_050292275.1 Candidatus Thiodiazotropha sp.
TTATTCCACCTTCGCCATGATCCTTTCGTATGACTCTTGAGCAGTTGTTTCACCATCCAGCAATTTTAAAATCTCCACCTTAACATCATCCAAAAGAAGTGCATTACGCCCTTTGCTACCGAAGATATATATCGTGCTGGGAACATAGTATATGTTTCCGTCATATCTGTGGGTTATCTTTTTTTGCCATACCGCAAAGGGATGCCCACCTTCCATACCTGTCGTTATATTACCCTTAACACCGGTTGGCGCCATGGTATACCTTATCCATTTTTCCGCCACCTGAGGCCTCGACCAGAACTTCATGAACTCAATTGCCTCATCCTTGTGCGGCGCCTTTTTCCATACCGCCCACACCGGGATGAAGCCTCCCTGGTAAAAATCGACATTTTTGAATACGGGCAATTCAGCAGGGAGCATCTTTTTGGCTTTTTCCTCATCTATGGCCATCCATTGACTGAACATCCAAATACCATTGACATAGAACAACACCTCATCATTAAGAGGTACGTCTCTTGTTTGATACCAAAGACTGCTTTTACGCTTCTTATACAGCGGCCTGTACCTGCCCAACTCTTCAAAAGCCTTCAGGGTTTTCGCAAATGCAGCATTCTTTTCCGCAGAGCCTTTATGCTCCAGGCTTTTTTTGAAATCACCAATCTCCGACTTCAGAAGCCTTTGAAACAGGATCTCCTGGCAAGTCCAGTCACTCGATTCATACAGGGCGGCTATGTCATTTCCGGTTTTCCGGTTGTATTCATACACCGCCTTGACATATCCAAGCAGGTCATCAAATGTCATTCCTGTATCTTTGATATGAATACCGACTTTTTCAGCGACATCCTTGTTGTAAAAAATTGCATGGTAGTATCCCTCCAGCATGGGGCCAACAATGATCCCACCCGTCTGCGCCGCCCATATCGGATTATCAAATATGAACTCCTTCTGGGTTTTTCTGTAACCGGGCACCTGTGCGAAATCGACCAGATACTTGGGGCCCCATTCAGGATCTTGCAACTCATCGGCCACATACTGGTAACTCTGGTCATCCAGCCAAATAATGTCCCATTCGTAGTTACCTGTTACTATCATTTGCGCATACAGCTTCGCCATATCCCTTTTGCTTCTATGGCCCCTGATCTCCTGAGGAAATTTCAGATTCAAATCAATATTCGGATTCAGCGTCGTATACTCCTTGGCAACCTCTCTCACGAGCGTCTCCCTGTCGTGATTATCCAACCAGTGTCCCACCCAATTCAGTTCCAACTTCGGCTTATTGAAGTCGTATGAAGCAGCCTTCTTCTCGTATGTTTCTGTACCTTTTTCACTGCAGCCTGCAAAAAACAACAGAGCTACGAGAGCTACAATCAAGAGTCTGTATGGTCTTGAAGTCATTATTCGCAGAACCTCTGGATATTCATTTGTAGTGCCAACGTTTTTTGGGCACGGCTATAAAGCATGAATACACGACTTGCCCACAAATCCCGGGTTCCAAACCGACCTGCTCGCCAGATGAAACGGAGCCATCCAAACCAGGCGGCCCCCTATGGTTAAGTATAGGAAATATTAGCTTTTTCACAGCACCAGGAAAGAGTCCTGATGAGAATTGAAGAACCAGTGTCCTTGTCAGCTGACTCTAGGAATTCTGGTTTCTCGATAGACAGAAAGGGGGAAATCCACACTCTGGTACCCGGGGAGAGTCGGATTCGACACATTTCCATGGGAGATGCTTGAAGCATGCCGGGCGTTGGGTGGAGCAGGCACTCCACCCAACACTTCTCAAATAGTGAAATTCTTGACGATCCTGTCAAGTTCCACGGCTTGCTCAGAAAGGCGCTCGCTTGCCTTGGCCGCCTCATTGGAGGCCTGCTCGTTACGGTCCGAGGCGGAACTGATCTCGGTGACGTTCTTACTGATCTCGTCGGTTGCGGTACTCTGCTCTTCCGCAGCGCTGGCGATCTGTATGTTCATTTCACTGATTGCAGCGATGGCCTTGGTGATCTCCTCGAATGACGCGCCCGCCGACTCCGCGCGTTCCACGCTGACCTGTGCCTTTTGACGGGCGTTCTCCATTACCGTCACCGCGTTGCCTGCACCCGCCTGCAAGCGTTCGATAATATCGCGGATCTCATCGGTCGACTCCCGTGTACGGCTCGCCAGGGTGCGTACTTCGTCGGCCACCACGGCGAAGCCGCGCCCCTGCTCTCCGGCACGCGCCGCTTCGATCGCGGCATTCAATGCCAGCAGGTTGGTCTGTTCGGCAATACCGCGGATCACTTCCAGAACCGCCCCGACACCCTGGGTCTCGTTCTCCAGCGTGTGAATCGCTTCAGCGGCATGATCGACGTCTGTCGCCTGGTCACGAATCGATGATGTGGATGCGTTGACCCTGCTCGAGCCCTGCTGCGCGTCACTATTGGCATGCTGAGTGGCATTGGCCGCTTCGGAGGCATTACGCGCGATCTCCTGCACCGTTGCGGCCATCTCTCTGACGGCGGTCGCGGCCATCTCTGTCGCCGAGTGCTGGCTGCTGATCATCTCTTTCGACTGGCTGTTGATATGAAGCAGCTGCTCCGAGGACTCCTTGACCTGTGCGGAAGCCGAGGCTACCCGCTTGATCAGGCTGTGCAGCTTGTCGAGAAACTGATTCAGCGTGGAGGCGAGAAGACCCAGTTCATCCTGGCTTTCGACCTGTACACGATGAGTGAGATCCCCATTGTCTTTCGAGAGGGTCTGAATGGCGCCTGTTACCCGCTGCAGTGGCCTGATGACCAACCCGGGCATGTAGAAGATCACCAGGGCGCATATGATCAGCTCCACCGCCAAGGCGACGGCCTGGGTCATGTAGTCGCTGTCGATCTTGCTCTGCGCCATGCTCGAAGCACTGGTGATCTCGTTCTGCACCTGCTCCGTGAGTCCATTGATCAACTCGCGCATGGCATCGAAGCGCTTCGCCGCCTCGTTGAAACTCAGCTCTATCGCCGTGCGCCTGCCGACACGCCCGCCCTCTGTACGCTGAGTCACCACCTCCTGGGTGGTGGCCTGCCACTGATCGAACAGTTCGAAAAACTGCTTTTCAACGTTACGCATGGTATCGGACCTGGTGGTCTGAAAGAACTTGCTCATGCGCGTTCGCGCCTGCTCGATATTCTCGCTATGCGACTGCATGAGTGCTTTGTAGTCATCCGTCTTGGTGTCGACAAAGATCATGCTGCGCTCCGCCACCAGCGCCTGATGGAGATCGCGGTCGGCCTGTAGCAGGAAATCGACCTCAGGCAACTGCTCATCGGCCAGTTTGTCTATGCTGGCGCCGAGGCTGCCGATGATATTGATCACCAGCGCCGCGTTGAACAGCATCAGGAGGGCCAGCAGGGTTACCGGAATTGTTAATTTCCAGCGAAATGAAAGGTTGTGAAACCAAGCCATAATTGATACCTCCACGCCTTAACAAGGTCTATTGACCTTCGAGGACATCAACATTGATGCCGATGGTGATGGCTCCTATCGCTTGCGTTCCATCCATGACCGGTACCGAAACCTGAACCAGATATGCCTGGGCGCTCTCGTCGAACTCGACATTACCGATGTGAACGGCACCCTGGCCGTTTTTGAAAGATTCGGTGAACTTGGCTTCATCTCCCTGCCAGTAGTCCGACGTTTTGTTGGTCATCGCCACATTGGCGCCCTGATTGTCCATCAGGAAGAGTTCGAAATAGTAGGGTTGGCTCTTTTCGAGGCGGGCCAGTTCCTTGGCGGCCGCGTTCTCCATTATCCCCTTCATGAAATCGTCAACACCGCTGGTGTCGCGCCATGTCTTGTCACGGGCCTTGATGGCATCGAGGGTCAGGTTCTCTCCATTCTGGGTTTTGACTGCGGCGACCAGAACGGGGTTTTCTCCCCAGGCACGCAGGCTCTGAGCCAACTGTTTCACCGAATCCGGCGCCTCTTCTGCGCTGGTTACGATGGAGGTAAATACCAGAGTAGCAATAGCTGCCAACCGATAGATTGTTTTCATTTGACTCTCCTTATGTGGTCTGTCAATCGAATGGTCGTACCCTTAGCGGGTGCGGTTGATTATGATTTTTTTCGACAAATCGAATATCCCAGGGCGCCAAGTCAAAAGCACCCTAATTGAAGTTTAGCCTTAAAAATCCAAGGTATTTAGGAATTAATGTCTGACTTTCGCATAGTTGGATCGGTCCTATGACCCTGTCCCATGCGCCTGTCGCCAATCCGCTGACATAGCGGGATCAGGTCACGTGTTGCAGGGGAGGCACGTAGCGATAGCGTTATTGCAGGAGCTCTATATCCTTGAGTTGGCTGTGTATATTGTCCACAATCCAGCTCTGTCAACAGTCCCGGGATCGACAAAGGCCTGGTGGTTGCGCAGCTCCAGCAAGCCTCATGTGAAATTCCAATGCCGTGCGGATTCAGCTAACAGGACAAATCCCTGATCAAATAAAACGTTGATGCAGATCAATTAAAGAACCCCGATCCGCTCAGCGAAGAGCGCAATCGCACTCTCCAACAGTTGTGACTGCCTCTTTTTATTATCGACTTTTTGCCATTTTGACCTCATTAAACATTGACTGACCAATCAGTCATTGTTGTGATAGAGGAGATTCAGGGATTCGTACAGCCTTCACTGCGAGGCGCGATCGGAATGGAGGTTAAGTGGCGATGGCGAGAGCTGGAAGCAATACCTTGTTCGGGACAAGCCTGGCAATGCTGCTGTTGGCCGCCATACCTGCCGCCCGGGCCATGGAAGTGGAGGAGCTGATCCGCCACGTCGACCGCCTGTGGCGCGGCGCGACCTCCCAAGCCGTCATGACTATGACGGTAAAGACCCGTCGCTACCAGCGCAGCATGACCATGGAGTCCTGGTCCCGGGGCAAGGATTACTCCATGGTCTTGATCCGCGAGCCGGTCAAGGACCGTGGTATCGCTACCCTCAAGGTGAAGGAGAACATCTGGAACTACCTGCCCAAAATCAACCGGGTGACCAAGGTGCCCTCGAGCATGATGTCCGGCTCCTGGATGGGCAGCCACTTCACCAATGACGACCTGGTGAAGGAGAGCACTTACGAAGACGACTACGATTCCCGGATCAGTTTCGAAGGGGAGCGCGACGGCCGCGCGATCTATGAGTTGACCTCGCTGCCGAAACCCGACGCCCCGGTAGTCTGGGGTAAGGTGGTGATGGAGATCGGGCAACAGACCCTGGCCCCATACCGTGCCATCTACTACGACGAGGAGGGAACCCTGATCCGTACCCTCGTATTCGATCAGAATCAAACCATCGACGGGCGCAGCATACCCATGCGCTTGTCGCTGCAGCCGGAGGACAAGCCGGACGAATCGACGGTGATCCGCTACCAAAGCATCGAGTTCGGCGTACCGCTGGAGAGCGCTTTCTTCTCCCTGCAAAACCTTCAGCAAAGGCGCTGATCGGCGATGTTGCTTTTCATCGCCTGGCGCAACATCTGGCGCAATCCGGTACGCAGCCTGCTCACCGTCTCCGCGCTGGCGGGCGGATTGGTGATGCTGATCCTCTACTCCGCACTGCTGGAGGGAATTTCACGCCAGATGGTAGAGTACGCGACCGAGCTAAGCAGCGCCCATCTGCAGATACACCGCCAGGCATTTGTCGACGATCAGGATCTCTACGCCACCCTGCCCTGGCCCTACCTCGAACGCATCGAAAAGGCCTTTCCCTCGCTCCATGTGGCGCCACGGCTCTATGCCGCAGGGCTCGCCAGCACGGATGAAAGCTCCACCGGGGTCCTGATCAAGGCGGTGGAACCCCGGCGCGAGGCGGCGGTGACCTCGATGCTGCAACACCTGCGCAGCGGGGATGCGGATCTCGGCGTAGCCGGCAACACCGCCTCCGGTCTGACCCGCTACAACCTGGTGGTCGGCGCCCAGCTGGCGAAGAACATGAAACTCGGCCCCGGCAGTGAACTGGTGCTGGTGACCCAGGGCGCCGACGGCAGCATCGGCAACGGCCTGTACCGCGTGGCGGGGGTGCTGAAACCACTGGAGCCCAACTTCGACCGTATGGGTGTACTGATGTCGGTGAGCTCCTACCGGGACCTGGTCTACCTCGACAGCGGTTTTCATGAGCTGGCGATCAAACTCGACGACATCGACAGACTGGACCAGGTGCAGACGGCATTGACCGCAGAAATGCAACGCCTGCAGGCGGATCTGCCTCTCGATGCGCTGGGAGGGAAGGCAAGGGTGCGCAACTGGCGCCAGCTCAACCCGGCGGTCTCCGACATGCTGCAGATGAGCGGCTCGATGCTGCTGTTCATGGGCCTGATCGTCGTCGGACTCGCCTCGCTGGGCATACTCAACACCATGCTCATGGCGGTGCACGAGCGCAGCCACGAGTTCGGTATCCTTCTCGCCATCGGTATGAAGCGCAGCTGGCTGTTGCTGATGGTATTGCTGGAGTCCTTCTTTCTCGCTCTGGTATCGGCCTTCGTCGGCTCGATTATCGGCGCTGCGCTGGCGCAATACCTGGAGATTCACGGCATCGATTTCAGCGCCAGCATGCCCGAAGGCTATGATTGGGGCGGCATCGTCTTCGAGCCGGTGATGAAAGGCCACCTGGAGGCGAGCCAGATCCTGGAGGCCTGTGTACTGACTCTCGTCGTCAGCCTGGTCGCCTGTCTGATCCCATCCTGGCGCAGCATACGCCTGAAACCGGCACAGGTGTTGCGATGACCATGGAGCAGCACAGCCGACTGCCGCTATGGATGCTGATGACCCTTGCCTGGCGCAACCTTTGGCGCCACAGCAGGCGCACCCTTATCACCCTCAGCTCCATCGCCATCGGCTTTGGCCTGGCGGTCTTCTCCATCGGCATCGGCGACGGCAGCCATAACTCCATGGTACGCAACGCCATCAAACTGGGGGACGGCCATTTGACCGTGCAATCGCCGGACTACCGGGAGGCGCCGGCCAACCATAAGTTTATTGCCGACGGTCGCCGGCTGCTGGAACAGCTGCAAGCCATGGGCATCGCCGGGCGCGTCGCGCCCCGTATCTCTTTGCAGGTACTGGCCAGCACCGCCAATAACTCCGTGGGCGCAGCCCTGGAGGGTATGGATATGGGCAGCGATCCACGGGTGTCGATGCTCAAACCGAAACTGGTGGCGGGTCACTGGGTCGAGCCCGGCGATAACCGTGGCATCCTCATCGGTGACGGCATGGCACGCAAGCTGAAGGTCAAGGTGGGCGGTAAAGTGGTGTTGATGGCGGGCAAGCAGGGGGGGGACTCCCAAGCCCAGCTCGGTCGTGTGCGCGGCATCTTCGACTCCCATGTAGATGAGCTCGACGACTTCCTGGTACTCAGCGACCTCACTCTGGCCCGCTACTTCCTGGTCGGAGAAGGGGGCGATCCACAGCGCCAGCCGGTGACGCGCTTCGGCCTCTTTCTCGACGACCCGGATACCATGGCGCACTGGAAGAGCGCGGTGAAATCGGTTTTGGCGAACGCCCCTGTCGTGGTCCTGGACTGGCAGGAGATGATGCCGGATCTGGTGCAGTTCATCGTCATCGACGACGCAGGCAACTATGTCTTTCTGAGCTTGATCCTGATCATGGTGGTGTTCGGTATTCTCAACACCGTACTGATGAGCGTGCTGGAACGCACCCGGGAGTTCGGCCTGTTGCGAGCGCTGGGCCTGGGTCGCCGCCACCTGCTGGCACTGGTCTTCTGCGAATCGCTGTTACTCAGTCT
>JBNKLI010000012.1:0-13416 GCA_050292275.1 Candidatus Thiodiazotropha sp.
GGTCGATCACACCGAGTGGAACGAAGATGTGGCCAATGCGATTGCCGAAGCCGAAGGCGTCGAACTGAGTGAAAAGGCCTGGGATATCATCAACTATCTGCGTGATGAGTATTTCAACAATAACGGCAACCAGCCCAACGAGCGCAACATGGTGAAACACTTCAAGGGTCTCTGGAGCGATGAGGCGAAGGTGGATGCGAAATCCCTCTATGTCCATTTTCCCAAGGGGCCGGCGAAACAGGCCAGTAAGATCGGCGGTCTGCCTGAGACCAAGCGCAAGGGCGGTTACTGATTATCCTGTAATGCGCTTCGACCGCACCTATGTTTCCAGGGTGCGGTCGGAAACTAATTACGAACAAAATCCGTGTAATTCCACATACGCCTTCCCGCGCTTGTCCCCAGAAACATTAGCCGCACCTTCCCAGTACGTCGGCGTCAGCCAGGCGTTGCTCTTTGGTCTAACTTCCTGATCATGCAAATATGGCTTGATATCAAGTCTCTTATCATCGAATTCGAGCGTCCAGTTCACGGGGTAACTGCAACCTGACTCTTGACTGCGCCAATGCTCATGTACTGTGAGTTCATAGGCAGACGGCGGATAGCTTGTCCCCTCACCATTTGCATCGTAAACAACCAGCAAATTCTCTTTTTGCATAGCTTTTTCGTGAAAGAAAAAAAGCGCGATTTCCGTTTCATCCTCCAACTGTAGCGAGAACCACTGCCATCCGGTATCAATAGCGGCTTCGAGATCACCGAACTGTCGATCGAACCAGGCTGTCCCAGTGACGTCAATGGTTTCGCCATCAATCGTGATACTACCTTCCGCAAACATCCTAGGTCTCGAATAGTAGTAGGTATATCCACCAAAATCGTAGCGGTGCGCCTCACCATCGTAATATAACAATGGAGGCTTACGGGACTTGACTGACAGATCCAGCTCATAGCCGTCCACCTCCGCTTGCAGATGGTCCATTCCGTCCCCACCTACTGCTTGGATGAGCTTTTTGGTCCCACTACTCAAGTCGAATTCCGTGCTACTATTCGCAGGTATTTTCAGTTTGGTCGCAGTTTCATAATGGAATTCGGATTTATCAATATCCGCAATAGAAACGTGTGCCATCTGGAAATTTGGGCGTATTGAGAAGAAAACCATTTGAAATCCGAACTGCCGGTTATCGGCACTATTCAAATGGCCGTTCCAGTACCACCATTGTATGGGATGGCCCTTCCGGTAGGCGTCATCTCCGGGCAGGGTAATCTTGAGATTGTCGTGTGACTGAAAAGTCGAGCAGGCATTGAAAACAAGCAGAATAAACCCCGCCAAAAAATTAACTCCGAACCTATTCATGCCTCTTCTCTCGACACAGCCTTCAATATTGTGCTGTATCTATACGTCAACGCAATCATCGAAGGCAGAAGTATCAAATCTGCAAGCAAGGCCACAATGAGTGCAAGACAGGACAGGTAACCCATGCGAACCACCACTTCAGTTGAACTCGTCATCATAGCCCCGAATCCCGAAATCAATATCAGTGTTGTCGAGAGCAAAACTGGCCCTACTGCCGCCAATGCACGCTGCAAAGCATCCTCTGTACATCCATCTTTTTTGTATTCGCTGCGAAACCGAACCAGCAAATGGATCGTATCGTCGACAATAATTCCCAGACAGATCGTAAAGACCATTATGGTGGCATACTGAAGAGGTTGATTACTCCACACAAGGAATGCCGCAACGGCGCTTAGCGGTAGAATATTGGGTAAAAAACTGACAATACCGAGCTTAATAGACCTCAATGCCAGGGTTAGTGTGAGAAAAATAACCGCTATGGCACTGCTAAGACTGACGGTCATGTCTTTGATCATTTCCGTGCTACCTCTTGAGGCAGCCACGGTAATACCGGTCATGTTGAACCGGTAGTCGGGATAGTTGCGCCGAAACTCCCCAAGTAGACTATCAATCGACTCCAGAAGCGGCAGCTGTGCGCTTGCCCCGTCGTCGGGTAAACGCAGCACTATCAGGGCTTTGCGCTTCTCTTCGTTGAGAAACCGACTCACCAGCTTATCGGGGAAATATATGAGCCGCGGTATCCGCTCACTAAGTTCAGTACTACGCCCGGGCAAGAGCATCAGCAGATCGAGGATAGAAAGCGCGTTGTGCAAACCCACCCGGTTACTCAGTGCGGTTTGCACCTCTTTGATAACATGCGTTGTCTTGTCCGAGGCCAATTCTTGCCCGGCAGGCCACCCGACCACGACATTTATGGGTTGAACCCCTCCTAAATTCTCATCCGCCAGAACCATTGCTTTCGTTACCTCGTGATCATGCGGAAGGTTCTCTCGAAAGCGGAAATCCGTTGTAAGAAAATATGCTGAATAAAGGGTAACCATGGTCAGGCACAAGCCTGCCACAACAGCGGCTGCAGGCCTGTGTGTTATATAGCCTACAACGAGCTGAAACAGCGGTGAACGTACGATCGCACCATCGATATGGCCAGTACTCATAATCCGCTTGTTCGAAATAGTTGCTGCCGCTAGCGGAACAAAGCCGGTCACCGCTACGAATGTGAGCAGGGTTCCAATTGCGGCGAATTCCCCAAGTTCCTTGATGACCAGCGAATCGGTCAATGTAAGCGCACCAAATCCAACAGCGGTGGTTGCAGATGTCAGAGCACAAGCAAATCCTACCTCGCGTATCGCATCGAGTGATGCCTGCAACGGCAACTTGTTTTGCTTGCGATGGCGCTGAATCGAGAACATAAGGTGCGTTGCGTCGGTAAACCCAATGACCATAATAAGTGGTGAGATCATTTGATTGATGACATTGATTTGCACGTTCGCAAAACCCATGCATCCGAGTGTCCACAAAACCCCGATCAACGGCCCTACCGAGACAACCAAAGTCACATGCGGGGATCTAAAAAGAAGATAGGTTATGATGCATGCAAGCAGGCCGCCGATGCTGTTGAAAACGATCTGGTCGTGTATTGACTGTGACCGAAGCGCAACACGGACCGCGGAATTGCCGGCCACATGGGCTTCCAACTTTATACCATTGCTGAAATCAGCAACGATTTCATGAATATCAGCAATCAGGGATTGTATTGTCTGTTGACTATTCGCTACCGGCTCTAGCCCGGCAATCGCTATCGTCACTTGATGCCTGTCAGACAACAGTCGCTGATTTATCAAGGGTTGCGCCTTAATCTCATCGACGATGCTCTCGAAATCCCTCGATTCCTGAAGATCCTCCGGAATGATGGGGTGGATGCTCCTTATGGAGGATGAGTTTGCGGGGATGGAGAATATGGAGAAAACGGATGCTATCTGTGGAAGGCTTTCAATACGGTTGACTATACTCTGCAATGCACTCAGGATTGCGTGGGAGAGAACATCATCTGTCTCAAAAACAATGACCATCTCCAGTTCATCCGCCGGAAATATCTGCAGGAACCGCTCAAGTTCATCGTAACTGTTTGTATCTGCACGAAATAGATGCTTGTAATCATCATCGAAGCTTAACCGGCCAACTCCAAAAAGCATAGTTGTACTGATAACAACCAGCAAAACAGCAAAGAATTTGTAGCGCTGCCACTGTGGATCACTAAAGGCTCTATCCCGTAGCATCAATCACCGGACCCAGATATCGACACCAGGATATTTTCCAGTGTTGCATTGAACAATGCCGGACGCTCGATGAATACAAAATGCTCCTCCCAGGGAACGGGAACGGAAAATACATTTTTGTTGTATTCCTTCAATTTATCAATCTGCGGTGGGTTGAGCTGCGTGTTTAGAATGTATATGGATCCAGTAAAGCTTTTCAGCTCTTGCGATAAATCAATATCGATAAAATCCTTCAGTAGCGACATGGCAATATCCTGATTGTTTGTAGCCACGGTATTTGACACCCATTCAACCAACGATTCATCCGCAGAAGGTGAAAAGAGGTCTTTTGTCATTTGACGGGCTGTGGCGGAAAACCGTTTGTGCAGACTGTCGAGAATGCGCCGGTACTGCTTCCCAGGCAGGTCTACCTTAACATCCACAAGCGACTCAATTGCAACGAGCGATACGATTCGCTCACGACCCTGCGCCGAAGCGGCCAATGACAAACCGATATACCCCCCCATATCGTGTGCGATCAAAACGATATTTTCTAAATTCAATTGCTCAATAAAACTTCCCAGAGCTGTCGCCAATTTGGATATTGTTACTTGGTTTTTTCCGAGTTCTGACTGGCCGTGTCCAGGCAATTCAATGGTGACCACTGAATAGTCGCTGGAGAAATGCGCCAGCTGATTTTTCCAGAATGACTCGGAACCACCCCAGCCATGGATGAACAGCAGTGTAGTCTCCCCATTTCCAGACCTGCAATGGTATAAGGGCTTAGCCAAGCAAATCACATCCCGCTGTTCATCGCCACTCTTGTGGGTTGCCATTGAGGTATTCACCATGCCCATGGAGGACAAAACGCAAAACAGGATGTAAACCACTCGCGCTAACGGCTTTGGCATCGCCTTCATCTCACTAATATTTGTATGAAATAGCGCAAGATTTTCAATGACAAAGGACCTCTGGAAATCATCCTGATATGTTGACTGTTTATACTTGATAGCTCCTCAACGGTGATCTGGCTCCGTTGCAATCGAATACTATTCAGCAATGCTTCGCGGTGTACGCAGTGAAGAACCCGGTAAATCAGATATGAAACAGGCAGTTTACCCAGCAACCGCAAAAAGATTGGAAAAATACAAATGGACTTACGAGCCAGATACGGTTGAATGGCATTTTTTGTCTGAGCAAGATTCTTTGCAATGGTTTTGAGTTCGTCAACAAGCAGTCTGCTGATTCTACGATAAGTTTGCTGGTGTTGCTTGTTTGATCGCTCATATATGGTTTTGCCGCTATCGAGTTTCGTGGACAGAACGAGAGGCAGGTCAAAGCATGAGTGGGCTATCAATCCCAGCAGGATTCCCAGTGCGGGCGAGGCGTCAGGTTTCTCTGAGAGCTGAAAAGTGATCTTCCAGGGTTCAGGAATATCTATGGTTCGCCCATTTCTATAGCTACCGTACGCTGAGAAATAGAGGCGACTGAAGTGACTGGCGATTGCCTCTACCAGATCCGCATCGAGACCATTGTATTTATGATGCTGTGGGTGATTCGAATCTCGGATCGCTTGTATCAGAAATTCACACTTCTTCATACTGACGATATAACTCGAGAGAAAAAATGCATGGCAATTACCCTCATTGCACAGCACCTCTTCCAGATACTCCATTTGCCGTCGCAGTTGTGCTAGTGTTTTTCCCGGAGCCCAGTCACATGAAACCCTGTTTGGGGTAGATTGTTCGTAGCTATGTTTAGCGGCAGAGTAGGAGACAGGTGAAACATCGCATACATTCATGAACACACAATCCCGTTTAACGACTGGTGTATCAAGCAGACTCCGCTAGCTTACGACATACCGAGTAACAATATGCGGCAAGATAATGAACCACATATAAAAGAGGATGACACTCCTTAGCCTTCTATATAAAACCCGTTATCCAATCTACATTCCGGTAAGGGTTTACTAATGCACTACATGTTGCAGCGGTCCAAGAGCAGATCGCCATTTTCAGTCGCCACATGCGTTGACTATGGATAAATCAGAAAATCGCTTTAGCAGTCTTGTACGCTCTCGAACCAGGGACAGCTCAAATCAGTGCTTCCTTAAGTGGCTGATTTTTCAACAGTTTCTGGCTCATTCTCACAACGCATATCGGTAGTGTCAACAGCACGCTCTGATTCAAGACATAGATTCCCAATTAACTTGACTGGTTTGGTCAGATATAACCACTATCGGCGGACACATCTTCAATACCGGAGTGCAACGGGACAACACACCATTCATGGACTATATCCTTGGGGCTACTGCAAAAAGACTCCTCTACCAGGTTGCTGTTCAGGGGTGCGATTTCCCCGACGGTGTGTACAATTAGAGCCAGCCAGTTTCGTGGGTTTATCTACTTTTGCAAAAACCCGGAGCATCGTCTCGAGATGACAGATAAGATTATTCAAAAAGAACAACTCTGCATCGGTCTGTATGTCCATTTGGATCTGCCGTGGATGAAACACCCGTTTTTTACAAGCAGTTTCAAGATCCGCTCCGAAAAGCAGCTGAAAACCCTGCGCGGGCTCAAGATGGCACAGGTGAGAATCGATCCCGACAAGAGTGATACCCAGCCCCTTCCGCTAACCGAAGCACCGGTCGTCGAAGACCCTCCCGAGGAGAGTGTCGATGACGCCCTTTGGGAGGAAAAGCGTAAACGCATCAAGGTGCTGAAAGCGCGCCGCACCAAGCTCAACCAGACAGCGGGGCGCTATAAAAAGTCCGTGGAATCAACGCGCAAGCTGATGGAGGTGCTATTCTCCTCCCCGGAACAAGCCGTGGAAATGGCGGACAAGGTAGTCGGTAATATGGTCAACGAGCTCACGCTCGACACCGAAGTGACCATCCAGCTGGTCAATCTGAAAGGAAAGAGCGAAAGCAGCTACTACCACTTGCTGAATGTCACTGCGCTATCTCTGGTACTGGGCCAAAAGCTGGGTTTGGATAGCAAGAAGCTGCATATTCTAGGGCTGGGCGCGCTGTTCCATGATCTGGGGCACCAACGTATACCCAGCCAGATTCTGCTCAAGAAAGAGCCCCTGACCCCAGCGGAGGAGCAAGTCTATCAGCGCCACACTTTTTTGGGTGTTGAGATGGCGAAAAAAATCGGTGCCTTACCTGAGGAAGCGATCGCCATTATCGGGCAGCATCATGAGCGGCTGGATGGCAGTGGCTATCCCAAGGGTCTGAAAAGTGAAGTCGGCACCCTGACACGCATCGTTGCAATCACCGATCAATACGACGAACTGTGCAACCACACTGATCCCAAGCGTTCACTCTCACCCTATGAAGCAGTGTCACTGATGTTCAGCAAGGAGCAGGGTAAATTCGACAAGTCGATCCTGACAACCTTTATCGCCAATCTCGGTGTCTATCCTCCCGGCACCGTTGTGCGCCTCTCTGACCAGCGCATTGCCAGCGTTGTGACCATCAATCCAGATGAACTCCTGAAACCGAATGTGCTGATCTATGACCCGGAGATACCCAAGGAAGAGGCGCTGATCCTCGACCTCATGGAAGAGGATTTGAGTATCAGCGAGAGTTGCCGTCGTTCGGAATTATCACCGACTGTGCTCAACTATCTCAGCCTTTCAGATTACGTCACCTACTATTTTGACCAGGTTTCGGATTCGTCGACGAACTGACATCTCTGAATTCAATGTTCATTTCTAGAACTGGTTCTTGAACGGACAACCATGAAAATAAAGCAGTCAGTTGCGTATTTTCTGAGCGGATTGCTTGTTGTACTGACTACAACAGGATGGGCGGTATAGGAAGTTGTAGGCGTCGCAATGATGTTCCTACACATCACACCACATGCGCAATAGATTCGCATAGGACTTATCCACCAGGCCGGTGGTATGCACACCCGGCGCGGTCGCCAGCAAGTGTTCCCTGGCCTGATCAAGTTCGTAGAGCAGCTCGCGCTGCGCCGGATCCCGCACATAGCTTTGAATCCATGCCAGTGCCACCAAGCGTTCTCCCCCTGTCACTTCCGCCACATGGTGAAGGCTGGAGGAGGGATAGATTACCGCGCTCCCCGCTTTGAGCTTCACCCGCTTCTCGCCGAAGGTGGTACGCACCACCAGTTCACCACCCTGATAGGTTTCGGGTTCGCGCAAAAAGATAGTCATCGAAACATCGCTGCGAAAACGCTGTCCGCTGAGGCCCATCAGCGGATCGTCCACATGATCACCATAGGTCATGCCAGGCTGGTAGCGGGCGAAGATCGGATCGGCCATGCGGTAGGGCAGCACCGCTGAGCGAAAAATTTCATTGTTGGCCATGGCGCTGGTGAGTATCCTTATCAGCAGCTCCATCTGTCTCGGCTCGCCCTTGAGTTCCTGATTGTTCTTCACCCGTTGCGCGGCCTTGCCGGCGGTCAGCTTGCCGTCGACGAATTCGGCCTGCGCCAGCACCTCTTCGATTTTGTCCAGTTGCGCCTTCTGCAGAAGGCCTTCGATTACCACCAGCATCCGCCTCTCTCCTTATATATTCTCCAACGCAGCCTGCATGCCCGAGGTTTCGACGGGAAATGTCAGCACCACATGCACGGGATAGCGCTGTTTCACTTTTTGCAAATTATCCAGGTACTTTTGATCGATCAGTACAATCACCTTTGCCTTCACATCATATCGTTGCAGCGTAGCCAGGAGGGATTCCAGATTGCTGATCCGATCGCGGAACTGGGGATCCGCATAGAACTCCGCAACCACAACCGCGGGGCGGTGATGCTTCAACCACGCCTGCGCCTTGCGCACCGAATTGACCATCTCAACCCGAAAACCATATCGCTGATAGAGCGGCACGAAATTGGGATAACCACCCAATTCCACCAATGCGAGCAATTCCCGATCCTCCATATGCTTGATTTTACCTTACAGGAGCCTGATCATAAGTATGAAAGCTCTGAAGCATTCGGAGCAATCCCCTGGAATTCACGTCAGCAGTTTTAGGCATCATGCAACTCAATCTGATAATCGATGACTGGTCAATGAACCTGGAGATACCCGAGGGCTATCTGGAGACCATGCAGGATTCCTTCGACCAAATGGACCAGGACATGGACCGGGGATGGCAGATCGGCCAACGCTGGGTGAAGGACCCGAATTCCACGCAGCGTTGTCAACTGGTTGCAGGCAAACTGCTAACCGCCCTCGAGACCGGCAACGAGCAGCTTGCATTGATGATGGGGGGCTACATCCTCTCACGCATGCCTCATGTGAAGCAGGTTGTCATCGACAACACGGGTGTTCCTGAAGATACCAGTTTTAACTAGAGACAATTCTCCTCGAGCATCGATTTGATCCCGTCCTGGGTCCGGTCCGGCTGTTCCTGATGGAGCTTCAAAAGCGCCAAGGCCATCGCGCGCCAGTGTTCCCTCCCCTTCAGAACCATTGATTGCAGGGACTCCCAATCACCCTCCCTGTGCCATTGCTCATAAGCGGCGGAGAGGCTGGGAAAAAGCTTTTTACGCATCCCGTTCAGGCCTCCCACGAAGAAATGGAGCGAAGCGCGATCCTCCTGTTCGATGAGATGCGGCAGGGTAACCTGGCAATCGGCAAAGTGATCGCGCACGGCGCGCGCCATCATTTCCGCCGGCGAATGCCCGAGTCGGCTCAGCATTCGGTTCCACTCCCCACTCAGTATCCGCCCCGCCAGGTGTTCGCCCTGTTCATGCAGCAGCACCACATCAAGCTCCTTTTCCACCATCTGGTCGAGGGCGAGTTCAAGGTTCTCCTCAAAGTCGTAGTATGAGAAGGCACGGCCCATGGCGTTGTCCGGGCGGTGCCAGCGCCAGTTCTCGAGCTTCTCCCAGAGCAGGCGCCGGAAAGACTCGCGGCGGATGAAAATGTGGTCCCCCTGGGACATCGCCGCCGGGGCCATCAGATCCCGGGCCAGTTCGCGCCCCGCGACCCATACCGAAGCACCGCCCGGCTGTGCCCGGTGCTCAAGATGTCCGAGGAAAAAGAGCGGCTTGTTCTGCGAGCCATAGCCTGCGCTGTATACCAGGCTAAAGGGCTCGAGGAGTTCATTGATAGTGTCCACGTCGAAGGGATCGAGATGCCTGCCGGCAAAGGGCAGAGGTGCGAAATCATCATCGCTGAGGGAGTCCCACAGCCTCTCCCGCTGGGTCAGCCACTCACCGACGGACTCATTGGTCAAGGACGCTCCGTAGTCGAGTCCGTTCTCCCAGCGGTAATATTCGCGCATCTTCAGAAGATAGGTGCAGAGACCATAGTCAGCCCCGTGGCGTGCATCTGAGATATGGCAATTCCTCTGAACCGCACAGCAGAGCTGGCGTAGCGAGCCTTTAATCCCTGAACCCCGGCCGGCATGTACGGAGGTGTGAGTGTTGTCGGGGAGTCTCATGGTCCTGAAACCTCGCTTGAGAGGTGTTCTGATGTTTCTCTGCCATTCATTCTGAATTGTATATCCCTTTCAGGCAATCCTATCCCGAGAGTCACCATTTACCACCCCCCGTTCTTCATGGTAATCAGTTCGCGCAAGAGCACGGTAGCATAGCTGCCAGCGGGTAGAAAAAAGTGCAGTTCAAGGCATCCGTCACTTGTAAAGGCCCATGACAGATCCTGCAAACGCACCCGCAAGGGTCTGCGCTCCTGCTCCAATCCCACATGCTCCAGGCCCTGGCGCCAGGCGTCGAAGGGGTGCAGTATCCTTGCTTCAAGTTCGGCGGCTTCGCCGCTCACCAGGGGGCGGCCGCGCCCCCAGAGAGGACCGCTGGGGTGGATATCCTGCTCCCGGCAACGCCGCAGCACTACATCGCGCTGCTCCGCCTCATCGCTGAATCCCGCCCGGCTGGCATCGAGTTTGAAGTAGTCCCCCTCCAGGGGGGTGTTCCAGATCCCCAGCGCTACCCGCTCCGCCAGGACCTGGTTGAAGAGCTGGGAGCGCAAGGCGGAGATCACCAGGCCACGCAACTGCCGTTTCATGCGCCGTCCGCCGGAGGAGAAGAGCTGCCCGGCCTGTGCCAGATTCTGGTAGTCGTGTCCAAACCGCTGCTCGCCGAAATAGTTCGGCATTCCCGATTCCCGCAACCGGGTCAGGCGCTGTTCCAGCGCATCCCGGTCCGCGCACAGATCCCGAATGCGGATTTTGAAAGCATTGCCGCGAAGCGTACCGCGACGTAGCTTGCGCCGGTGCCGATGCACCGCCAGGATCTCGATCAGATCGCTCTCCAGCTCTCCCCAGTCGGGCTGGGGCCGCCCCGCCATACGCAGTGAAAACCACTGGGTGGTAACCGCATGGCGGTCTTTCATACCGGCGTAACTGACATCACTCCCCGCTATGCCCGCGACCCTGGCCAGTTGCCCTGCCAGCCAGTGGGTATTGGTCTGGCGTTTTCGCACCTGTATCAGCAGATGCTCACCGTCGCCATCGGCTTCG
Organism: Candidatus Thiodiazotropha sp.; assembly: GCA_050292275.1. GTDB lineage: Bacteria > Pseudomonadota > Gammaproteobacteria > Chromatiales > Chromatiaceae > Thiodiazotropha. The sequence continues at coordinate 11,060 of JBNKLI010000012.1, forward strand.
AAACCCAGCACCTCGTCTACCTGAAAGTCTTCCGGGATCTCGCGTATCAGGCCGCTACCCGATGGCGGGCCAAAGGCGAACGGCATGCGCTCAAGGGGTTGCCAGGGAGCATCAATCAACCCCGTGCTCCTGCAGCAGTACCGTGGCCATGGCCGCAATACCCTCTCCACGCCCGGTGAACCCCATGCCTTCGGTGGTGGTTGCCTTGACGTTTACCCGCTGTGGCTCAAGTTGCAGGTCTGTCGCCATGCAGTTGCACATGGCATCGATATAGGGGGCCAGCCTTGGACGCTGTGCGATAATTGTGATATCCGCATTGGATACCCGAAACCCCCTGTCCTGGAGGCGTTCCACCACCTGGCGCAGGAGCACCCGGCTGTCGATCCCCGCATAGGCCTGATCGCTGTCCGGAAAGTGCCTCCCGATGTCCCCCAGTCCGGCAGCCCCGAGCAGGGCATCACAGAGGGCGTGAATCACCACGTCCCCGTCGGAATGGGCCTTCAATCCCTGGTCATGGGGCACCTCGACGCCCCCGAGTACGAGACGGGGGCCTGCTTCAAAACGGTGGGCGTCGTAACCCTGTCCAATCCGCATTCGATTCACCATACTGTAAAGTGTCACCTGTTTGGGCCGATATAGGATTCTGCTATTGTACGTAAAGCCCCGATCAAATACCGCCCGCATATCGAACCGGGCCCAGCATCGAGCAACAAATAGATGATTCAGAGAGTCACAGCAGTCACCAGCAGCAGTGTCAAAAAGATACCCATCCTGAGAAATCTGCCGAAGCGGGTGCTGGATTACGTACTGGCCGAGACCCATGTAGAACATCGAAACGCCGGTGTCGCAATAGCCAGCAGCAAAGAGAGGACCGACCAGGTCTACTATCTGCTCCAGGGCCAGGTAGAGGTGGTATCAACGGACGGCAAGCGGGAGATACAACAAGCCGATCAACCATTCAACCCGCCGCTGGCCGAAGAGTCTCCCTACGACGTCGACATCAACAGCATAACCGCAGTGGACCTGCTGTCCATACCCAGGGAACTCTACGACGCGATCAAGCGCCTGCCGCCAGTGACCAATGCCCGCAGCAACCAGAGCATAGAGCTGAGGGATTCGGAGGTACCGGAAGATGCCCTCTACTGGGAGTTCTACGAAGCGGCTAGGAACGACACCCTGGAACTGCCAAGCATGCCCGATATCACTCTGCGCATGGCAAGAGTGATCCACAACCCCAATACCGACAGCGAGGAGATCGCGCATGTGGTGCAGGCCGACCCGACAGTGGCCGCGCGCATCATCAGTGTGGTCAACAGCGCCGCCTACCGGGGGAAGCATGTCATCGACAATCTCCCTGAAGCGGTCACCCGCCTGGGTCGCTCAGTCACCCACAACCTGGTGATCAGCTTCGCCCTGGGCAAGCTCTTCAACAGCCGCTCGAAGGTCCTGCAGAAACGGATGTTCGAACTATGGAACCATGTCAGTTATGTGGCGCCCATCTGCCACGAACTGGCCAGGGTCACGCCGGGACTGGAAAACGACCAGGCCCTGCTGTGCGGCCTGCTGCACGATATCGGCGCACTCGCCATACTCGGCGCCGCCTCGAATAAACCGGAACTGGCGGACAGCCCTGAACGCCTCGATCCGATCATCGACCATCTGAAGGCTGAAGTGGGGGCCATGGTGCTGCGCAAATGGGATTTCCCCGACTACTTCGTCAAGGCGGCCCTGCATGCGGAAGACTGGATGGAGGATATCAGCGATCGGCCCGATTATGTCGACCTGGTCGTTGTAGCCCAGCTCCATGCCTATGTCGGCACCCCGAGGATGCGCACCCTCCCCCGGCTCGACCTGGTGCCCGCCTTCCATAAACTGGCGCTGGGCAAGCTGACGCCAAGACACTCCATCGGTATCCTCGACAATGCTAAAGAGCAGGTGCGGGAGCTGCACGAACTGCTGGCGATTTGATTAAGAGAAACAAACCGCACAGTCCCTATAATTGCCCTTTTTGCGACAACCTATACAATCTCTTAACAACAGTATAGATATATCTAGACGCACCATTAAAGTGAACAAAATCCACTATATGCGCAAGCTTAAGGATGATCTCGCCGGGGCCGGACGGCCCGTACCATGGGTTCAACTCAAGGGCTACTGGCTGCAACAGGCGGGGTTTGAGATTAACACCCCGGTCAAGGTCAGGGTTATGGACGGTTGTCTGGTATTGACCACGCAATAGCCGATAATGATGCGATAAACCCTAAAGTCGCCACACCTCAGGAGCACTCAACATGCAATCACAAACGCTCAAACAAGAAGCCCTGGAATCCCTCCAGCGTCTACCCGACGATGCCGAT
>JBNKLI010000013.1:0-2033 GCA_050292275.1 Candidatus Thiodiazotropha sp.
TCAACGGTGTCGGCAGAGGCGATGTGCTTGAGAACATGCAGGAGGTAGTCGTAAGGCTCGATGCCATTGGCCTTGGCCGTTTCGATCAGGCTGTAGACCGTGGCACTGGCGCGAGCCCCTCGGGGCGTGTCGGCAAACAACCAATTACGCCTTCCCACCGCGAAGGGGCGGATCGCATTCTCGGCCAGGGCATTGCTGATGTGTAACTGCCCATTCTCGCAATAGCCCACCAGGGTATCCCATTGGTTCAGGGTGTAGTGGATCGCTTTCCAGGTCAGGCTGTCTTTGACCACACGGCGACTGTTCGTCTCCAGCCAGCCCTTGAATTCGTCCAGCACCGGCAGACTCAAGGCCTGGCGCTGTTGGCGCTTTTGCTCCGGGTCCAGCGATTCGATGCGCTTTTCGATCGTGTAGAGTTTGCGGATTTTACCCAGCGCCACATCCGCCTTGCTGACCTTGGCACCTTTCTTCTGCGCCGGCATCGCCTGGCTGGCCTCGACAAATTTGCGTCGCGCATGATCCCAGCAGCCGATGCGCGTGAGCGCGTTTTCACGGCAGACCCGGTTATAGGAGGCGCACCCATCGACCTGGAGCACGCCCCGAAAACCCTTGAACAGGCGCAAGGCCACCTCTTCACCCCGTGAAGCATCGTAGTCAAACAACACCGCTGGTTGCCCCGGTGGCCCGCCTCGCACCACCCACATCCATTTGTCCGAACTCGCCACCTTGCCGGTCTCTTTGAGTACCTGTAATCGGGTTTCATCCGCTTGCAGGTAATCCCCGTTCATTTGATGCGTCCGGATTCGCTCGATCAGCGGGTTAAACACCCCATCCAGCCCGATGATCCAGTTGGCCATCGTGGTGCGACTGATCGTGGCGCCGAAGCGCTTGAAGATCTTCTCCAACCGATACAACGGCAGGGCGTCGGCGTACTTGGCCACCAGCAGATAGGCCAGCAGTTGGACACTGGCGATGCATTTGCCCAATGGGTGTGCCGGCCGCGAGGCCACTTCGATGCGCTGTGAGCCGTCAGGCTCATCAAAGACCGCCTTCTCCTGCCAGTACTCGATTACCCGGGCTTGGGGACGGATGATGTCGAGTTCTTCCTTCACCTTGGCGAAGAAGGTTTGGCGGGCGCCGGCCCTTTCCTCCTCGCTCAGAGGAAGATCGACCCGGATGCGCGGCAATTTGTCGGAAAAGCCTTCGCGGGGCTTACGGCGCTTGGGTTTGGACTTTTCCTGTTCCTCGATCTGCTGCTCAATATCTCCCAGGGCTACTTCCAATTCCGCTTCATCAAAGAAATCACCCTGAAACGGAAGTTTTTCACTGCTGGCTCCGAATCGCTTCTGGCGAGCCAGGCGCAGTTTCTCTTCCATCAGCTTGAGCAACTTCTGCTGCTCCTTAATGATGTGCTTATGATCTTCGATGACGTGTTCGCGATCAGTTATCGCTTGTTCTTGTAGGGCGATGGTTAGATTTTTTTGCTCGAGTAACTCAAGCAAATCCGACATCTGAAGCGTATCGGTTTGTGATTGAATAGGCGCTGTTCGAGAGGCCGTTGACATGGCTTACAGCCTATCAAATCACAGCGCCGATGTCGCCTAAAAGAGCGATTCGTAGTGCAGTATTTTGTGCCCCTCCATCAGGCTGATGTCATAGCCGCTCAACAACCAGTTGATCTGCTCTCCGCTCAGTGGCATCACCTGGTCTTCAGCCCTGGGCCAACGGAATTTCTCCTCGGCCAGGCTCTTATAATAGAGCACGAAACCATTGTCCTCCCAGAACAGCAGCTTGATCTTGTCACGACGTCGATTGATGAAGGCATAAAGAGCGCCATCAAATGGGTTGTGTTCCAGTTCTTGTTCCACGATCGCGGCCAGCCCTCGGTAGCACTTGCGAAAATCCACCGGATCGCGGTACAGGTAGATGTGGGGCATTGAGGGTGAGGGCCTAAAGTAGTGGGTCATGACAGTGATACCAATAACCGTTCAACTAGCGCCAGATTATCCGATGCAATGCCTCGCAAGCTGATT
>JBNKLI010000014.1:0-75506 GCA_050292275.1 Candidatus Thiodiazotropha sp.
TGATCAGCCAGGCCGGTTTTACTGTGGTTACCGGAGAGGTCGGTAGTGGCAAGACATCCCTGATTCGCCATCTGCTGAATCAGCACGAGGATGATATAACGGTAGGACTCGTCAATAGCAGTCACCATGGTATGGGCGAACTGTTGCAGTGGGTGCTATATGCTTTCGATCTCGATTACAGAGAAACGCAAAAGGTTGGGCTCTACGATCTTTTCACCCAGTTTCTCATCGATCAGTACGCCAATAACAGACGTACAGTATTGATCATCGATGAGGCGCAAAATCTTCACCCTGACGTACTCGAGGAACTGCGCCTGTTATCCAACATCAATGCCGACAAGCATCAGGTGTTGCAGATTATCCTGATAGGACAGCCGCAACTTCGGGATCTACTCAGGCACAGGGATCTGCTCCAGTTTCAGCAGCGTATTTCCGCAGATTACCATCTAACTGGGCTCAATGAGGAGGAGACCAGATACTATATCTATCAGCGAATCAGGCTCGCCGGGCGTAGCGAGCCGCTTTTTACCAGGAATGCGGCAAGCCTCATCTTCCGGGCCAGCGGAGGTATCCCCCGTGTCATCAATACCCTTTGCGATACGGCGCTGGTGTATGGTTTCGCCGATCAGCAGCCACGCATAGAGAGCGCGCTGGTCACCAAGGTGCTGGAGGACAGGCGATCGGCCGACGCCAACCCTGGTGTGTCGGATGAGATGGAGGCTGGTTTAGCGGGTATCCCCGGTTACGGGCGTAACTCTGCAGCGGACCCTGGAGGTTCATTGCCTGCTTCCAGTGTCAGTGATCAACGGGTGACGGATTTTAATCGGGAGGCGGCAAAGTTGTTATTCAAGAAATACTACAATGAAAAATAGATTTTGTTTTTCAAGTAGATAAATTATGTATCCCCTGGTTGATGAGTTAGTTTGCATCTTTCCAGCCAATTGATCCCCTCTGCCGCTTAGTCATATCACGAACTTGCCAGAAAGTAGACTCTGGCAGAATCTGTGAGGCTCATCACAAACTGTACAAGATGCATAAGGCCGGATCCGCCTTTTCAGATTATCTTAAGTTTTGTTTAGTAGTTTGCTTCCTGCGTAGTATGAGACAACGACTACCTGGGGACGAACATGAACTCCGTAAAACTCTTCTCGATCTCTTCCGACGATAGGCGCGACTATTATCGACAGAAGATCTCTGAACATACTCCGCCGGTCAATGATCATGACCGAGAGATGATTCGCATGTATCAGCGCTTCCTGGATATAAACAGCTTGGAGAAGGTACGTACCGTTCACTACCATAGCTGAGACTCGGGTAAGTAGGCTACTGATTTCTATGTGTTTTTTCTGTGGCGAATGAAGAAGAGATTCCCGGCTGCCGGGAATCTCTATGTAGAGAGTAAAGAGTGGAAAGTCGAATTGGTGGAGGCGGGCGGATTTGAACCGCCGTCCGCGAGTCCTCCGCCTAGAGTTCTACATGCTTAGTCCAGTCTATTGTGTTTAACCGCCCGCTACCCGACGAACAGGGTATACGGTTGGCGATTCCGGTAAGGTTTTAACATCTCTGCCCCGGACGAGCTTCAATGCGATCCTATGAGATATGACGCCTGAAAAGCTGGACGCACAGGCACGGCTCCAGTCAGACGGCACCCTACTGGGTATTAAGCAGCGAGTGCGTAGTTGTCGTCGTTGGCAACTATAAGTTTGCAGTTGGATTTGCGAGGTACTCTGCCCCTCGGCATGCACTATAGGTTTTGCAACCCCCGTCGAAGCCTACGTCGCCCCCTGAACGGTTAAGTGAATAGACATTATAAGGGATGGATAGGTTCCCGGACAAATCGGCGATCCGGTTAATTACACACATCCTGGTGGGAACATCCCGCGTTGGTTGCCGTACGGGTATCAGAAACTGTTGTTCGTACAGGAGGCGAGTGGTTACTGATCCGTAACTTATGCCAATCAAGTATGCTTGAACAAGCGTTCCTTTTCCCGTTTCCAGTCGCGATCCTTTTCACTGGCGCGCTTGTCATGCATCTTTTTACCCCTCGCGACCCCTATCTCCAGCTTCGCCATCCCCTTTTTCCAGTACATCGCCGTTGGCACCAGGGTATAGCCCTTGCGCTCTACCAGGCCGATCAGTTTGTTCAGCTCACTGCGGTGCAGCAGCAGCTTCCGGGTGCGGGTGGGGTCGGGATGTACGTGGGTGGAGGCAGTGGCAAGGGGTACGATATGAGCGCCAAAAAGAAAGGCTTCCCCCTCCTTGAGGGTAACGTAACTCTCTTTGATCTGAACCCGCCCTTCGCGCAGGCTCTTGACTTCCCAGCCCTGCAGGGCAATTCCCGCTTCATAGCGATCTTCGATAAAAAAATCGTGAGTCGCCTTCTTGTTCAGCGCAATCGTGGAGCCGCCTGTGGTTTTCTTTTTTGCTTTTCTGGCCATCCCGCCATTCTAATCGTGCCGGGAGCTTCTCACCAGAGGTGGCTTGTTAAACGTTGGCGTTTTTCGGAAAATGGAGGACTTTCATGCCCATAGCAAGGCGCGGGTCGCGGGCTGTCAGATATAAAAGGTGGGGTTAATGGCTGAAAGACAATCCATCCACGGTCAATGGTCCTCGAGGCTGGTGTTCATCCTTGCCGCAACCGGTTCGGCTGTGGGGCTGGGCAATGTGTGGAAATTTCCCTATATAACCGGTGAAAACGGTGGAGGTGCATTCGTCATCTTCTACCTCTTGTGCATTGCTGTGGTGGGTATCCCCATCATGATGGCGGAGATCATGCTGGGTCGGCGTGGCAGGCAGAGCCCTATCAACACCATGGCCACCCTGAGTGAAGAGGAGGGCACCTTCAAGCAATGGTCACTGATCGGTTGGAGCGGTGTTCTGGCCGGTTTCCTGATTCTCTCATACTACAGTGTGATAGCAGGGTGGGCGCTTGCCTACGTGGTCAGAACGGCCGGAGGCGTGTTCACCGGAGTGGATGCGACTGGTGTCCAGGCCATTTTCAGTGGGTTGGTAGGGGATCCCGAGCGGCTCATGGCCTGGCATACCCTGTTCATGCTGATGACCATTTTCGTGGTTGCCAAAGGTGTCAAGGCGGGCCTGGAGAAGGCGGTGACCTACCTGATGCCAGCGCTGTTCATCCTGCTGGTGGTGTTGGTCGGCTATGCAATGAACACCGGTTCTTTCGCCCAGGGTCTCGATTTTCTGTTTACTCCCAATTTCTACAAATTAGTACACAGCTGTCAGATGGTGGAGGGCCTGGAACAGTGCGAGGTGAGCGGAAGTCCGCTGCTTGTCGCCATGGGACACGCCTTTTTTACCCTGAGCCTCGGTATGGGGGCGATCATGGTGTATGGCTCCTACATGCCGAAAAAGGCCTCGATAGCCGGCTCGGCCATATTGATCGCGCTGCTCGATACCTTGGTGGCCCTGGTGGCCGGGATGGCCATTTTTCCAATCGTTTTCTCCAACGGGCTTGAGCCCGGTGCCGGTCCCGGCCTGATCTTCCAGACCCTGCCTATCGCCTTTGGCGCCATGCCGGGTGGACAGTTCTTCGGCACGCTCTTTTTCATACTGCTCGTCTTCGCTGCCTGGAGTTCCGCCATCTCACTGATTGAACCCGCCGTTGCATGGCTCGTGGAGAATCGCAACATGACCCGGATCAGGGCATCGGTGTGGTTGGGGCTGTTCACCTGGCTGCTCGGCCTCGGTACTGTTTTCTCCTTCAATATCTGGTCGGATGTCAAACTCTTCGATAAAACCTTCTTTGATCTGCTCGATTACTTGACAGCCAATATCATGCTGCCGCTGGGTGGCTTGCTGATAGCGATATTCGGTGGCTGGCTGATGAAACAGGCGTCGAGCCGGGATGAGTTCGCGATGGACCCGCTTGGATACCGGATTTGGTGGAATCTTGTTCGATATATCTCGCCCCTGGCGGTGGTCGTGGTATTTCTTAACGCCATAGGAATTATCTGATCGTGCCGGTCGTGAGCAAAAGTGCACTGGTGCTCCATTCAGCGCAAGAGATGTATGAACTGGTTTGTGACTTTGAGTCCTATCCCGACTTTCTACCCTGGTGCAGCGACAGCAGGCTGATCTCGCGGTCGCCCGAAAAAATTTGCGGTGAGCTCGAGGTGTCGCGGGTTGGTATTCGACAACGTTTTGCCACCTGTAACCGCTTGGTGAAGAATGAATCGATGGATATCGATCTCCTCGACGGTCCCTTCCGCAAGCTGCATGGTGGCTGGCGGTTTACCGAGCTGCAGCCTGGAGCCTGCAAAGTCGAGCTGCGGTTGGATTTCGAGTTTGCCGGAAAACTGATCGATGCCGCTTTCGGGCGTGTATTCAGTCAGATTGCCAATACCCTGGTGGATGCCTTCTGCAAAAGAGCCGATGAAATTTATGGGAATGGTACAGAATGAAGTTTGAAGTCGCTTTCGGCAAGCTCGAAGAGCAGGCGCTGCTGAGCGTTGAATCGGCGCAACCGCTGACGGCAGAACAGGCCATTGAAGCCTCGGGTATCCTGGAGAGGTTTCCTGAGATCGATCTCAAGACCAATAAGATTGGGATCTTCGGCAAGGCAGCGAAACTCGATGTGGTGCTGTCGGATGGAGACCGGGTTGAGATCTATCGGCCGTTGATTGCCGATCCGAAAGAGGCTCGCAAAAAACGCGCGGCCGAGGGCAAGGTGATGCGCAAGGGAGGCTAATCTACGCCGAATCCCAACGAGTACCAGAGTCTCTCCAGTATCCCCAGATCCCCATCGTAATCCGGCACGCTGACCAACAGCTCCTTTTTCTCCTGGCTTGATTCCACATTCTCGGCCGGATCGACATCTCCACCGAAACGCAAAAGAGTGTCGCCATCGAAATAGAGACTGAACTGTTTGATTTCCAAGGATTCGTTTCGACGTTTTACGGCAAACAGGTAGTCCCAGCGTTGTTCGTGGAAGACATCGATCAGCATCGGCGTGCCGAGTGCGAACCGTACCTGGCGTTTGCTCATGCCGGGTTCCAGCAAGGCGACCATCTCCGGGGTGATGATGTTGCCTTGCTCGATGTCCGGAGTATGGACCAGAGAAAAATCCTCCCATGAACTACAGCCTGCAAACAAGGGAAGAAGTGAAAAAATGATGATGAGAATCTTTTTCATTACAAGTACAATCTGAAATCAGACTCAATATTAACCCATTCACCGAAATTCAGCAGCCCTGTTTTTAGGGCTGGAGAGAACAAGGATGGATAACCAGGATATAAGAAAAGCAGGACTCAAGGTTACACACCCCAGGATAAAGATCCTGGAGTTGCTCGAGGGCAGTTCTCAACGTCATGTCAGTGCTGAAGATGTCTACAAAATGCTCCTCGATAACGGGGAAGAGATCGGTCTGGCCACTGTCTACAGGGTATTGACCCAGTTTGAGACCGCTGGTTTGGTCACCCGTCACAATTTCGAGGGCGGACATGCGGTTTTCGAACTTGACCGGGGAGGCCATCATGATCATATGGTCTGTGTGGTTTGCGGCAAGGTTGAGGAGTTTATCGATACCACAATCGAGAAGCGTCAACGGGAGATCGCCAAGGCACACGGATTCGAAATGGTGGATCACTCACTGATTATCTACGGCCATTGCAACAATCCCAAATGCAACCTGGGGTAGACGACCGTGCCGATTGGACTGGTGTTGGCCGAACCTAATTGGGGCTCGCTGCCAGATCGATCATCTCCTGAGCGTGGGCCAGCGTTTGTTCCGTGATGCGAACGCCTCCGAGCATTCGCGCGATTTCCTGAATTCTCTCCGCGTCCTGGAGTTTGGCAATTGCCGTCCAGGTAGCCTCCTGCCGGGTCGTTTTCTGAACCTGGAAGTGGTGCATTGCCTGGGCGGCGACCTGGGGAAGATGGGTGACACAGAGTATTTGCCTCTCCTCTGCAAGGGTACGCAGCATTTGCCCGACAATCTCCGCGATACCACCGCCGATCCCGACATCCACCTCATCGAAAACCAGGGTGGGGATCGAGCCGCAGCGGATAGTGGCAACCTGTATCGCGAGGCTGATCCGGGACAGTTCTCCACCGGATGCGACTTTGCTCAACGGTTGCAGTGGTATGCCTGGATTTGCCGATACCATGAACTCGATCTGTTCGACCCCGTTTGCACCGGCCTGATCAAACGAGAGTGCATGGAGTGATACACTGAATTTCCCTCCGGGCATGCCAAGTTTGTGCATGGCCTGAGTGATCTCTGCACCGAGGCGTCTGGCGGCGGCGTGGCGTTGAGTGCTGAGCTCTGCAGCCAGTTCCTGGTAGCTGGCGCGATGCCGATCCACGATTCGGGCCAGTTCGGCCAATTCGACATCACTGTTTTGAAGCTGCTGCAGCTCCTGCTCTATCTCGGCCTGTTTTTCCGGCAACTGTTGCGGCCTCACGCGATACTTCCGGGCAATATCGTGAATCGCACTCAACCGCTCTTCCACTTGCTGCAGACCCACACTATCGAGTTCCATCTCATTGAGATAGTCACGTAGAGAGGCCAGGGTCTCATCGATCTGGATCAACGCACTGTCGAGCATCTGCTGAGGTTCATTGAGTGCATCATCCAGCCTTGCCGCCTCATTGAGCCGTTCCACATAGTTCGAAAGCAGGCTGCGCAGGGCCTGTTGCTCCCCATCCAGTCCGCTGATGACGGATCTGCATGTATCCCCCAACTGCTCCTGGTGACTGAGACGCCGCTGTTCCTGTTCCAGGCTGGACCATTCATCCTGGGTGATATCGAGGCGAGTCAATTCGTTGCTCTGATAGGTCAGTAGATCCAGACGCGAGGCTCGCTCCGCGGCCGAGGCGGTCAGGGAATCGAGTCGTGTCTGCTCGGTCTGGTAGTCGCGGTATGCTCGCTGGACCTGCAGCGCCAGCTCGAGGAGTCCGCCATAGGCGTCAAGCAAACCGCGCTGATGGGCGCTCTTCAACAGGGACTGGTGGGCGTGCTGGCCATGAATCTCCACCAGATAGGCACCCAGTTCCTGGAGCTGTTGCAGGGTGACTGCGCGACCGTTGATATAGGCCTTTGAGCGCCCTTGCAGATTGAGGCTGCGGCGTAATATGCACTCATCCGCCTCATCCAGCGCTTGCTTCTTCAGCCATGCCGATGCCTCCGGCAGGCCCCGCAAGTCGAACACTGCAGTGACTTCGGCGCGGTCGCTTTCTGCCCTGATCATACTGTTGTCGGCGCGTTCGCCAAGGGCCAGGCCCAGGGCGTCGATCAATATCGATTTTCCGGCCCCGGTTTCACCCGTGAGCGCAGTCAGGCCATCCAGCAGCTCGAGATCCATACTGGAGACTATGGCTAGATTGCGGATCTGTATCTCAATCAGCATCGGTTGTTTTTCGGGCTCTCCGACCAGCCTAGCTTGGCGCGCAGAATGCTGTAGTAGTCGTAGCCATAGGGATGGATCAGTCGTACCTGATGTTCCGCCTTGCGAATCCTTATCACCTCACCCGGCATGGCGGGGAAGGTAGCCTGGCCGTCGCAGGTGATCTGTACATCCTCGGCATGGGCTGGGTTGAGATGTATCTCGATCGCACTGTCGCCATCCACCACGATCGGGCGGTTGCTCAGGGTGTGGGGACAGATTGGTACCATCACGATGGCGTTCAATGTGGGATAGAGCAGGGGGCCACCGCCGGAGAGGGCGTAGGCAGTCGAGCCGGTCGGGGTGGATACGATGAGACCGTCGGAGCGCTGGTCATTGACCAACTGGTCGTCCACATAGGTCTCGAACTCGATCATACGGGCGATATTCCACTTGTGCAGAACCACATCGTTGAACGCTAGAATGCTCTGCTGTGGGGATGATTCGTCACCCATGCTGACTTCGAGAAGGAACCGGCACTCCTGCTCATATTGGCCGCCGAGGATCTCCTCCAGCCGGGTCGTCATCTGATCGGGAGAGAGGTCAACGAGAAACCCAAGACGCCCCAGATTGATACCCAGCAGCGGAATATTCTGACTTGCAAGAACCCGGGCGGCATGGAGCAGTGTACCGTCTCCCCCAACCACGATGACCAGTTCACTGTGTCTGGCAAGCTCGATTTGGGGGACACTCGGGAGGGGCTTGCCCATCAACAGCCGACAGGTGGTCTCTTCGAATATCACCTCTCTGTTCTGCGCAATGAGAAAGTCGTAGAGCCGCAACAGCGTCTCTTTGACCACCGGATCGCCGTGCTTACCGATTAATCCGACCTTTTGAAAGCGCTTATGCATGCTGTATGGTTGTGAATTAAAGTCACTGGATACGTTGGAAGATTCGACTCAGGGTGACAGATACGCAACGTTAGCACGCAGTTTGGGGCAATCCAAGCATCCAATAACGGCTATCGGAATGCTTGACTACATTGGTTCGAGTTGCTAATTTTTAATTCAATTGGCACTCGGCTGACTAGAGTGCTAACAACTATCCCCGGAGATTCCCATCGGTGACGAAGAAATCGGTCAGTGAAACCGTCGTCAGTGAGCGTGCCCAGCACTTTCTCAAGGCACTGATAGAGCGTTACATTCGCGAAGGTCAGCCCGTGGGTTCACGCACCCTGGCAAAGGATACCGGCCTCGACCTCAGTCCTGCGACGATCCGCAACGTAATGGCGGATCTGGAGGATCTGGGTTTGGTTTCGTCACCCCACACCTCAGCCGGCAGGATACCGACGATCACCGGCTATCGCATGTTCATAGACTCGTTATTGACGATACAGAATCTCAATAAACAAGAGGTTGAAAAGATCCGCAAAGAACTCATGGTGGGAGGGGGTGAGAGCGCGGAAGTCCTGAAATCAGCCTCAATGCTGCTTTCCGGTGTCACCCACATGGCGGGGGTGGTGACCTTGACGCGACGCGACAGGCCCACCTTCCGTCAGATTGAATTTCTCCCGCTTTCCGATCGTCGTGTTCTCGCCATACTTGTCACTCAAGACGGTGAGGTGCACAACCGGATTCTTCATACTCATCGGGATTTCACCCGTGCGGAACTCGATCAGGCCGCCAATTTTCTAAATAAATCCTTTGCCGGGTTCGAGATGGAAGTGGTACGCCAACGGGTGTTGCAGCAGCTCAATGATGCCCGGGAGCATTTTGACCAGATCATGACCCAGGCCCTGGCCATGGCGGATGAGGTGGTCAACAGCAGCGAATCCAAGGAGGATTGCGTCATCGCCGGACAGACCAATCTGATGGAGTTCGCCGAGCTTTCCGGCCTTGAGCAGTTGCGCAAGTTGTTCGATGCCTTCACCGAAAAGCGGGAGATCCTGCATCTGCTCGATCAGTTTCTGGATGCGGATGGCGTACAGATATTTATCGGCGAGGAGTCGGGGTATCAACTGCTTAACGGCTGTTCTGTAGTCACTGCCCCCTATCAGGTCAACGAAGAGGTAGTCGGCGTGTTGGGCGTCATCGGGCCCACCCGTATGAACTATGAGCGGGTGATCCCGGTAGTGGATGTCACCGCGAAGATTCTCGGCGCGGTCTTGAAAAAACACTAATCATCCCAATCTATGGAGGATTACACACTCTCAGGTGTAACCCTAACAATCCATTCAGAGGTCAAACGAAGTGAGTGAAAAGGATCAAGCGCAGCAACAAACAGATGCCCCAGACGAGGCGGAGGCAGTGGAGATCGAGTCGAGCAGCGAGACGGATATCGATGAAACGCTGGAGAATGGGCAAGGTGACAATCAAGATCTGACCAAGCTGCTGGAGGATGCGCGGGCCAAGGCGGATGATCACTGGGATCAGCTGATGCGCACCCGGGCTGAGTTGGAGAATATCCGCAAACGCAACCAGCGGGATCTGGAAAACGCCCACAAGTTCGCGCTGGAGAAGTTCTCCACGGATCTGCTTCAGGTCTGGGACAGCCTGGAACTTGGGCACCAGGCCGCGCAGGATGACCAGGTCGATGTGGACAAGCTGCGCGAGGGCACCGAACTGACCCTCAAGCTGCTGGCCGATGTGATGGGCAAGTACGGTATCGAGCAGGTGGATCCCGAAGGCGAGGCGTTCAATCCCGAGTACCATCAGGCGATGTCGATGCAGGAGCGTGATGACGTGGCGCCGAACACGGTGGTGGCAGTGGTGCAGAAGGGCTATGTACTGAATAACAGATTACTGCGCCCGGCCATGGTGATGGTCTCCAAGGCCGGATCCGGGGCCGCGATCGACGAACAGGCTTGAATCAACGGTGGTTGACCCCACATTAGGAACAATCGGTTAAGAATTACACAATTTCCACAAGATTTCGGAGAAAGAAATATCATGGGCAAGATCATCGGTATCGACCTGGGAACAACCAACTCCTGCGTAGCCGTGATGGAGGGGAGTTCCACCAAGGTAATTGAAAACAGCGAGGGTGACCGCACCACCCCTTCCATCATTGCCTATGCCAATGATGGCGAGATCCTGGTCGGTCAGTCCGCCAAGCGCCAGGCGGTGACCAATCCGCAAAACACCCTGTTTGCCATCAAGCGTCTGATTGGACGTATGTTCAAGGACGACGTGGTGCAGCGCGACGTCGACATGGTGCCCTACAAAATCGTCAAGGCCGACAACGGGGATGCCTGGGTCGAGGTCAACGGCAAGAAGATGGCGCCGCCGGAGATCTCCGCCAAGATCCTGCAAAAGATGAAGAAGACCGCGGAGGACTACCTCGGGGAAGAGGTCAAGGAGGCGGTTATCACCGTGCCGGCCTACTTCAATGACTCGCAGCGCCAAGCGACCAAGGATGCCGGCCGTATCGCCGGCCTGGATGTGAAACGCATCATCAACGAGCCGACCGCCGCCGCGCTGGCCTACGGTATGGACAAAAAGCGGGGCGACCAGACCCTGGCTGTCTATGACCTGGGTGGCGGTACCTTCGATATCTCCATCATCGAGATCGCGGAGATCGATGGCGAGCATCAGTTCGAAGTGCTCTCCACCAACGGCGACACCTTCCTCGGTGGTGAGGATTTCGATATGCGCATCATCGACCATCTGGTGGAAGAGTTCAAAAAGGACCAGGGTTTCGATCTGCGCAACGACCCCCTTGCGCTGCAGCGCCTGAAAGAGGCGGCAGAGAAGGCCAAGATCGAGTTGTCGTCCAGCCAGCAGACCGATATCAACCTGCCCTATATCACGGCGGATGCCAGCGGTCCCAAGCACCTGAACATCAAACTGACCCGCTCGAAGCTGGAGTCGCTGGTGGATGATCTGGTGACCCGTACCATAGAACCCTGCAAGATCGCCCTGAAGGACGCCGGCATAGCCGCTTCCAAAATCGATGAAGTGATCCTGGTCGGGGGCCAGACCCGGATGCCGAAGGTTCAGGAGGCGGTCAAGGGTTTCTTCGGCAAGGAGCCGCGCAAGGACGTCAATCCTGACGAGGCCGTGGCCATCGGTGCGGCCATCCAGGGTGGCGTACTGGGTGGCGAAGTGAAGGACGTGCTGTTGCTGGACGTGACGCCGCTGTCGCTGGGTATCGAAACCCTGGGCGGCGTGATGACCAAGCTGATCGAGAAGAATACCACCATCCCGACCAGCGCCTCCCAGGTCTTCTCCACGGCGGATGACAATCAGACCGCGGTGACCGTGCATGTACTGCAGGGTGAACGCGAGCAGGCGTCAGCCAACAAATCCCTCGGCCGTTTCGATCTGAGCGATATTCCGCCCGCACCGCGCGGCGTGCCCCAGATCGAGGTCAGCTTCGATATCGATGCCAACGGTATCCTCAACGTCTCCGCCAAGGACAAGGCGACCGGCAAGGAGCAGTCGATCGTCATTAAGGCCTCTTCCGGTCTCAAGGACGAAGAAGTCGAACGGATGATCAAGGACGCCGAAGCCCATGCGGACGAGGATCGCAAGTTCCATGAACTGATCGGCGCCAGGAATCAGGCAGATACCATGATCCACGCCACCAGGAAGTCCATGCAAGAGCTGGGTGATGATAAACTCGAGCCCGGCGAGAAGGAGGCGATCGAAAGCGCGATCAAGGATCTCGAGGAGGTCATGAAAGGCGACGACAAGGATGCCATCGAGGCGAAGACCAAAACCCTGGCGGAGGCCTCTGGTAAGATGGCTGAACGGCTCTACGCCCAGAAGGGTGCCGAAGCCCAGGGCCAGGGTGGCGCCGAGGCCGAAGCCGCAGCTTCCGATACCGGTTCGGGTACGGCCGATGATGTCGTCGATGCCGAATTCGAAGAGGTCAAGGACAACAAAAACTAGTCTGAGATTCCAGTCGGATCGACCGCACATCGGCAGCTAGTGGGCCAGCCCACTAGACCGATGTGCGGTTTTTGACGTTGTACAGGCGCTAAAGCCAGTGCCGGCAACGATGGGATTGAAGCGACGACGTGTGGTATTAATGAACGGTAGTGAAAGATAACAACCATGGCAAAACGCGATTATTACGAAGTTCTGGGCGTCAATAAGAATGCCAGTGAGGCCGAAATCAAAAAGGCCTACCGACGCCTTGCCATGAAATACCATCCGGATCGCAACACCGGAGATACCGCAAAAGAGGCAGAGCAAAAATTCAAGGAAGCCAAGGAGGCGTACGAGGTTTTGACCGACGCCCAGAAGCGGGCAACCTATGATCAGTTCGGGCATGCCGGTGTGGACCCCAGCATGGGGGGTGGCTTCGGCGGCGGCAGTGCCAACTTTTCCGACATCTTCGGTGATGTATTCGGCGATATTTTCGGTGGCGGTCGTGGCGGCGGAAGCCGCGTACATCGTGGCGCTGACCTGCGCTATAACCTGCAGCTCTCCCTGGAGGACGCAGTTTCGGGGACCACGGTAAAGATCAGGGTGCCGACCCTGGTGACCTGCGATGTCTGCGCCGGCAGCGGTGCCAGAAAGGGCACCACCCCCAAGACCTGTGATACCTGTGGCGGACATGGTCAGGTCAGGATGCAACAGGGGTTTTTCTCCGTACAGCAGACCTGCCCGCGCTGTCATGGCAAAGGGACGATGATCGAGGACCCCTGTCCCAACTGCCATGGGCATGGACGTATTCAGGAGCACAAGACTCTATCGGTCAAGGTGCCTGCGGGGGTCGACTCAGGGGACCGTATCCGCCTCGCCGGCGAGGGTGAAGCCGGGGAGCACGGTGGACCGCCAGGTGATCTCTATGTACAGGTGGCGGTGAAGCCACACGAAATATTTACCCGTGAGGAGAACCATCTCTACTGTGAAGTGCCCATCAGCTTCGCTGTCGCTGCACTGGGAGGTGAACTGGAGGTGCCTACACTGGATGGCAAGGTACTCCTGAAGATTCCCGCGGGCACACAGACGGGCCGCCTTTTCCGCATGCGTGGCAAGGGTGTAAAGCCGGTGCGCGGCGGCCCGATGGGTGACCTTTTATGCAGAGTCCTGGTGGAGACGCCGGTCAAACTGACGGCCGAGCAGGAAGAGTTGTTCAGAAGACTCGATGAGACCATGAAAAAAGGTGGCGCAAAACATAGTCCCCATTCCACCAGTTGGTTGGACGGGGTGAAAAAGTTTTTTGAAAACATGGGTTTTTGAGAGAAATATCCAAAGGGGTGGGCCAGATGACGAGAATAGCAGTAGTAGGTGCGGCGGGACGCATGGGCCGATCCCTGGTAACTGCTGTCAGCGAGACTGAGGGACTGACCCTGGGTGCCGCGACAGAACACGCAGAGAGCCCGCTTCTCGGACAGGACGCAGGTGAACTGGCGGGAGTCGGCACGCTCGGTGTCAACCTGGTATCGGATTTGAAATCGGTTGTGAATGATTTCGATGTGGTGATCGACTTCACCGTCCCCGAGGCGACCCTGAACCATCTGGCGATCTGCCGCGAGGCGGGAAAGCGTATGGTTATCGGGACCACTGGTATGAATGAAACCCAGAAGCAGCGTCTCAGAGACGGGGCGAGCGGGATTGCGATCGTATTTGCCCCCAACATGAGTGTCGGGGTCAATCTCTGTTTCAAACTGGTGGAGATGGCGGCAAAGGTATTGGGAGAAGATGCCGACGTGGAGATAATCGAAGCGCACCACAGGCATAAGGTCGATGCCCCCTCCGGCACTGCCTTGAGGCTGGGTGAGGTGGTTGCACAGGCCTTAGGGCGGGATTTGAATGAGTGTGCCATCTACGGCAGGGAGGGCAGATCAGGTCCACGGGATGGCAAGACCATCGGCTTCGAAACCATCCGTGCGGGAGACGTGGTCGGTGAGCACAGTGTCTGGTTCGCCATGGAGGGTGAGCGGGTCGAGGTGGTGCACAAGGCCTCCAATCGCATGAATTTCGCGCATGGCGCGGCACGTGCCGCCGCTTGGGTGGCGGATAGAGAAAACGGACTGTTCGACATGCAGGATGTATTGAGTCTGAGATAGTCCGTCCGTGACCCTCTCGCGCTACTTCCGCATCGGCATCCTTCTGCTCGCTCCGGGTTTGATTTGCGGTGCTTGCAGCGATACTCAATTGACTGCGGAGGAGCAGCTGCGGAATCTGCTGCAGGAGGCCGAGAAGCAGCTCGAAGCGCGTGATCTCAACTCAGCCATGGTCTATGTCGACCCGGCCTACAGCGACAGTGCGGGCCGGGACTATAGGGCCCTCAAGGCACTGTTGTTTGGCTATCTGCTGCGCCACAAATCCATCCATATTCTCTCCAAAATCGATCATATCGAGCTGGTTTCGGATGGAGAGGCAGTGCTCGTGGTCTTCGCCGGGCTCGTTGGCTCTCCTCAGGAGGCGGAGATGGCCCTGTCCACATGGCGTGGGGACCTGCTTCGACTGCAACTTCATTTTTTCAACAACAGCCAAGGAGATTGGCTGCTCCATAGAGCGGAATGGCGTCGTGCCACCACGCAGGATTTCGCTTTGTAGAAACTGGCCCGGAACCTGCATTCCAAATTGTCGACTGGAAGCGACAACGACAGGGTTCAGACATGATACAGATAGAAATCATGCCCCAGGTTCAGGGGGATAAGCCAATATCGGAACTGCCGACTGAAGCCGGTGATCTTTTTGCGCAGATTGCAGCAGATGGAGAGCTTGCCGGGCTGACATTCGACCAGGCCTTGAAGCAACTGCTGACGGCAGATGGTGATGAGGGCGTAGTGCTCCTCTCACTGCCGAGCGGCGCTGTGGACCCCGCCCAGATCCAAGCTGCCCAGCCCTTCGATGGCAGGCTGTTGCCGCTCTCCCTCCTCGTGGACGGCAAATCCTTGCCGCTTGCACCATCCCAACAGCAGCCATTGTTGACGGAGCCGGGTATGGATCGCGCTGTGTTTGTGCTGAAACCTCAGCAGGCACAGCCACAACTGCAGCTGCAGCCACAGCCACAACTGATACAACCGGAGATTTCGATCCAGCGATTGGTCGAGAACAGCCAGCCCCAGGAGCTGAAGCTGCAACTGACTGAATTGGGCAAGCAGTTTCTGGAAACCGGAAAACCGCTGGATAGTGGCGGCAGCCAGCTGTCTGCGGTTTCATTACAATCGATGCAAACCTCACCGGTCGGCATGAGGCCATCAATTGTGATGCCGTTGAATATCCCTGTCGGCCAACCTGGATGGGACAGGGCGGTGGGCGAACGTATCCAATGGATGGTCGGTCAGAATATCCAGCATGCCGAGATCAAGCTGAATCCACCCAATCTGGGACCGCTGGAGATAAAGGTATCGCTGCAAAACGATCAGACCAGCGTCACCTTTGTTGCCACTCATGCGCCTACGAGAGAAGCCCTCGAAGCCTCTATCCCACGCCTGCGGGAGTTGTTCGGAGAGATCAACCTCAATCTCGCCAACGTGGATGTGGGTCAGCACCAGGCTGGTGAGTCGGCACGGGATCAAAACACTCAGTCCGCTGCTGACGGTGGTTACAGCGGTGATTCAGTGAGTCATGAGCGACTCTCCACCGAGCGACAATCATGGGTAAAAGCCCATGTCGGCCTTTTGGATACCTACGCCTAAGGAATTTTTGTCAATAATTACCAAGAATGCCTGATTAATCCGTTGATACACCTGGATCCCGGTACCGGATCAAGTCCGGTACCGGCTGCCGGGATGACGCCCATCCCACATAGGGCAGCCAGCTGTTCCTATCACTGCGGAGCTGAGAAATCCACGCCGTTCCTGGAATCCGGCACTGTATTTTGGACCCTCAATTCGTCAATTAAAACGGCTGGGATCCGTGAAAAGAGTTGAGACCTGGGTAAAAACATCAAACTCTCCATCCCTGTTCTTCCATCTTAGCTATTTCAAACTGGACTGCAGTAAGCGAAAATAGCCTTCTGAAAGGGGGAACTACGGACGATCCGATGCGATTCATAAAACTTTTTGTTGTCATCCTGGTCATGATGGTGGGAGCGGTTTTCGCTGCCCTCAATGCGGACTCTGTCGAGATCAACTACTATTTCGGCAGCCGGGATCTTCCATTATCGTTGATATTGACCATTGCATTAGGCATGGGTGTGGTTTTGGGTGTCCTGGCCGGAATGGGTAAGGTGTTGGGGCTCAAGAGGGAAATCCACTCGCTGAAAAGACGTAGCCAAATGGTCAGTGAAGAGGTCAACAATCTTCGCGCCCTGCCCTTGAAGGACCAGTGAGCATTTCAATGTACTTTGCAAGCTGCATCATTTTCCCTGCTGCCGCACCCTGTCGAAACTGCTCAATCGGAGCGGTGAATGAGGTGACCAGTGATTGAGTTGCTGCTCCTGTTACTACCCATAGCCGCGGCCTCCGGTTGGTATACGGCAAGGCGTGGTATGGCCAGAAACAAACAGAAGCAACCGCAGCAGATTGCGCCGGTCTACTTCAAAGGCCTCAACTATCTGTTGAATGAGCAACCCGACAAAGCAATCGACCTGTTCATCGAACTGTTGGATGTTGATAGTGATACGGTCGAAACCCACCTCGCGCTGGGTAATCTGTTTCGGCGGCGAGGTGAAGTGGATCGTGCTACCCGTATCCATCAGAACCTGATAGCCAGGCCTAGCCTGAATCGTGAGCAACGGGCACAAGCCTTGCTCGAACTGGGTCAGGACTACATGCGGGCCGGGCTGTTTGATCGAGCCGAAAACCTGTTTCTCGAATTGACCGAACTGAAACTCTACAACGAGCAGGCCTATATCTTCCTGCTGGAGATATACCAGCAGGAGAAGGAGTGGCAGCGATGTTTGGATGTCGCTGAGAAAATATCAGTTTCCCACTATCCATCACTGCATAACGCGGTTGCCCATTTCTATTGTGAATTGGCCGAGCAGATGTTGAGCCAACAGAATATCACGGTGGCCGAGGGCTACCTCAAGCGGGCACAACAAGTACAGAGGAGCAATGTACGTGCGCTGCTGCTGCAGGCGGAGATCGATTACACCCGGGGGGATTGCCGATCTGTGGTCAAGCTTTTGCGACAGGTCGAAGACAACGATCCCGTATATCTGTCGGAGGTTCTGCCGCGCCTCGTCGAATGTTACAGGAAACTGGGCAGGCAGCCTGAACTATTCGAATATCTTGAGCAGTTGTACAAACGACACCATTACACCGAAGCGATGATGATACTCTCCGAGATGATTATGGAAAAAGAGGGTGAGGGTGCGGCCGCAGATGCGATGCTCAGACATTTGGAAGAGGCACCGGATCTGAAGGGTCTGGAACGTCTGATCAGGCTGAATCTGCAACGCAGCGAAGAGAGCCCCAGGGAGACCTTGGAAGTGCTGTTGCAGTCGGTAATGAAACTGTTGGAAAAACAACCGGCCTATCAGTGCGAGCATTGCGGCTTCACGGCCAAAAAACTGCATTGGCACTGTCCGAGCTGCAAGACCTGGGGTGAAATCAAACCCCAGCAGGGTTTGACCCGCAGCATCAAAGCCAATGCCCTGGCGAGATGATGATTACAAATCCCTTGGATTCCGCTTGAAAAATAAGGTGAAACAGAGATGAACAGCAGTGATTGCAGGGTCATTGTCGCACTTGACTACCCAAACCAGGACAAGGCCTTGGAGCTTGTGGATCGTTTACATCCCTCACTTTGTCGGCTCAAGGTCGGCAAGGAGATGTTCACACGCCTCGGCCCGCCTTTTGTCGAGGAGTTGAGCAACCGCGGCTATGATGTCTTTCTCGATTTGAAATTCCACGATATTCCCAATACCGTGGCGGCTGCCTGTGATGCGGCAGCGGACCTCGGTGTCTGGATGATCAATCTGCATGCTTGCGGCGGTCGCAGGATGATGGAGAAAGCCCGGGAACGCCTGGATGCCAGAAGCAGCCGGCCGCTGCTGGTTGCAGTTACCATTCTCACCAGTCTGACGGGCGATGAGATCCGTGAGATAGGATTCTCCGGGGACCCCGCAGAGAATGTCTCCAGACTGGCAAACTTGACGCAACAGGCCGGACTCGATGGCGTTGTCTGTTCCCCCCGCGAGGCAGAGATGCTGCGCCGGACGCTGGGAGAGGATTTCCTTCTGGTGACGCCCGGAGTAAGGCCCAATCAAGCGGCAGCGGACGACCAACGGCGGGTGATGACGCCCACTGACGCCATGCGGGCGGGGTCGAGTTACCTGGTCGTGGGCAGGCCGATTACCGGGGCTGCAGATCCCGTGGATGCACTGCAGGCGATCAACAGGGAGATTGCATCGATTTCGTGACTTTTAATGAAGCGGTTCTCCAGTAGATCGAG
Source organism: Candidatus Thiodiazotropha sp. (assembly GCA_050292275.1). Classification (GTDB taxonomy): domain Bacteria; phylum Pseudomonadota; class Gammaproteobacteria; order Chromatiales; family Chromatiaceae; genus Thiodiazotropha. The sequence goes on from JBNKLI010000014.1 coordinate 18,650, forward strand.
TGGATTGATCAAGAAGAGAGCCAATTGTCCGCGAGCCAGGAAACCGCGAATGAACGCAAATCATTGACCAACATTTTGTGTGCAGGTCTCATTTTGCGGTAATTGGCGTTCATTTGCGGCTTGAATTAATATCAATTTTTACCCATCAGATATGGGAAAGTGCCAAAGAAAGGGAATCTCGGCAGCGGAACCCTGTGAATATGGTGAACATCGTGTAATGTCGGGTGTTTCCAAGGGTATCTCTGCAGAACGTTTGATACATGGTTATCTAGGAGTGATGATGATTAAAAAGATAAGAAAGGCGGTTTTTCCTGTAGCAGGCATGGGGACCCGGTTTTTACCGGCGACCAAGGCGAATCCCAAGGAGATGCTGCCGATCGTAGACAAGCCCCTGATTCAATATGCCGCCGAGGAGGCGGAGGAGGCTGGTGTGCAGTCCCTGGTGTTTGTCACGGGAAGAAATAAACGCTCCATTCCCGATCACTTCGACAAGGCCTACGAGCTTGAGAGCGAGTTGAAGGAGGCCGGAAAGGAAGAGTTGTTGCGTAAAGTGCAGAATGTCCTGCCTGCCGATATAAGCTGCATCTACCTCAGGCAGGCCGAGGCCCTGGGGCTCGGACATGCGGTGCTCTGCGCCGAGCCGGTGGTGGCGGACGAGCCGTTTGCGGTAATCCTGGCGGATGATCTGATCAGGGGCATGGACGGTGTCGGCGCCCTTGCCCAGATGGCGCAGGTCTACGAGCGATATCAGTGCAGCGTGATACTCGTTGAGGAGGTGCCTCTCGAAGAGACCGGCAAGTACGGTATTGTGGAGGTGGAGGAAGATGACGGTGAGACGGCGCTCATAACCTCCATTGTGGAGAAACCGGATCCCAAGGTGGCGCCGTCCAATCTCGCAGTGGTCGGGCGTTATATCCTGACCCCGCGCATCTTCGAGCTGATCAGGCAGACGGGGCAGGGGGCTGGAGGTGAAATCCAGCTGACAGATGCCATTGCAGAGCTGTTGAAATATGAAAAAGTCAGGGTCTACCGGGTGAAAGGCAAGCGTTATGACTGCGGAAGCAAGCTCGGTTATCTCGAAGCGACGGTTGAATATGGCTTGTCACATGAGGAGCTTGGCGACGATTTTAGCAATTATCTCAGTAAGTTATCAAAGGAACTGTAATAAAAAAGGCCGCATTTACGCGGCCTCATCTGAAGTTGGTACTCCCTAGGGGACTCGAACCCCTGTTACCGGCGTGAGAGGCCAGCGTCCTAACCACTAGACGAAGGGAGCAGTTTCTCACGAAAGGCGGTATTATACTGACTTGGTCGCCAGGCTCAATCACCTGGTTTAAAAAAATAGTTCAGTGGTCGTACCTTTGAAACAAGCTGCCAAGTGGCTGAAAACGAAGTTCTCCGGATTAATCAGCAGTTCTTCCTCCCCACCCGGAGCGGATAGAAATGCTATTGAGCCTACCGTAATTGCGCGCGATGAGCACACCATCTCCCGTGCCAATATCAGCAGAAACGCGTTAAGAGTCCTCACTACATTGAAAAGTGCCGGTTACGAGGCCTACCTGGTGGGCGGTGGTGTGCGCGACCTTTTGCTCGGGCGGGAACCCAAGGATTTCGATGTGGCGACCAACGCTTTGCCCGAGGAGGTAAAGTCAGTCTTTAGAAACTGTCGCCTGATCGGCAGGCGTTTCCGCCTCGCCCATGTCTACTTCGGAAGGGAGATCATCGAAGTCGCCACGTTTCGCAGTAACCGCCTGCCCTCCGAGGATGGCGAGCGCCAGGTGGAGAACGGCATGATTCTGCGTGACAATGTCTATGGCACCCTGGAGGAGGATGCCCAGCGACGTGATTTCACCATCAACGCGCTCTACTATGATGTCGGTGATTTTTCAGTGATCGATTTTGCCAATGGTATGTTCGATCTGCGAAATGGGGTGATTCGTCTGCTGGGTGATGTGGAGAGCCGATTCAGGGAGGATCCGGTTAGATTGCTCAGGGCGGTGCGGTTCGCCGCCAAGCTGGGTTTTATTGTCGATTCGGAAACGGAAAAGCCGATGCAGCAGCTTGCGCCGTTGCTTGGTGAGGTGCCCGCCGCCAGGCTTTATGAAGAGGTTTTGAAACTGTTTCTCGGTGGTTCGGCCCTGGAATCATTTGAGAAGCTTCGACACTATGGTCTGTTTGGACAGCTCTTCCCCGCCACAGAGGAGGCGTTGTCCCATGAGGACCATGATTTCCCCATCACCTTCGTCAACCGTGGACTGGCCAATACCGATGCCAGGGTGCAAAAGGATCAATCGGTTACCCCAGCCTTTCTTTTCGCGGTTTTGTTGTGGGAGCCTGTAAGATTGGGTTACGAGGAGCTGCTGTCTCAGGATATGCCTCCGGTGGAGGCTTTGCAGCATGCGGCTGACGATGTCCTGAGTGCGCAGATCAGGTATATCACCATTCCCAAACGATTCAGTTATCCAATGCGAGACATATGGCAGTTGCAGCGACGCTTTGAGCAGCGCCAGGGAAAAAGACCCTACCGGTTATTGACCCATCCCAGGTTTCGGGCGGCCTTCGATTTTCTGTTGCTCCGTGCCGAAGCGGGTGAAGTCGAAGCTGAACTCGCGCAATGGTGGACCGAATTCCAGCAAGCCAATGCCCAGCAGAAGCAGAGTATGAGCGATCAGGGACAGCGGGGTAGACGCCGTCGCCGAAATAAGCGTTCCAGCAAGAATAAAAGCAACAATTCGAGTGATGGGTAGTAGTCGATCGTTGACTGCCTATATCGGTTTGGGCAGCAACCTGGAAAATCCTGTATGGCAGGTCGAAACCGCTTTGCAGGAGCTGGCGCTGTTGGACAGTGTGACACTGCTCAAACACTCCTCGCTGTACCGTACTCGACCGATCGGCCCACAGAGTCAGCCCCAATACATCAACGCCGTCGCATCGCTGGCAACCACGCTTGATCCCCAGCAGTTGTTGGATCAGCTGCAGCGTGTGGAACAGGCGCATCGACGGGTGCGTAACCAGCGATGGGGACCCCGAACCCTCGACCTCGATCTGTTGCTGTACGGCAACCTGTCACTGGACACGACAAGCCTGAAGGTTCCGCATCCTGAGATGGGAAACAGGGCCTTTGTACTGCTGCCCCTGAGTGAAATAGCCCCGCTCGAGATAGAGATTCCTGGCATGGGTGTGCTCAAGGAGCTGTTACAGAGAGTCACTGGAGAGGGTGTTGAACGGCTCGACTGAGAAGCCAGACTTCATCGTCGTGGAAGGACCTATCGGGGTTGGAAAAACCAGCTTGGTACAGCGGCTGGCAGATCATTTCGGCAGTGAAATGCTGCTGGAGGGTGCGGAAGAGAATCCCTTTCTGCAGCGTTTTTACAATAACCCGAGGGAAGCTGCGTTGCCGGCGCAACTCTTTTTCCTGTTCCAGCGCAGTCGTCAATGGAACGACTTGCTCCAGGGGGATATGTTCCGTCAACATCTGATCGCTGACTTCATGCTTGAAAAGGATCGGCTCTTTGCGCAGATCAATCTCGATCCTGATGAGATGCGGCTCTATGAACAGGTCTATGATCATCTGACACTGGAAGCTCCAGCGCCGGACCTGGTCGTGTATCTTCAGGCGCCTGTCGAAATATTGATGAAACGTATCAGACGGCGCGCCCGGCCGGTGGAGAGAAATATCGGGCGCGACTATCTGCAGCGGCTCTGTGACAGCTATGCCGATTTCTTCCACTATTACGATCGCTCCCCGCTGCTGATCATCAACGCTGCGGAGATCAATCCGCTGCAGCGTGAACACGATTTCCAATTGCTGGTGGAGCATATCTGTGAAACAGGTGCCGAGCGGCGACGCTATCTGAATCTCACCGGCTTTTCCCTTTGAGCAGTGTCCATCCGGAAACAGTGTGAATTGTTCTCGCCCCTGGTGCCTGCGGGATGTCTTTCTCCGACGCCCCAACAGTAGATAATCCTCAGGCAGTTAACTGTGTTCATTGCGTTTGCGGACGCACACCAAGCAGATCGAGTAGGTAGTAAAAATCGCGAATAGCGACAACAAACTATATACTGGACCGATATACAGGGTCTGGCACAGCCCATGGCATCGATCGGCTCGTAACTTGGTGAGAGCGAGCTATGGATCAGTGAAAAAGTTGTGCACAGGCAGGCCTGAAAGAGCATTTGGCATTTATACCGCCAGGCGCTGAAACAAGTACCTTGATTAGCATGCTTAGCGAGACATAATGAGCAAAAAAAACATCACAGTCAGAAGCTTGCTGGATATGAAGGCGGCTGGTGAGAAAATCTGTGTACTGACCAGCTACGATGCCAGCTTTACACGCCTCATCGAAGAGGCGGGTATCGAGGTGATCCTCGTCGGCGATTCCCTGGGCATGGTGATCCAGGGGCAGGAGAGTACCCTGCCGGTTACCCTGGAGGAGATGATCTACCATACCCGGAACGTGGCGAGGGCAAGGGAAAATGCCCTGTTGGTGGCCGATATGCCGTTCATGAGTTACCGCTCACCGAGTCTGGCGATGGAGTCGGCGGGCAGACTGATGAAGGAGGGGGGCGCCCACATGGTCAAACTCGAAGGGGGTGCGGCCCAGCTCGAGGCTATCAGGCAGCTGGCCTCCCAGGGCATACCCGTGTGCGGTCATCTTGGACTGTTGCCTCAATCGGTGCACAAGCTCGGCGGTTATCGAGTCCAGGGACGGGAGCAGCGTGATGCCAGCCTGATCCGCGAAGATGCCGGACTCCTGCAGGAGGCTGGCTGCGATATGCTGGTGCTCGAGTGTGTGCCCGATCACCTGGCGGCACAGATCACCGAGGAATTGAGCATACCCGTGATCGGTATAGGTGCAGGGCCCGATTGCGACGGCCAGGTCCTGGTGCTGTATGACATGCTCGGCATCAATCCCCGACCGCCGCGTTTCGTAAAAAACTTTCTGCACTCCGGCAGGTCCATCCAGGAAGCGTTGCAGGCCTTTGCGGATGAGGTGAGATCGGGTGATTTTCCAACCGCTGAGCACAGTTTCAAGTAATGCCGAAGATGCAGACGATATCTGAGGTTGAGCCGCTTCGTCAGCGTATCCGCGATTGGCGCAAGGCAGGCGAGAGGATTGGATTTGTACCTACCATGGGCAATCTCCATGAGGGGCACCTGGCGCTGGTGGAAGCGGCCGCAAGGCGATGTGAGCGGACTGTGGTGAGCATCTTCGTCAATCCGATGCAGTTTGGCGAGGGCGAGGATTTCGAGAGCTATCCGCGTACCCTGGAAGAGGATCAGCGCAAACTCCAGGAAGCCGGCGTCGAACTCCTGTTCGCTCCTTCGGCAAAGACCATCTATCCACAAGGGAATCGGATGCAGACCCGGGTGGAGGTGCCCGGACTCTCCGATATCCTCTGTGGCGCCAGCCGCCCGGGTCACTTTATCGGTGTCGCAACAGTCGTTTGCAAGTTCTTCAATCTGGTGCAACCCGATCTGGCGGTATTCGGGGAGAAGGATTATCAACAATTGATGGTGATCCGGCGCATGGTTGACGATTTGGCGATGCCGGTCGAGATAGTCGGATTACCGATCGTCAGGGAGGCGGATGGACTGGCCATGAGTTCCAGAAACGGCTACCTCACGCCAAGAGAGAGGGAGCAGGCACCAAAGCTCTATGAAAACCTGCAGCTGACGGCCAGGGCATTGAGGGCGGGTGATCGTGATTATGCCCTTCTGGAGGCGAAGGGGAGGGAACTGCTTGGATCTGCGGGTTTCGACGTGGACTATTTCGTCATCCGCCGGGCCGGGGATCTGAGCATGCCTGCCCGGGATGATCAAAATCTGGTGATTTTGGCTGCGGCCTTTATGGGATCTACGCGATTGATAGATAATCTAAATGTTGCATAGCAGCATTCACTGTTGCTAGACTGCGAAAGATCACGGATAATCGTCGGTCAAATTGTTGGACAGCCGACAACCGGTCTGGGCCGGGGCTAAGGCCAATTGCGAGATTAATCTTTAAGACAGGGCACAATATCCATGCAGCTGACAGTACTCAAGTGCAAGCTACATCGAGCATGTGTGACTCACGCCGAGCTTGATTATGAAGGTTCCTGTGCCATCGACGCAGAGCTGATGCGGTTGGCGGGAATCCATGAGTATGAACAGATACAGATCTACAATGTGACCAATGGTGAGCGCTTTACCACCTATGCCATCCTTGCGGAGGCGGGCTCCCGCGTGATCTCCGTCAATGGTGCCGCGGCGCACAAGGCCAATCCCGGTGACCGTGTCATCATCTGCGCCTACGCCGGTCTGGACAGGGATGAAATGGCGACCTTCAAACCCTCCCTGGTCTATCTCGATGAAGAGAACCGGGTCATAAATACCGGCAACGCCATTCCTATTCAAGCTGCCTGATTTGGATTCAAAACCGAACCTGATTACCCAGGTTGCTCAGCCATTCGGTTTCAGTCCGCAAATGAACGCTAATTAACGCAAATAGTGTCAGCCAACGGAATAGATGGGCCGGCTATGCCGCGATTCGTCTGCTACTTCTAACTGATTCGCCTGGCCGTGGCTCATACAGGTCTGACCCTGATATATCTAACATTTGCGCTAATTAGTGCCTGTCTAGAAATAGATGCCTGTCCAGAAATAGATGAATTTGTAAAACCACCTCATCCCGGCGAATGCCGGGATCCAGGGATTTCAAGGAGTTACTGGATTCCATCCTTAGGTCCGTAAACGGTGCATCCATGCACCACTCCTCCGGCATGCGCTGGAATGACGAGTATTGTAGTTTCCGGACGGGCACTAATTAGCGTTCATTTGCGGACTTATCTCAGCTTGCGGCTTGCTTGTACTGCCGTTTAGCATGCACGTTTCGGTTTAGACACCAAACCTACATATTCAGACTGATTTACAATCCGGGTTCATCGATCGATGTCTGGTAGAGCTCCAGATAGTGCTGGGCGCTCGCCTCCCAGCTGAAATCCTGCTGCATCCCGGTGCGGGCGAGTATCTCCCAATCGGTCGCCGATCGCCGATAGAAGTTGATGGCATGCTCGACCGCTCCCCACAGGCTGCTCGCATCCGCGTTGTCGAAGACGAATCCAGTTGCGGTGCCATGGGTGAGGGTCGTGGGATTGACATCAACCACCGTATCGGCCAGTCCACCGGTACGCCGGACAATGGGTATGGTGCCGTATCTCAGGCTGTACATCTGATTCAAGCCGCAAGGTTCGAAGCGCGAGGGCATGATGAAACAGTCACATCCCGCCTCGATACGGTGTGACAGACTCTCGTCATAGCCGATGAATACGCCAACCCGACTGTGATAGCGGTTGCTGATCTTCTCCAGTGCGTGTTCAAGATCCTTGTTACCCGAACCCAGCATGACCATTTGAGCCCCGGAATCCATGATGCCCGGCAGGACCTGGAGGATCAGATCGACTCCCTTTTGATCGACCAGACGGCCAATGTAGCCGAATAGCTGGATATTTTCGTCCTCGGGCAGCCCGTATTCCCGCTGCAATGCCAGTTTATTCTTGCGTTTGTCGGCAAATTGTTCAGCCGAGTAGTGGGTGTCGATATGGCTGTCGATGAGCGGATTCCACTCGTGGTAGTCGATACCGTTGAGCACTCCGCTGAAGTGGTCTTCGCGATGGGTCAATAGTCCCTCGAGACCATATCCGAATTCCGCCGTTTTGATTTCATCGGCGTAGGTTGGGCTCACTGTGTTCACCCGGTCCGAGAGAGCTATTCCCCCCTTGATGAATGAGAGTTGACCGTGAAACTCCAGGTGCTTGTATGACCAGAGATTTTCTGGAAGTCCGAGACTTTGGAAAGTGGTGTGGTCGAACAGCCCTTGATAGGCAAGATTATGAATGGTGAACAGGGTTGCGGGTCTGCTCGGCTCGCTGCAGAGCAGTGGGGCGACCAATCCGGTTTGCCAATCATTGGCATGTACCACATCCGGTTGCCAGTCCAAGCCGATCCGATTTACGGCCAATGCCGCCACCGCATGACAGAAGAGGCTGAAACGCTCTGCATTGTCGGACCAGTTCTTGCCGTCGGGTGCGGTATAGGGATTACCCTGGCGGTTGAATCTGTGGGGGGCGTCGACCACGTAGAGCGGAACCTTGTGCGGACCACTGCTGCCTTGCAACAGATTGACAGCCGAACTCTCTCCCGGTATTTCCAGCCGTGCCACGGTTTTCAGGTTGTCCGCTTTCTCCAGAACTGCTGGATAACCCGGTAGAATCAAGCGACAATCCTGGCCAATGTGATTGAGTGCGACCGGCAGGCTGCCAGCAACATCCGCCAGGCCGCCGGTTTTGATCAGCGGTGCGGCTTCACTGCTGGCAAAGAGGATTTTCATGGACATTTTTATCCTTATTGTTCGATCATGAATCTGCGGATTATGATTCCACCCACACTTGATTTTATCATCTACCTTCACAGCTGCACGATGGGTTATATGATATCTTCCATCGCCTGAAGCATGTTGTATAGAAACTGGAACAAATATTCAAATCATGACCGAGATTAATCAGACAGATGAATGGATGGCCCTGGAGAAACACTGGGCCGAGGTCAAATCATTGCAGATGAGCGATCTGTTTCACCAGAGTCCCGAGAGAACCGAGCAGATGTCCATCCGGCAGTGTGGGATCATGCTCGACTATTCCAAGAACCGGATTACCTCGAAATCCATGAATCTATTGCTGGATCTGGCCCGCGCCACGGATATGGATGGTTGGCGCCGCCGCATGTTTTCCGGAGAACGACTCAATATCACCGAGAACCGGGCGGTGCTCCATGTGGCATTGAGGAATCGTTCCAACCAATCCATCTGGTTCGATGGTGAGGATGTAATGCCGGGCATCAACGCGGTTCTGCAGAAAATGGAGGCATTTTCCGATTCCGTGCGCTCAGGCGACTGGAAAGGCTATACAGGCAAGCCGATCCGGGATGTAGTGAATATCGGCATCGGTGGTTCCAACCTGGGACCGCTCATGATCTGCGAGGCTCTCAAACCCTACCAGAAACCGGGTTTGCGGATGCATTTCGTCTCCAATGTGGATGCTACCCACATTGTCGAAACGATCAGCGCCCTGGACCCTGAAACCACTCTGTTCATCATCGCATCAAAGACCTTCACTACCCAGGAGACCCTGACAAATGCCCATACCGCCCGTAAATGGCTGCTGGCGCAGTTGCATGATGAAGAGGCTGTCGCGCGCCATTTCGTCGCTGTTTCGACCAATGGGGATTTGGTCTCCGAATTCGGGATAGACACCGACAATATGTTCGAATTCTGGGACTGGGTCGGTGGGCGTTACTCGCTCTGGTCGGCAATCGGCCTGCCTATTGCAATCGCCATCGGTATGCGGAATTTTTACCAACTGCTGCAGGGTGCGCATGAAATGGATCAACATTTCCTGCATGCCGATCTCTCGGAAAACATGCCTGTAATCATGGCGCTCCTGGGAATCTGGTATATCGATTTCGCCGATATGCGTACCCATGCGATACTCCCATACGATCAGTATCTGCGCTATTTGCCCGACTACCTGCAGCAGGCGGATATGGAGAGTAACGGTAAGTATGTTACCCGCTTCGGCCGGCCTGTGGAGTATCCAACCGGCCCCGTCATCTGGGGAACAGCGGGCACCGATGGCCAACATGCCTACTATCAGCTGATACATCAGGGCACGCAAATCATCCCCTGTGATTTCATCATCCCGGTCAACAGTCACAATGAGACAGGGGATCATCACGAAAAGCTTTTCGCCAACTGCCTGGCACAGAGTGAGGCATTGATGCGTGGCAAGACACGTACCCAGGCGCGCGAGGAGATGGAAGCCTCCGGTCTGGATCCCGAGCGGATCGTGGATCTGCTGCCTCACCGGATCTTTCCGGGAAACAGGCCATCCAACACTCTGTTGGTGGACAAGATAACCCCGTCACGCCTTGGGTCCCTGATAGCTTTGTACGAACACAAGATATTCACTCAGGGCGTTATCTGGCGAGTCAACTCCTTCGATCAGTGGGGTGTGGAACTGGGTAAGCAGCTGGCGGGGGTGATCCTGTCCGAACTGCTCGATGAGCAGCAGACAAGCGATCACGACTGCTCAACCAGCGGTTTGATCACATACTTCCGCCGCCATCGCAAACGCTAATCCCGGCTCGGCCCATGATCACATGGCTTGAGGCAGAAAATACATTCCGCGACAAACATTTTGTTTGCGGGAGTCGTTTTGCTTTTATTTGCACTACTGTCCCGTTAACTCCCTCTCCCTCCGGGAGAGGGCTGGGGAGAGGGGATTAGAAAGGATAACGCCTTGATTTTTCGATCCCCTCATCCTGTCCTTCTCCCTCAGGGAGAAGGTACGCACGTTTGCGTTTTTGATGTCTCAAACAGCTGTAGTTAGAAATAATTCAGTTTTGTTAAATGGTTACATGAATGATTGCTAAAATTTACGGGACAGCAGTGGTTTATTTGCTGTAATTGGCGTTCAACTGCGGTTTGAATCAATCTTCTTCTCTGCTTAGCAGGATTGCCGCCAGTGGAGGTAGGGTCAGGGATATTGAGTGGTTGCGTCCCATCCACGGGTGCTCTTGCGATTCCAGCCCGCTGCCGTTGCCCATATTGGTGCCTCCGTAGTACTGCGAGTCGGAGTTGAAGATCTCGCTGTAGCTGCCTGGATGATCGACGCCAATGCGATAATCCTCGCGCGGTACCGGTGTGAAATTGAGAATGACCAGCAATTCATTGCCCGCACGGTCTTTTCGCAGATAGCTGAGAATCGACTGTGAGCTGTCATGGCAGTCGATCCATTCGAATCCGGGGTATTCGAACTCGATCTGATGGAGGGGCGGCATGCTTTTGTAGAGTCGGTTGAGATCGCTCAGCAGAGTGGTTATACCCTGATGAGACGGGTGATCCTGGAGAAACCAGTCAAGATCGTCGCTCTCATTCCATTCGCGTCCCTGTGCGAACTCGTTGCCCATGAACAGCAGTTTTTTCCCGGGGTAGGTGAACATATAGGTATAGAGCAGGCGCAGGTTGGCAAACTTCTGCCACTCATCGCCCGGCATTTTGTCGATCATCGATCCCTTTCCGTGGACAACCTCGTCATGGGAGAAGGGCAGGACGAAATTCTCGGTGAAGGCATAGAGAAGCCCGAAGGTGAGCATATCGTGGTGGTAGTGGCGATAGATCGGATCCTGAGAGATATAAGAGAGGGTATCGTGCATCCAGCCCATATTCCATTTCATGCTGAATCCCAGTCCTCCCAGCCAGGTCGGCCGCGATACCTGGGGCCAGGCGGTCGACTCTTCCGCAATCATCAGCGTACCCGGGTGGAAGTCATGGGTGACACTGTTGAGTTCGCGCAGGAAGTCGACCGCTTCCAGGTTCTCCCTTCCTCCATATTGATTGGGGATCCAATCCCCCGGGTCGCGGGAGTAGTCGAGGTAGAGCATGGATGCGACCGCATCGACGCGCAGGCCATCGATGTGGAACTCTTCGAGCCAGTAGATAGCGCTGGAGATCAGGAAATTGCGTACCTCGTTGCGGCCGAAATTGAAAATCAGCGTACCCCAGTCTCGATGTTCTCCCTTGCGTGGGTCCTCGTGTTCGTAGAGCGCGGAGCCATCGAACCTGGCAAGCGCAGTACGATCGCGTGGGAAATGGGCCGGCACCCAGTCGAGGAGCACGCCAATGCCGTTCTGATGCATGTGATTGACGAAATAGCGAAATTCCTCGGGTTTGCCGAATCGACTGGTGGGCGCGAAATAGCCGGTTGTCTGGTATCCCCAGGAGCCGTCCAGGGGGTGTTCGGTAACCGGCAGCAGCTCGATATGGGTGAAACCGACGCGTTTGATGTGGTCTGCGAGCTGATGGGCGAGATCACGGTAGTTGAGGAACCCGCCCTGTTCGTCTCTACGCCAGGATCCGAGATGGACCTCGTAGATTGACATGGGCTGTTTCTGCCAGTTTGAACTGGACCGGTTGCTGATCCACTCCCCATCATCCCATTCAAAGTTGCTGTCATCGATGACAATGGCAGCGGTTTCGGGGCGGCATTGAAAATAGTTTCCATAGGGGTCTGTACGCAGCGTGATCTCCCCCTCATGGGTGCGGATCTCGAATTTGTACAAACAGCCGCTATCGAGACCGGGAATGAAGAGTTCCCAGACGCCGGACCCTCCCCGCGAACGCATGGGGTGGGACCGCCCATCCCATTGGTTGAAGTTGCCGACCACCGAGACCCTGGCGGCATTGGGTGCCCAGACGGCAAACAGCACTCCCCCGATGCCGGCGGTTTCGTGCAGGTGAGAGCCAAAGAACCTGTAGGCATGCCGGTGCTTTCCTTCGCTGAAGAGATGGAGGTCAAATTCCGGTAACTGGACTGAAAAACAATAGGGATCATAGGTTTTACGGGTGTTTCCGGATTTATCCTGCCATTCAAGCCTATAGTGCTCGCCGACCTGTCGCGCATCTGTTTCGAGTTCAAAAAAATCTGTACCCTCGATCCGCCGGAACGCCAGCCCGTTCTCCTCCAGGGTGACCTTCTGCGCATGCGGCAGAAATACCAGGATTTGGCACTCATCACCATGGACATGCCTGCCCAGTACCTCGAATGGGTCATGATGGCGGGCATCGATGATCCGTTGTAACGCCTCAGGAATTTTACTCTTCATACAGCGGGCCTGCTGACAGTGATCCAAAGGGCTCTGCTCCGCCGGGAGCGCTTTTTCGCCGAGTGGGGCGGCGTGTGCGAACTGAAACCATACTCTCATCATTGAAAGAGATGATCATTGCGCATTCGCGTACTTCATTTGATGTCGTCAAACCTCTCTCCTCGCATCCCGACTTGCGCTTGATCGGGCGCAACTGAGTCAAATGGATAAATGTTAAATGGCTCCGAAGAAACCTGCTTCGAACGCTACGACTCGAAGGGAACATGATGTTAACATACCAACACACCCGTCTCATGAACAGGTTTGTCCTCGAGCGAGAACGGAAAACATAAGTACTTTAAGTCTACTCCCTGGTGCCTGTGACAGGCTCCAGTGGGATTTGCATAGGATTATTGGCCTGCCTTGGCCGTGGAGGTTTGTTCGATGACCGACCAGAGCCTGCGTTTCGTCAGCCGGCTGACTCGCAATACCCTTGCCCTGATCCTGGCAGGTGGTCGTGGTTCCCGACTCAAGCATCTGACCAAATGGCGGTCCAAGCCGGCCGTGCCTTTTGGCGGGAAATTCAGGATCGTCGATTTCCCCCTCTCCAACTGCATCAATTCCGGGATCCGCCAGGTGGGTGTGTTGACACAGTACAAAGCCCACTCCCTGCTATTGCATATTCAACGTGGGTGGGGTTTTCTCCGGGGTGAATTCGGCGAGTTCGTCGAGTTGCTGCCGGCACAGCAACGCATCGAGAGCAGCTGGTACGAGGGTACGGCGGACGCGGTCTACCAAAATCTGGATATTCTTCGCAGCCATAATCCGGACTACGTGCTGATCCTTGCGGGTGATCATATCTACAAAATGGATTACGGCACCATGATCGCGGAACATGTCGAATCGGGGGCCGATATGACGGTCGGCTGTCTGACGGTCGATATGGAGAGCGCCAGGGAGTTTGGGGTGATGACCGTGGATGAAGAGGGATGGGTTATCGATTTTCATGAAAAACCCGCCAATCCAAAACCGATTCCAGGCAAGGTGAATGTGGCCCTGGCTTCGATGGGTATCTACGTTTTCAACCGTAAGTTCTTGTTCGAACAACTGATAAAGGATGCGGACACACCCAATTCCTCTCACGACTTCGGCAAGGATATCATTCCCAAGGTGATCGAGCGCTACCGGGTGATGGCCTACCGCTTCCGGGATGCCACCAGTGGCAAGCAGGCCTACTGGCGGGATGTGGGCACCATCGATGCCTTCTGGACGGCGAATCTGGAGCTGACAGGCGTTACCCCACCACTCAATCTCTATGACCGCAGTTGGCCGATCTGGACCTATCAGGAGCAGCTGCCGCCCGCCAAGTTCGTATTCGACGATGATGAGCGCAGGGGCATGGCGGTAGACTCCATGGTCTCCGGCGGCTGTGTCATATCCGGCGCCAAGGTAACCAACTCCCTGTTGTTCTCCAATGTGCGAGTCAATTCGTACAGCGAAGTGGTTGAAACCGTCGTATTGCCGGATGTGAATATCGGACGTAACTGCCGGATAACAAAAGCGGTCATCGACCGTGGCTGTGATATACCCGAGGGCACCGTCATCGGCGATGATCCGGAGCAGGATGCGCAGCGCTTCTATGTCAGTGAGAAGGGTGTCGTACTGGTGACGCCGGAAATGCTGGGCCAGGTCATACACCATGTCCGCTAAGACAGATACAGATAAGGACAATCGTCTCCAGGTTGTCTTGTGCTGGCACATGCATCAGCCCTACTACAAGGGGCCTGAGCACAGCGAGTATCTCCTGCCCTGGGTCTATCTGCACGGCATCAAGGATTATGCCGATATGGCGGCGCATCTGGAGCACATACCGGATGCCAAGGCGGTGGTGAACTTCGCCCCTGTATTGCTGGAACAGATCGATGACTATGCCAAGCAGATCGAGGCCTGGCTTAAAATGGGCACGCGGATCCGCGACCCTCTGCTCGCGGCACTGGCCGGTCCGGGGCTTCCGGTGGATTCAGCGTCCCGTGGGGCGATCATCTCGGCCTGTCTCAAAGCCAATGAAAACCGTCTGATAAGCCGCTTCAAGCATTTCAAGGAGCTGGCGGCGATGGCTAAGCATGCCCTGGACAATGAAGCCATGATCCCCTACTTCAACGATCAATACCTGATCGATCTGCTGATTTGGTACCATCTGGCCTGGGTCGGCGAATGCCAGCGGGTGAACGATATTCTCGTGAGATCCCTGCAGAGCAAAGGACACGATTTCAATCAGGACGACCGTCGTCGCATGATCGAATTGATCTGGGATGTCTTGAGCAATCTCACCCAACGCTATGCCAAACTGGCAAAAAGCGGCCAGGTGGAGCTATCGGTGACGCCCTATGCCCATCCGATCATTCCACTGCTGGCCGACATGAATGCCGCCCGAGAGGCATTGCCGACAATCACCATGCCCAAACTGGAGGAGTATCCGGGGGGTGAATCCCGGGCCCGTTGGCATATTCGCAAAGGCATCGAGGTATTCAAGAAATATTTCGGTTTTACTCCCCAGGGATGCTGGCCCTCGGAGGGTGGCGTCAGTGAAGCGACCCTGAAAATGCTCGAGGAGGAGGGATTCGACTGGGCCGCCACGGGGCAACAGGTGCTGAGCAACAGTCTGATGGCTGGGGGTGGCGAATCCCAGCTTCCGAACAACTGGGTCCACTCGTCCTACAGTGTCCAGGATGGGCATCTGAACATGTTCTTCCGGGACGATGGTCTCTCGGATCTGATCGGATTCACCTATGGCGAATGGCATTCCGATGATGCTGTAGGAGATCTGATCAACCATCTGGTAAATATTGCCGATGCCTGCAAAGACAACCCGGATGCAGTGGTTTCAATTATCATGGATGGGGAAAATGCCTGGGAGTACTACCCTTATAATGGTAGCTATTTCCTGCGCGCCATGTATGAGAGACTTTCCAGGCATCCCGGTTTACGGCTGACTACCTTTTCTGAGGTGTTGAAACGACAAAAACAGCCCTCACCCAAGCTTTTGAGACTGGTGGCCGGCAGTTGGGTCTATGGCACCTTCACCACCTGGATTGGGGACAAGGACAAGAACCGTGCCTGGGATCTGCTGGGAGAGACCAAACAGGTCTATGACCGGGTGTTGGCGACAAAAAAATTCAGCAAAAGGAAATTGGTCGAGTTGGAAAAGCAGTTGGCGATTTGTGAAGGATCCGATTGGTTCTGGTGGTTTGGAGACTATAATCCCGGTGAAACGGTCAGTGATTTCGAACAGTTGTTTCGCAGTCAGTTATCACATCTTTTCGATCTCCTCGGCGAACCCAAGCCAGAGTACCTTTCGCATGTGTTTGCTGTTGGAAGCGGCAGGCCAACCCAGGGTGGGGTAATGAAAAAAAATGATTGATGCGATGAGATATCTGGATGAATGAGGCCACCGGTACGCAGTTTCGTTCGATCCATCAGCTTTTGACCCGCCGCCGGGCAGGAGTTCTGTTGCATATCACGTCGCTTCCCGGATCGGATGTCGTCGGGAATCTGGGAAGCGATGCCTATCGCTTCGTCGACCTCCTGGTCTCCATGGGGATGAGTGTATGGCAGATTCTTCCTATCGGCCCCACCATGCACGATAACTCGCCCTATCAGAGCAGTTCAGTCTATGCGGGAAATCCCCGGCTGATCAGCCTGGAGCTTCCGCTGCAGAAGGGCTGGCTGGATGCCCTGCCAAAGAGTCAAAAAAGAGTGCCGGACGCTGCCAAAAGCGATGCCATCAAGCTGGCCTGGAAAGGATTCAAGGAGCGCGCCAACGATACGGATAGAGACAATTATCAACGTTTCACAGCGGAGCAGAAGCATTGGCTTGAAGATTATGCCCTGTTCCAGGCATTGCGTCAGAGCGATGGTGCATGTTGGTGGGAGTGGCCTACCGCCCTGCGAGACAGGGAGCCTCAAGCTGTTGCTGAGACAAGGGCGCGCTTCACCGAAGCCGTTGAAATAATTCGATTTGAACAGTATCTGTTTTTCACCGAGTGGATGAATCTCAAACGCTATGCAAATGAGCGCGGTGTGTTGTTGTTCGGTGATCTTCCCATCTTTGTGGCCCATGACAGTGCTGAAGTCTGGGCTCATCGAGAGTTTTTCGATCTGCTCTCCGATGGGCATCCAAGGGCGGTGGCCGGGGTGCCTCCCGACTATTTTTCCGAGACCGGGCAGCGCTGGGGGAACCCGCTCTATTGCTGGGACCGGCTTGAAGCTGATGATTTTTCCTTCTGGGTCGAGCGTCTCAGAGCCCAGTCAACCCTGTTCGATTTCCTGCGTATCGATCACTTCCGGGGGTTTGAAGCCTATTGGGAGATTCCAGCTGAAGAACAGACCGCAGTGAATGGCCAATGGGTGGAGGCTCCGGGGGAAAAGCTGTTTGAATATCTTTACCGGGCGCTCCCGGAATTGGAGTTGGTGGCAGAGGATCTTGGCGTGATCACGCCGCAAGTGGAAGCGCTGCGTAAAGCTTACCACCTGCCGGGGATGAAGATCATGCAGTTCGCTTTTTCGGGGGGAGCGGACAATCCCTACCTTCCGTTCAACCACACCCGGGACTCCGTCGTCTATACCGGCACCCACGACAACGATACCACGCTCGGCTGGTACAAGGGGCTTGATGATGCGACCCGGGAATTCGTCGATGACTATCTTGGCAAGCCGCGCGAGGCCATGCCTTGGCCGCTGGTCCGCGCCGCGTTGTCTTCGAGGGCGAATCTGGCGATGCTTCCCTTTCAGGATGTATTGGCGCTGGATAGCGATCACCGTATGAATACACCGGGCACGACCGAAGGGAATTGGAACTGGCGATTCGACTGGAGCTGGATCAAGCATGGAACCAGCGACCGGGTTCTGCGCTACATCAATATGTATGGCAGATAGCGGCCTGTGGCACTTTTCCGGTATCTTTCGCGATTGGGCGAGGGGATAAAAAAAAACCACTTCGACGCCTAGCCGAAGTGGTCATACCAAAGGAGGATGGAGGAGATAAGCCGCCGAAACAGTGATGTTCCGGCTGACTTGGTGCTATTCCATCACTCTTCGGTAGAGGATTCATTGAGATTTATCAATCAATGGAAAACTATTCTTTGGTTGAACCGAATAGCTACTCATCATCCGAAGGGTCTTCCGCGGATGAGGAGTTGTGGCTGCCGCCTGCGAGGAAGAGCGCGGCGACACCCAAAACAAGGAGTATGACCAGTGAGAGGGCGATCAGGATGGTGCTCATGGTTTTCGGCTCTCCTAATTGACGTTTTTCGAGTATCATTGTGCATTTGCCGACCCGCAGGATAAAGGCCCAGTAATGTTGATTCTTCGTGGCGCACCAGCTCTCTCAGACTTCCGTCTTCAGAAACTTGCCCGCCGTCTCTCCGATAGGCTGAACGCAGAGGTGGGGATTACATCGGAGTATCTCCATTTTGCCGACGTCGACCAGGCCCTCGATGAGCGGGAGCGCGCGGTGCTGGACGATCTGCTGTGCTATGGCCCGGCGATGCCTGATATCGAGCACGATGGCACACTATTTTTGATTGTCCCGCGACCAGGCACCCTGTCGCCCTGGTCCACAAAGGCCACCGATATCGCACACCATTGCGGATTACAGAATGTAGAGCGACTGGAGCGAGGTCTCGCCTACTATCTGACCCTGGATGGAGAACCACTCGACAGTGAGCAGTTTGTCGTCGCGGCAGAGCTGCTGCATGACCGTATGACCGAAACCGTGTTGACGGATGCGGAGGATGCCGCATGTCTGTTCAATAAGGCCGAGCCCAAGGCTTATATCCAGGTTGATATCCTGGGTGGTGGGATAGACGCGCTGTCCAGCGCAAATACGGCGTTGGGACTGGCGCTGTCCGATGACGAGATCGAGTACCTGGTGGAGAGTTTTCAATCGTTGCAACGCAATCCCACCGATGTGGAACTGATGATGTTCGCCCAGGCGAATTCAGAGCACTGCAGACACAAGATATTCAATGCCGACTGGATCATTGACGGCGAGCATCAACCCCTCTCCCTCTTCGAGATGATCCGCAACACGACCGCCGCCTCCCCGGATGACGTTCTTTCCGCCTACAAAGACAATGCGGCTGTGATGCGCGGCCCAAGCGCAGAGCGCTTCGTGCTCGATCCAAAGACCAATGTCTACAGCTTCGGGCAGGAGGATATCCATATCCTGATGAAGGTGGAGACCCACAACCACCCGACTGCAATCTCTCCAGATCCCGGGGCCGCCACGGGGTCCGGAGGAGAAATACGTGACGAGGGTGCGACGGGAAGAGGAGCCAAACCGAAAGCGGGTTTGTGCGGATTTTCCGTCTCCAACCTGCGTATCCCCGGAGGACAGATGCCCTGGGAGGTGGATTACGGCAAGCCCGGACGCATCGTCTCCGCACTGGATATCATGCTGGAAGGCCCGATTGGCGCAGCCGCTTTCAACAACGAATTCGGTCGCCCCAATCTTTGCGGCTACTTCCGCACCTATGAATCCGAGGTGCCCGGACCTGAAGGTGCGGAACTGCGTGGCTATCATAAACCGATCATGCTGGCCGGTGGACTGGGAAACATCCGCGCCCAGCATGTCGAAAAAATTGGTTTTCCAAGCGGCTCTCCCCTGGTCGTACTGGGCGGTCCGGCCATGCTGATAGGACTTGGCGGCGGTGCGGCATCCAGCATGGCAAGCGGTACATCGGCGGAAGATCTGGATTTTGCATCGGTGCAACGTTCCAATCCGGAGATGCAGCGTCGTTGCCAGGAGGTGATCGACGCCTGCTGGACACGGGGTGATGCCAATCCGATTCTGTTTATCCATGATGTAGGCGCGGGGGGGCTCTCCAATGCCCTGCCGGAACTGATTCATGATGCCGCCCTGGGTGGGCGCTTCGAACTGCGCACGGTACCCAATGACGATCCCGGTATGTCACCGATGGAGATCTGGTGCAATGAGTCCCAGGAGCGCTATGTGATGGCGGTCGACGTGAACAGGCTGGATGAGTTCAAGGCGATCTGCGAGCGCGAGCGCTGTCCCTACGCCATCGTTGGCGAGGCAACCGAAGAGGGGCATCTGGTCCTGGGTGATGCCCATTTCGATAACAATCCCATCGATATACCGATGAACCTGTTGTTCGGCAAGCCACCGCGCATGTTGCGGGATGTCAGGCGCAAGACCTTCAAAAAACAGGAGCTGGAACTCGCCTCGGTCGATGTGAAACAGGCGGCCTTACGGATACTGCGGCTGCCGACCGTGGCCAACAAGAGTTTCCTGATCACCATTGGAGATCGCTCGATTACCGGCATGGTGAGCCGTGACCAGATGGTGGGGCCATGGCAGGTACCGGTTTCGGATCTGGCGGTAACATGCTCAGGACTCATGGGATACACCGGAGAGGCGATGGCGGTGGGGGAGAGAACTCCGCTGGCTTTGCTCGATGCCCCCGCATCGGGGCGTATGGCGATCGGCGAGGCGATTACCAACATAGCGGCGGCACGTATCGAGAAACTGTCCGATATCAAACTCTCCGCCAACTGGATGGCACCTGCAGGTCATCCGGGCGAAGATGTCAAACTCTACGAGACCGTGAAGGCCATAGGCATGGAGTTGTGTCCCGCCCTGGGTATCGCCATTCCCGTGGGTAAGGATTCCATGTCGATGCAGACGCTATGGCGGGAAGGGGATCAGCAACGGGCGATGACCGCGCCCTTGTCCCTGATCGTCTCCGCGTTCGCGCCGGTGAAAGACGTCAGGTCCACCCTGACACCCATGCTGCGGGTCGATGAGGGGGATTCAGATCTGATTCTCATCGATCTGGGGAAGGGGAAAAACCGCCTCGGCGCCACCGCCCTGGCTCAGGTCTATCGACAGATCGGCCGACATGGCGCCGACCTGGAGGATCCGGATGCCCTGCGACGTTTTTTCGCGCTCATTCAGGAACTGATTCAGGGCGATCTGTTGCTGGCCTATCACGACCGTTCTGATGGGGGTCTCTTCACCACCCTTTGTGAGATGGCCTTCGCGGGCCGTTGTGGTGTGAGTGTGGAGATCGTTGATCTTGGGGATGACGATCTCAGTGTGCTCTTCAGCGAGGAACTGGGGGCCGTTATTCAGGTGCGTCACAACGATACCGATGATGTTCTTAAAATGCTCAGCGACGAAGGTCTGGGCCGTTGCAGCCATGTCATCGGAACACTCAACACAAATGACCGCATCGAATTCACCCGCGCCGGGAAAGAGGTCTTGAGCGGCGGCCGGGTTGAATTCCAGCAGGTCTGGTCGGAGACCACACGCCGCATGCAGGCTATTCGCGATAATCCTGTCTGTGCCCAGGAGGAGTTTGACCGCATCGCCGAGACCGACCCAGGGGTGCAGGTTTCGCTGACCTTCGACCCCGACGAGGATATCACCTCCGCGATGATCGCCACCGGGGTTAGGCCGCCGATGGCGATTCTGCGCGAGCAGGGTGTCAATGGACAGCTCGAGATGGCCGCAGCCTTCCATCGTGCCGGATTCGAGTGTGTGGATGTCCACATGTCCGATATCATCGAAGGGCGGGTCAGCCTCGAGCGCTTCAGAGGGTTGGTGGCCTGCGGCGGGTTCTCCTATGGGGACGTACTGGGTGCTGGAGAGGGGTGGGCCAAATCAGCGCTCTTCAACGACCGGGCGCGGGATGAGTTCGAAGCCTTTTTCAATCGCCAGGATACCTTTGCATTGGGGGTTTGCAATGGCTGCCAGATGCTCTCCAATCTGCACCACCTGATACCCGGCGCCGAGCATTGGCCGCATTTCGTGCGCAACCGCTCGGAACAGTTTGAGGCGCGGCTCATCAGTGTGGAAATCAGCGAATCTCCCTCGATCCTGATGCGTGGTATGAATGGGTCGCGACTGCCCATCGTAGTGGCCCATGCAGAGGGCCGGGCGGAATTCAGCGATCACACACAATTGCAACAGGCAGATCAGTTGACGGTGTTGCGTTACGTGGAGAACAGCGGTGAGGTGGCATCACGCTATCCCGCCAATCCGAACGGTTCGCCTGCGGGCATCGCCGGGCTCTGTAACGAGGATGGCAGGGTGACCATCATGATGCCTCACCCGGAGCGGGTGACACGCACTGTTCAATACTCCTGGCACCCGCATGACTGGGAAGAGGACGCCCCCTGGTTGAGGCTGTTTCGTAATGCCCGCGTCTGGGTGGATTGACAGTATAATCATATTGAAAGAGTCATTACATTTTCTGTCGCTTCCGAACAGTTCAACGGCGTCTGCCGATGTGCTTATCCTGCCGGTCCCCTATGAACGTACGGTTACCTACAAAAAGGGGACCAGGCTTGGGCCTGAAGCCATTCTCGCCGCCAGCTCCCAACTCGAGTTCTATGAGGAGGATGTCGGCTGGTGTCCGATGGAGTATCTTCGGGTGAGCGTGCTCGAATCAGTGGATGTCTCCGCTGCCAGTGAAGAGGCTTTCCACGGCCGATTGTTCGAATCCGTGCAAGCGCTTGCGGATGACGTTCTCTTCATCGCGCTCGGAGGTGAACACTCGATCACCCCTGAAATGGTTTTCGCCCGCATGCCCATGGGCGGGACCATCGTTCAGATCGATGCCCATGCCGACTTGCGCCCAAGCTACCATGGATCACCCTATAATCACGCATGTCCCATGTACAGGTTGTTGAAAAAGGGCTACCACATAATACAGATAGGCATTCGATCTCTGCATGCCGAAGAGGCGAAACTGATTGCCGCCGAGACAGCCGTTACCACCTATTTCGATCGCGATCTTCGCCAGGCCGAGCACTGGCGGCGGATGTTACGGCAAATCGAATCCCTGTCAGGACCGGTCTGGCTCAGTATCGACATGGACGGATTCGATCCGACCCTGATCTCGGGAGTCGGCACACCACAGCCCGGCGGTATAGACTGGTATCAGGGGCTGGATATGCTCAGTGCACTGATGAACAACCGAAAGACCGATCTGCGAGGTGTCGATATCGTTGAACTGGTGCCCGAGGTGAGCAGAGTTTCAGAAATGATGGCTGCCAAGCTGGTGCAGAAATGTATCTCATATTGGGCCAAGTCCAAGGGTTTCGATCAGGGCCCGGCAAATGGGTCTCAAATAGGGGTGGATGATGAGTGATGCCCATTGGGAGATAAAGGATGCGAACGATCTCTATCAGCTCGATGGCTGGGGTGCCGGCTATTTCAGCATCAATCAGCGGGGCCATGTCGAGGCGCTGGCCGATGAATCATTGCCCATCGACCTGAAACAGCTCTGCAACGAGTTGGCCGAGAAGGATCTCAGGCCGCCCTTGTTGTTGCGTTTTTCAGATATGCTGAAACGGCGAATGACGCAGATTCACAGACGTTTCTCCATCGCCTGCGAAGAGGCTGACTATAGCGGACGATACTATGGTGTCTATCCGATCAAGGTCAATCAACAGCGACAGGTGGTCGAGGAGATCGTCGAGTTCGGCGTCAACTACAACTGGGGACTGGAGGCGGGATCGAAACCTGAACTTCATGCCACGCTTGCCATGCTGGAGGATGTGGAGGGTCTTATCATCTGCAATGGCTACAAGGATCAGGAATTCGTCGATCTCGCGATGGTGGGATTGAAGATGGGAAAACAGGTCTTTGTAGTTGTCGAAAAGCCCGATGAACTGGATCTCATCCTGAATGCGGCCGCAAGGTTCGGTGTCAAGCCCCTTATCGGATTGCGTTGTCGCCTCGCCGCGACCAGCAAGGGATTTTGGGACGATTCCGGTGGTGACAACTCCAAATTCGGGCTTACCGCATCGGAGTTGTTGCAGGCGATTCAAAAACTCGAGCAGGTCGCTAAGCTCGAGTGCTTGAAGCTGTTGCATTTCCATATCGGCAGTCAGGTTCCCCAGATACGCCGCATCAAGGAAGCGATGCAGGAGGCGGCGCGTTATTTCGTGGAGGCAAGAAGACTGGGTGCACCCATCGAATTCATGGATGTGGGGGGGGGATTGGGGGTCAACTACGACGGTAGCATTGCCGGCAGCAACGCCTCCGTGGACTACAGTTTGCAGGAGTATGCAAACGATATCGTCTGGACCATGAAGAATATCTGCGATGACGAGTCGCTGCCCTATCCCCATATCATCTCCGAGTCCGGAAGGGCCCTGGTGGCCCACCACTCGGTGCTGATCGTGGATGTCACCGGTATCTCCAGGCGCACCACAGAAGGCCCCCCGGTGGAGCCGTCACAGAACAGTCCGATTCAACTTCGGCAACTATGGGATACATTGGCCGAATTCGACAGAATATCTCCGCGCGAGGCGCTGCATGATGTCACCGCCTATCGCGACGATATTAACAAGCTCTTCTCTCTGGGACATGCGACCCTGGCAGACAGGGCCCATGGGGATGATCTCTATTGGCGCCTCATTACCCGCCTCATGAGCTGTCTGGACGAAGAGGAGATGGACCAGTTGATACCCGGCCTGGCCAACCAGATGGCGGATCGATACTTCTGCAACTTCTCGGTATTTCAATCATTGCCGGATGCCTGGGCCATCAAGCAGGTATTTCCGGTCATGCCAATACACCGCTTGAACGAGAGACCGACCCGGCAGGGGATACTGGTTGATATCACCTGTGATTCAGATGGTAAGATTCAGCAGTTTCCGCTACGCGATGGGCGTTCTTTGACCCTGCCGCTGCATACCGTCTCACCGGGTGAAAGCTACCTGATCGGTATCTTTCTGACCGGTGCCTATCAGGAGATTCTGGGTGACCTGCATAATCTGTTCGGTGATACCCATGCGGTGCATGTGCGGGTGGATGGCGAACATTACGAACTGGAACAGGTCGTGGAGGGCGAAACGGTCGCCGATGTACTGGACTATGTTCAATTCCATGAGACAGTGCTGATCGATCGTATGCGCAGGCAGTTGCAGGATGCCCGCAGCCAAGGGAGGATCAGCGCCCGCGAGGCCAACTTTTTCCTGCGTTTCTATCAGGCCGGCTTGAAGGGGTACACCTATCTGGAGGATGAGACCCAGACAGAGTCGGTGGACAAAGGTGCTCAGGCACTGAGCCAGTGTTGACAGAGCGATAACCGGCAATCAGGTCTTGCGGTTCGGCCGCCGAGTGCCGGCAAACCCATGTTGCAAAGAGCCAGGCCGGTCTTCAGCAGGGGTTTTCATCGCTCAGTTCGCGTGCCGTTCGATGGGTCAGGCCCGGATGGTTTTTCAATGCATAGCCAGCAAAGTGGAGATCCAGGATCGCTTCCTGAAGGCTGTTGCGCAGTGAGGAGATGGGTGAGTCCAGGTGTTGCGCCAGCACCTTCAACGGAACTTCCAGGTGATGCGTGTGGACTGCTACAGGCAGATTCAATCGGCTTGCAAGATTCAGGAAGGGATCGATGGGAGCGATATCAGGCTGGCTGAGCGGGTGGGGTCGTTCGGCGTAGACGAGTTCGACATCTTCAGGTATGACTTTCATATGCTCCCGATAACGCTCGGCAAGCTCTTCATTGATCCCGGTTTCACCATTGATGACGCTACGGACCATCTGGGTAATGTCACGGGCGGTTTGGCGGTTCGGCTCGCAAGCGAGTACGGCTGCCATCAGGTGTCTCTGGGCTTTGCTCAGTTTATTGGCCTGGTAGCCCGTCATGTTGAATTGACGCTGGTCGGCAAGGTTTCTCAGGAAGGCCTCGGTACAGGCAAAATATCTTGATGTATGGTGAAACAACTCTTCGGCGCAGCCGCCCCAGCCGGAATGGAATTCCGGGTAGTAGAGACCATCAACACATTTCAGGCTGTCGTTCATGTTCTTAGGATTCATCTCAATAGAGTCAAATCATCGGAAGGAGGATTCCCGGTGCTCAGGCGGGACCTTGAGGGACGATAGCGAACCAGGCCATCAATACCCCGGGCTTTCATGTCGATAAAAAAATATCTTTTAAATTCAATAAAATAGTAAAATAATTTTAATTTTTTTTGGTTCCTTCCAATACTATAGCCCATACAGAAATATTGACTGGAGCGAAATTCGAATGTTGTTAATACTCGTCTGTAATATACTAGAGTTTGTTGCCACAGACTCTATTGCCCCTGCCGCCCTTGAAGAATACCAATCGCGGCGCGAGGCTGGAGATCCGGCTAGTCCAGTTGAACGATGAGCGACGGCGAATGTCACTTTTTACAGATAGATGAATGAGATAATCCTACAAATCAAGAACTACATTCGATCGGCATGGCGATTCAGATGGCCGTCGGTTGCAGTTGCATGGGTGATTGCCCTGGTGGGTTGGGCCTCAATTTTTACCATGCCCGATATCTACGAATCCGAAGCCAAAGTCTACGTCGATACAGAGAGTGTGCTGCGACCTCTGCTCGAGGGACTGGCGGTGCAGAATGACATGAATCAGCGTCTGCACTTGATGACCAGAACCCTGCTCAGCCATGAAAATCTTCAAAATCTCATTCTCCAGACAGACCTGGATCATCAGATCGAAACCAACGAGCAGCGTGAGCAGCTGATAGTCGCGTTGCGACAGAAGATCGTCATCGATGTGGACCAAAGACGGATACCGGGTACTCGTGGGACAGAGAACTTCTATACCATCAGGTTCGCCCACAATGACCGTTTTACGGCGCAAAGGGTGGTGAAAGTACTGCTCGATATCTTTGTCGAGAGCGCATTGGGAGATACCCGAATCGAGTCGAATGCCGCCCAGGAGTTCCTGCGACAGCAAATAAATGAATATGAAACAAGACTGGTTGAGGCGGAGAACCGCCTGACCGAATTCAAGCGCAAGAATGTCGATACGCTGCCAAGGGATGGTGTGGGTATATTCCAGCGCCTTGAAGAAGCCAAGCGCGGGCATGAAGAGATACAGCTGCAACTCAAAGAGGCGCGTATTCGCCGTGATGAGCTCAAGCGGCAGTACTCGACTACCCTTGCAGAAGAGGAGTCGAGAATGGCCAGCCTCGGTCTATCGGCCAATGCGGAAACACCGACCGGGCAACGCCTGCTTGCAATGCAGACGAGGTTGGATGAGCTGCTTCTGAGATATACGGAGCAACACCCCGATGTTCAGGAACTGAGGGCAACGATCGAGGATTTACAGAAACAGGCGGCAGTGAAACCGAACCGGACGGCAAGCACAATTTCTACTCCCGCCTCCGGGTCGAGCGCACTGGAGGAACTGAAGCTGGCTTATCGGGAAGCGGAAGTCGACTTGAGGACCATTCAACTGCGTTACGATGAATTCTCGGCTCGAATTGAAGAATTGAAACAGAAACTCGACACCTTGCCTCAGGTGGAGGCGGAATTGACACGTTTGAATCGTGACTATGATATCAATCGTGAAAATTACCAGGTGCTGGTGCAACGGTATGAGTCGGCCAGGATGTCGGAACAGGCAGAGGAAGCCGGAGACAACCTGAAATTCAGAATCGTTGAGCCACCGAAAGTGCCCATTCTGCCCATCGGTCCAAAACGACTCCTGTTAACCGCATTCATATTGGTGGCTGCACTGGGGATTGGTGGTGGCCTGGCATTCCTGCTGTCGCTGCTCAAACCTGTCTATTTCGATATGCGAACACTCAGGACAGAGCTGGAATTTCCGGTACTTGGTCAAGTGACCAGAGTCATGACAGATGATGTAAGGATGAAGCGGCGCCTTGAGATCGGGGGATTCGTATCAGTCGTCGTGCTGCTGCTGCTCCTGTTCATCGGCATCGTGCTCATACATGTCATGGGGATGAGGGAAGACATCATGCTGCTGATCAAACAATCAGGGATACTCACACTCTTCAAGGGTTGATCCCAAAGGATTCAGACAGGCGCGGCTTGTTCAGGCTGGCATCCGAACGGCACAGGACTCGGATCTGATATTTTGATATATTGCCGCCCTTCCAAGTTGGCCGGAGAGTGAGATGTTCACAAAAAACATGCAGATTCAGGGTTATGACGACGAGCTTTGGGCAGCCATAGAGGCGGAAGAACGGCGTCAGGAGGAGCACATCGAGCTGATAGCGTCGGAAAACTATACCAGCCCCAGGGTCATGCAGGCCCAGGGTGGGGTGATGACCAACAAATATGCGGAGGGCTATCCGCAGAAACGCTATTACGGCGGTTGTGAAAATGTCGATGTTGCCGAACAGTTGGCGATCGATCGTGCCAAGGCTCTGTTCAAGGCCGACTACGCCAATGTCCAGCCCCACTCCGGTTCCCAGGCCAATGCGGCGGTCTACATGGCGCTATGCGAACCCGGGGATACCGTACTCGGTATGAGTCTGGCGCATGGGGGCCATCTGACCCATGGCGCGAAGCCCAACTTCTCCGGAAAGATCTACAATGCGATTCAATACGGCTTGAACCCCGAAACAGGTGAGATCGACTACGATGAGGTCGAGCGTCTGGCCAGGGAGCATAAACCGAAAATGATCGTCGCCGGCTTCTCCGCCTACTCCAGGGTGGTGGATTGGCAGCGTTTTCGCGATATCGCTGATGAAGTGGGCGCCTACCTGTTTGTCGATATGGCCCATGTGGCCGGCCTGGTGGCCGCCGGACACTACCCAAGTCCGGTGCCGATAGCGGATGTCACCACCACGACTACCCATAAGACGCTGCGTGGCCCGCGTGGCGGACTGATTCTGGCCAGAGCCAACCCGGAGATCGAGAAGAAGCTGAATTCACTGGTTTTCCCCGGTACCCAGGGCGGGCCGCTGATGCATGTCATCGCGGCCAAGGCAGTGGCCTTCAAGGAGGCGATGGAACCGGAGTTCAGGGCGTATCAGGCGCAAGTCATCGAAAATGCGCGCGCTATGGCCAAGGTCTTCATGGATAGGGGATACGATGTGGTCTCCAAAGGTACCGATGATCACCTCTTCCTGGTCAGTTTCATCGAGGCGGGGTTGACCGGAAAGGATGTCGATGCCTGGCTGGGCGCGGCGAATATCACCGTGAACAAGAACGCAGTGCCCAACGATCCGCAGTCACCATTCGTTACCTCTGGGATCAGGGTGGGTACCCCCGCGGTCACAACCCGGGGATTCGGCGAAAGGGAGTGTGTCGAACTGGCGGCATGGATGTGCGATGTGATCGACAGCCGGGGTGATCAGGCGGTCATCGAATCGATCAGGGCGAAGGTGCTGGCGATCTGCGCCGACTACCCTGTCTATGCAGACGAATGAGTATCCGTTTGAGCAGAGGTGATTGCCTCGAATGGCTGGAGTTCGGGGCCGGATTCATTCAAAACTCAAAACTCAAAACTGATCTATGCGTTGCCCATTCTGTGGTGCTCAGGATACAAAAGTTATCGACTCCCGGCTTGCGGGGGAGGGCGACCAGATTCGCAGGCGTCGCGAGTGCGCGGTCTGCAAGGAGCGCTTCACCACCTACGAGACAGCGGAGCTCAATCTTCCCTGGGTGGTGAAACAGGATGGCAGCCGGGTACATTTCGATGGGCGCAAACTCCGTGCCGGCATGACCCGCGCCCTGGAAAAGCGTCCGGTGAGCGCTGAACTGGTGGATACCGCGATCAACCACATCACCCGTAAGCTGATGGCGGGGGGGGAGAGAGAGGTTGCCTCGCTGGCGATCGGCGAATTGGTCATGGACGAATTGAAGCGCCTGGACCAGGTCGCCTATGTCAGATTTGCATCTGTCTATCGTAAGTTCGAGGATGTGAATGCCTTTCGCGAGGAGATCGAAAGGCTGGAACAACAACCGAGCCCTGAAGAACATCGGCGTCAGCTCGATCTGCTGCGTGAAGAGGAAAAGAAACCTTGAGCGGTGCCGTCGATCAACGTTTTATGGCACGTGCGATTCAGCTCGCACAACGGGGTTTATACACCACCCATCCCAATCCTCGAGTCGGTTGCCTGATCGTCAAGGATGACGAGATCATTGCCGAGGGTTTTCACCGCCGGGCGGGCGAACCCCATGCGGAGCGCAATGCCCTGGCTGCCGCTGGTGCTTCAGCCAGGGGTGCCACCGTCTATGTCACTCTCGAGCCGTGCTGCCATCACGGCAGGACACCACCGTGTACCGATGCCCTCATCGACTCGGGTGTCGGACGTGTCGTTGTGGCGATGCCCGATCCGAATCCGTTGGTAGCGGGGCAGGGGCTTGGAGAGCTGCGCCAGGCCGGTATCCCGGTCACCGAAGGGGTAATGCGCGAACAGGCCGAGGCCCTCAATCCAGGTTTCATCAAGCGGATGACTCGGGGGCTTCCCTATGTCCGCTGCAAAATGGCGACCAGCCTGGATGGCCGAACGGCCATGGCGGATGGCGAGAGCCAATGGATAACATCCCCGGCCGCCCGGGCCGATGTTCAAAGACTGCGGGCCAGGAGCGCCGCCATAGTCACTGGTATCGGAACCCTGCTTGCGGATGATCCTTCGATGAACGTTCGTATCCCGGCGCAGGAACTGGGCCTGGATCCGGGCGTTGCGCTGCCCCATCCTCTGCGTGTGGTGCTGGATCCCGACCTGGAGACACCCGCTGATGCCAAGATGCTGAGCCTGCCAGGGCCGACACTGATTATCTGCAGCGACGAGCAACCGATACATGGTGCCGCGCTGGAGGCAGCGGGAGCGCAAATCGTGATGCTGCCGGGAGATACTCAGCGGCTCGATCTGCACCAGGTGCTCAGCTATCTTGGCGAGCAGGAGATCAATGAGGTTCTGTTGGAGTCGGGTGCCACCCTGGCGGGTGCGATGTTCGAGCAGGGATTGGTCGATGAGTTGATTCTCTACCAGGCACCACACCTGATGGGCAGTGAAGGGCGAGGGCTGTTTCTGCTTCCCGCTATCAGGCGAATGGCAGATCGGATTGCACTCGAGGTGACCGATCTGCGTCAGGTGGGACCGGATATCCGGATAACCGCAAGACTATCGACATCGGCAATAACCATATGAATGTGAAAAGCTGATCATGTTTACGGGCATTATCCAGGCTATCGGTAAGATTACCGCAATGGAACCCAGACAGGGCGATCTTCGCTTGACGATTCAAAGCGACCGGCTCGACATGAGCAGGGTGGCTCTGGGAGACAGCATAGCCACCAACGGCGTCTGCCTGACGGTCATTGATCTGTCGGCCAGTGGCTTCAGTGCCGATGTTTCCCGGGAAACCCTGGCGCATACCACCCTGCAACGGCAGCTACCCGGTGCTGAGGTAAACCTTGAAAAGGCTTTAACGCTGGAGACGCCGCTGGGCGGGCACCTGGTAAGCGGTCATGTGGATGGTGTTGGCCGGGTCGTGGATCGGCGTGATGATGCCCGCTCGATCAGATTCACCATTGAAGCGCCGCTGGAGCTGGCACGCTATATCGCCCAGAAAGGATCGATATGTGTCGACGGCGTGAGTCTGACCGTGAATGCGGTGGAAGCTGCCAGGTTCGATCTGAATATCGTGCCGCATACACTGCAACAGACCATCATGCAGCACTATCGGTTGGGCAGCGAAGTCAATCTGGAGGTCGACCTGATAGCACGCTATCTCGAGCGGTTGGTATTGGCTGATCGAGAGCTGAAGCAGAGTGCCTCGGGTGTGACCGAGGCACTGTTGAAGAATCGCGGGTTTATATAAAACCCTCTACTACTGCCCCGTTAACTCCTTCTCCCTGAGGGAGAAGGGACGCTCGTTTACATTTTTGATGTCACAAACAGCTGTAGTTAGACATGATCCAGTTTTGTTAAATGGTTACATGAATGATTACTAAAGTTAACGGGACAGCAGTGAAAACCCTCAATGGCTCAGAACTGCTCAGTCATCCTCGTTCACCCGTAGCACCAACCGGGCGACCGGTCCCTGCCAGGTATGAACCCTGGCATCGAGGTCGCTCTCTCCACCCAGCGGATCGTTGTCCCCCGAGACACCGCGATGGATATGCACCGTCTGATTGTAATCGGGACCCACCGCGGCGATACCGCCACTACCGGCGTTGCCACCCGGATCGGCCGGAATTCCGGGGGTATTGGGCGCACCACCGCCGGTAATGATTTCGTCATTTGCTTCGGTGCCCGCATCATAACCGTGCAGATAGTAGGTGTATGTCCCCTTCCTTTTGGGGATTCTCAATCCATCGAGCCCTACAAAGCCGTCGTTGGTGGGGAGCAGCATGCCCGTGATCGAAAGATACCTGTTGCGCTTATTGGGCCTGTCAATGAGCGCTACGGCAGTGGCGCCGGGTGCCAGCAGGCCGGATGCCGGATTGGCTACAGTTTCGCCTCCGGCGGCTTGTACATCGCCGATCAGGCCATCGATGACGCCACCTTCTGCCATTGCCTGCAGGTTTGCGGATGCCGCAGTTCCGACCTCGAACAGGTGGAATTGACGCTTATGGCTGGCCACCAGCAGGGGGGTGAAATAGACGGCGTTGGTCAGATTGGTGATCTCCACGCTGATACCCTGGTCGTCTGCAGGGCTGTTTGCCGAGACAAATAGACAGACAGATGCTGCCAATGTGGTCAGGCTCTTTTTCATGATCATCTCCTCTTTGGGGTGTTGCGGGGCAGTGATTTGTTACTGTGCAAGAGAGTCTGAACCAGCGATTTCCCTCTGCAGTCACGAAATCATCACAAATGCATCACACTGCCCCGAAATCCCTGGGTAAATATCTGATGCCCTGGAGAGATTGCTCTGATAAAATAAAAGGTTAACTTTGACATGAATCCGCGGGTAGCAGATGGCGCTTAACACCATAGAAGAGATTGTAGATGACCTGAGACAGGGCAAGATGGTCATCATCATGGATGACGAGAATCGTGAAAACGAGGGCGACCTGGTGATGGCAGCGGATTGCATATCCCCCGAGGCCATCAACTTCATGGCCCGCTATGGGCGCGGCCTGATCTGTCTGACCCTCACCAAGGAGCGTTGCAGTCAGTTGCGCCTGCCGCTGATGGTCACCACGGATGATGAACTCTCGGCCACCAATTTCACCGTCTCCATAGAGGCCGCCGAAGGCGTTACCACGGGAATATCGGCGGCTGACCGCTCCACGACGATACAGGCGGCCGTCGCCCAGGACGCAAAGCCACAGGACCTGAATCAGCCGGGACATATTTTCCCTTTGATGGCGCAGCCAGGCGGTGTGCTGGTACGTGCCGGCCACACCGAGGCCGGATGTGATCTGGCGCGTCTCGCGGGTCATTCGCCGGCGTCGGTCATCGTCGAGATTCTCAATGAAGACGGCACCATGGCCCGTCGTGCCGACTTGGAGAGGTTCGCCAAAGAGTTCAATCTGAAGATCGGCACTATCGCCGACCTGATCCACTACAGGGTAAAGAACGAGACTACCATCGAGCGGGTGAGCGAGTGTAATTTTCCAACCGAGTTCGGCGATTTTCGTCTGGTCGCCTACCAGGACATGGTGGACAACGAGCTCCACTTGGCGCTGCTCAAGGGTCATCCTTCAGCTGATCGCCCCACCCTGGTAAGGGTTCATATGCAGAACAGTCTGTGTGATCTGTTCGAAGCCAAACTCGGTGAATGCGGATGGCCGCTGCGAAATGCGATGAGTATGATAGGCAAGGAGGAAGAGGGTGTCATCGTGGTGCTGAGAAACCACGACACCGCCAGGGAGATCGTACAGAGAATGATCGAAATACAGACAACCGGGGCGTCGCAGAAAAAGTTCGTCAAGCGCGACAACAGCAAGGAACTGAGAACCTATGGTGTCGGCGCGCAGATCCTCTTCGATCTCGGGGTGAGAAAGATGCGGGTGCTCAGTGCGCCCAAGAGCATACATGCGCTGTCGGGATTCGACCTGGAAGTCACCGAGTATGTGGCGGGAGAATGAGGAGTGGCTTGGCCAGTGCAATCATGCTGAACTGTTGCCGGCATACCATTTCGATCGTAAAAAATAGCCGGTGCGATGGTTACGCGCCAGCTGTGATTGGATATGAACAGCAAAACCTAAGTATCAACCTGAATCCACGGATTCAGGTTTCAATTTCAGAGCGGTGATAGATGAGTATTAATACAATCGAAGGGGCAATGACTGTCAAAGACGCGCGCTTCTGCCTGGTTGCGGCCCGTTTCAACAGTTTCATCGTTGAGAGTCTGCTGGATGGGGCCATCGATACCCTGAAGCGACACGGCGCCGGCGAGGATGATATCACCCTGGTGCGTGTGCCGGGTGCATTTGAGATGCCTTTGGCGCTGGAGAAACTGGCGGCCAAGGGTGAATATGATGCCATCATCGCGCTGGGTGCCGTGATCCGTGGCGGGACACCGCATTTTGATTATGTCGCCGGAGAGTGTGTCAAAGGCATGGCGCAGGTGACACTGAAGCATGGCGTACCCATTGCATTCGGTGTATTGACTGTGGACACCATCGAGCAGGCCATCGAGCGTGCCGGCACCAAGGCGGGAAACAAGGGAGCGGAGGCAACCCTGTCCGCCATAGAAATGGTCAATCTTCTGCGTCAGATCGGTTGATGAGTGAAAAACGCAGCCAAGCGCGTAAGCACGCGGTCCAGGCTATCTACCAATGGCAGATGGCTGGTCAGGATGTTGCCGATATCATCAACCAGTTTCTCGAGGAGCAGGACCTCAACAGTTTTGAAATTCCCTATTTCCAGGATCTGCTGAAGGGCGTTCCGCGCCATCTCGAAGAGCTCGATGAGTTGATCAAGCCGACCCTGAACCGGACCATCGAGAGCGTTGACCCGGTGGAGCGGGCCATCCTGCGTTTAGGCGCGTACGAGTTGAGTCACAAGCCTGAGGTTCCCTATCGCGTAGTGATCAACGAGGCGGTGGAGCTGGCCAAGGTGTTCGGTGCCGAGCAGGGCCACAAATTCGTCAACGGCGTGCTCGATCAGGTGGCGAAAAAGGTGCGTGCGGTAGAGGTGAATCTCAGGAAAAAAAGCTAAGGCATGTCAACGCCAGGCCGATCGGCCCTGCCGGGATCAGCGTAAGCATGTACAGGGATCTATCCCTCGTTTTCAGCGTAGAGCCGATACGGACCCCATGAGCAAAAGCAACAGGATCACTGAATTTGACCTGATCGAAGACTATTTCGCCGCTATCACTCAGCAGCGCCACGACGTGTTATTGGGCATTGGCGATGATGCTGCCCTGTTGCGAGTACCGCAGGGGATGGATCTGGCCGTGAGTGTCGATACCCTGGTCGCTGGTGTGCATTTTTTTCCCGACATTGCGCCGGCGGATCTGGGTTACAAGGCCCTTGCGGTCAATCTGAGTGATCTGGCGGCAATGGGGGCCAAACCGGCCTGGGCTACCCTGGCACTGACGCTGCCGCGGATCGATGATGTTTGGATCGGCGGGTTTTGTAGCGGCTTTACCGAACTTGCAACGCAGTTTGGTCTCCAGCTGGTGGGTGGGGATACCACATCGGGCCCATTGAGTGTCACGGTCCAGGTGCAGGGCCTGATACCCAGGGGGCAGGGAATGCGTCGCAGCGGTGCCCGGGTGGGAGATGATATCTATGTCACCGGTACCCTGGGAGATGCCGCCCTGGCGCTTGCCTGCAGAGTTGAAGGCGTGGAGCACAATGATCTGCAAACGCTCGGAACGTCTCTCGACCGGCCGGTTCCCAGGGTCGAGGTCGGCTTGGCGCTACGTGAATTCGCCACCAGTGCCATCGACATTTCGGACGGGCTCGCGGCGGATCTTGGACACATTCTGAAATCGAGCGCAGTCGGCGCCAGCCTGCAGCTCGAGAATATTCCCATGTCTCCACAGGTTGCGGCCGCCCGAGAGCAGACAGACGATTGGTCGATGGTCGTTGCAGGCGGAGACGACTATGAACTCTGTTTCACTCAGTCGACAGCGCATCGGGACCGGCTCGCGGAGATTTCCAGGCGCACCGGCGTGACGATGACGCGTATCGGTGTAATTGAAGAACAGGCGGGATTGCGTTTTGTGCAACCCAATGGCATGGCCTGGTTGCCTGATCGTAAAGGCTATGAACATTTCTCGGACTGAGGTGGAGATTCCGTCTATGCTGAGACAACGCCACAATGGATGATACTGTTCGATGAGTGAGGGGCGCGCGATACCCGACATGCGCAAGCCGGTGCATCTGCTCGCATTCGGATTCGGCAGCGGCCTTCTGCCCAGGGCGCCCGGCACATACGGCACCCTCGTGGGTATACCGCTCTATCTGCTGATACAACCACTCTCATGGGTTATCTATACGCTCATAGTGACCCTGGCATTTGTGGCCGGCCTGTGGATCTGTCAGCGTGCCGCGGAAGACCTGGGCGTGCACGATCACAGCGGCATCGTGTGGGATGAGATAGTCGGATACCTGGCAGCAATGGGCTTCGCCCCATTCGGATGGGTCTGGATCGTGATCGGTTTTCTGCTCTTTCGACTGTTCGATATCCTCAAGCCCTGGCCAATAAAATGGATTGATCGTAGAGTTGGCGGAGGTTTGGGTATCATGCTTGACGATCTGATGGCTGGACTCTATAGCGCAGCGGTTATGGTACTGCTCAACCTGACAGGGTGGTTCTCGTGAGAATAGGCTTTTTGATCCCTCTGCTACTGATCCTGATCTGTTCTGCCCCGGTCGTTGCGGTTGAGCGGATTGTGGTCGAAGCCCTGTTCACGGACAAGGCGATGGTGAGCATCGACGGCG
Organism: Candidatus Thiodiazotropha sp.; assembly: GCA_050292275.1. Classification (GTDB taxonomy): domain Bacteria; phylum Pseudomonadota; class Gammaproteobacteria; order Chromatiales; family Chromatiaceae; genus Thiodiazotropha. The sequence goes on from JBNKLI010000014.1 coordinate 54,968, forward strand.
TCAGAAGGTTGTTGAAGCTCGATAAACCCTCACCCGAGGGCGTGCTGCTCATCTCGGCCGACAGCAGGGAGGCCGTGATTGAGGTGGATGGGGAGCGCAGGAGCTATCCTCTCGGTGGCCATATCACCACCCGTTTTTCCAAACCCGAGTCGACGACCGCCAAGATTTGGCGAAATCAAGCCGGTGCCTACACCACGGTGGGCACGATCAACGGCCGCACGGTCAATTTTCTCGTCGATACAGGCGCCTCGGCGGTCTCCATGCATGCCAACCAGGCCAGGCGTCTGGGCATATCCTACCGCCTGGAGGGAAAGCCGATCTACGTCAACACGGCCAGTGGCACGGCACCGGCGTATGAGGTGACTCTCGACAGAGTACAGGTCGGGGAGATCGCGCTGATCAATGTCCGGGGATTTGTCATCCAAAGCAACGGGCCCGAACAGGTGCTGCTTGGTATGAGCTTTCTCAACAGGGTCACAATGGAGGACCAGGGATCCGTTCTGCTGTTGGAACAGCGGTTCTGATGTCGACCCGGGATCAGACGGGATCGACTGTTTTGTCCCGCTCGATCAGTGCGTATGCGGAGTGGTTGTGGATGGATTCAAAATTCTCCGACTCCACGACATAGGCGCTTATCCGTTCTTCCAGGTTCAGCTGAACCGCAATGTCACGCACCATATCCTCGACGAATTTCGGATTGTCGTATGCGCGTTCGGTGACGAATTTCTCATCCGGTCTCTTCAGCAGACCAAAGAGTTCACAGGAGGCCTGCGCCTCCACCATGTCGATGATCTCCTCGATCCAGATGAAACCTCTGGTCCTGGCCTGTACGGTGACATGGGAGCGCTGGTTGTGGGCGCCGCGGTCGGATATCTTCTTTGAACAGGGACAGAGGCTGGTAACCGGGACTACGACCTTGATATCGATCACAGGCGTACCCCCATGGATCTCGCCAATCAGGGTGACGTCGTAGTCAAGCAGACTCTTTACACCGGATACCGGGGCTGTCTTATTGATGAAAAAGGGAAAATTCATCTCTATATGACCGGATTCCGCCTCCAGGCGCTCCGTCATCTCTGCCAGCATATCCTTGAACGACTCTACTGTAACCTCGGTCTCGTGGCTGTTCAGGATCTCCACGAAACGGGACATATGGGTGCCCTTGAAGTTGTGCGGCAGGTTTACGTACATGTTGAAATTAGCGATGGTGTGCTGTTCCCCCGCACTACGGTCCCTGATTCTCATGGGATGGCGGATATCTTTGATCCCTACCTTGTTGATGGCGATCTGGCGCGTGTCGGCGCTGTTCTGCACGTCAGCGATTTGTGAGCCGCGAAGCGGTATTTTGTCGAGCATGTTCGTTTTTTCCTGCCCACCGCCAGTTGTGGGCTTGCAATGAAAGTTTTAATTCAAGGGTATCGTCACCGTGGATCGGGGACAACCGATAGAACATCAGGTATTTACAGCCGAATCCCGGGATTCAGGACCGGATTGTGATCGTACTACCGGAATCATCTGGGTCGAACGCGTAATTATCTCCAAAACAGATCCATGGAGTCAAACGAACAGGAATGACAGTTGAGCCCCGAGGAATTATTTAATTAAAGAAAAAACAATTCGTTAGAATAAACAGGCAGAAAGGGTACAAGGGGCCTCCCGGCATCCTGTTCATCAATATCCCGCCCTGAGTCCGGGACAGCAGCCACGCCGCGAGAGAATGTGGCACGCTGTTTGATTCAAGCACCGGGCTGATCAGGCGAATCGATGTTGTTTTCAGTGGTTTCTGTTGGTTATATAGTGTGCGATCCAACGCAGGGGGTCGGCTTTGCCGTTGAATTCATGCAGGCTCTCTATGGCTTCCTCGATGAGTCGTGAAGCCTTTTCCTTTGCGCTTGCCAGGCCGAGCAGGGAAGGATAGGTCGCTTTTTCCTGGACCAGATCCTTCCCCTTGGTCTTGCCCAGGGTCTCCGTGTCACCTTCGATATCGAGGATATCGTCCTGGATCTGAAATGCCAGTCCAATGCATTTCGCATAGTGATCGAGACGCTGAACAAGCCCGTTGTCGTCCTTGGGAGCGAGTAACGCGCCCATGCGTACCGCCGCACGGATCAATGCGCCTGTCTTGTGAATGTGCAGATTTTCCAGCTCTGCCAGGTTGAGCTCCCTGCCCACCGCCTCCAGATCGATGGCCTGCCCCCCCGCCATGCCGCGCGATCCGCTGGCGCGTGCCAGGGTCTCGACCATGGATAGCCTTATCTGAGGTTCAGCCTCCATGCAGGGATCGCAACAGATGGTCTTGAAGGCCAGGGACTGCAGGGCATCGCCAACCAGGATTGCTGTCGCTTCATCGTAGGCGCGGTGACAGGTGGGCTGGTTACGTCTCAGATCGTCATCGTCCATCGCGGGGAGATCATCATGCACCAGGGAGTAGGCATGGATCAGTTCGACCGCGCTGGCAGGTGTATCGAGTCTTTCCCAGGCAACGTCCAGGGCCTGTCCCGCACCATATACGAGCATGGGACGGATCCGTTTGCCGCCATTGAGAGTAGCGTATCGCATCGCCTCGTGCAGCCGTGTGGGGTGGGTCGCGGCGGGGGGAAGGAGTCGCTCCAGTGCCTGTTCGACGCGCTGCTGGCATTTGAGAGTGAATGCCTGCAGGTCGTTATTCATTGCCATCGGTGAAGGGGACAAGGTCTGATGTCTGGCTTTCGCCGTTGAGAATGCGGATTTTCTGTTCGGCATCCTGCAGCGAAGCCTGGCAGATTCGGGTCAGGACCACGCCTCGTTCAAACGATTTCAATGAATCCTCAAGGGACAAATCGCCCTGTTCCAGAGACTCTATCAGGCTTTCCAGCTCCTTCATCGCCTCTTCAAAGGAGGGGGTTTTCTGTTTTCTCGGCACTTTCTTAATCACAATAAAAAGGCTTTAATCGCTAGCGGCGGCCCAACGGGTAAACTAACCTACCCCTCATGGGTCGGTCAATGTTGATGACAGATCGGGCCGTCTTGGAGTGATAGCGTCGAAGCGATAGGCAAGACTCGCCAGCTCTCTTCCAGATGTGTAAACTCCCCGCGTTTGAAAACCATTTGGAGAGGTCGATAGAGTTAAGAATGAGTCGCAGTTACGACGCTTCAGATATCGAAGTCCTGAGCGGACTGGAACCGGTCCGCAAGCGACCGGGGATGTACACCGATACTTCCCGCCCCAATCATCTCGCCCAGGAGGTTATCGACAACAGTGTGGACGAGGCTGTCGCCGGTCATGCAAAGTCGATCGAGGTCACTCTGTTCAAGGATGGGTCCCTGGAGGTGGTGGATGATGGTCGCGGCATGCCTGTTGACATCCACCCCCAGCAGGGCGTGCCTGGCGTCGAGGTGATCCTGACCAAACTGCATGCCGGCGGCAAGTTTTCCAATAAAAGCTACCGCTTTTCCGGTGGCCTGCATGGGGTCGGTGTGTCCGTAGTCAATGCCCTCTCCAAACACCTTGAGGTGTGGGTGCGCCGCGATGGCAAAGAGTACAACATGGCCTTTGCCGGCGGCCACAAGGTCTCCGACCTGGAGGTTGTGGGCAAGGTAGGTCGTAACAATACCGGCACCCGCGTGCGCTTCTGGCCGGATGCAAGCTATTTTGATTCGGCTCGTTTTTCCACCCGCCAGCTGCGTCATGTGCTCAGGGCAAAGGCGGTGCTCAGTCCGGGGCTCAAGGTTACCTTCTTTGACGAGAAGAGCGGCGAGAAGGAGGCCTGGGTCTACGAAGACGGATTACGGGACTATCTGCTGGACGCCCTGCAAGGGGTGGAGAAGATACCGCAGCAGGCATTCGTCGGCGAGATGTCGGGTAATACCGAAACTGCTGCCTGGGCGGTACTCTGGCTGCCGGAGGGGGGGGAGCAGATAACCGAGAGTTATGTCAATCTGATTCCCACATCCCAGGGTGGAACCCATGTGAACGGTCTGCGAACAGGCCTCACGGACGCCGTCAGAGAGTTTTGCGAATTCAGGAACCTGCTTCCCCGGGGTGTCAAGCTGACCCCCGAGGATGTGTGGAGTCGGGTCAGCTATGTGCTCTCGGTCAAAATACAGGACCCTCAATTCTCCGGCCAGACCAAAGAGCGTCTATCTTCAAGAGAGTGCGCCGCCTTTGTTTCAGGGGTGGTCAAGGACTCATTCAGTCTGTGGCTGAATCAGCATACGGACGTGGGCGAACAGATTGCCGAGATGGCGATCACCTCTGCGCAGAGCCGGATGCGTGCGGGACGCAAGGTTGCCAGAAAGAAGGTTACCCAGGGTCCGGCGCTCCCAGGAAAACTGGCCGATTGCAGTACGGTTGATCCGAGCCGCAGCGAGCTGTTTCTGGTCGAGGGTGATTCTGCCGGAGGGTCGGCAAAACAGGCGCGCGACAGGGAGTTTCAGGCGATCATGCCGCTGCGCGGCAAGATCCTCAATACCTGGGAGGTCGAGCATGGCGATGTGCTGGCTTCACAGGAAGTGCACGATATATCGGTCGCCATTGGCGTGGAGCCCGGTAGCAGCGATCTGTCGAACCTGAGATTCGGCAAGATCTGTATTCTGGCCGATGCGGACTCGGATGGGTTGCATATCGCTACCCTGTTGTGCGCCTTGTTTCTGAGGCATTTCAAGCAACTGGTGGAACAGGGGCATGTCTATATCGCAATGCCGCCGCTCTACAGGATCGATGTGGGCAAGCAGGTCTTTTATGCCTTGGACGATTCGGAAAAACAGGGTGTGATGGATCGAATCGAAGCGGAAAAGCTACGCGGCAAGGTCAATGTTCAAAGGTTCAAGGGCCTGGGTGAGATGAATCCGCTACAATTACGGGAGACGACTATCCACCCGGATACCCGTCGGCTGATTCAGTTGACCATCGAACATGGAGATAACACAAATAAAGTCATGGATATGATGCTCGCCAAGAAACGGGCGTCCGATCGTAAAAAATGGCTGGAAAACAAAGGGGATTTGGCTGAAATATGAAGTGACTTTGGATGGAGCGATGATTTTCTCAATAGCGCATTTCAAAAGTATTCTGTTGAGAGTACGCCATGTGTGTCTGATTCCTATCCTGGCAACAGCCATCGGCGGCTTGCAGAGCGCCCATGGAGCCGAGTTCGAAGCACTCAACGAGACCGCACTCCAGAGTCTGGGCAAAAACCTGACTGCGATGGAAAAGCTGGCGCCACAGCTGCGTACGCAATTGAGAAGCGTACGTACCAGCATGAAGTTTGCAGTCAGGGAGATTCACAATATCGAGGTCAGTATCGAAAAGGCGCAAAGAGACATCGAACGACTGATTGTGATGCACAATACCGACCGTGTTAATCCCGTGAGGGCCCACTTCCTGGTGGACGATATTCGGCGAAAGGCCGCAACCCTGGGTCAAGGTCTGTCGCACGTGACGCAACGCCTCGAAAAAAAGTACGCTGCATCGAATCAGGAAAAGGACGAGAGTACGGTGTATAGCGAGGAGGACAGTCTGCTATTGTCCCTGCTCCAGGAGTATACCCAGCTTGTCGACAAGAGCCTGCAGCTGATAACTGGAGAAACCCGGGAACCATCAGCGCAGCAGTAATAATCTCATCGAGGGATCGCCATGGTTTGCCATATGTCAATGATTGAGGCATAGATCCAATGCATCATGGCATATCGGAGACGTAATTCGAATTTGTCATTCGGGAAATCAATGCAGAGATCAGGTCTTTACGCGGCCATCGCGATTGCGGGGGGCGTGCTCATATGGTTGCTCTTTTTCTGGCATCCGCTAGCCGAAGAGAATCGCAACGCAACCAATCAAATAGCCGGGTCACAGCCAGAGGGCGGGGACTTTACCCTGATCTCCTATCGCGGACCAGTCAGTCTGAGTGATTACCGGGGCAAGGTCGTGCTTCTCTACTTCGGCTATACTTGGTGTCCCGATATCTGCCCAACCAACCTTGCAATGATCAGTTCAACACTGGCCGAAATGGATGCCGCCGAGCGGGATCAGATACAACCCCTTTTTGTGAGTGTCGATCCGGATCGTGACACCCCGCAGCGCTTGAAAGAGTACGTGGAGTACTTCCACCCTTCGCTGCTCGGCCTTACCGGCAGTAAAAGCGAGATCGACGAGATCCTCATACGTTACGGCGGTGCCTACCATATCCCCGATAAGAAGAGGGATAAGCCCTATGTCGTAGATCATACGGCGGACACATACATAATCGATAAACAGGGCAGGCTGGTACGCAGAATGGCTCATGGCTCCGGCATCGAGGCGATGCTGGGTGCGCTGCATCCGCTGCTTCAGGAGAACCTGAGCAGATAGTTCGCCGACTCCAGATATACGGCCTCCTGCTCCAGCTCCTTGCGGGTCAGGGGGTGGTGAGCGAGCCAGGATTCGGCAAATACCAGGGAAATCCTGTTCTCCTCCACCTCGAGGCGGGGTAAGGGCTTGGCGGCGGAGGACCTTGCGCGATGGGTCAGTACTGAGAGTCGAAGCAGGATGCAGAGCTGTTTGGTGCAGTTCACCACCTCGGTGGGGAGGGTATCGAACACGCTGCCGGGAAATTTTCGCCTATGCCCCCTGACCAAGGCCGCGAGCACCCGCTGCTCCTGCAGAGAGAAACCGGAGAGGTCGGATTTCTCCAGCAGGTAGGCGCCATGTTTCTGAAATTGGCTATGGGATACGGTCAGCCCTATTTCATGCACTTTGGCTGCCCAGGAGAGCATTGCGCAATAGCGTGGATCATGGAGATCCCAGGGCCTTTTCGCCTGCTCAAGAAGCGCAAGTGCCGTTTTTTCCACACGCTCCGCCTGTTCCTGGTCCACGTCATAGCGACGCATCAGGGTTTTCAAGGTTCGCTCACGGGTATCCTCGTGGAGGCTGCGTCCGACCATGTCATAGATCAGGCCTTCGCGTAGTGCCTCGGAGGAGACTTCCATATGCTCGATACCGATCTGTTCGAAGATCGCCGAGAGCACGGCCAGACCGCCGACAAAAACCGGTCTTCTCTCTTCCGAGACGCCTTTCAGGGAGAGTTTATCGATGCTGCCCGCATCGATAACCGCCCGTTTCAGCCGCTCCAGGGATTCACAGCAGATGCCGGTTTCACTCCACCCCTGCTGCAGGATGGCATTAGCGATCGATTTGATGCTGCCCGAGCTGCCGATCGCCCGGGACCAGTCACCATCCCTGAATTCATATCTCACCGGCCGCAGTTCCAGGCTGCAGGCAAGTTCAGCGTCACGCATCGCCTGGGGAGTGATCCTGCCGTCGGCGAAAAACCTGCGGGTTATGCCGACACAACCCATGTGCAGGCTTTCTCGCTCCAGAGGGTGATAGCCCTGGCCGATGATCAACTCCGTGCTGCCGCCGCCGATATCGACGACCAGGCGCGTCTCATCGCCCGCCGCCAGTCCATGGGCCACGCCGAGATAGATCAGCCGTGCCTCTTCGCGTCCGGCGATGATCTCTATCGGATGCAACAGAGCTTTTTCCGCCAGGCCGTGAAAGTTGTCATCTGTATGGATCTGGCGCATGGTGTTGGTGCCGACGACGCGAATATTCTCCACGGGCAGGGGACGCAGACGTTGTGCATATCTGCGCAGACACTCAAGGGCACGCTCAGCCACATGAGGCTCAAGCCGCTTATCCGCTGTCAGGCCCTCGCCAAGCCTGACCGACTCCTTCATGCGATCGATGATTTGCAGATGGCCCTCGATAACCCGGGCGACAATCAGGTGAAAGCTGTTTGACCCTAGGTCAATGGCGGCTATGGCTTCATCGAGATTGGCCTCCGGGGTCTGTACCGACATCTTATGCGTTGACTCCTTGAAATCCTGGGATTGGGCTCTTGAAAGGGTCAGACATCATATCAGGAAATGGTGATGCCAGCTTGCTATAACCTATGCCGAGGCGACACCGTTCTGCAGGAATTACCCCTGGACGTCGCTTCAAGCAATCGGTGACAATACTCACTGATGTGTCAGGGTCAAAGAAGATGAATTATTGCAGTGATTGTGGTGCACAGCTCGAGGTCAAAATTCCCGAAGGCGATAACAGACCACGACATGTCTGCGCTAGCTGCAGCACCGTGCATTATCAGAATCCAAAGATAGTTGTCGGCTGCATACCTGAGTGGGAGCAGCGGATTCTGTTGTGTCGACGGGCCATTGAACCGCGCTACGGTTTATGGACGGTACCGGCTGGATTCATGGAAAACGGTGAGACCAGCCAGCAGGGTGCCGCCCGTGAAACCCTGGAGGAGGCCTGTGCCCGGGTTGAAATCGAAGGACTCTATACACTCTTCAATCTTCCACACATAAACCAGGTCTATCTGTTGTTTCGCAGCCGTCTGCTCGACCTCGACTTTGCGGCGGGCGAGGAGAGTCTGGAAGTCAGACTTTTCGATGCCCGCGAGATTCCATGGGACCACCTTGCCTTTGCGGTGATCAAGGAGTCGTTGAAGCTCTATTTCGCCGATCGGGAAAAAGGAAGTTTTTGCTTGCGGGGAGGCACCATAATCAGAGCCGCGGACACAGCCAGAGGCTATCGAACCATTTTGGACTAATCTGACTCGCGATTCGGAGTTCAAAGCGTGTTTCAGGCACAACAGTTTCCGTGGCTACGGAAACTGTCACGAATCCTGTACTGAACTCTGAAACTAGAGTCCCGAGCCGCCGAAGCTGGGTACCAGACGGACGTTGTTTGCCACATAGCCTTCGTCCTTGTCGCTCTCCTGTATATAGAATTCGAGGATCGAATCCCGGTTCGACATGACATCGTCGGTGACCTCGTCAGCCAGTTCATTGGCATGGCAAAAGACGCTTTCGTAAGGGGAGTTCTCCTGGCGTGGATCGATGATCCAGAGATTGGGGTCGATTTTTTTCAGGAAGCGCAAAAAACCATAGCCTTTCTCCGGAAACCATTTGGCGCAGACGCCGCGGACACAGGATCCCGGCTCGCCCCACTCATTGCGAGGTTCATAAGAGATCGGCAACAGATCGGGGATCAGAAAACCCGAATAGTAATCGTCGACAAGTCTACGTAATTCCTGAGAGACATTGCGGAAACCGAGTAGTTCGACACGACAGCCCCGATCCTGCAGGGCGGTGACCACCTGTAGAAAGTCCCCGTCACCGGTGACCAACAGCAGAAGATCGAGTTTGTCCGATTGCAGCATGGCATCAACCGCCATATCCAGGTCGGCATTTGCCTTGGTGGTGACATTGCCCTCTTCATCCGTGTAGCGGCGGACATTCTTGACAATGACCTTCCAGCCGAACTCCCTGACCATCTGCTGGTAAGTCATTGCGCGTCGTCGATATTCAGGGTCTTCCTTGGCACGTTCCTGATCGAAGGCGATGTAGGTGTTGAGTCTGAGCAGGGAGCCTCCATAACGCGATGCGAACATCCTAAGGATGTCGTAGCGCAATTGGTATCCGCCATTGTAACGAACGTTTTCGGCGTCGACGAACACGCCAATTTTGATATCTTGATGCAATGTGTTAATCCTGCGGTAATCTTAAAAGAAAGAGAGAAACTGTGTTCAAGTATTCTGTGATGCGACGAAAAATCATTGATTGATAGACAGTTGAGGTGATTATATATACCCGTAGCTATCCGGCGTTATTCACGCCAGACTTATGCTCCATGGCTCATATTAACCCCAGCTGTAACCTTGTTTTAGTTTTTATAACAGAAACCAATCAGAATATATAAGACAGTGATGATATGAAAATCGTTTCGTTCATCTCTACTTGTTAGAGTGGGGTAATTATACAACGGATTTGCGAAGATTTTTAAATGCGAGCTACACTGAATTCTTCATAGCTGCAGCATCAATATTCTTTTCGCCATGTTATCAAGTTGCTTGCCATACTCGCAGTCCAGGGTTTGAATTTTCTGTTCGCAGCAATCGGGGATTGTTGTACACATAGGATCTTGTATTGAACATGTTTTTATTTGCATGCGAAATAACAACAATTATCCAATGGTGGAAGCTATGACAATTACCGGTTTTTCGGCACATCGACGCATCCACGCGAGCGAGCTGTTTCTTCAGGCTGATCGCCTGGAACCGTGTGTCCTGGTGATTTTCGGTGCCGCGGGAGATTTAACCAAGCGTAAACTGATACCCGCACTCTATAACCTGGTGCGAGAAGAGGCGCTGGGTGAACATTTTGCCGTGATAGGCTACAGCCGCAGCCCGCAAACCGATGCCCAATACCGTGAAATGCTTTTTACGGGGCTCAACAGTTATTCCCGATCGCAGCCCATCGATGAGTCGGTGTGGCGGACCTTCAGCCGGCTTATCCGCTATGTCGAGGGAAATTTCGAAGATCCTGAGGGTTATATCGCCCTGCGTGGCGCATTGGAGTCTCTCGAAGAGGAGATCGGAAGTGTCGGAAACCGGCTGTTCTATCTGGCCACTCCTCCCTCTGCCGCGCCTGTTATACTGCACCGCCTGAGCGAGGCCGGTCTGCTTCAGCCTGGAGGCGCCGAAGCGCCCTGGACAAGGATTATCATGGAAAAGCCCTATGGCCGCGACCTTGAATCCGCGATTGACCTGAACAGGATCGTCGCCGAAGTGTTGCAAGAGGATCAGGTCTATCGGATAGACCACTATCTGGGCAAGGAGACGGTACAGAACATCCTGGTTGCCCGTCTGGGGAATACCATATTCGAACCCCTGTGGAACCGTAAGTACATCGACCATATTCAGATCACCGCTGCCGAATCGATTGGTGTCGAGGGGCGGGGAAGGTTTTATGACAAGACCGGCGTGCTGCGGGATATGGTTCAGAGTCATTTGCTTCAGGTCCTGTCCCTGTGCGCCATGGAGCCGCCCGTCTCATTCGCCGCCGACGATATACGCGACAAGCGGGTGGAGGTATTGCGCGGGCTGCGACAGTTTTCACCTCAAGAGGTGGCCGATAATGTGGTGTTCGGCCAGTACCGGGGCTATTGCGACGAGGAGAACGTGGATCCTCGTTCGAGAACCCCCACATACACCGCCATCAAATGCTTCATCGACAACTGGCGATGGCAGGGCGTTCCTTTTTTTCTTCGCGTCGGCAAGCATCTGGCACAGCGCTTGACGGAGATCTCCGTGGTCTTCCGTCCTGTGCCCCTGTGTCTTTTCGGGCGTGATGATGTATGCCAGGATCTGGAACCCAACGTATTGACCATCCGGATCCAGCCAGATGAGGGAATGGCGCTCAAAATTACCAGTAAACGTCCGGGGGGAGAGATGGAGGTGGGTTCCGTGGAGATGGACTTCAGCTACTCCGAGACCTACATGCATCCGATCAAGGACGCCTACGAAAGACTCTTGCTGGATGCGGTTAAAGGGGATGCCACACTGTTTGCAAGACGCGATGAAGTGGAGTTCGCCTGGCGCTTCGTGACTCCCATACTCAATAGCTGGGAAATGGATGAGAAACGACAGCCCGTTTTCTATGCCGAGGGCAGCGAAGGCCCTGTGGAGGCCGAAAAAATAATGGACCGATACAGCCGTCAATGGCGGGAGATCAGCTGATGGAGCGTTTCATTGTCGATCAAAAAGAATTCGCCGAACAGGCCGAACGCTGGATCTTCAACAAGATCCAACAGGTGCTGGAGTCATCGCAGCGCTGCAATCTGATGTTGGCCGGTGGGGCGACACCGCTTCCTGTCTATCAACGCCTGGCAGAGCGCGAAGATCTACCCTGGTCGCGCATCAACCTCTACTTCGGCGATGAGCGCTGCGTGCCGCTGAATACACCGGAAAGCAACTACTCGACGGTTATGAACAGTCTGTTTCCGCATGGCGATCGTCCCGATGGTATGAATGTCTACCGCATGTGTGGCGAGGAACAACCCGACAAGGCAGCGCAGGTATATGAACTGGTGCTGCCGGAGCGAATCGACATTCTTCTTCTGGGCGTGGGTGACGATGGCCATACGGCATCGATCTTCCCCGGTTCGGTCGCCCTGGATGAAGAGCGTCGGCGTGTGATGCCGGCGATCGCCAGCAAACCGCCGCTGCAAAGATTGACCATCACGCCGCCTGTCATCCAGAGCGCAAGGCATCTTCTGGTTCTGGTCCAGGGCGAGGAGAAGGCAGATGCAGTGCGCAATGCACTGGTCAATCGCAGCGTCCCGGCGGTGCTTGCCCTCCATGGGGACTGGTTGATGGACAGCGAGGCGGCGCGCTCACTACCGCAAGACCAGCGTTTGGGTTTTTAGGATTTTGGTTAAACAACCGAACTAAGCACTGGGTGCGGGATGCAACCACCAAGGGCTGAGTAGATTCAAACAACCACGACTTATGGGAATGAACAATGCCTGAACAGATGCAGTTTCATATCGGCCTAATCGGGTTGGGTGTAATGGGACGCAACCTGGCGCTGAATATGCTCGAGAAGGGATTTCCCGTGGCGGTATGGAACCGGCGTAGCGCGGCGATCACCGAGTTTCTGGAGGAAAATCCCGATAAGCGCCTGGGCGGTGATCCGCAGATGGAGCGTTTTATCGGTCTGCTGGAAAGGCCAAGGCGCATCCTGCTGATGATAAAGGCGGGTGAGCCGGTGGACCAGGTGATCGAACAGTTGATCCCGCTGCTGGAGCCTGGAGACATCATTATGGATGGTGGCAACTCCTGGTTTGAGGATACCAGGCGCCGGGAACGTTATCTGCGCGAAAAGGGGCTCCATTTCGTCGGTGTCGGCATCTCCGGAGGCGAGCAGGGAGCGCGCCACGGTCCCTCGATGATGCCGGGGGGATCCAGGGATGCCTATGCAGAGGTGCGCGCGGTCTTCGAGGCGATTACCGCGCAGACCGAGGCGGGTGCCTGTGTCACTCATGTGGGACCGGATGGCGCCGGCCATTTTGTCAAGATGGTGCACAACGGCATCGAGTATGCGGACATGCAGCTGCTGGCCGAAGTCTACGACCTGATGCATCGGGGGCTGGGTCTGAGCGAGGGCGAAATGGGCGAACTGTTCGAGCACTGGAACCGGGGGCCGTTGGAGTCGTTCCTGGTGGAACTGACGGCCCAGGTGATGCAGGTCGTGGACCGGGATACGCAACGTCCACTCTTGAGTCTGGTGATGGACAAGGCGGGGCAGAAGGGAACCGGGCGCTGGACCGTGCAGGCTGCCCTGGACCAGGGTGTGGCGGTGCCGGGTATCAGTGCCGCCGTGGATGCGCGACTGCTCTCCGGGCTGAAGGATCAACGAATGGTGGCATCGGGGCTGATCAAGGGTCCGGCATTCGAAGCCAGTACCGACCCCCAAGCCATGCTTGCAGATCTCCAGGGCGCCCTCTATGCCTCACGGATCACCGCCTATGCCCAGGGATTGGATCTGATTCAAAGCGCATCGCAGCGCTATCAGTGGTCGATCGACCTGGCGGAGACGGCACGTATCTGGAAAGGGGGGTGCATCATCAGGGCGCGTCTGCTCGATCCCATACGTGAAGCCTATGCAAATGACACCAAACCGAAAAACCTGATGCTCGATCCTTCATTGGGAAATCAGTTGCAGATGCTCCAGGGCGCCTGGCGGCGTGTTATCGGCTTCTGCGCCACCGCCGGTATCCCGACTCCGGTGATGAGTGCCTGCCTGAACTATTTCGATAGCTACCGCAGCGAGCGTCTGCCGCAAAACCTGATCCAGGCGCAGCGCGATGCCTTTGGCGCGCACACCTATGAGCGCCTGGACCATCCGGAATGGGGTTTCGTCCACTCGGACTGGTAGGTCGGCTTACGCCAGTTTATTTCCTGATTAGCCCCATCATGATCAGTCCGCGTATAGCTACAGATCCTGCCAGTCGGTCAAAAGAAGCCCCGATGCGATACCGGCCAGACCCGCGCCGATAATGCCTCCCGCGACTGCCCCCGGCAGATTCTCGCGAATCACATCGAGGGCGGCTGTGAGGTCGCCGGCCACACTGTCATCGATGGTGCCGATCATCACAAAGAAACAGAGCGCGATAAAACCGGACACCCCGACCCCCACCATCAGGCCGTCTCCCACCGGCGGCAGCAGATTGTCGTAGAGTTTGATGAAACCGGGAACCATGGCGACATAGAGTATGCCGGTAAACGGGCAGAGCAGGGCCACAGCCATGGCGATCGGGATCGGGCCCGCCGCGCTGTTGACCAGCAGATAGGCGAGCGAAGCCAGCCAGCCGGCACTGAATCCAGCCAATGTTTTGGCATCCGCGCGATTGACCCTCGAGCCCATGGAGAAGATACCGTAAAGGGCGCCGACCACTGCACCCAGAATAGAGACCAGTATCAACAGGAGATGCAGATCGATCGGGTGTTCGGAGAGAATGAAGTAGAAGATGGAGAAGGGAGAGATGATGGTCGTCATCAAAACAGCAAGTCGCATACTGCTGTAGATCAGGGCGCCGAGGGTGCCTGCAAGTACACCGGCGAACAGGTTAGGATCGATGGGAAGGCGCCAATGGCTGGCGAATGCGGCGATGAAGACGAACAACATCGCATACAGCAGGCCAATGAATGCCCAGATTGCCCCTCGGATCAAGGCTTCATTGAAGCGTTTCATTGATGGTGTCAGGGGATGTTGTTGCATATTCTCAGTACTTCATCGAATGTTTCAGTGAGTGGATAACGACAACAACATACTGCACAAAGCCGGTGCCGGAGACAAGGCCGTTCGGTCATCTGCCGGGAATCTTTCATAACACCCATTCCATACTATACTTAGGGTCGTCCTGGGGGGGGGAATCGTGCGTCTTTTCGCTTATTCAATGATGAAGCCTCGTAGAAGATACCGTGCTCTGCAAACGACAATAGTGCGAATAGACGCTTTATGAGCAGAATCATTATAACCCGTGCAGCCCGCATTCCCGATCCGCTGCGCATCAGTCGCTATCAGAAAAGTCCTGAACTCGGTCCAAGAATACTCTTTTTCAGTGGTGGCAGCGCCCTCAACGGGGTGAGCCGGGTGTTGAAAAATTACACCCATAATTCAATTCATCTGGTAACTCCCTTCGATTCAGGCGGCAGCTCCGCAAAGTTGCGGCAGGCGTTCGACATGCCATCTATCGGTGATCTGCGCAGCCGACTCGTTGCTTTGGCGGATGAGACTGTGACCGGGCATCCAGAGGTCTATGAGCTGTTGACTCACCGTTTTTCCCTGACAGCAAAAAGGAGTGATCTGCTGCGTCAGCTGGAATCAATGATAAGCGGCAGACATCCGCTGGTTGACCCGGTGAGCAATCCGATTCGGCGCATCATCCGCAATCACATGGGATATTTTTATGACGCCATGCCGGCGAAGTTCGATCTGCGTGGGGCCAGCATCGGTAATCTGGTTCTCACCGGTGGTTATCTCAATAATCATGAACATCTCGATCCGGTCATCTTTCTTTTCGAAAAGCTGGGAGGAGTACAGGGATTGGTACGTGCGGTGGTGAACGACAACTTTCATCTCTGCGCAGAGTTGGAAGACGGCAGCCGGGTCATCGGCCAGCATTTGATCACCGGCAAGGAGGTTGCACCTCTACAGAGTCCAGTAAAGCGTCTATCGCTCTCGGCAAGGTTGGATAAGTACATGCCGGTCGAATCGCACTTGCGTAAAAAGAATCACAAGCTGATTCAGAAAGCGGAACTGATCGTCTATCCTCCAGGCAGTTTTTACTCCAGCCTGGTGGCAAACCTGCTGCCTCGAGGCGTCGGTGCCTCGATAGCGGAAAACCACTGTTCCAAGGTCTATGTGCCGAATCTAGGTGTTGATCCGGAACAGTTGGGAATGAACCTGAATGATACCGTTCGACAGCTGATGCACTATCTGGAGGAGGGCGGGAGAGGCAATCTCAAAGGGCGCGTGCTGGATTTTATACTCCTCGACTCGAAAAACGGTAAGTATCCCTCGAAACTCTCAGCCAAGCTGCTACGCGAACTCGATATCCAGCTTATCGATACGCCGCTCGTCACCGCCCGTAGCGCACCCTACTACGATTCAAGGATGCTGGTATCCGCACTGCTCTCATTAACCTGACTTGTTGTTGAAAATTGTTGCAGTGAACAACAAACCGGCAGTTGGCAGGCTGCAGGTGTGTGCAATCCGTGAATTGCGTATATACTCTGGTTGATAATCTCGCCGCACGCATCATCCGGCGACAATCCGTGCTCGAATCGGGGTTCCCTGGGTCACTGCCCCTTTTCCCCTGGTCGCCATCACTGATGCCAGCAGGTTATTCATGATACTCAATGGTTTATTCGATTTATCGCTTTCCGGTTTTGTTTTTCTGACACTGCTTCTCACCCATGTCACCATCCTATCGGTGACGATCTTTCTACACCGCTATCAAGCCCACAGGGCCCTGGAGATACATCCGGCGCTGAGCCATTTCTTCCGTTTCTGGCTGTGGTTGACCACCGGTATGGTGACCCGGGAATGGGTAGCGATTCATCGAAAACACCATGCGATGTGCGAAACCGAAAACGATCCTCACAGCCCGCAGACCAAGGGCTTGGGCAGGGTGTTGTGGCAGGGTGCGGAGCTCTATCAGCAAGAGGCGGGAAATTCCGAAACCCTGGCGCGGTATGGTCGGGGCACCCCGGATGACTGGCTGGAGAGATATCTCTATAAACGCCACAACTATCTGGGTATCGTATTGCTGCTTATTGTCGAACTGGTACTGCTCGGCCCGGCGGGGCTGACGGTTTGGGCGATACAGATGATCTGGATACCCTTCTGGGCGGCAGGCGTGATCAATGGCATCGGGCACTGCTGGGGCTATCGCAATTTCGAAATCCCCAATGCGTCGACCAATATCATTCCCTGGGGTGTTTTCATCGGTGGTGAGGAACTGCATAACAATCACCATGCATTCGCCAGTTCGGCGAAGCTGTCGAACCGCTGGTGGGAGATCGATCTCGGATGGTTCTACATCAAACTGTTCGTTCTGTTCGGTCTTGCGCAGGTGCTCAAAATAGCGCCGAAACGCGCCATTGTCACCGAACGTCCCCAACTCGACGTGGATGCGATCAAGGCACTCACGGTCAACCGGTTGCAACTCCTCAGCGACTATCGGCGCAAGGTCCTCAAGCCGGTATTTCGCGATGAGATCAGGCGCGCCGATCGTCCGTTGCGACGGCTCTATCGCAGCGCCCAGCGTCTGGTGCGCCTCGACAGCGTGCTCCTCAGCGATAGCGATCTTATGCGACTCAAAGAAGTCCTCGAAGGCAATGCAGCCCTGGAGAGGGTCTATCAATTCAAATTGAAACTGCAGGAGATCTGGGAGCAACAGGCGTCAAGCCATGAAAAGCGTCTCGAAGCCCTGAGCCAATGGTGTGCCCAGGCGGAGACAAGCGGGATCGAGGCGCTGCAGGACTTTGTATCCATTCTCAGGTCATATGGTATGTCACCTGCACGGAAATCCGCCGGGGTGATCTGGTTACCCTGAACCGCCAAACGGCTTGATTTTCCAATCCCCTCATCCTGTCCTTCTCCCGAAGGGAGAAGGGACGCTCGTTTTCGTTTTTGATGTCTCAAACAGCTGTAGTTAGAAATGATCCAGTTTTGTTAAATGGTTACGTCGATGACTACTAAAGTTAACGGGACAGCAGTGATATGATTCCATGATTCTCGCAAAGCTCTTCTCATGGCTGTGCATGAGGGTGTGGCCCACTAGGGCTTCTTCGCGCTGGAGAAGGATTTCTTGATCTTGCCCACGAGTTTGCTCAGCTCCTTGCGCATTCTTTTCGGTTTTTCACCGTGCTCCTCAGCGATATTTTCGAACCGGTCCTCGTATTTCTTTGCCAGTTTCCGCGATTTCTTGTCACAATCATCGAGTTGTTTACACAGTTTCTTTTTCCTCAACGCCGCGATCAGTTCGCGGTCCCGCTTGGCGAAATAGATATCCTCTTCCGCCTTTCCCTTGAGCCACAGTTTGTTGAGTGAATCAGCCATGTATTTTCTCTGAATATATGACGGGAATCCGGGTGATTATAGATTAATCCAGTGTGGATGGCATGCTGATCAGTGCTCGGCAATCTGCCATGGGTATTCTCTACACTGTTTTTTTTGTTTTTGACAGGTGATATCGTTGCATGGCCGTAGTAACGTGATTTCAAGGAGTTGAATATGACAATCACAAGACGATTGATTCTTCTGTCTGGATTATTCCTGAGTCTGTCTCTTTCCGGTTGCGCGCAGAATATGATCTATGGGGTCGTTGTTGAGGGTTACCCCAGGATGGCAAAGCGATACGCTGAATTGCAGCCAGTCGGCAGCGCTGATGCGAGGATCGTTCTATACTGGCCTGAAAAGACCTTCTTCGAGGGGCATGCCATCAGAATGGAGATGCAAGGCGATAGTGGTTCAGCCGAACCATTGATCGGATATCGCACTGCGGAATTGTATGATATTCCCGCCGGGAGGTATTCGCTGGGCATCGCGGACAGTGACAGGAAGATTCTGTTGCAGGCACAACCCGGAACCACCTATTGCCTCAATGCCGGGATGTTCAAGATATGGTCATCAGGAAAAGGCGCGGCTGGCGATCAGCCGGTAGAGGAACCCAAGCCAATTCCGATAGAAACCTGCGTCGCGGACTTTACAAAAGACGATATAAGATGCGGACACAAAGAGTGCCTGGTTAAGACCATAGTCCCAAAATCAAGTGCGCATTTTAAACAGTATGCGACTGATATGGATCATGACGAGCTACAGAATGAGGCACGGAATTTCGATATTGCAAATAATCTTTCCCGGATATATATCACGAGAAGACTATATACATTGGGAATGGTGCGGGTTGGACTCGATGGAGATCCGCAAGCGAAGGTCGAGTCCAGTTCATTTGTCGCATACGAGGTTGAGCCGGGTGAACACACGGTAGCCGTCGCTGTGGGCGGCCCACACAATATCGTTCAAGCCTACAGAGTATCTGCCGAGCCTGGCAGCTGCCATTTCTTTCATAGCGACAATTTCAAATTTCTATCCGGCGCAGAGGGGAAAAAACTTGTGCTGGATTATGATCTTCTGCAGCAGGGGTTTTACAAACAGTAGTATCGTGGCTTCGAATGGTGCGCGTAATATCTTCTGGCTGATAAAGCCATGGACGGCTTGCAATGCACGATATTCAATCCGGGGCTCTTATCCCTGGCTCAGCAGATTTCTCAGATCGATTACCGCCGCATTGGCGCGGGATATGTATGAGGCCATGACCAGCGAGTAGTTGGCGAAGATACCCAGTCCGCTGCCATTCAATACCACAGGACTGCTGATCGGGCCCTGGGTGGCCTCCAGTTCGCGAATGATCTGACGCAGGCTCACCAGTGCGTTCTTCTTGCGCAGAATGTCCTGAAAATCGATCTCCACTGCAGAAAGAAAATGTGTCAGCGCCCAGGTGGTGCCCCGGGCCTCGAAGAAGACATCATCGATTTCCAGCCAGGGAGTCTGGACCCTTACATGCTCGGAAGTGGCGGTGGACTGCGCGGCGGCAGGGTCGCCGGCCAGGTCCGTATTGATCCGTTCCTGTCCGACACTGGCACTCAAACGTTGGGAAAGACTTCCAAGTCGCTTCTCCACCACCGCAAGCCAGTCACGCAGATTGTCAGCACGGGCGAAGAACTGTGTCCTTGTCTCCCCCTGGCGCGAAAGACCGTTGAGATAGCGTTTCAGTGCCTCCAGCCCGGTATGGTACTCCCCTTCGGTTGAGGGGAAGATCCAGGAATCGTTGCTGTAGTTGAACTGGGGTTCGGCGATGGCGAGGTCCTTGTTCTCCAGGGATTGGGATTGGGAGCGACTCATGTCGTTGCGCAGCGAGCGTGCCAGATCCCGGGCCTGGGTCAGGGCACCGAACTCCCAATTGGGGATGTTGTCGAGAAAGACGCTGGGCGGCATGATGTCGTTACTCAGGTAGCCGCCGGGTTTTTCCAGCAGGGTCTCGATGACGGAAACGAGGGTAGCAGTGGTGTAGGAGCCGGTGACTGGCTCAAGGGCCATCTCTTCGAGCATGCCGCGGGTATTGTCGCGCACATCGAAGGGCTCGGGCACGCCGCTCCAGTAGAGGCCGAGCATGAAAAGTACGACAATGAGAGTGACCACCCCGAGGCCGCTCCCCCAGATCCAGCCTTTCTCGCGCAAAGTCTGGGGATGATAGAGCCATGCGATTCGATTGATGAGTCGAGTGGTGCTGCTGAGCAGTTTTCCGATGAGTTCTTTCATCTGTTCAATCCCCGCCTCGACACGCTGAACATCATCCATCTGCTCGCCAGGCTAATAATATATACGAATGTTCACGGCAAACATACCGCGTTACCCTGCGCCATCATAAACGGCTTGCATAGCGATGCGATGCATTCCTTCACATAGTTACAAAAGATGGTTGACATCGAGATGTTCTGCGACGGCCATCGGTGATACCTCTTCTAACCAGGGAACCACACCCAGGCAAGGAGCTATAAGCCTGCTATTGAGGGTGTCGAGATTACCCGACTGAGCTGCCATATCCTGTTCAATCAGATTTCCGATCCAGCCGACCAAACGACAACCGCTCATAGCAATACAGGCC
>JBNKLI010000015.1:0-40919 GCA_050292275.1 Candidatus Thiodiazotropha sp.
GGCAAGACATCAGTAGTCAACAGCAGCATCTCAAACTCACAACTGAGTACGGTCGCCGATTCAGGTTATAATCCCCCCTATGCCCCAACCCGCCTCCCTCTTTTCCCACCGACCCTACTGGGCCGCCCGCTTCGGCGTGGCCCCGGTGCTGCCCATGAGCCGCGCCGAGATGGACGAGCTCGGCTGGGATAGCTGCGACATCATCATCGTCACCGGCGATGCCTATGTGGACCACCCCAGCTTCGGCATGGCGCTGATCGGACGGCTGCTGGAGTCCCAGGGATTTCGCGTGGGGATCATCGCCCAGCCCGACTGGAGCAGCGCGGAAGCCTTCCGCGAGCTGGGCCGGCCCAACCTCTTCTTCGGGG
This sequence comes from Candidatus Thiodiazotropha sp., assembly GCA_050292275.1. Taxonomy (GTDB): domain Bacteria; phylum Pseudomonadota; class Gammaproteobacteria; order Chromatiales; family Chromatiaceae; genus Thiodiazotropha. The sequence goes on from JBNKLI010000015.1 coordinate 369, forward strand.
TCACCGCCGGCAACATGGACTCGATGGTCAACCGCTATACCGCCGACCGGCGCATCCGCAGCGACGATGCCTACACCCCGAACGGTGAGGCGGGCAGACGCCCCGACCGCTCGGTGATCGTCTATGCCCAACGGGCCCGCGAAGCCTTCAAAGGGGTACCGGTGATCATCGGCGGCATCGAGGCGAGCCTGCGCCGCATCGCCCACTACGACTACTGGTCGGACAAGGTTCGGCGCTCGGTGCTGCCCGATTCCAAGGCGGATATGCTGATCTACGGCAACGCCGAGCGGGCCATCGTCGAGCTGTCCCATCGCCTGGCCGCAGGAGAGAAGATCGACGATATCACCGACATCAGGGGCACCGGCTTTATGCGCCAGGGGCTGCCCGTGGGATGGAGCGAGATCGACTCCACCCATCTCGACGATCCCGGTCCCAGGGCACACCACCCGGATCCCTATCAGTCGGAGCCCGGCTGCGATACCAAAATGGTGCGTTTCACGCCCCATCAGCGGCCGCGCCAGCTCGATCGGACCCGCACGGTTGTACGGCTCCCCTCCTATGACCAGGTCGTCGAGGATGAGGTCCTCTACGCCCATGCCTCCCGGGTCTTCCATCTGGAGACCAATCCGGGCAACGCCCGTGCCCTTGTTCAGCGCCACGGCAAGCGCGATGCCTGGCTAAACCCGCCGCCGCTCCCGCTCACAACCGAGGAGCTTGACCGGGTCTACGAGCTGCCCTATTCACGGCGGCCCCACCCTGCCTATGGCGAGGCCCGCAACCCGGCCTGGGAGATGATCCGCTTCTCGGTCAACATCATGCGCGGCTGCTTTGGCGGCTGCACCTTCTGCTCTATCACAGAGCACGAGGGGCGTATCATCCAGAGCCGATCGGAGGATTCGGTGGTACGCGAGGTAGAGGCGATCCGCGACCAGGTGCCCGGCTTCACCGGCAATATCTCCGACCTGGGCGGCCCCACCGCCAATATGTACCGCCTTGCCTGCCAGGAGAAAAAGATCGAGTCGTCCTGCCGCCGGCTCTCCTGCGTCTATCCCGACATCTGCAAGAATCTCAACACCGACCACCAGCCGCTGATCCGGCTCTACCGGCGCACCCGCGCCCTGCCCGGGATCAAGCGGGTCTTTGTCGCGTCGGGGCTGCGCTACGACCTGGCGGTGCGCTCGCCGGAGTATATCCGTGAGCTGGCAACACACCATGTCGGAGGCTACCTGAAGATCGCCCCTGAGCACACCGAAACAGCTCCCTTGGACAAGATGATGAAGCCGGGCATCGACAGCTACGACCGCTTCAAGCAGCTGTTCGACAAATACTCCACAGAGGCGGGCAAAGAGCAGTACCTGATCCCCTACTTCATCGCTGCCCACCCGGGCACCAGCGACGAGGATATGCTCAACCTTGCCCTATGGCTGAAACGCAACGGTTTTCGTCCCGATCAGGTGCAGGCCTTCCTGCCCACGCCGCTGGCGATCGCCTCGGCCATGTACCACACTGGCCGCAATCCGCTGAAACGGGTCTCGCGCGACAGCGAGCGGGTGAGCGTGGTACGCGGGCTGAAACAGCGCCGCCTGCACAAAGCCTTCCTGCGCTACCACGCCCCGGAGAACTGGCCTCTGCTGCGCGAGACGCTGACGCGGATGGGCCGCACCGACCTCATCGGTAACGGTAAGCGCCATCTGGTACCGACCTGGCAGCCGGATAAGGGGAAGGTTGCGAACGCGGCGGCAAACAAGGGGAATGGCAAGCATAAACCAGCGCCCAAAGTGGCGCTGAGAGCGAGTCAGAAGCCGCGCCGACGGAGACACCGGGCCGATGGTGGCAGGTAGTCCGGGGCTGCCCGGCTAGCGGCAGCCATGCATAGCACCGGCTTTGGACATCAAATCCGAAAGCGGGCAATCGACGCCTGCAGCTCATTCGACAGCATGGAGAGCTGACTGGCGGTATCGCCCGTGTCCTGGGTCGCAGCGGTATTGCTCTCAGCCATCTGGGCGATCTGCTCCACATGGCGGGCGATCTCGTTGGTGGCGTTGCGTTGTTCATTGACCGCGGTCGTGATGTCGCTGACGGTCGCCACCACCCGCTGAGTGTGCTGGTCGATGGAGGTGATCGCGGTTCCGGCCTCCTGCGCCAGATTCACACCGCTCTCGACCTTGACAACACCCTGCTGCATACTTTTCACGGCCAGCGAGGTACCGCTGCTGATGGCTTCTATCATGTTCGCGATCTCTTTCGTCGACGCGGCGGTGCGCTCCGCCAGCTTGCGAACCTCATCCGCCACTACGGCAAAACCCCGGCCCTGCTCACCGGCTCGCGCCGCCTCGATGGCGGCATTCAGGGCGAGTAGATTGGTCTGCTCGGCGACATCGTTGATCACCTTGATGATTGAGCGGATCTGCTCCGATTGATTGCCCAGTTCCTCGATCGCATCGGATGATTCCTGCACTGCCCGGGCGATGTTGGTCACCTCCTCCACCACCTTGCCGATCACCCCCGTACCCGCCTGCGAGGCCTTGCCCGCTTCGCTGGTCAGGAGATGGGCCTGCTGGGCATTGTCGGCCACATGATTGGCGCTCGCCGCCATCTCTTCGATCGCTGCCGCGATGGATGAGGCGGCTTCGCTCTGTTTCCTGGTGCTATGGGAGATCTCCTGAGAGGCGCCTGCAAGGTTGGAGGCGTAGTCGGAGACATTGGCCGCATGTTGCGAAAGATCGGTTACCAGTTTGACCAGGGACTTGCGCGCACTGTCATACTCGTAGGCAAGCCAGGCGAAATCATCGCGTCCGCTCAACTTGAGTTTTCTACTCAAATCTCCATCGGCCATCTGATTCAGCGCATTGACGAGGAGTTCCGCACGTTGGGCGAAATGCCTGCCGATAATGAAGGCGAGCACGATTTCAACCACAGCATAGAGCGCCATCGAACCCAGAATACGATCAAGGCCGGCTGCTTTATCGTAATTCAGCGCGAGTAGCGCGATAGTCAACAGGGATGAAATCGCAGCGAAAGCCCAGAAGGCCTTTTTTATACTTAATCTCTCCACTTGGCGCCTCCCGCCCCTTCGAGTAACAGTGTTCTGCTGGTATCGGCTATGACAAGGAGTTCTTTAACGATCTAGTCGGGTATTTATGAATTTGTGAATTTTTATTTATATATAACAATAAGTTAGAAAACTCAAGACAAGCTGCCTACCTGGGCTCGAGGGAGTTGAAAATCCCCCCCTTCGGGCCCATATTTATAGTAGGAACGGGTAGTTTTTTAAGGAGGTAAGTCATGAACATCACACGTTATGACCCATGGCGTTCATTGGAAGATTGGCGTCAGGAACTCGACCGTGCGTTCCACCCGCTCCTGCATCGGGAAGACGATACCTCTCGCGTGGTAGGAGGCGAGTGGGCGCCTGCGGTCGATATCAAGGAAGAGGACACCAGGTATGTCATTCGAGCCGATATCCCGGGCGTGAAACCCGATGATGTCGAAGTTACCATGGAAAATGGTGTCCTGACGATCCGCGGTGAGCGCAAGTTTGAAGAGACCGAAGAGAGAGAAAACTTCAAACGCATCGAGCGCTCCCATGGTATCTTCTATCGTCGTTTCTCACTGCCTGACAACACAAATGCGGAGGCTGTCGAGGCAAGCGGCAAGGATGGTGTCATTGAAATCATCATCCCCAAGATTCCAGAGAAGCAGCCAAAACGCATCGAGGTGACTCACTAAGGCACTGAGACGCCGCGAAGGCGCGGATTCAGAAGACCCTCTCGAGAACCGAGAGGGTTTTTTCTTAGGGCCTGTTGACTCTCATATCCATCATGCCCGGCCATGTGAAGGCGGCACTGCATATATTGTTCTTACCACCGGCGCCTGGGGGTTGTCTCTCTCCGACGCCCCAACAGTACGTCCTTGCGCCCGAAGGAAGTGCCCTTGGGGTATACTGACGGGGACAAACGCTACATCCCTGCCGCTTCTGCGAAAGACAACCCCCAGGCACCTCGCAACGTTAGAGGGTGACTAAATAATCAAATTTGCGTTTATTAGCGTTCATTTGCGGACTGAAAACCATTTGCACGTATTCGCGTCCCGCTTTTACAACAGCCTTCGAGGGGAGAGGAGTATATAAAAACCGTGAGTGCAATGAGCACATCCACTCATAACCCAAAACTGAGCAGGTTCCGGTGCCTATTGTCAGAAGCTGAAAATCAGACCCAGATTGGTTTCGAACTGGGGAAAGGTATCGCCCTCGATGTGCAGATTGCATCCAGCATCGCAGAAGAGGGTTTCATTGGAATCGATCAGGGTGCTGTATCCCCGCATCTCGAAGCGGATACCCAGCCTTTGCGTGGGATACCATTTCAAACCGCCCCCCACGCTGAGTGAAAACCGGGTCTCGTCATTGTAATCCCTGCGTGTGGGATTCATGAAGGTCATCCCGAGACCGCCGGTAATGTAAGGAGTGATCTTCTCTTCGTGGCTGTTGAGTGAACGGACATCCACAGTGCCGCCCAGATGAATATAGTGAACATCCAGGCCGAAGGCGTTGTTCGGATCGGTGGTGTCCGCCAGGGAAGTGTCCTGATGGCTGTAGAGAAACTCGTACCGTGCCGAATCGGAGGTGGACTGGCTGATGGTGAAACCCCAATCGGCAGAGCTATCGAGCTCGAACTGGCTGGCGTTTGAGTCGAATTCGAAGGAACCTCCGAATCTGTGTCCGCTAAAGGGGGTAAATTCCAGTTCATTGGCCGCTTGCAGGCCCGATGACCCTGAAGCAAGCAATAGAATTGTCAGAATATGCACTCTTTTCATGGCGACACGATAACGAATGAACAATAGTCACACCTAATTATTATATATATTGCGAAAATTACCTGGCAACACATCACAACTTAGGAGTCTACTATCTCAAGCGCTTGTTTATAAAGAGTATTTTTTTTCACCCCTGATATCCTGGATGCTATTGAGACGGCCTGTTTGAGAGGTAGTTCCGCCAGTAGCGTGATCAACATCTGTTCAATATCGATCTCGATGCGCTCCCCGGACCGCTCATCGGCACCCCTGAGAAGAATCACGAACTCACCTTTGCGCTGGTCATCATCGCAGCGCAGAGTCTCGAGCAGCTCCGCCAGGCTACCCCTCAGAAAGGTTTCGTGCAGCTTGGTCAGCTCTCGTGCTATGACCCCTTCCCTGTCGGGGCCGAACACCTGGCTCATGGCGGACAGGGATTCGACCACGCGGTGACTCGATTCATAAAACACCAGCGTTGATACCTCGTCCGCAAGGGCCTGCAGCCAGGTAACTCTCTGGCGGGCCTGGCGAGGGGGAAAACCGACGAACAGAAACCGGTCGCTGGGAAGTCCGGCCACGGAGAGTGCGCAGATGAGCGCACTGGCGCCGGGCACCGGGACCACCCGCCCACCCCGAAGCACCAGCTCCCTGACCAGTGGAAAACCCGGATCACTGATCAGCGGCGTACCCGCGTCGCAGACCAGAGCGATCGACTGCCCCGCCTCGAGTGACTGCAACAACTGCTCCAGCCGTTGATGTTCGTTATATTGGTGAAATGCGCGCAGTGGTGTATCGATACCGAAGTGTTTCAGCAACGGCCTGGTATGCCGTGTATCCTCAGCGGCAATGAGATCGACTCGCTTTAACGTCTCCAGCGCACGACGGGAAATATCCTCGAGATTGCCGATCGGTGTGGCAACAACGTAAAGTACACCCTTTGACACAACAGTTCCTGATGTAAAATGGACACACCATCCTGCCATAGATATCTAACCATGCAAATTGATCGGCTCCTATTGCTGTTACCTCTCCTATTGCTCCTGGCGCTGGGGGGTTGCACGACCGCACCGAAGGTGGCGTCCTACGAACCCCTGGAACTGCCGCCGCATATCAGGCTGCAGATCGATCTGATGCTGGAGACCGGCGATTTTGCCGCGGCCGCACAACGCCTGGAGACACTGGCAGCCGAGAGCATCACGCCACAGCGCGAATGGCTGCTGCTGGAAGCGGCCGAATACTGGCTCAAGTCGGATGACCCGACTAGAAGCCATCAACTGGTGGAACAGCTCAAGAGTTTTGACGGCGACCCTGATTTCACCCTGAAATGGCGTATGCTGCGCACCGAAATCGCGGTATCCGAGGGTGACATCGAAAAGGCACTCGACCTGATGGAACCCGCACCCGGTCAGGATGCCCCGCTGATTCTGCGTCGCCACTATCACCGAAACATGGCGGAAATATTCCGCCTCTCGGGAAATCTGCTTGAAAGTGCCCGCGAGCTCGACGTCCTCGATCTGCTGTTCGAGGAGGATGAGACGGCCCGACTGGCATCACAACAGCTCCTGGTACAGACCCTGAGCAGCATGACCGATACCGCACTCACCATGCTGCAGCCGCCGCCACCCGCCACTCTGATCGGCTGGATGGAACTGGCGAAGATCATCAAACTGCAAACCGCCGATCCGACGGAGCTGAGCAATCAGCTGGCGGCATGGCGGGAGCGTTTCCCACAACACCCTGCACTACAGAGCCTGCTCGCCGGCTACCTTGAACAACGGGGGTTGAGCAGCGAAGATCACATCGCCATCCTGCTTCCGCGAAGCGGACCCTATGCCAAGGTGGCGGCGGCGGTGCGGGATGGATTCATGGCGGCCTGGTATCAACAACCGGTGGCCCTGCGACCCAGCCTGCATTTCTATGACAGTTCGGAATTGAAAGAGACGCTGCACATCTATCAGCGGGCCATCCTTCAAGGTGCGAAAATGATCGTCGGTCCCCTCGACAAGGATGCAGTCAGGATGCTGTTGGGGCTGGAGCACCTCGATTACCCCATTTTGGCGCTGAACCAGGTTGATGATCCCGAACTCAGCCATCCGAACCTGTTTCAGTTCGGGCTCGCACCGGAGGATGAGGCACGACAGGTTGCGGAGCGCGCCTGGCTGGAAGGCCACCGCACAGCTCTGATACTGACTCCCTCGGGACAGTGGGGCGAGCGCCTCGCCAACAGTTTTCGCGAACGCTGGATCACCCTGGGAGGCAGGGTGATGGAACAGCAACACTACAATGCCGCTGAAAACGATTTCTCCACACCGATTCGAATGCTGCTCAATATCAATGAGAGCGAAGCCAGGCAGCATGCACTGGTGAAGCTGCTGGGACGCAAGCTGGAGTCGGAAACCCGTGCCCGAAAGGATGCCGACTTTATATTTCTCGGCGCCCGCCCACAGAAAGCCAGGCAACTGAGCCCACAACTCAAGTTCTATCATGCGGGAAATCTCCCGATTCTCTCCACCTCCCATATCTACACCGGCGTGGCTCACAAAGAGCTGGACAGGGATTTGGGCAACATCAGTTTTATCGACACGCCCTGGTTGTTTGATGAGAATCAGCAGGGACCCTTGTCGCGGCAATCCCTGGAACGGCTGATGCCCGAGGTCAAAGGGCGCTACGCACGACTCTATGCCATGGGAATTGACAGCTACAACCTGCTGATACAGCTCCAGCAATTACAGACTCAGCCCGACCGCATGTTCAGCGGTAAGAGCGGTACCCTCTACCTGGATGACAAGAACCGGTTGCACAGGCTCCTTGCCTGGGCGGAGATGGAGAATGGATTGGCGATGATCAGCGGCTACGCCCCCCGCCTCGGCCGCTTCGGCAACAGTGAACAGTCCACCTTCGATCCACAGCCTTCGGACACCGCACCTATGCCTGGCGGCGAGCTGCCCCCCGTTACCGATCATACCCCCCCCCCAGCGGACCCGATACAATGATCGCCAAGCACCTGGAGACCGGGCAACAGGCGGAACAGCAGGCACTCCACTTCCTGCAAAGTCAGGGGCTGCGGCTGCATGAGCGCAACTTTCGCTGCAAGACGGGGGAGATAGATCTGGTGATGAAAGATGCCGATACACTGGTCTTCGTGGAAGTCCGGTTTCGTCAACTGAACGACTATGGCCGGGCATTGGAGACGGTAACTGTCAGAAAACAGCGTAAGCTCATAGCTACCGCAAGTCGTTATCTCCAATTGAAACGTATCGATAGCGCCTGCCGATTTGACATCATTGCACTCAATGGCTGTGGATCCGCGCCCATCGAGTGGATAAAGAATGCGATTCAGGTCGCCTGGTAACTAAATGATGCAAAGCCAAGGTGCAGCGAAGATGTCAAATACAAAGCGAATCCAATTGCTGTTCAATCAGAGCATTCAGACCAAGATGGATGCGCTGCCGCTGTTGACGAACGCCATTTCCGATGCCGCCGAACTGATATTCAACCGTCTGCTCGAAGGCAATAAAATACTCAGTTGCGGTAATGGGGGCTCTGCAGGCGATGCCCAGCATTTCTCTTCGGAGATGCTCAACCGATACGAGCGGGAGCGCCCCGGACTGCCTGCTATCGCTCTCACCACTGATAGCTCAACGGTTACCTCGATAGCGAACGACGCGGATTTCTCCACCATCTTTTCCAGGCAGGTGGAGGCCCTCGGTCAGCCGAATGACCTTTTGCTGGCGATTTCCACCAGTGGCAATTCAAGCAATGTCAATCGTGCCATCGAGTCAGCCCACGAACGGGACATGAACGTGGTCGCCCTGTCAGGTCGCGATGGCGGTGAGCTGGTGAAACTCCTGGTCGACGGAGATGTCGAAATCCGCGTTCCATCGGATGTCACGGCACGAATCCAGGAGACTCATCTGCTGATTATTCACTGTCTCTGTGATCTCGTTGATTTTCAGCTACTTGGAAACTAACCAATCCAATCAAGATCCTATAATTCTCAGAGGAAGGTCATGCAAAACAAATTCGTATCACTGTTCTCCATCTGCATTACCGCGCTGATTCTGCAAGGCTGTGCGGCAGCCGTTGTCGGTGGGGCCGCCGCCACCGCGGCAGTGGCCCATGACAGACGCACTGCGGGGACAGTCGTGGAGGACCAGAGCATCGAGCTCAAGGCCTACGATTTACTGGCAAAAGATTCAAAATTCGAACAACAAAGCAGCATTCATATCACCAGTTACAACCTGGTCGTTCTGCTGACGGGACAGGCGGCCGATGAGGGACTGCGCAGTAAGGCCGAACAAATCGTCTCGAACATCGACCGGGTGCGGCGCGTGGTCAACGAAATCGAGATCGGCAGCGCGTCGACCCTGGTCGAGAACAGTCGCGATGCCGCTTTGACCACCGAGGTCAAACTCAAGCTGGCCAAGATCAGACTATCGGACTTCGATCCCCTGAGAGTCAAGGTGGTAACCGAACGGGGCGCGGTGTTTCTCATGGGTTTGATCAACAAAAAGGAGGCGGACGCCGTTACCGATGTGGTCAGACATATCAGTGGTGTTCGCCGCGTGGTGCGAGTGTTCGAGTATATCTGAGCATTGGACACCCGACTCGACAGCAACCTGATCCGGCAACTCAAGGCGGTTGTCGGCGAGCAGGGGCTTTTCACCGATCCTGCCGACTGTCTGCCATACGGCTATGACAACAGCCGTCTTCAGGCGACACCCGAGGCGGTGGCGTTTGCCCATGAACACGAACAGATAGCCGCCATCGCCCAACTCTGCCACCAACATCGGATCCCGTTGATCGCCAGGGGCAAAGGGACCGGCACCACCGGCGCAACAGTGCCCCAACAGGGTGGTATCGTGCTCTCTCTTGAACGCATGAACCGTATCCTCGAGGTTGATACGGACAACCGGCTGGTGAGGGTCCAACCCGGCGTCACCAACAAACAGCTTCAGGATCGTGTCGCCGAAGAGGGCTTTTTCTGGCCACCCGACCCATCCAGCGCGGCTGTCTGCACCATCGGTGGCAATCTGGCATATAACTCCGCGGGCCCGCGGGCCGTAAAATATGGGACACCTCGCGAGAACACCCTCGGCCTGAAGGCTGTGACCGGTCGTGGTGACACCATCAAAACCGGCGTGAGGACGACCAAAGGGGTAGTGGGTTATGACCTCACCCGCCTGCTGATCGGCTCGGAAGGCACGCTGGCGATCATTACCGAAGCGGTGCTCAAGCTCACCCCCAAACCCCAGGCCAAGCGAACCCTGCAAGCCAACTACAGGGACATTCACAGCGCAGCGAATGCCGTCTCCTCGATCATGCGGCAACCGGTCGTCCCCTGTGCATTGGAATTCATGGACGGCACAGCCTTGCAAATGATCAGGGGATTTTCCGATCTGCAGCTCGACAGCCGGGTGGGTGCGCTGCTGATGATCGAGGTCGACGGAGCCGAACATTGCATCAAACAGGATGCTATCGCATTAGCCGATGCGGCAAAGGTGGATGGCCTGCTGGAGATCCATACAGCGGATACACAGGAGGAGATCGCGCGGCTTTGGAAGACACGCAAGGCCCTCTCCCCTGCGTTGAGAAACATAGCACCAAAGAAAATCAACGAAGATATCGTTGTCCCGGTATCGCGCATGCCCAAGCTGATCGAATCCCTGCAGAAGCTCTCGCAGGAGAGCGGTATCACCATCGTGAACTTCGGGCACGCAGGCAATGGCAATATCCATGTCAATCTGTTGCTGGACCCGGATGACCCGAAACAGCTCCAGGCGGGTGAGTATTGCCTGAAATCACTGTTCGAACTGGTACTGAGCCTGGGAGGAACACTGTCGGGAGAGCACGGCGTCGGTGTGGTCAAGCGCCAGTTCGTGGACCAGGAAATCGACCCCGTCTCGCTAAACCTGATGCGCGCCATAAAACAGCAATTCGATCCGCACCAGATCCTGAATCCCGGAGTCGGGTTTCCCTGCCCGGAGACGACATAAAAAAACACTCTCCGTATCACCGGAGAGTGCTACCCAAAAGAGAGGCAATACCCTTTGTTGTATGACTATGCCCCGGATGTTGTGGCTTCAAACATTCGCATGCTGAACAACCGTTGCATGTTTAAAGTTTAACCTTTCACTGATCTGACGGTAGTGAATTATTCACAGAGAAGCTGCGAACTATTGATCAAGGGGAACAATAACCGTCCTGGTTAGCGCCAGTCAGGCAACTACAATAGTCGCCATTCCAGAAGCCTGCAAATCAACGCAATCAGCCACAGGCCACTGACTGATATCGGCTTCCTGAACTGTTTTGCCGAAAGTGAGGTTCAATAGCGCGCAGGCAGTTGTTTGTTGATGGTGAACTGGTTGGAACTGGTGGTGATGTATCCACCTTTGACAAGATCCTTGAAAATGCGACACACCATCTCACGCGAAGCACCTATTCGGTTCGCCAGCTCCTGCTGGGTGACATGCCCTTCGATAACCAGCGCGCCGTCTCGCTCAATGGCCAGGCTCATCAGGGTCTTGCTCAAGCGTCCGTAGACATCCGAGAGCGCAAGGCTCTTGACCTCATCAGTCAGGGTTCTCACCCTATGTACCATATCCTTCAACAGGTGAATCGCAATATCCGGGTTGCTCTTCAAGACTTGATGAAACGCCTGCTTGGACATGATCGCCATGGTGGACTTGACCATGGTCATGATTGACGCGGATCGTTTGTAGTCGTCAATAAGAGAGAGCTCTCCGAAATACTCGCCCGCATCCTGGTAGTTGATGATAGCCTCTTTACCGTTCTCATCATTGAGATAGACTTTCACCCTGCCGCTGAGAATGACATATAGAGAATCGCTATTGTCCCCTTCGGAGAGGATAATGGTATTTCTTGGGTAGGTCCGGCGAACCATGCGCTGCTCGATCACGGCGAGATCGCTTGGAGCCATGCCGCTGAAGATGGAGACGTTTTCAATCATAGGCTTATTATATACTCAATACTAAAAACATTTGGAAGTAATTGACTATCCCTATGCCGGCTTACAGCCACAACCCGAGCAATCACTTGATCGTGAAACACCACACTAGAGAGACACCATATCAGACTTTAACAGAAAAATGGCGGCCTAACAGGTTGAAATCAATGAAGAGTGTTGCAAAATGGACGACGCTGGCCCCTTTCGCAGCGGTGGATAGCGGATGAAGCTTGACACCGTTTTTCGTTCAGCCGGCCTGGGCCTGATCATCGGGCTGTTCGGGATTGTGATCAGTTACACCCCAGGCAGCGCAACCTGGGAGGAGAGCATAGGCCTGAGCCTGCTGTTTGAGATACGCGGTCAACGACCACCGCCCCCTCAAGTCGTCATCGTCTCTATCAATGGCCAGACCGCGGAGCAACTCGGACTGGGCGAAGAGATTCCCGAATGGCCGCGTTCGCTCCACACCCGCCTGATCGACCACCTGACGGAAGCGGGCATCGCGGTCATTGCTTTCGACATCTTCTTCAAAAAACCACGTCGCCCCAGTGAAAACGAATCTATGGCGGAGGCTATGCTTCGTGCGGGAAATGTCCTCCTCGTAGCCTACCTGGAGCAACAACGTGTCGCCAATGACCGGACACAGGTGGAAATTGAAAGATTGATACCACCCACTGAACAACTTGCCGAGGCGGCTGTCGGCATCGCCCCGTTCGTACTCCCGAAAATACCCGTCAGGGTCAGCCGCTTCTGGACATTCACCGGTGAAAACGGACTGATGTCCCTGCCGGCGACTGCATTGCAGCAGTTCGCCGACCCTGATGGCAGTCATCTCAGGCGGTTGCTGAGCTCTTCAGGCGATGGGAACGGCTTGGCGGATGACTGGCAGTCACTGCTACAGACAGTAAACCGAATACGCAGCGATGCTTCGCTTCAGGAGCGCTTGACTAAAGCCTTCACAGCATCCCGCTCATTAGCTGAATCCGAACAACAAAGAGAGCGACTGCGGGCACTGCTGAGTCTCTATACCGGTCCCTCACACCCGTATATCAACTTTTACGGTCCGCCCGGGAGCATCCCCACGATACCGATACAGGCGATACTCGGCGCCCCCCCCGGACAAATCGCCGATCTCAAGGGCAAGGTTGCCTTCATCGGATATGCAGGAACTTACCAACCAAGACAGAGGGACGGTTTCTACACCGTCTATTCCCAACCCAATGGCCTCGACCTGAGCGGCGTGGAAATCGCAGCCACGGCATTTGCCAATCTGCTTGCCATGGAGACGCTTGCTCCATTGAGCAGCCGCAATCTGGCAATACTTCTGCTCGGATATGGCCTGGGTATAACCCTGTTGTTCCGATGGCTGGCAGGACTGCGCAGCATCTTCATGGGATTGTTCGTCTCAGTTCTCTATCTGTTGCTGGTTTACACGCTGTTTACCCAGCAAAACATCTGGCTACCCTGGTTCATACCGCTCGCACTGCAAACACCCTTTGCACTCATCCTTAGCCAGACTTTGCACTATCGCCGGATGCGCAGCAGCAAGGAGCGCTTGCGCGAGCTGTTCGGATACTACCTGCCCGGAGATGTCATCGATCACCTGGCGCAACACAAAAAAGATCCAATGACGGAAACCAGTTCGGCATTCGGTGTCTGCCTGGCGACTGATGCGCAAAGCTACACTGAATTTGCAGAAAACATGGATCCCATGGAACTGCAGACCTATCTCAAACGCTACTACGAGATCCTGTTCAAGCCAGTGAGAATCAGAGATGGCGTGGTTTCGGATGTCGTTGGTGATGCGATGCTTGCGATCTGGCCATCCACTGAGCCGGACCATTCGCTGCACCAACTGGCCTGTGAAGCCGGATTGGAAATCAACAGGTCACTGCAACAATCCGATCTGGAACCGAAGCTTTTCACCCGAATCGGGCTGCATGCCGGTGAATTGGTCATGAGTCATGTCGGCGCCATAGACCATTTTGAATACAGAGCGGTTGGCGATATGGTGAACACAACATCTCGGATCGAGAATCTCAACAAACTGTTGGGCACAGCGATTCTGGCATCAAGCACGGTTGCCGATGGTCTTAGCGGCATAGAAACCCGGGAAGTGGGACAATTCGTCGTCGCCGGCAAACAACTACCGGTCACGATATTCGAAATTGCCGCCATGAGTGATGAGGCCACACCACGACTGCGCAAACTCCATGAAAATTTCGCGCAAGCCTTGAGTGAATGGACACGCGGCGAGCGGGAATCGGCCTATGTCAAATTCAAGCGTATCCTGCAGGAGCACCCTGAAGACGGACCCAGCCTGTACTACGTGGAGCAGTACCGGGAGCGCAGGAAGTCAAGAAAACACCTGATTGACTAGTGGGCACTCTAGTGCAGCCAGCCCCCTTCATGCAGGCTGATAGCATTCGTCAACTGGCGCTCATCATCCCACACACAGTTACAATTCCTGTCATTGACGATAGCCGTCGGAACATAAGCACAATCACGCTGCCTGCCGACCTCGATAACCACATTGCCATAACCTGCGACTGAGAGGATATTGGCTGCCAGAAGTCCGCGTCGATATGATGAACTCACGAGACGAATGGCGTTGGCCCTGTTCAAGCCATGATCCATCACCAATTCATTGACACTGTGCAGAAACAGATTATTTGCCGGGTTTAGAAAAGTCTTGTAGAGGTCGCTCCACTCATCCATATCACAACCGACATAGGAGATGCGCGCATCGACATTATTCAGTGCCCCCGATTGCATGATATCGACATCGCTGCGCATATCTATATACAGTTCTCTATCAGCTGATTTCCACATCTGCTATCGCCTCCACTACCTCGCCCCATGTCCGGTCAGAACGACAGGGATGGTCTGGAAAAGGATCTGGATATCCAGCCAAAGGCTGTTTCGACGAATGTAGTTGAGATCGAAATAGAGTTTGTTGGCTGCATCCTCGACTGTCTCACCATAGGGATAGCACACCTGTGCCCACCCGGTGATACCTGGTTTCACCTGATGCCTGAGCGTATAGCCGTGAATCTTATTTTGAAAACCCGAGACAAACTCCGGCCTTTCCGGACGCGGTCCAACCAGACTCATCTCCCCTTTGAGAACATTCAGTATCTGGGGCAGCTCATCGATTCTGGTCATGCGAATGATCCGACCAATCCGGGTAACACGCATATCATTCACACCCGCCATTTGTGGCCCGTTTTTTTCCGCATCGACCCGCATACTCCTGAATTTCAATACATAGAACTCCCTGCCTTTATAACCGACTCGAAGCTGACGGTAGAAAACAGGATCACGTCCGAACGTGCTGAGCCATATCAAAGCCATGGTGGTGAGCATCACCGGGCTCATAATTACGAGAATCAACAAACTCATAAAGATATCGAATTGTCTTTTACCGAATGGCTCGTGGCTGGTCTGCCTGGAGACAACCATCTGGCTGAATATCAAACCGCCACTGATTGATGTGAGCGGATTGATGGCACCTAGCGAATCGGTTGTATCGATCTGATCCAGGTGATAATCATTGTTATAGTGCTGTGAAACTGAGTCATGTACAGTGCTCATAACTGATACCCTCGCTCCGAAACCGTTATTTGTCTTTTATCTACTTGGCCTTCCATCACCCCCGCGGGAAAGCCATATGGGAAACCAGTGACTGCGACTGCATATCTGGATCCTCCATGGGATATATGATTTCAGATTGTGGCTTGCTTGAAGTATCGAATGAGACACCTTGAATGTGTGACATTTTCACTTGTCACACTGATGATTTGATAATTCAATATGGGCAGGATTGCTGTTGGATGCGAGGTGCTGCGAGCAGTACTGCCGGTTGTTACTGAACAGCGGCTTGAACAAAGGTCGAAGGCCGGTATCCAAGCCTCGACATGGAGCTTACCGATAAATCCTCGGTAGTACTGAACAGGGTGACCAACTCCTGCTGCGAGTCGATGCTGATTTGCGAGTCCACATGGTTACCGAACACCGGCATAAACTCGATATCCATATCCGGTACATGGTTCCATGACAACACCGCTCTCACTGTCGGCTGGACACCTCTTTGCTGCAGGCGCAGGTAGCGATCACCTTCAAAGCTGCAGGAGGCAAGGTGGTAGACTGGGAGTTGACGCTTTACACCCTCCTCTATGGAGTCACAGACTTTGAAGTGACTCAGGCCGACAGGCTGTTGGCCCTTACCATCTCGCCAATCGACATAAAACCTGACGTACTCGATGGATCCGTGCCGGCGCAGGATACCGCTGTAGCCATCAGTCTGGCGAATACTGACCACGGCCATCAAACGTGATGCGTTGGGATTGAACACTGCACAGAGCAGTTCTTCCCAGTGGGTTATGGAGGAATATCTCCTCGCATACTTCAACACCTCACTGGGTGCCAGTTTGGACGCAAAGAGATGCGCCAAAAGTATGTTTCTCGTCAGTACGAGCTCATTCAAACTGTGTTCTTGACCGACCTTTTCATTCCCCAGGCGATCCATTAGCAGACCCTCTCTTAGGCTTCCTCCCTGGGATCACTATCCCATTTAAGTAGCACCGGTCCCTATGACAAGACACCGTCTGGAGTGTGACTTTTTTCACTTGACAATCGCCAATCTTTGTCATGCCCAACCTATAGGACGAACCCGGTGGAAACAGTTGACCCGCCTGCTGCCATCACAGAGAATCTGGCTCTGTTAGATAATGAGCAATGGATAATATTTATTTGGGGCCCATCAGTGAGATTTATTGCAACCACGTTCCTCTCTCTCCTCATGCCATCCGTCTCTTTCGCTGCAGCATCGGCACATGGGGATCATTTTGACCTCACCAACCACTGGATCGGCTTTACCGCTATTGGCATTTTCACTGTTGCTTACCTGTTGGTGATGGCCGAGGAGTTCACCCATCTGAGAAAATCCAAACCGGTGATCCTGGCCGCCGGCCTGATATGGGGGTTGATCGCCTGGTACTACTACTCACATGGGGTCCCTCATGCAGCCGAAGAGATGGTGCGCCATAATCTCCTGGAATATGCCGAATTGATGCTCTTTCTCCTGGTGGCCATGACCTACATCAACGCCATGGATGAGCGCAATGTCTTCGAAAAGCTTCGCTCCTGGCTGGTCAGCAAAGGTTTCGGGTTCCGCAAACTGTTCTGGATCACCGGTGTGCTGGCATTTTTCATATCCCCGGTCGCCGACAATCTGACCACCGCCCTGCTGATGTGTGCCGTTGTCCTGGCAGTCGGCGGAGACAATGCCAAATTCACGCTCCTGGCCTGCATCAATATCGTGGTCGCGGCGAATGCCGGTGGGGCATTCAGTCCATTTGGCGACATTACGACCCTGATGGTATGGCAAAAAGCGATCGACACCCCTCAGGGTCCCGTCGATTTCTGGGCATTCTTCGCCCTCTTCGTACCCTCGCTGATAAACTGGCTCGTCCCAGCCGTAATCATGCATTTCGCCGTGCCCGACGAGAAACCCCAGGGAGGAGGCGACGGTGCCGAGATGAAACGCGGTGCGAAACGTATTATCGCCTTCTTCCTGGCAACCATCATCACCGCCGTGGGCTTTCATAACTTCCTCGGCATGCCTCCGGTGATCGGTATGCTGACCGGGCTGGCCTACCTCCAGTTCTTCGGTTTCTATCTGAAGAAGACCTTCCATATGGATCAGCCGCAGTTGAGCAGGGAGGATGCGATCGAAGTGGAGCATGACGGACAGATGGGCGACATGGTCTCCTTCGATGTCTTCAACAGAGTCGCCCGTGCGGAGTGGGATACCCTGCTCTTCTTCTACGGCGTGGTACTCTGTGTGGGGGGCCTGGGTTTTATCGGCTATCTCGCGGTTGTCTCCGAAGTGATGTATACCCAATGGGGCAGCGCCCTGGAGCTCTCCCAGGCGATGAATGCCACACCGGCGAATATCATGGTCGGCCTGCTATCGGCGATCGTCGACAACATTCCGGTGATGTTCGCTGTGCTCACCATGATGCCGGATATGTCCATGGGACAATGGATGCTGGTTACCCTTACCGCGGGTGTCGGAGGCTCGATGCTGTCGATCGGCTCTGCGGCCGGTGTCGCACTGATGGGCCAGGCAAGGGGCAAATACACATTTTTCGGTCATCTCAAATGGACCCCCGTGATCGCATTGGGTTATGCTGCCAGCATTCTGGTCCATCTGTGGATCAACTCTGGAAGCTTCTGAGATAAATACCAAGGGATGAGTCGACCAATCCCGATACAATAACAGGTTGAAGCCAGATACAAACGACCACTTAGTCCTACCTTTCGATATGAAAAGACTAACTGCAGCGGTTGTATTATTTATCAGCACCATGCCCGGCCCGGCATTGGCGGATCATATGTCAGCCGGTGGCTATAGCATGAGCGTCCACTGGGTCGGATTTCTCAGCTTGGCGGTATTCGCCTTTGCCCTGATAGCGGTCACCCTGGAAGAGTTCCTGGACCTGCGTAAATCCAAACCCGTGCTGCTGGCAGGAGGGATCATCTGGGGCTTGATCGGATGGTATGCCCATCAACATGACGGCGGACATGCAGCCGAGGCGGCGCTCAGGCACAGCCTGCTGCAATATGCCGAGCTGATGCTGTTCATCCTGGTGGTGATGACCTATATCAACGCCCTGGCCGAACGACGTGTATTCCTGGCCCTGCGCAGCTGGGTCGCCGCCCGCGAATACAGTTATAAACATCTCTTCTGGTCGATCGGTATCACGACCTTCTTCCTATCCCCGTTTCTCGACAACCTCTCCACCGCATTGCTGATGGGAGCGGTGGCATTGAACCTGGAACGTGACCACAAGCGCTTCGTCGCACTCAACTGCATCAATGTGGTACTCGCGTCCAACGCGGGTGGGGCGTTCAGCCCGTTTGGCGACATCACTACGCTGATGGTCTGGCAGCAGGACATCGCCAGCACCACCGGGCGGGTAGACTTTTTCTCGTTTTTCTCACTGTTCATCCCCTCCCTGGCCAGCTATCTGATCCCTGCGGCGATCATGCACAACGCACTACCTGAAGGACGTCTTTCCCACAGCCTGGAACAGATACGGATGAGACGGGGGGCGAAAGGCATCATGGGGCTGTTTTTGCTGACTATCGCCACTGCGGTCTTTTTCCAGGGACAGCTGTTGCTGCCCGCAGCCATCGGCATGATGACCGGGCTCTCCTATCTGCAGTTTTTCGGTTTTTTTCTCAAAAAGACCCATCAACCCAGCGACGAGAAGATCACCACCACCGAATCCCCCGATTTCTCCGTGGTCGTGGAAAGCAGGCAGCCCTTTGACGTCTTTCTGCGCGTCGCCCGCTCGGAGTGGGATACCCTGCTTTTTCTCTGTGGGATCATTCTCTGCGTCAGTGGCCTTGGCTATCTGGGTTATCTTACTTTGGTATCCGAGCTGCTCTATGTTCAGTGGGGTGCGACAACAGCGAATATCGCCATCGGCGTCGCCTCCTCGGTATTGGAAAACATTCCCACCATGACGATGGTGCTCAACATGCAGCCGCAGATGTCCCTTGGCCAGTGGCTGCTGGTCACCCTGACTGCGGGTATAGGCGGCAGCCTGCTATCGATCGGATCGGCAGCCGGTGTCGCCCTGATGGGACAGGCGAAGGGGAAATATACCTTCTTTTCCCACCTTCGCTGGACCCCGGCTATCGCCCTGGGCTTCGTCGCCAGCGTCCTGCTGCACCTCTGGCTGAATGCCAATCTGTTTTGAGCGATGAATTTTTCCACCCCCGACCTGCCACCTGGACGGGACGGGAAGGAAAAGCGCCCCACTAGAAAGAAAAACCGAAATTCGACACAAATAACCACAAATAGATACTAATTAACGCAAATTCACACCAAAAGTATCTTTTTGAAAATTAGGTTCATCTCTCATTCGCGCTGATTTGCGTCCATTTGCGGTGCCTCCCCGCGAGCACCCTTGCGACACCATAAACGACTGAGGTGTAACCAAAACGTTACCAACACGGGTGGGCGCCTGAGAGTTGTCTTCGGACTACTCCGTGTTATAGTTGGCTCCGATTTTTTACCCATAACCCAGTCCGGAGAGAAAACAACAGCCCCAGCGAAGGCCCGACCGGACAGCACAATATAACGAATTAGCGAAGGGAGAAACCTATGTCCAAAAAGCATCCCGTGGTCGCCGTAACCGGTTCGTCTGGCGCCGGCACCACAACCGTCAAGCGCGCTTTCGAGCATATCTTCTACCGGGACGGTATCAAGTCCGCCGTTGTCGAGGGTGACAGCTTTCACCGCTATACCCGAGTGGAGATGCGAGAAAAGGTTTCCGAGGGACTAAGCCATTTTGGCCCTGAGTCCAACCATTTCGACAAAATCGCAGAGCTGTTCAAGACCTATGGCGAGACCGGTGGAGGCAACAAGCGCTACTGCCTGCACAGTGAAGAGGAGGCTGCCGAGCACAATGCCCGCCTTGGATGCGATCAGAAGCCGGGCGAGTTCACCCCCTGGGAAACCCTCGAAGAGGGCACCGATCTTCTGTTCTATGAGGGCCTGCACGGCATGGTGGTGCATGGCGATGTGGATGTGGCCAAGTATGTGGACCTGGGCGTCGGTGTGGTCCCAATCGTCAACCTGGAGTGGATCCAGAAGATTTTCCGCGACAATGCCGAGCGCGGCTACAGCGAAGAAGCGATCGTCGATACCATCCTGCGGCGTATGCCCGACTACATCAACCATATCACACCGCAGTTCTCCCGGACCGACATCAACTTCCAGCGGGTACCGACGGTCGACACCTCCAACCCCTTCATCGCCCGCGACATCCCTACACCCGACGAGAGCTTTGTTGTGATCCGCTTCAGCCACCCGAGGAAATTCGAAATCGACTTTCCCTATCTACTGTCGATGATCGAAGGCTCATTCATGTCACGGCGTAACAGCATCGTGGTGCCCGGCGGCAAGATGGGATTCTCCATGGAGATCATATTGCAGCCGATCATCGAACGCATGATGGATGCACGCAACGTTTGACCGCATGGCCGCATAGCCTTCGGGTTATGCGGCCTAGTCGTACTTGCTGTCCTTCCACTGGCGCAGCACGGTAAAGACTTCACTTGGTCCGTTCAGGGTACGCCCCGATTCGCGTTGCGCCGCTTCTATTACCGAAGGCTCGGCGGTGCGTAGAAAAGGATTTGTCAGCAACTCCTCCCGCAGCAGCGAGGGCACGGTAGGTATGCCCGCCTGGCGCCTCTCCTGCTCGCGCCTATTACGCTCCAACAGATCGCTGTTCTGCGGTTCAACCCATTGCGCGAAGCCCAGATTGGCCAGGGTGTACTCATGGGCGCAGAAGATCCGGGTATCACCCGGCAGCGCAGCTATCCGCCGCAGTGAATCGGAGAGTTGCTCGAAGGTTCCGGTGAAGACCCGACCGCAACCCGCGGCAAACAGGGTATCGCCGCAGAACAGCACCCCCTCGCCGAAATAGGCGATATGGCTGGCCGTGTGACCCGGCACCTCCAGCACCTGAATGTCGGCGTCCAAACCGGCTATCTGCGGCCTGTCACCTTCCTTGAGCGGATGGGTCAAACCACGAATAGGCTCTCCTGACGGGCCATAGACCGCGACTTGCGGATAGGCCTCCCTCAGCTCGGGAACCCCCCCCACATGATCGTAGTGGTGGTGGGTGAGAAGTATTGCACTGAGCTCGAGGCCATGGTTCCTCAACCACGCCAATACAGGGGCTTCGTCCCCCGGATCGACGGCAACGATCCGGGACGAGTCCGGATTCTTCAGCAACCAGATATAGTTGTCATCGAAGGCATTGACTGCGGTAATCTCAAGCATGGTGACTCCGGAAATAGGTAGCGTTTCAGACGACCTGCAATTTCGTCTCTCTTGTGACCCGATTGACGGCCTTGAGTATGCCATCGAAATCGAGCCCGGCCTCCGCCAACTGTTCCCTGTGACTGGCATGATCCAAATAGCGGTCGGGTAATCCGAGATTCAGCACCCTGAGCTGTCGACCGCGAGCCAGCAGATATTCATTGACCGCCGATCCGGCCCCGCCCGTCACCACATTCTCCTCCAGGGTGACCAGGATCTGATGAGTATCGGCAAGTTGATCGATCAGCTTTTCGTCCAGCGGTTTGATGAACCGCATGTTGGCCAGGGTCGCATCGATTTGATCGGCAACCCGTTGCGCGGTATCCAGCAGACTGCCGAACGCTAGGATCGCCACGCGATTACCCTGGCGTCGGATTTCGCCCTCCCCGAGCGGCAGCCGGGTCGGAACAACCTCCTCCACGGCGACCCCGGGACCGCTGCCCCTGGGGTATCGCACCAGTGCGGGGCCGGGATAGTCATAGGCGGTCTGCAGCAGCCGACTGCACTCCTGTTCGTCCCCCGGGGCCATGATCACCATGTTGGGAATCAGACGGGCATAGCTCAAGTCAAAACTCCCTGCATGGGTGGGACCGTCCGCGCCAACCTGTCCCGCCCGGTCAACCGCCAGGGTGACATCGAGATTCTGCAGGGCCACATCGTGAATCAGTTGATCATAGGCCCGCTGCAGAAATGTCGAATAGATCGCTACCACCGGCTTGAGGCCTTCGCATGCGAGTCCGGCGGCGAAAGTGAGCGAGTGTTGTTCCGCGATGCCGACATCGAAATAGCGATTGGGATAGTTATTGGCAAACTCCACCATACCGGATCCCTCGCACATGGCCGGTGTAATGGCCACCAGCCGGTCATCCAGCCTGGCGGTGTTGCACAGCCAGTCGCCGAATACCTCGGTATAGGTCCTGCCGCCGCGGTGTTTCTCCATCTCGCCCGTATCCGGATCGAATGGGGTGACCCCGTGGTAGACACAGGGGTCCTTCTCCGCATGGCTGTAACCCCGGCCCTTCTGGGTAACCACATGCAGCAGCCTGGGACCGGACATGTTTCGCATGTTCTGCAGAGTCGCCACCAGGGTATCGAAATCGTGACCGTCAATGGGGCCGATGTAGTTGAAACCCATCTCCTCGAACAGGGTGCCGGGCATCACCAGGGCTTTCATGTGCTCTTCCCACTTGCCGACCAGATCGCCGACCTGGTGGGGAAGATGGCTCAGGGCCGATTTGCCCCCTTCGCGCATACTGGTATAGACCTTGCCGGAGAGGAGGCGGGCGAGGTGATTGCTGAAACCGCCGACCGGTTTCGAAATCGACATATCGTTATCATTGAGGATCACCAACAGATCCTGATCCAGGGCGCCTGCCTGGTTGAGGGCCTCGAAGGCCATCCCCGCGCCCATGGCGCCATCCCCAATGATGGCGACCACTTGACGCTTCTCGCCCTTCTGCTTGGCTGCCACGGCCATGCCCAGTGCCGCACCGATGGAGGTACTGGAATGGCCCGTGCCGAAGCAGTCATAGTCGCTTTCACTGCGTTTCGGAAAGCCTGAGAGCCCGTCCTTTCGGCGCAGGCTACCCATGCGGTCGCCTCTTCCGGTAAGGATTTTGTGAGGATAGGCCTGATGACCCACATCCCAGACAAGGCGGTCATAGGGGGTGTTGAAGACGTAGTGCAGGGCGATGGTCAGCTCCACCACACCAAGCCCGGCAGCCAGGTGCCCCCCTGTCTGTGAAACGGATTCGATGAGAAAGCGCCGCATCTCTCCGGCCAGCGGCCTGAGTTTCGCCTGATCCAGCTGGCGCAGCTCCCGTGGCAGCCTGACTTTGCCGAGGAGCGGATATGCATCCAGTCTGTTTTCGCTTTTCTCCGAGCTGCCCCGTTTTGACATGATTTGGTGGCCCACACAAATGGTGAATCGTTAATACCGCGTAATTGTTTAACTCAAGTTTCGGAGTTCAAATCACAATTATGACTCCACCTTTTGGATGGACTCCAAAACTTGAGTAACTAAACCGAGTTATAGATTCTAACCCAACCGAAAACCCAGTGCATGCGGTGAATTCCCGGGAATCAGACCGGCTCCTGCTTGATGCGCTGGGCCTCGGCCATGACGAAATCGTGAAACGCCCTTGCAGCCGGTGAGAGCCGTTTGGTCTTTCGATAGACCATGTACCAATGCCGCTGGATTGGAAAACCCTCGATATCGAGAATGACCAGGCGCCCGGTTTCCACCTCCAGTTCAATGGTGTGGGTAGACACCACACCCAGTCCCATGCCTGCGCGCACGGCCTGTTTGATGGCCTCGTTTCTGGTCATTTGCATCCCGGTGCGGATGCTTACGCCATGTTCGGCGAAATAGCGTTCCATGGCCAGCCGGGTTCCCGATCCCGCCTCGCGCATGATAAAGACCTCCTGCTCCAGGCGCTGGACGGGAATCTGCCGCTCGCCCTGTAACGGATGTCCGGAGGGCGCGATCACAACCAGAGGGTTGTCCATGAAGGGTTCATACTCCAGATCGATATCCTCCGGTGGTCGCCCCATGAGTACGATATCGGTATCGTTGCTCTGCAGCAACGCCATGAGACGTTCGCGATTGGTGACATCCAGGCGCAGATCGATACCCGGGAATTTGCGGCTGAAGGCAGCAAGCAGCCTGGGGGCGAAATAGTTGACCGTACTGGCGACAGAGATATCGAGGTGTCCGGTATCCAACCCCTTCAATGCGCTGAGCACCTCCTCCATCTCCTCGAAGGTCTTGAAAATGATGCGCCCATAGTCATAGACCTCCCTGCCCGCCTCGGTAAGCTGAATCTTCTTACCGGTCTGCTCGAACAGCGGCAACCCGACAGACTCCTCGAGCTGTTTGACCTGCATCGAGACTGCGGGCTGACTCAGGTGCAGCACGCGTGCAGCCTGGGTGTAGTTCAAATGTTCGGCTACCGACTTGAAGACTTTCAGCTGACGTAGTGTGACATGCATATCCGCTCTTCCTTTTGAGCTGGAGTAGTCATCAATAAGACTACCCTTTTCTCCATATGGTATAAGTTTTTAGTTATATTTTCGATTAAAATATCTGACTTCACAATATACCCGCCCTCACTAATACTCATCTTCACACCGACATCAGGCCTTTCCACAAACAAGTCCTAGCGAACGGACATGACCGGGGGAATGAGTCTGACTAAGGCAGGAACAACCCCCCTTCTCTGGAGGAAATACAAAATGGCCAAGACTTACGACGCGGGCGTGAAAGAGTATCGCGAAACATACTGGATGCCCGACTATTCACCGAAAGATACAGACATTCTTGCAGTATTCAAAATAACCCCACAGCCGGGCGTGCCCCGCGAAGAGGCAGCCGCCGCGGTTGCCGCGGAATCATCCACCGGCACCTGGACCACCGTATGGACCGACCTGCTGACCGACCTCGATTACTACAAGGGTCGCGCCTATGCCATCGAGGACGTGCCGGGTGACGACACCTGCTTCTACGCCTTCATCGCCTATCCCATCGATCTGTTCGAAGAGGGGTCTGTGGTCAACGTGTTCACCTCCCTGGTGGGCAATGTATTCGGCTTCAAGGCGGTACGTGCGCTGCGCCTGGAAGACGTGCGCTTCCCCATTGCCTATGTCATGACCTGTAACGGTCCGCCACACGGCATCCAGGTGGAGCGCGACATCATGAACAAGTACGGTCGCCCCATGCTTGGCTGCACCATCAAGCCCAAGCTCGGGCTCTCCGCTAAGAACTATGGACGCGCCGTCTACGAAGGTCTGCGCGGCGGCCTCGACTTCACCAAGGATGACGAGAACGTCAACTCGCAGCCCTTCATGCGCTGGCGCCAGCGCTTCGATTTCGTCATGGAGGCGATCCACAAGGCGGAGGCCGAGACCGGTGAGCGCAAGGGTCACTACCTCAACGTCACCGCACCGACCCCCGAGGAGATGTACAAGCGCGCCGAGTACGCCAAGGAGATCGGTGCGCCGATCATCATGCACGACTATATCACCGGCGGCTTCTGCGCCAATACCGGGCTTGCCCAGTGGTGTCGCGACAACGGCGTGTTGCTGCATATCCACCGCGCCATGCACGCGGTGCTCGACCGCAACCCGCATCACGGCATCCATTTCCGCGTGCTGACCAAGATCCTGCGCCTCTCCGGCGGCGACCATCTGCACACCGGCACCGTGGTCGGCAAGCTGGAAGGTGATCGCGACTCCACCCTCGGCTGGATCGACCTGCTGCGCGAATCCTACATCAAGGAGGACCGCAGCCGCGGCATCTTCTTCGATCAGGACTGGGGCTCGATGCCCGGCGCGTTCGCCGTCGCCTCCGGCGGTATCCATGTCTGGCACATGCCGGCGCTGGTCACCATATTCGGCGACGACGCCGTACTGCAGTTCGGCGGCGGCACCCTGGGCCACCCCTGGGGCAACGCAGCCGGTGCGGCCGCCAACCGGGTTGCGGTCGAGGCCTGTGTAGAGGCCCGCAACCAGGGCCGCGAACTGGAGAAGGAGGGCAGGGATATCCTTACCGCCGCCGCCAAGCACAGCCCGGAACTCAAGGCCGCAATGGAGACCTGGAAAGAGATCAAGTTCGAATTCGACACCGTCGACAAACTTGACGTGGCACATAAGTAGCGGACCGAGGGGCGGAGCAGGGGCCCCATCGAAGATGGGGAGGCGACCCCCGGCGGTCCGCATACGCCGGCACACCAAAACATCTACTGAGGTGGTGCTTGAGCCGGCGTGGACCGAGGGGCGGAGCAAGGGCCCCACGAAAGTCAAACAATATTTATGGGAATTGAAAAATGAGCGAAATGCAAGACTACAAATCGAGCCTGACCGATGTAACGAGCCGCAAGTTCGAGACCTTCTCCTACTTGCCGGAGATGGATGCCGATCAGATCCGCAAGCAGATCGAATATATCGTCTCCAAGGGCTGGAACCCCGGTATCGAGCACACCGAACCGCAGAACGCCTTCTCCAACTACTGGTACATGTGGAAACTGCCGATGTTCGGCGAGACCGACGTGGATGCCATCCTGGCCGAGTGCGAGGCGTGTCACAGGGCGCACCCGAACAACCATGTGCGCCTGCTGGGCTTTGACAACTATGCACAGTCCGCCGGCGCCTCCATGGTTATCTACCGCGGTACGCCGGCATAGCAGACGACAGGCTTTTGTCTTAAAGAGTCCCCGCCCCAAGAGCAGGGCGGGGGACTCTTTAAAGACAAGTTTTGAGTTATGAGTTTTTAGTTTTGAGTTGATTGTGTGCGCTTCGGCAACTCAAAACTAAAAAAACTCATAACTCAAAACTCAAAACTCAAAACTTGAAAACTGAGGTGTGTTCATGAGCGAGATCGACCGCGATCAATATATGATCAAAGAAGAGCCTTATTACCGCCCGGTGCATAATGAGGTAGAGATGTATCATGCCGCCTACGAGGCGCGCATGCCCGTGATGTTGAAGGGGCCAACCGGTTGCGGCAAATCCCGCTTTGTGGAGTACATGGCCTGGAAGCTGGGTAAACCGCTGATCACCGTCGCTTGTAACGAAGACATGACCGCATCCGACCTGGTCGGTCGTTTCCTCCTCGATATCAACGGCACCAAGTGGCAGGACGGACCGCTGACCCTTGCCGCGCGCATCGGCGCCATCTGCTACCTGGACGAGGTGGTCGAGGCGCGCCAGGACACCACGGTGGTGATCCACCCCCTCACCGACCATCGTCGCGAACTGCCGCTGGAGAAAAAGGGCGAGCTGATCAAGGCCCATCCCGACTTCCAGATCGTCATCTCCTACAACCCCGGCTATCAGTCGTTGATGAAGGATCTGAAACAGTCGACCAAACAGCGCTTCGGCGGCTTGGATTTCAGCTATCCGGAAACCGGGATTGAGACCGAAATCGTCCAGCATGAGGGCGGGATCGATGCCGATACCGCACAGAAACTGGTGCAGATCGCACAGCGCTCGCGCAACCTCAAGGGTCATGGCCTGGATGAGGGCATGTCGACCCGCCTCCTGGTCTATGCCGCGCAGCTGGTAGCCAAAGGCATCACCCCCGGCGATGCCTGCCAGATGGCGCTGGTGACACCGCTCACCGACGACCCGGACATGCGAGACACCCTGGGCGCGACGGTTAATACCTACTTTTGAATTTAAGTCCGCAAATGAACGCGAATAAACGCCAATATTTTAACCATGAAAATGTAGGGTGCGGCGTGCCGCACCGAGTCTCCATAAGGTGAGAATGAGTGGTGCGGCAAGCCGCACCCTACGCGAATCATAAAACCATTTGCTTTCATTAGCGGACCGAATAAAGGGCACAGCATGAGCATCGACTTCTCTGAGTACATCTCATGCCTCGACGAGAATGATCACGAACACGTCGAGGCGCTGGAGTCCTCCTATCACGAGGCACAGCGGGTGATGTCACCCCGGGGTCTGCAGAACTACCTCGAGGGGATGCGCGCCATGTGCGCCATGGGACGGGGCCAGGACCTGGTGCTGACCTTTGTCCAGGAGATGCCGGTGGTGGCCAAGGAGGTCGGGGAGGATGTCATTCCCGACATCGTCGAGTCGATGATGAAGCTCGCTTCACACACCTCCGGCAGCGTCATCACCCTGATTCTCGCCACCCTGCCCCTGGTGGCCTCCCGTCTCGGTGACGCCGAGGTGCTGCGCGGCTATCTGAAGCTGCTCCACCAGATGACCGGCAAGGCGCCGCGCGGCCTGCGGCCGATGATGGAGAACATGGACGAACTGCTCTCCAAACTGACCCTGGGCGGCCTGCGCCGCTGGGTGATGTGGGGGGCGCAGGCGCACCAGCGCGATCTCGACGGCCAGATGGCCTACTTCTCCCTGCAGACCGAGTCCGCCAAGGCGATGCTGCAGAGCGAGCGCCGCGGCACCCTCTTCGTCAACAACCAGCGCAGGCTCAACTTCTATCTGCGCGCGCTCTGGGGACGGGCCTTCTTCATGCGCCCCACCGCGGGGGATTTCGAGACCCGCCGCGGACTCAAACCCTATATCGAGGATTTCCAGATCCATGTCCCCGACGCATACGACCCGTTTCGCGGCATCGACGGCATCGAGATCTACCGGGCCGCTGCCGCCCACTGTGCCGCCCACATGGTCCATACGCGGGATCCGATCTCGGGTGAGGAGCTCTCCCAGGCTCAGATGCGTTTTATCGAACTCTTCGAGGACGCCCGGGTGGAATACCTGGCCTACCGGGAGTTCCCGGGGCTACGCAAACTCTGGCTCTCTTTCTTCACCGCAGAAGTGGAGCGCAACGACGACTACGGAGAGGCCCACGAGACCATGGATCTGATGCTGCGCACCACCCGCGCCATCATGGACCCCGACTACGAGGACAACGAGCCATTGATCAACCAGGTCGCAGCCGAGTTTCGCGAAAAGCTGGAGCAGGATCCCCATGCCGGGAACCTGAGCTGGCTGGCGGGGGTGGACTTCTACAACCGCATCCAGACCATTGCCAAGATCCCCAGCGTACGCATTCTCAGCGACTGGCCCATCCCCTACCGGGATGACAACCGCTACTTCTGGGAATTCTCAGAGAACCATTTCGAATCCCAGGGCGTGGACTACGTACCCGCCAGTCAGGGTAGCGTGCGCCGCTATGTGAGTGTGATGGAGTTTGTCAACGAAATCGACTCGGAGATGACCCATGACAACCAGGACGAGATCCTGGTGCTGGCAACCGAGCTCTTCCCTTACGAGGACGCCGGAGAGGCAACCCTCAGTTGGAACGATATGGAGGGGGTGGAGCCGGTCTCCGATCCCTACCACTACCAGGAGTGGGACTATCAGGTTCAGCTCTCGCGTCCCGACTGGGCTACCGTGATCGAACGCCGGCAGGGCAAGGGCGATCCGGATGTCATGCAACGGATCCTGACCAGGCACAAACCCATCGCCTCGCGCATCCGCCACCTGATCGATGCGCTGCAGCCTCAGGGAATCGTGCGCCGCCGCGGCTATGAAGAGGGTGAAGAGCTCGACCTCAACGCGGCGATTCGCGCCATGACCGACATTCGCCGCGGTGTCATGCCTGACCCGAGGATCAATATCCGCATAACCCGCCACATCCGCGATCTGTCCATCGTATTGCTGCTCGATCTCTCGGAGTCGACCAATGAGAAGATCGGTGACATCGCCGAGGGCGAAGAGGGTTACGAGGAGCAGCCGAGCATCCTCGACCTGACCCGCGAGTCGGCCGGCCTGCTGGCCTGGGCGATCGACTCCATCGGCGACAACTTCGCCATCCACGGCTTCGCCTCAGACGGCCGCCACGATGTGCAGTACTATCGATTCAAGGATTTCGAACAGGGCTATGACGATGACGCGAAATCGCGCCTGGCGGGTATGAAAGGCGGACTCTCCACGCGCATGGGCGCAGCACTTCGCCACGCCGGCTGGCACCTGACCCGGCAGAATGCGCAGAAGCGCCTGGTACTGCTGGTTACCGACGGTGAACCGGCGGACATCGATGAGCGGGACCCCCAGTATCTGCGCCACGATGCGAAAAAGGCGGTGGAGGATCTGGCGATGCAGGGCATCTACACCTACTGCCTGACCCTGGATCCCGATGCCGACCGATACGTTGCGCGTATATTCGGCGAGAACAACTACTCCATCGTGGACAATGTGGAGCGCCTGCCGGAGCGTCTGCCGAACGTCTTCGCCGCGCTGACCGGCAATTAAAAAAGTCCGCAAATAAACGCAAATTTCGTTAGTTAGTGTCCGTCCATAAACCCTTTGAACGCTGGTAGGTGCCTAACCAACATCCCCACCCGCCTCCTCACCCCATCCAGTATCGGTCCAGATGTAGCTTCCGGCATACCTGCATCGGCAGCTAGGCTGGCTGCCTCGGATAGCACATCATCTGTTCGTGCAGCCAGGTTCGAGAAGATGTCATCCATATTCTGTTTGCTCAGTCCGGCCTTTTGGCCTGTCTGATAAAAATGCCGGAGCTGGATCTGTTGTAGACGATAATGGTTCCTTTCTCCCACGGCCATGGCCAGTTTGATTTTCTGAACCGGAAGCTGCGGGTAGGGTGCCGCTGACATAACATCATACAGCGGCGTTAAACGGTAACCGCCTGGGGTGATGAATATGGAGAAATTCTTGGCGTGACCGTCGATGGCGGCCAGCAGCCAGAATACGATCTGTGCCCGCATGAAGGCCAGGCGATCCTCATGGGGGGCTATTGCGCCGTTCAGGAACTCCAGCACATTGAGGATACCGGGGCCGCCATCGCTTTGATATTTGCGTGTCGGCGGGACACCCAACGCCTGGCAGATGTCCTCCTGCGGTAGCCGGTAGAGTACGCCCTCCTGCCAGGTACGGTCGAAGCGTTCCAGCAGGATCACGGGTTTGCCATCAAACAGATGTACTTCGGCACTTGCTGTATCCAGGCCCAGGGCACGGCACAGTGTCAGGCAGAACCATTCATTCCATGGGGTATCCGAGAAGTCGGCACCGTTGGGGCCTTCCTGCATAGCCGGTTTGAAGATATGGGAGGTCGGTGTCGGCCCGATGGGCAGTTGCCAACGATTATCGGCCCGTAGAAATGCGGTCTTTTCCTGTACTCCGGCGATGGAGATACGAAAATCATCTTCGGACTGGATGCCGAAGGGATTGGCTGCCAATGAGGCAAGCCGGGCAGCGATCTCAGCGTCGCTGACCGGGCGGTATTCCATCTTGCTTGGATCCCCTGGATCCTCACCTTCAGGAATAAAACGCAATGCGCCCACGCAGTCCCGTCCAATGGCCGCCAGCAGATCAAAGATGCCGGCGCTTGCGGCATGTTCGCGTGCGGCGATCTTTTCTCTGACCTTGTGGTCATCGGGCAGCAGGCCGTCAAAGTAGCTGGCCGCGCCTGCCCCGGACCAGATACGGTCGGACAGGGACATGGACAGGGAGATGGGGAATGCCCGCTCGGAGGCCAGCCAGTCGGAATCATAGCGAAAGGCCGTGGCGCCGCTCGGTGCACGGGTGTATCGGCCGACCTTGCTGGTGCCGACATAGACATCCAGTTCGCGTCTTAGACGTTTACGCCCCATGTTCAATACTCCGTGGGATCGAACCCGGTGGTGCGACGCGGTATGATGGACAGGTCCAGGTCCAACGCAGCCAGTACCCGGATCACGGTATCGAGCTTTGCCTTGGTTGCGCCGTTCTCGATATCTGAGACTAGGGCCTGGCGGACAGATGCCTTCTGGGCCACATCGACCTGCCGCAGGTTTTTGGTCTTGCGCGCCAGGCGGATGGCCGCTCCCAAATCATTATTGCTGCGAATAACTTTGCCCATCAACTTATCCTGTTTATACGATACAACGTATAAAAACTATATATACGCTAAACAGGATAATGTCAATATATACGCTAAAGCGGATAAAGCTATTGTTGTGCTAAGAAGTAGTGGCTGGAGAGGTTATCTCTCCAAATTCTGTACATTATTGTCAGATGTTCATTATGCATAAACGTCTGACAATATCGCTGTTGGTGGTTTAGGTACTTATGATGCCGGGTGTTTCTGGTAAGTGTTTCTGACTACAGGAGGGCCGTAGCCAATCCGGTCCTCTTATGCCTAAAAGGACACTTTTTATTTCTTGCCGGACAGCGCCTTGGCAAAGGGCAGCACCTTCAGCGGATGCGTATCACACCCCTGCTCTTTGAAACGCGCCCCCATGAGATCCAGCGCCTTTTTGAATTCACCGACCAGCCGGGTATGCAGCTCCCTGGCCATATCGTCGTAGTAGATCAGATCGATGGGGGCGGGTTGCGTGAGACTCTCTCTATCCTGGTCGTGGCGGAATCTCCAGGCAAGCCGAATCAGTCTGCCGCCTTCGCCGTCGCGCACCGCATAGGCCTGGTTATCAACGAAGATCACCTCGCGCTCATCGATGACCGCCTGGATCTGCATCGAGCGCACGGGTACGAAGACGTGCCGGTATCCGCAACGGGTCAGTATCAATCGGCATTGGTTATAGAGGGGAGCCGGGATGCTCAGACGTTCACAGGCCAGCTCCGCGGGTCGAAAGAAAGTTTCACTCACTCCCCCAGCCATGACCGGCCTCAATCGGTTTCATCCAGTTCCGGATTCCATCCCTTCTCCCTGGCCTCTCTGATCGCCTGTTGATAGATTCGCTGGTGTTTGTGCGCCAGCTCCGGCGGCAGATTCGACACCAGGTGACCATACTTCTCCCACTCCCTGGTGACCTTGTCGTAGAGTGCGTCTATCCCCTGAATCAGCCAGCCCTCACAGGTTTCGCTCTCGGGTATCAGGCCGAAAACCCAGGCATCGCGAATGATGTTTCCGGTCGGATTCATGGCGCCAGTGGGATCTTTGTCAATACCTTGGTATCGCTTCTGCGGCATTGTAAAAATCTGCTCTCATGATGATTCTGCAACCATTATCGCCGAATTCGAGTCGGATTGTATCTTTTGTCCACTCACCCCTCCTCTTTATATAAGTAAAACATTATAGTTTATATAAGAATATTTGTAGTTTACTTATATACTCAACGACTGTAAGGTTTGTCTCCAATTCCCCTCGTCCATCGGGGTAACCTGAGAGCAACCAGGCTCCCACTACAAGATTTGAACAATGGAGTAGACAACATGGCATTAGACCAATCATCCCGTTACTCGGACCTCAGCCTGAAGGAAGAAGAGCTCATCGCAGGCGGCAGGCACATCCTCTGCGCCTACAAGATGAAGCCCAAGGCGGGCCACGGCTACCTGGAAGCGGCCGCCCACTTCGCCGCCGAGTCCTCCACCGGCACCAATGTTGAAGTCTCCACCACCGATGATTTCACCAAGGGTGTCGACGCGCTGGTCTACCATATCGACGAGGCCACTGAGGATATGCGTATTGCCTATCCCATCGAGCTGTTCGACCGCAACGTCACCGACGGCCGCATGATGCTGGTCTCCTTCCTTACTCTGACCATCGGCAACAACCAGGGCATGGGCGACATCGAATACGGCCAGATGATCGATTTCTACATGCCGCCGCGTGCCATCCAGCTGTTCGACGGCCCGGCCAAGGACATCTCTGACCTGTGGCGCATGCTGGGCCGTCCGGTCGAGAACGGCGGCTATATCGCCGGCACCATCATCAAGCCGAAGCTGGGCCTACGCCCCGAGCCCTTCGCAGAGGCGGCCTACCAGTTCTGGCTGGGCGGCGACTTCATCAAGAACGACGAGCCCCAGGGCAACCAGGTCTTCGCCCCGGTGAAGCAGACCATTCCTCTGGTCTATGACGCCATGAAGCGCGCCATGGACGAGACCGGCGAGGCCAAGCTCTTCTCCATGAACATCACCGCCGACGACCACTTCGAGATGTGCGCCCGCGCCGACTTCGCCCTGGAGGCCTTCGGTCCCGACGCCGACAAGCTCGCGTTCCTGGTCGACGGCTTCGTTGGCGGCCCCGGCATGGTCACTACCGCACGCCGCCAGTACCCCGGCCAGTACCTGCACTACCATCGCGCCGGCCACGGCATGATCACTTCGCCAAGCTCCAAGCGTGGCTACACCGCCTTCGTGCTTGCCAAGATGTCCCGCCTGCAGGGTGCCTCCGGTATCCATGTGGGCACCATGGGCTACGGCAAGATGGAGGGTGGTGCCGACGACAAGATCATCGCCTACATGATCGAGCGCGACAGCTGCCAGGGACCGGTCTACCACCAGGAGTGGTACGGCATGAAACCCACCACCCCGATCATCTCGGGCGGCATGAACGCCCTGCGTCTACCCGGCTTCTTCGAAAACCTGGGCCACGGCAACGTGATCAACACCGCGGGCGGCGGTTCCTACGGCCACATCGACAGCCCGGCTGCCGGTGCCATCTCCCTGCGCCAGGCCTACGAGTGCTGGAAGGCGGGCGCCGATCCGATCGAGTACGCCAAAGAACACAAAGAGTTCGCCCGTGCCTTCGAGTCCTTCCCCCACGACGCGGATACCCTCTTTCCTGGCTGGCGCGAGAAACTGGGCGTGCAAAAGTAAGAAAAGCACACCCGGAAGGCCATCCGGCATTTCAAAGCCCCCGTTTTGGGGGCTTTTTTGTGCGTCTGTAATTCACTGCTGTTCAGGCTGGCACTGCAGATGTCCGCCCTATCTCAGCGCCAGCGGGGCGGACAAGTGCCTGATGCCGATCCTCACCAATGGCGAATCCTCAGATATCGATCGACTTGAGGAGCGCCAACCCATCGAAGACAGTCGCAAGACCATGGCGTCGGCGCGGCCCGCGAAAACCATATAAACCATCTATTATTAGTTTTTGTGTCGAAGTAGCGTAACTTTAAAAAAACTGCCAAGTAGAGCGAAACACCGTTCGCTGAAGTTATCCATGCATGTATAATCAATCGTTTATTCGATCTGCATTATTAAGCATCAACACATGAAACAGACAGACGATCTGCGTATCAAGGCAATCAAAGAGCTGAGTCCACCTGCCCTGATTCACGAGGAACTACCGATCACGGAGAAAGCCGCCGATACAGTGTATGAGGCGCGCAAGCGGATTCACCGTATTCTCCAAGATGAAGATGACCGACTGCTGGTGATTATCGGCCCCTGCTCGGTCCATGATCCCAAGGCAGCGTTGGAATATGCACAGCGCCTGCAGCCGGTTCGTGAAAGGCTGAAGGATGACCTGGAAGTGGTTATGCGTGTCTATTTTGAAAAGCCGCGCACCACTGTCGGCTGGAAGGGCCTGATCAACGACCCGACCCTGGACGACAGTTTCGAGATCAACACGGGACTGCGGCTGGCGAGAAAGCTACTGCTGGATATCAACAATCTCGGTATACCGGCGGGCACCGAGTATCTTGATCTGATCAGCCCGCAGTACATTGCCGACCTGATCAGCTGGGGCGCGATCGGGGCACGCACCACCGAAAGCCAGGCCCACCGCGAACTCGCATCCGGCCTCTCCTGCCCGGTGGGATTCAAGAATGCGACCAACGGCAGCATGCGGGTTGCACTCGATGCGATACGCTCATCATCCCGCCCCCACCATTTCCTCTCGGTCACCAAGGAGGGGAGGTCTGCGATCTTCTCCACCCATGGAAACCAGGATTGCCATATCATTCTCAGAGGCGGCAGCCGCCCCAATTATGACTCCGAGAGTATCAACATCGCTGCCGAAGAGATGGAAAGCAACGGCCTCAAACCCAGGCTGATGATCGATCTCAGCCATGCCAACAGCCGCAAGCAACACCACCGTCAACTCCTGGTGGGCCGTGATGTCGCCAGTCAGATTGCCCGTGGGGACCAACGCATCATGGGCGCCATGATCGAAAGTTTCCTCGTCGAGGGAAGGCAGGACAGGATTGAGGGTGAGACCCTGACCTATGGCCAGAGCATTACTGATGCCTGCATCAGTTGGCAGGATAGCGAACCTCTGTTGGAAACCCTGGCCGATGCGATAAGACAAAGACGCAAGAGCGTCGACAGGCCCTAAGAGAAACAGGACGATTCCAGATGCCAGAAGAAGCTATTGAGTTATTGATTCTAGGGAATACGACACCCGAGGTGGAAGCCTATCTCGATGCCCTGCGTAACAACGGCAACCCGGCCCATGCAACGCGGATAGCGCATGACTCCGATCAGCTTGGGGCAGCTCTGAAAGAGAAAAAAAACCTCGACCTGCTGATATACACCATTGAAAACGAGTCGTTGGACAACACCCATTTGTTCGCCCTCATAGGCGCCATCAATCCCATTGTTCCGGTTGTTGCGGTCTGTGACACTCCCGATGAAGAGATGCAGGTCGAACTGATGCGCCTGGGCGCCACCGATCTGGTGCAAAGAAAGAATCTCCCTCATCTGGTACAGGTCATTCTTCGCGAATTCAGACACCTCAAGGCAGTGCGCCGCCTGCAGCGGATCGAGCGCCAGCTTGAAGAGGCTGAAGAGCGCTGCGACACACTCACGGAAAGCTCCAGGGATGCCATCGCCTACGTCCATGAAGGCATGCACGTAACTGCAAACCGAGCCTATCTGGAGCTGTTCGGCCTCGCCAGCGAGGATGAGATCGAGGGTCTGCCGATTCTCGATATGATTGCACCCGCCGAACATCAGGCATTCAAAAAACTGCTGCGCAAGCTGAGTGCCGACAGCGAGCATTCGAGTGAGATGAAAACCACCTGTCTGCGCGACAACGGCACGGAATTCAGCGCTGAACTCCATTTCACACCCGCAAGCATCGATGGCGAGTCATGCACCCAGGTCATCATTCGCGATCAATCCATTTCCAGGGAGGTGGAGGAGAAACTTCGCCTGCTCAGCACCCAGGATGTGCAGACCGGACTCTACAATCGCCAATACTTCATCGCACAACTCGATGAGGAGGCGAAAAGCCATTTCAGTAATGGCCAGAATCCGCAAACACTCTTTTACATCACCCTGGACAACTTCACCGAGATACGCAGCAAAACGGGCATCAAGACAAGTGATGCATTGCTGCTGGAAATCTCGGGAGAGATACGAAAACTCTGCTCACAACACGACCTTCTGGCGCGCTTTGGCGATCACACCTTCACCATTCTCTCGCCGACTCTGGAGATGACGCTAACCGAGGAGAGAGCCCGCAGTATCTGTGACAGAGTCGCCTCGCGCGAGTTATACAAAGCAGACAGCGACATCAATCCCAGCTGCAGCATCGGCGTGGTCTTCTCGTCCGATGACGTCCTGAGCGGCCATGATTTCATAACCCAGGCATACCATGCCTGCGAGCAAGCCCGTTCGAATGGCGGAAATGACTTCTATATCACCGATACCCAGTTGCCGGAAGATGTTCAAGTCAGTGCCAGCGAGGCCAATCTCGGCAATCTGATTCGCTATGCCTTTGAGAACGATCAGTTTCAATTGGCCTTTCAACCCATAGTCAGTCTGCATGGCGATACCAGGGAGAACTATGCCGTCACCGTCCGCCTGATGGATGAGAGCCAGGAGGTGATCCAGCCCG
Source organism: Candidatus Thiodiazotropha sp. (assembly GCA_050292275.1). Lineage (GTDB taxonomy): Bacteria > Pseudomonadota > Gammaproteobacteria > Chromatiales > Chromatiaceae > Thiodiazotropha. The sequence continues at coordinate 38,043 of JBNKLI010000015.1, forward strand.
AGCATTTTCTCGGCAAGGTAAACTCACTCAAGAGGATGCCCGAACTGGATCGTTGGGTAATACGCCATGCCATCGATGAACTGGCCAAACAGAGGAAAAAGGGAAAAAAGATCAATTTCCTGATCAGTATTTCAGGTGCAACGCTCGAGGACGACACTCTGCTATTGTTCATATGCGACTGCCTGCGGGATTACGAGGCAAAAGGATCCTGGGTCACCTTCCAGTTCGATGACGATGACGCCCGGACACACCTGCATCAGCTGAAGAAGCTGGCCGAAGGTCTGAAAAAGATCAAATGCAAAACTTGCATCGGCCACTTTGGGCTGGCAAAAAAGCCCGAAGCCATCCTCACCAGCTTTCCCCTGGATTTCATACAATTTCACAGCTCCTTTCTCTCCGACCTGTTTGAAAATCAAGACAAGCAGGATGCTCTTAATCACCTCAACGAATTGATTCAGGAGCAGAAAATCAAGACCATAGCGTCAGGGGTGGAGGACGCCAGCAGCCTGGCCATCCTCTGGTCGATCGGTGTCAACTACATACGTGGTTATTTCATACAGGAGCCGACCAGCTCCATCGACTACGATTTTCACACGGAGTGAACACTTTACAGCCCGGTGCGATCACCAGGGCATGAAGGAGTTCCAGAAAGTCATGGGTCGGGAGGCGTCATGGATGTTGTAGTTCATCGAACTCATGTCCCGCTGGATGTTATAGGTCGCGTGGGTCATGGTTTTAATCGACTCCTCCATGGAGTCCATACTGGTGAGCATGGGCTCGAGGGTTCTCACATCCTGTGCCATCGATTCCACGCTCACGGCCATGGTTCGCACATTGGCAGAGAGTTGACCGACGCTGTCGGTCATGGTCATGAGGTTACTCGACATGACATTCATATTCGAATCGACGCTCAAGGCAAGAAAATGGATATCCTTGGCAAGACTGAAGATCAAATAGAATCCATAGGCCGCAAGCAGGATGAAAGCGAAAAGTGAGGGATAGACGATAAGTTCCCAGCGTCTGGCGCTGGTTTCGAACGCCATGGAGAGGCGGTCCATCGAATCCTGGCTGTTGCCGATCTCAGCCTCTGCATCCACCCCTGCTGCCGTTTCGATCTGAGGTTCCCGGTCGTTTTTCTCAAACATAATTCAGACCTTATACTAATGCACTATTTCTGGTCATAACAAATAGTAGCATAGCGAGCATTTATCACAATCAAAGTCTGTTGATATGCCGATAGTATTTACCTTGTCAAGGGATAGCCGTCACCTGGAAAAACGGGGCTTTGCCCGAATTAAGAGAAAACCACGAATGGACGCCAATCTTATCTGCAAGTAAATCAGATAACCTACCCATTCGCGATAGTTAGCGTTCATTCGCGGCAATTCACCGAAATTCTCGTAAATTTGCGGTGGACACCTCCTGTAAGTAGGTCAAGCTCCCCGACCGATCAGAATTCTCCCTTAGCGCCTCGATTCATGATATCCAATATGTATTCCTTGACTTTCAGCGCCTCCTCCTTGAGTTCGGGCGGAAGCGGCTCTCCACCGTGAATCATCATGTCCATGTTCAAAGCCATCAACCAGAGTTTCCCCTCCGCATCCTCGATCAGGGTGATTCTGCAGGGCAGGTAGGCTGAATAAGCATCCGAATAGTCGAGCATCTTTGCTGCAGTCAAGGAGTTGCAGAAGAGGTAGATCTTTACGAAACGATAATCCGAACCCATTTTCGCCGCGATATCCTTGTACAGCGGAAGCTCACCCACATTCGACATATTGTGTTCATTGGCGACGAATTTCATGGTCTCTTCCACTTCCTCCCATGAGAGACCTTCCGCGACAGGTATTTTCCAGATACTCGCCTCTGCAGCGCTTTTGGTCGTGGCCAGGGACTGCGCGAACTCCAGGAACACGCCACCGGCACCGGGGTCCCATCCTTCGAACGCCTTATTGTATTTTACATAGACTGCTGCCACGCCAATGACTACGAGCAGCCCGATCAAGGCCAAAAGATTTTTTATCATCCCCATCTCTCACTCCAACGAAAATTTGTAAGGAATATCCCGAAACGATCAGACGGCCAACGGCCGCGCCCAGGTCAGCGACTGATATACTTGGGATATAGCGCAGCAGTCAGCGCATAAAACTCTTTACTGCCTTTTCCTCTCGGATCCAGCTCGTAGACCGCCAGGCCTTCGCTGAAAGACCTGCGAAATACCGTTCTTTGGCAGAGACGGTATTTGATAAACTCGACATCGGGCAGTGATACCAGGGCGGCGGCGGCCTCATCGGACTCGCGTATCGCATGATGGGTGTCAGCCCGGTTGATGAAAGCGAGCAATTCCGGTCGATCGCCATCCACCACCTCATCGAGAAAGTTTATAAAACGCTGTGTTGACCAGATATCGGCCTGGGAGGGCGGCACCGGAATCACGACCCGGTCGGCCAGTGCCAGTGCCAGCTTCATGGATTCGATATCGGAAGTTCCGACATCGATCAGAACCTCATCATAACCCGCGAGCTTCTTCCGCGATAATGCGGAGGTATCCTTGATATTCAGAAAAGGCTCGTAGCCCTCTTCTGTCCGTACTTCCGAAACATCACTCAAGGTCGCCTGAGGATCGGCATCGATAACCAATACTTCTGCCTCCGCCATCTCCAACCAGACAGCCAGATTGAAGGTTACCGTGCTTTTGCCGGACCCTCCTTTCAGACTACCGATTACTGTGATCATACACTCCCCTTTTATTATGTTACTCAAGTTACGGCGTTCAAATCGCGATTCACACTCCGCCGTTTGCGTGGACTCGGCTGTCTGGGAAAGCGTCGGCCCCAGGGACGCGGCCGTCGAGCACCCAGAGACGGGTCTACAGCGTCT
>JBNKLI010000016.1:0-8264 GCA_050292275.1 Candidatus Thiodiazotropha sp.
GGATCGGGGTCCCACTGCTCCATGTTCCACACGCCGGGCTGCTTCCACTTGCCCTCCAGCATCATCTTGGCGCCGATCATGGCGGGCACGCCGGTGGTGTAGGAGACCCCTTGGGCGCAGGTCTCCTTGAAGCATTCTTCATGGTCACAGACGTTATAGATATAGCGCGATACCGGCTTGCCGTCCTTCTCGCCTTTGACGATGACGCCGATGTTGGTCTTGCCCTTGGTGCGCGGACCCAGGCTCGCCGGGTCGGGCAGCAGCGCCTTGAGGAACTGCAGGGGCACGATCTGCTGGCCCTGGAATTCCATGGGTTCGATGCGGTCGAGGCCCAGGTTCTGGATCACCTCCAGATGCTTGAGGTAGCTGTCGCCGAAGGTCATCCAGAAGCGCCAGCGCTTCACCTCGGGCAGGTGCTTGCTCAGGGACTCCATCTCCTCGTGATAGAGCAGGTACATCTTTTTGGGGCCGATCTCCGGGAAGTCGAAGACGCGGGAGATCTCCATGGGTTGGGTGGTGACCCAGCCGCCGTTCTCCCAGTAGCGCCCGTTGGCGGTCACCTCGCGGATGTTGATCTCCGGGTTGAAGTTGGTGGCGAAGGCGTAGCCGTGGTCACCCGCGTTGCAGTCGAGGATGTCGACCGTGTCGATGCGGTCGAAGTGGTGTTTCTTGGCGTAGGCGGTGAAGACGTTGGTCACCCCCGGATCGAAACCGGAGCCGAGCAGCGCCATCAGCCCCGCGTCCTTGAATTTGTCCTGGTAGGCCCACTGCCACTTGTACTCGAATTTGGCCTCATCCAGCGGCTCGTAGTTGGCGGTATCCAGGTAGTCGATGCCGGTCTCCAGGCAGGCGTCCATGATGGTCAGGTCCTGATAGGGCAGGGCCAGATTGAGCACCATCTTCGGTTCGATCTTGCGGATCAGCGCCACCAGCTCCGGTACCTTGTCCGCGTCCACCTGGGCGGTCTTCACCCGGCCGCCGCCGATCTCAGAGGCAATCTGGTTGCACTTGGACAGTGTCCGGCTGGCCAGCCAGATATCGCTGAACACATCAGGCAGTTGCGCACATTTGTGGGTGACTACGCGGCCGACGCCGCCGGCGCCGATGATCAGGACTTTACTCATGGATGATTCCCCTCGCAAACGGGACAATATTAGGCGCCGATTCTAGTTGGGAGTGAAGGGGTTGTCTCTATTTTTTCGAAGGTATGAAAAAACCCGTTTGCTCCAAGTGGTCTAACGGGTTTGATTTATTAGCGGAATGACCAAATAGCTGCCAAATCCACTATCTTTACTTAGGGCTTGCCGCTGGACAGATACTCGATGATATTGGCCTTCTCCTCAGCAGTAAGTTTGTTGAATTTCTTTCGCATCTTCTTGGGCATGTCGCGGCTCTTGTTCTCAAACATCTTGATCTGCTCTTCGAGATACGGCCTCCACTGGCCCATCAGGAGCCCGGCATCGTCATCTGCCGCGGTGCCACTATCCGAATGGCATTTGTCGCACCTTTTGTCGAAGGTCTTTTTACCCATGGCGGCCATGGCGGCGTCCGCCTCCTGGACGTGTACTTTGAAGGGTTTGCCCGCGTAATGTTCGGATATGGCTTTGATATCGTCCTTGCTCAGCTTGCCGGCGACCTCTCCCATATCACTCTCTTCACCGCCTTCGGGTTTGTACTTTGCACCCTTGCGGTCACCCGCGGCATAGCCGTCCAGGGTGTCTGAGATGTATACGTGGGACATGCCGGCAATATTCGGCACCTTGCCGTCTTCGCTGTTTCCATCAGTGCCGTGGCACTTGTCACACTTATCAGCTATTTCCTGTACACCAGCCTGTGCAATCCCAAGTTGCAACGAAAGGGCGATCAGTGCGGCAATGGATAGCGCGCTCGTCTTCTTCATAGATTCTCTCTCCTGGTTAAAAACCACATATAAAATATGTGTGATATGGGTTGCTTATTACTGATTTCATAATTATTTAACAACTGATTCTAGCATCTGTACTGCTTGTTACAGAGAACGTATGTATAGGCGGTAGTGATGAAGGCAGGCTGCTGTCCTTACCTTCGATCAGGACAATAGACCGCCATTCCCTACTCCGGGTTTAGAGCACACTAAGTGAAGACGAACTGGCCGAATCATGTAGGCCAAGAGCGACCAGATTTATCGCGGGTGAAGAAAAAAGGTCCGCATCGAAAACATCTGTTGGAAATGAAATCTTAATCCATAAAAAAAGGGCTGCGATTTCACGCAACCCTTTTGAAGATGTATGGTGCCGAGGAGAGGACTTGAACTTACAACAAAAAAGCAATTAATATCATATAAAACAGTGAGATATGTAAATGCTGATTTCCTGCGCTCCACTCACGTTCCACGATGACATTGTTTAAAAATGACCTTCTCAATGCGCTGTAACGCAGGATATGGTCCGTTGTTTTCCTCAAAGATTTTTCGTACTGAACCGATCTTTTCTTGAATTGCCGTTATGGTTTCTTGGGTCAGATTGTGCACAAGTTGCGGGCGTACATCACATTCCTTGGCAAGGGTATCCCAGTGGGTAGATGCAATTGCGTGGGGACTGTTCTCTCCGCCCACATCGAAAGCCAGATGGTAGTCGATGTGTTCAATGGCTCTGGTGCATATCAAGTCGTAGAATGGCGCCAGACGGATGGTATTATCCGGCAGGTGCAACAGGGATAGATTCTTGGCATGGCCATCTGAGTTGCCGGCCAGCACATTGAATATTTGCCAGCGTAGCAGGGATAGTGCATCGGTGGCAGGTTCACTGGAAATGTCTTGTACCAGGCGATAGCATTGTGCGAAAGATGGTCCGCCGTGCTCCTGATACTTCCTTTCTTGTCCGTACCCCAGGGCCTGGCAGAAATCCTCCTGGTGCAATCGCTGTACTTTGCCATCCTTATCCAGTTGACGATCATAGCGTTCAATCTGCACGTACCATGTTTTTCCAATGGAGTGCAGGGCAATATCGACTACTGGCAGGCCGATGGCAGCAGCCAGTTGTGTGGTGAAGGCTTCATAGGCAGGCAGATGGCGATAGCGCTCCACTTCAAACTTGAGAATATGGCTGGATGGGGCCTCACCTAATGGGAGAAAAATCTGGTCATCGCGTACCAGTACCGGGCATTTATCCTGGGCGCCAGCCAACGATAGCCTGGGAAGTTCATCCTCTGGCCATGTGGCGTATATCCGCCCATAACGCACTGCCAGGTTACCTAGATCTTTTTCTGAAAGCGGACGGTAGTGAAGTTGTTCTGACGGTTCCTGGTCCAGAGGCAGGATCGACAAGGCTCCTGCACACTCACCTCCAATGGCGCGCAATAGGTCGAAATCCGTATTCGGCAGCCTGAGATAGCGGACGATGTGGTCACGTACCCCTTCCTCCGGCAACAGGTTGGCAAAGAAGCGATGTGCGATTCCATCTTCCGGGGCGAATTCACCGGTTGCCAGCGGCAGGGAGTGGGACACGGCAAAGCCTCTGTCTGCGATCCACTCGGGATCATAGCGGAATCCCATGGTTCCACTGACGTTACGCCAAAGTTGGCCTACCAGGCGTTGCTCATGCCAGACATTGAGGGTATCGGTACTGGTCACTTGTCATCTTCACCTTTAATGGGAGCAACAGAATGCCCACGTGGCCGAATGACAACCTCCAATCCGATGGTACGAAGCGCCTTCAAGACCTTGCCAATCTCGGCCGTCTCTTTACCCCGTTCAAATTCCGACAGGAAGCGTGTGCTCAGATTGCCCAGCCCGGAGATTGTCTCCAGCGTCAGGCGCCTCTGCTTACGATGTGCCCGTGCCAAGTGTCCAAGCTCTTCAGTGGTCTGAACTGTGCCGTATGCGATATCTTCTCGTGACATATTAGCGCCTAAAAAAGTTACTGTACGGTAAAAATTAGCGCTAGAATCGCTGGATAGCAAGTAAAATATACCGTACGAGAAAAATATACGTGTGTGGCAGTCAAATATCTATAAAATATCACGTACGGTAAATAATATATTGGTCGGCTATGCAGTTTGGCCAAAATTCGAATCACGACAAAGATAAGACACCCATGATTCACAGATTTCGTGCTCGAGGCACTGGTACAGGTCCTGTACGCCCGACAGCTAGCTCCGGATAACGCGCTGATCCATCCCAGCGACAGGGGTTCGCAATACGTCTCGATACGTTACTGCGAGCGGCTGGCCGAGGCCGGTATTGAGCCTTCGGTCGGCAGCAAGGGTGACAGCTACGACAACGCATTGGCCGAGACAATCAATGGACTATACAAGCGTTTGTCATGTGCAATAATCGGGTGATGATTTTTTTACGCTATACCGGCAGTATTCCAGATTGATGCCTTGGCTCGTAATGTTGCGCCTCGCATTGGCGCTGGTTATCGGAGTTGGTGTTGGACCGGCCTTTGCAGAGTGGTCGCCATCGGATGGCTGGCTGGTGGCGCGGGGTGATCCTAATGGCATTTTCTTTATCGATGCCGCCAAAGGGGATATCGTCAAGGTCTTTCCTACCGTCGTATCGGCCAAGCGGGCACAGTCCGGCAGACTGTTGCGGGCACCGGAAACCGTTGTTTCGACCAATGCCAGGTTGATGGCCATCAGCCAGCCCAATGGTGGTGTCCAGGTCTGGGACTTATCCCTTGATCGGCTCGTTTGGATGCATGCTGAGGCCAGGGCGATCGGCTTTCTGGGTGCCGATGGGCGACGGATTGCTGTGTTGATCCGCGCGCCAGGCGCATCAATGGTCGAGTTCGCGGTATGGCAAATTGATGACGACCGAAAGGTCTTCAGCCGAACCGTTTCGGCGAATATCCAGGCGGTACCGCAGCTCTTGGGCTCGGATCGTTTCGCCGTATTTACGACCGACCAACGCGAAATATGGGTTTGGGATGATGAACCGGGCTTGCTGCGGCCGGTGCCCTTGCCCGACAACGCGCATGTGGACGAGCACGAGTTCAACTGGCTGACACGCAAGGTGTTCAGGACCATGGTGCTGGCGCCCGATGGCCGGACCCTGGTTTTTGGCGGCCACAAGCTTCGCCTGCGCAGCATGGACCTTGCCGCCTGGACACCGCCTCGTCGCTACGACTATCCGGAGGGCTCGTTGGGGCAGTTCTATCCCTTGGGTGTCAGCGCCGACGGCCGGTATCTGATGGCGTGGAACCAGGCCGAGTTGCTACAGTTCGATCTTGTTGCCGGATCGCTGGCCCACAAATGGGCGGTGTACTCGGACGAAATCGCTGTGTCTCGCAGGCCAAGGGGATTGTGGTCGAGTCGGCGGGTTAGCAAGCATGTCCATGCCCGCTTGGCGAGTTTCCCTGAAGTCAGTCGGGACGGGCGCTTGCTGGCGGTCTGGGATTACGCGCGGAAGGTTCCGGTGATCTTCGACATTACCCGCTCACCACCCCAGGAGATTTCGCCGCCGCGACGTGACATACCCGTGTGCGAAGAAACGGAGACGCGAGTTTGCGGCAACGGAAGAGACGGTGGGCGCACCGGTTATATTCACTTTATCGAGCCGGGCGGCAATCTCATGGTTCTCGCCCTCGGCGGAAGAGTCGATGCCGACGCGCTTTGGCGTTTTGATCGCCTCGGCAAGCAAGGCCAAATGCTGCACTGGCCGACGGCCGCCGAACAAATGGCAGCTTTGCCGCCGCCGATCCAGGTCGAGTCGGCGGCGCGCCGCAAGCGAACGTGCGGATCGACCCCGGACGTGGATTGCAACGGCGAGGTGCCGCCGGAAAAGGCCAGCGGGGTCTTGCAGTCCTGGGCTCGTCCCGGGGCCGAACGGCCGATGACGCAAGCGCCTCGGTTGTGTAAGCGACTGATCAAAGACAAACTGGCCATTGTTGGCGTGCGCCACGAGGTGGAGGGTCGCTTCGTCGGTATTCGGCTTGTCGGACGCACTTTGCCGCCGACCGGGGAGCCCTGGCCATTTGCGCCGGGAGACGTACTCTTCAACGGGGGATGGTGTCCGGAAAGCGGTTGCGATGACCGCGAGTTCCAGGAGGCGTTGTGGCGTACCTGTTCGGCCTCCCGTCTGGTTCGCGATGTTCGCCTCGAAGTCGGTTCCGCTGACCCCGCGCGCAATCGTGTGTTGGTCTTGACCCCGAGGAGTCGGCAATGAGATTTCGCTTGGCTTCTGGCTACACTATGTTGGCCGGCTTCGTCCTGGTCGCTTTTGCCATCACGGGTTGTGAGCGTGTGGTGGACGAACGTCGGGTGACGTGGCAGGTGGCCGATCCACTGACCGCTGATGCTGGCTCGATCAAGGCCGCGTGGGATCGCAGAGATGCGCTTTCCGGTGTCATCTGGGTGCCTGCCCAGATTGTTGCCGATGAGGAAGTCTATCTCCAACGCACTGCACCGTTGCCGGCCAGGAGCTTGCTTAGGGTGGAGTTGCGGGTTCTTCCCCCCGTCGATTGTGAAACCAATCCGCATCACAATCGGTTCACGCCAAGGGCATTGACGGCCTATCCCGAGCGAATGGCCCCCGAAGCCTTGCCAGCCTTGGCTGATGCCGCGTTGTCACAGGAACTGTGGATTGTCCCGGCGCGAATCCGCAGGGGTTCCGGTTTTTCTGCCAACTACCGCCCATGGGCAATGGCTAACGCTGAACCATACGATGGTCCTTCTTTCAATCTCGGACCATTCTGGTTTGGTACTCCGTTGCGGCAGGCCGGCGTCGGGCGTTGGGTGTATTTCCCCGCCACCCAGGACTGTACCAAGTTTCGGGAGGCCAGAGGCGGCGATTTGCCAGCCAAATTGTTCGAAGCGCATCACGATACCTTTGGCCACGACCCAAGTACCGCATTGACCATTCGTGCCGTAACACCAGTGCTCGCGCGGGTGGTGGAGGTATGTCCCGCACAGATTGAGGAGCGGGAGGAGCACTTGAGCGTGCTGGGCTGGTCAGGTCATTACGACTTGCGTCTCCATCACGATATGTGGCGTTACACGGGGAAAGTCACCGGCAAGTGTGCAGGCGGCGAGAAGACGTTTTTCGCAGCGTCACGGACTACCAGAGACGAGCCCTGGTCAGGTGGGCCACGGTGGGATTGAGAGAGCACAGCAGAATCTTAATGCCGAACATGCGAACCTACAAAGTTCGTTGCATAGACGGTGCAAGCCTCGTACCGCTTCTTTTATCAACTAGATTGGGTGGTCCGCAGTCGCTATATGGTATGGGTGCTTGAACAGCCGCTAAATGGTGCAGATTGTGCGCTGTGGACTCAAAACACTAAGAAAGGAGCGGCCGAATGGGTATTGCGGATTCATGGTTATGTCAAACAGACGATGACGGTTTTCCTGGATCTTCTGATGGCGCAAAGCGCTACATCTGCTGAAAGCAAATTCCTATCCCATAGCTTTCGATAAACACGCTGCACAGTTGTAGCAACCATGCAGGGATGCATTGAAGTATTTGAACAGCAACGCGGGCGACTACTCGCTCTAAATTCAGATCTTTCTATTCCAGACTTTCTGAGGTTAGATTGAGCTAACTTTAATGGATATGAAGGTAGAGGCACTCGGAGAGGAGTTGTTTTGCTAACTTCGAGAGTGGCAGGGAATCACGACAGGTGGTTGGGAAAGAAAAAACCCCTAACAGGACGAGCTGTTAGGGGTTTCGTATCTTGGTGCCGAGGAGAGGACTTGAACTTGTTACAAAATAATCATAAAAATCATTTTTATACAATATGTTACGTTATTCTAAGCTTTCTGCGTTCCGTTCACGTTCCACGCTGACATTGTTTAAAAATGACTTTATCTATGCGTTGTAACGCATGATTGGGTCCGTTGTTTTCCTCAAAGGTTTTTTGTACTGAACCGATCTTTTCTTGATATGAACTCAATATATTGATCGGAAAATATCCAGGCAAGAATTTTGCAGCTCAGTGTGGTTAAGACCGATGTACTTTGAACCAAGCCGCATAGAGCGCCGGAACAAAGCCAAGTGTGAGGACTGTGGCCACGATAAGCCCTCCCATAATCGAGATCGCCATCGGTCCCCAGAAGACACTGCGCGTCAGCGGAATCATGGCAAGAACAGCTGCTGCCGCAGTAAGCACGACAGGTCGGGCACGGCGCACCGTAGCGTCCACGATGGCTTGCCACGCTTGAACACCGGAATCGATGTCACTCTCGATTTGGTCTACCAGAATGACCGAGTTGCGCATGATCATACCCGCTAAAGCAATAACACCCAGCACGGCCACAAAGCCGAACGGTGCATTGAAGGTCAGCAA
>JBNKLI010000017.1:0-6495 GCA_050292275.1 Candidatus Thiodiazotropha sp.
CGCCACATCCGGGCCTGGTGCGACCAATGTGCTTACCGCACTGGCGGATGCTCATCTCGACTCTATCCCGGTGATCTGTGTTACCGGGCAGGTGCCGCTACCGCTGATCGGTTCGGATGCCTTTCAGGAGGTCGATATCTATGGCATGAGCCTGCCGATCACCAAGCACAACTTCCTGGTCCGTTCTGTCGGCGAACTGCTCGAAGTGATACCCGAGGCGTTCCGCATCGCCACTTCGGGCCGGCCGGGACCGGTCCTGGTCGATATCCCGAAAGATGTGCAGATGGCCGAGATCGAATTTGCCTCCTGGCCGGATCCCGCTCGTGCGGATCAGCTTCGGGCAGCGCCGGAGGCGGCCATCGACCGGGCAGTGGCGGCAATCGAGGCGGCGCAACGCCCCATCCTCTACTTGGGCGGCGGAACCATTCATGCGGATGCCTCACCCCTCGCCCGTGCATTGGCCGAGCGCAGCGACCTGCCGACAGTGATGACCCTGATGGCCCTCGGCGCCCTGCCCGAGGATCATCCCCTCTCCCTCGGTATGCTTGGCATGCATGGAGCGGTCGCTACCAATCTCGCCCTGCATCGCTGCGACCTGTTGATTACCGTCGGCGCGCGCTTCGACGATCGGGCCACGGGCAGGCTGGAGACATTCTGCCCCGATGCCGGTGTTGTTCACCTCGATATCGATGCCAGCGAGATAGGCAAGTTACGACATGCGGAAACACCCCTGCACGGTGACCTGGGACAGACGCTGGAGCTGATGCTTGGTCGATTGCAACAGCGTCGGCGGACAACCTGGCGCGAGGAGATCACTGAGTTGAGGAAAGCTCATCCCCTACCCGGGAGGGGCGAAAACCTCGCCCGCCCCCATGATCTGATCAGTACCGTGGGTCGCCTGCTCGGTGCGGATGCGCTGGTCACCACCGATGTCGGCCAGCACCAGATGTGGACGGCCCAGGCCTACCCTTTCCGCCACCCCCGCCAATGGCTCACCTCCGGCGGCCTCGGCACCATGGGTTTCGGGCTGCCGGCAGCTATCGGCGCGGCCCTGGCCCGCCCTGACCGCCCCGTCGTCTGTTTCAGCGGCGATGGCAGTATTCTGATGAATCTTCAAGAGCTGGCCACCGCCGTGGAGCAGAATCTCAATATCAAACTCATACTGCTGAACAATGGCGCCTTCGGGCTGGTACGGCAACAGCAGGACCTGTTCTACAACGGTAATCGTTTTGCCTCGGATTGGTGCACTGGTCCCGACTTCTGCACAATCGCCCGTGGGTTTGGCTGGTCGACCCTCGATCTGGCGGCAACCAACTACGACCACAAGGCGCTTGCAAACGCCCTCGAAGCGAACGGTCCGCAATTCGTTCATGTCCCCATCGACGGCGCGCAACGTGTCTATCCCATGGTCCCGCCCGGGGGAGCCAACCACCAGATGCTAACAGGAGCCGAACATGCCCAGCAGTGAAACCGCAAACCCGAAACAGGTGATCCTTGAACTCACGGTCAACAATCACCCGGGGGTGATGTCCCATGTCTGCGGCCTTTTCTCGCGCCGCGCGTTCAATGTTGACGGCATTCTCTGCATGCCGTTGACCGACGGCGACACCAGCCGTATCTGGTTACGCATGCAGGCGGGTGCGCGACTACCCCAGGTAGAGAGTCAGCTGCTTAAACTGCACGACGTGCGCTCGGTACGCCGCCATCCGCCGGAACATGCGGTGTTCGGAAGCCTGCAGTCATTCTTTCAGGAGTGAATAGTTATTAGCCTGGCGACTAAGTATATCGTCTTCAGCCGAAGTGTGCCCGCCTGCAGGCGGCGCTATCAAGACTGCTTGTAGGATTGCCACATAGGTGTCCTGATGACTTGCTGCAGGCAGGCACGGCTGAATACGATATATTCAGTTGCCAGGTTAGTTTTGATAGGCCTGATCGAGAATGGTCATCAGCTCACCCACTGGCGCCACTTGCCTGAAGCCGGCGTCATCCTCGTATTCAATCTCCAGCATAGAGACATTTACCTGGCCGGGAATATCCGTGAAATTCAGCGAAACGGCCTTGAACATATCATAGTCTCTCGGCGGAAACGGTGTGGGAAGATAGACTGTCCGCTCGCCTTTACCCATCCAGTTCATTACAACTTTGAAGCCGGTACCGACATCTGGCGGTAGCATGTGGTTTTCAGGACGCTGATAGAGCTTCACGTCCAACTCCTTGTTATCGGCAATCACAACCTTTTTATCCGCAATGGGGTTTGGCGTTACGTCAACCAGCATACCTGACGCATTCACGAGCAGTTCCCCCTGAGGTGGGTTGAAATAGTTGTGTTTAAAGTGGTCTGTGTCAGCAACAAACACATTGATATCAACAGGCTCGCCGGATGACGGCTTTTGCGGAGGCATGTTTAGCTCAATGATCAACTTGCGAAACACCCACTTATCGTCGGCAATGCCATAAACCGCGCCACTGTTCTGCACCCGCTTGAAATTCTTGACCACCAGGTTGTTGGCATTCGGGAACTTCAGCTCCATTCGATCGATGCTATAGTCCAAGTCTGTATTGCCGGAACTGATTGTCAGTGAGATACTTTCAATACCGCTCAGATCCAAGCCGGGAAACATGAAATGGGTCGAAGAGGATGGCATATAGACCTCATATTCTGAGGTTGAAGCTCCCGCGAAAGTCGCGAACAGCAGCATCGTAAAGAGAAAAATTGCTTTAAGTAAATTCATATTAGATCCTTTGTTTGTCTTTCAATCCATCAAGGTAACAATGATCAACTTGATATATGAGATCTATCCATCGGGACAAAGCCTGATAGCAATGAGCTTGACCGAGCGTTGGCCGGGTTGCTTAAGCTCACTCTCCTGTGAACACTGAAATCCATCTGGTAAGGCCCGCCGAGAGGCAAGGGTTAATAAAACATATAGGCACAATTTCTCTGCATCAATCACCCAAAAGGGTGAATGTATTCGCTCAAAGCCCAACCATGTTGAAAAGATAATTCCCTACGGGCTTATTATTACTGACATGCACGTCCACTGGATATCGATTGCTCACTATCTGCCACAGCGAAATACCAGGGGCTACTCGCTACGTACTTCAATACAGTATCGCCTTCCTTATTAACCCTGCGGCTAGATATCTTACGCTCAGACCTTCAAGCATGCCCCTGAGCAAAAGTATGCTTAAAGTCCTTGAATAGTTATGACTTTGTAGACCATGACACACAGCTGTGAAACATGTTGCACGATCGACATTGGCCTGAATCCAGCCATTCTCAGCTCGCTTACCATGACATATCGCGATAACGAATGCCCTTGACAAGGTATACGTAGTGTTTCAAATACAGGAAATTGATTTGGCAAATCAGCTCTGGATGCACTGAAGAAAAAAGCAAAAAGTGAAATGGTTCACTGTAATATCCAAGTATGCTTTTTTAGGTAATATTTTGATATTCCCTAAATACCGATTAACAATTTTGCAACCCATAACCACTTTACTTGATGCAAATCAAGTATCGATTAGTTAGATCAACTAAGCTTGGGCTTGGGATCGAAACATTGATATTCTCAAGGGAGTGAGTTATGAAGAAGCTTATTAAATCTCTGATCGCAATCTCTGTTCTTGTTCCTTTTACTGGTGCAAATGCGGCCACATATAACGTAGGCACTTTCTATGTCGCACCAGAAAATCCGGATGGAGATTACTCAATTGATGCGTCTGGTGTTTTCTGGGATGAATTCGATTTCAGTACCTATACGTTCAATTGGAGAGACAGGCCTAGTATGACTTTCAGTGGAACACATGATGGGATGTACAATGACGAACTCCTGCTTATCAACATGGATACGAGGCAGACATACAGCCTGGATGAGGACTTCTCGGTAACCGTCGACAATATTCGCTATGGGAGATTCGCTATCACCGGTTCCGGTCTGACTGCCACTGATCCGACAATCGTCTCTTCTTACAACTTGACGATGGAAGCAGCAGTTACAAATAGTCCCTACCCGCCTAATCCAGTGCCGCTACCGGCCGCCGCCTGGCTTTTTGTTTCCGGCTTGACTGGCATAGTCGCTTTTCGAAGAGGGAAAAAATTTATCTAAGTATTGTGCAGCCGCTAAGATTGTAGTTCGTTTAGCCAAAATGCAGCTATTATTAACCCGGCGACTAAGTATGTCGTCTTCAGGGCTTCAAGCCTGCCCTTGATCAAGGCGCGGCTCGCAGACAAGGGTTGTTCCCTTGTCAAGAGCCGCAACACCGAGCAAGGGCAGGCTTGAAGCCCCTAACAATATGATTTTAAAAGACAGGCCGAAGTGTGCCTGCCTGCAGACTGCGGTACCAAAACTTGCTGTAGGAGTGCTACAGCGGCGTTTTGATGCCTTGCTGCAGGCAGGCACACTTCGGCTGAAGACGACATACTTAGTCGCCGGGTTAATACTATCCCTGAGAACTATTTGGGTTCTCCGGGATAGTCGATATTCTATACTGCTCGGAACAGGTGTTCAGTATACGTAACTACTCACCCATTGGACAAAAAAACAACCGAACTAAGCGCTGGGCGCCGTATGGGTAGCAGAAACTGTTGTCCGCAGGGACGCGGACATCTTGCGCCAAGGGATGGGTTTACAGCGTGTCAAGGCTTCTCGAACCTATCCACCAAACGCTCCAGAATCTCCCAGTCCTCGTCGGAGAGCTTACCCTCCATGGCGGCACGTTCGATCCTGATAATCACCTGTCTTGTCCTGGGGGTGAGGTGCCGTTGCATCTGCTCCAACTTCTGCAGCAGGGCCTTGGGGGATTCAGTGTCGCTATCGGCAACGCGGTCGCGATCCCTGGCTGGAAACTCGAGAACATAGCCTTGCGGCCGATGTTGCAGATCCATATGGCCATCCGCCAGGTTCAGGTTCTTTTCGATACGCCGCGCCACCTCATCACCCATATTCCGGCGCTCGGTTACCATCTGACTGACATGGGCGGGGACCAGGCCCGCCTTCCGCGCAAGCGCCCGCTGGGATCCGAATCGGGCTATGAGCGCCAGCAGATTCTCCTTTCTAATCGTCCTGATAGTGGCCATTTCCGGATCATAGCAATTTGCTACGGCTCAAAGGAAGAGCAGCCGCCGCTATTTATTTCGCCTCCCGGCGAGGACCACCCGGTTGCGCCCCGCCTCCTTGGCCTCATAGAGGGCGCCATCGGTCCGCATCATTTTGATGTCAACACAAATCGGATCGGCGCACAAACAAATGGCTGATCCAACTCAAGGCAGCGCTGAAAAATTGTGCTTAACGACCATTTCAAACAACAATCGGACGATCTCGATCCAGGGTGCAAAATTGATTTGGCTGGCAGTTTTCTAGTGAATATGCAGATCCGGACAGGGTTGAAATAGCGATCTGCTATTAGCCAATAATAAGCATCTTGCTACTTTTCGCGGACAACGTTAATATATTGTCATCATGGATATGAAGACCTATATCGCAACGGAAGGCCGCGATGCAGCCAGGCAACTGGCATTTCTGGCAGGCACCAACTACGTCTATCTGACCCAGATAGCCTCCGGTTTTCGCAAACCCAGCGGTCGCCTGGCGCTGTTGTTGGAACACCACTCCAACGGCAAGCTGACGCGATACGAATTACGCCCCGACCTCTATCCCGAGACTTGAAAGGGTGTTCACAGGACCCCGGCCACAGCAGCGGATATGGCCTGGTTGGACTGTATCAACGGAAAGTGCCTGATGTTAAATGGATCCTGTAAAAAACCACCAGAGTTCACCGAAGAGCTGCGCCGCTACTGCGATGAGTTCGCAGCGTTCAGCCAGCGCTGCGAGAGGCTTTGCCAGGCGCTTACCGAGATCGCCAATCATCACGAATCGATCAGCAGCTTCTCCATTCGCGGCATGGGCCATAACGCCAGCTGGTTGAAATACCGCATCAACGAGTTCAACAAACGGTTGCACGCCTTGCATGAAAGGGCCGCCAGGGAACAGCGATAGGGCGTTCGCGCTGTGCCGCACCCTGGCATCCCGCCCCACTGCCCCGTTAACTCCCTCTCCCTCCGGGAGAGGGCTGGGGAGAGGGGAATAGAAAGGCTAACGCCTTGATTTTCCAATCCCCTCATCCTGTCCTTCTCCCTGAGGGAGAAGGTACGCCGTTTGCATTTTTGAGGTCGCAAACAGCTGTAGTTAGAAATAACCCAGTTTCGCTAAATGGTTACATGAATGATTACTGAAGTTACCGGGACAGCAGTGATTTTTTTACAGTATTTTCACATAAAGAGGGATAACCCATGAAAATCAGTAAGCAGGAGAAAGCGCTAACCCGTAAGCGGATTCTCCAGGCGGCTTCGGGCGTGATCAGTGAGAAGGGGTTCAAATCGGCTTCCATGCGCGAGATCGCACGCCGCGCCGAGGTGGGTGACGCCACCATCTACAACTACTTCCCCACCAAGGAGAGCCTGCTCTTCGGCTATTGCGAGGAGAAACAGCACGA
>JBNKLI010000018.1:0-12254 GCA_050292275.1 Candidatus Thiodiazotropha sp.
TCCGAACCCCAGCAGGCCTCCCCAGTGCAACAGAGCCTGATCGGGGTAGAGCAGGCAGATGGCGATTGCCCCGAGCAGTAGTCGGGCCGGTAGATTGAGGTCTCGCGCCAGATGACCCTGAAACGCCGCCGCGAAGGCATAGAGGCTGACCAAAGTGAAACAGAAGATCTCGATGGCGGCCGGCCAGTCCGCATAGAGAAACGGCGTGTAGGCGAACAGTAGCGGCATGATGTAGAGACCCTTGGCCAGCTTCCAGGCGGTGAAGCCGGTGCGTATCTGGTTGGTGCCGGCAATGGCTGCCGCCGCGAAGGCGGTCAGGCAGACCGGGGGGGTCACGTTGCTGTCCTGGCTGAGCCAGAAGATGATCATGTGTGCCGACAAGAGTATCCCCAGCACCATGGAGGGTTCGAGTACCTTGTCGTAGAGACCTGTGACCAGTGACGGATCGATTGCGCGCAGGGCATCGAGAATGCCCTGGGCCTCCTCGCTCGACATGCTGTGGCCGAGCAGCGCCAGCTTGTCGGGGGCAGCCAGCATGACCATGGCCTTGGCCGCCTCGGGCAGCGACTGGCCGGCGGCGATCAACTCCACAAGCCGTGCCTCGGCGATCAGGTTGTAGAGGGCCGGCGCCGACAGGGTAGCCAATACGATATAGGCCGCTGTCACCGGCAACCCCATACCGAGCACCAGGGAGGCCAGGGCCACGAGAATCAGGGCCAGCACCAGATTACCGCCGGCCCACTGCTGGATCATCAGCGAAAGGGTGTTACCTATGCCGGTCATGGCAATGACATTGACCACCAGGCCGACTGCCACCAGCAACAGGCCGGTGGTGATCATGTTGCGGCTGCCAAGCGACAAGGCGTCGAGCACCGCCTTGGGTCCCATTTTGCGCGGTGTGAGCCAGCTTGCGCCGATTACGGTGAGAATGGCCACACCGGCCGCGTAGGTAGGCGTGAAGCCGGCCACCAGGATCACGATCAGAACCGAAATCGGCAGGACGAAGACGATGCCGCCCTCGCGCATCACCTTGCCCAGGCTCAGCGGCGTCTCCTCGTCCTGTGTCTCGAAGCCGAGGCGTTTGGCCTCGATGCGAACGAAAAACGCCACCGATAGAAAATAGAGCAGGGCCGGCAGAAAGGAGACCACCACGATGTGGGTGTAGGGGATCTGGGTATAGCTGGCCATGACGAAGGCGCCGGCACCCATGATCGGCGGCATCAGCTGTCCGCCGGTACTGGCCGCCGACTCGACGCCGGCGGCGAAACGCGCCGGGAATCCCGCCCGTTTCATCAGCGGAATGGTGATGACACCGGTCGATACGGTGTTGGCGATCGAAGAGCCCGAGATGGTGCCGGTCAGTCCGGAGGAGACCACTGCCACCAGCCCCGGTCCGCCAACCACCTTGCCGGCTACGGCACGCGCCATGGCGATGACGAAATCGCCGGCCCCCGAGCGCACCAGAAAGGCCCCGAAGAGAATGAACATAAAGACAAACGACACCGAGATCTGACTGATACTGCCGAACAGGGCGTCGTCTCCGTAGATACTGCGGAACAGCAGGGTTTCCCGGCTCAGACCAGCGAACCGAAAGACGTTGTCGAGCGTGCCGCCCCATCCCACTACATAGGTCAGCGCCAACACGATCAGCAGTGGGATGACCAGACCGGTGGTGCGACGTGTGAGTTCGATGGCGGCGACAATCGTCAGCAGTGCCAGAATCTCTTCCCGCCCGGTCATATGCACGCCGCGGGCGTAGATTGCATCCTCGGCGCCGACGATCCATACCGTCGCCGTCATGAAGGCGAACCCGAGCAGGATATCGATGACCAGCATCGCTCGGGAGGCGGCGATCCGTTCATTACGCAATGGCGGGTAGAGCAACATCGCCAGGGTGCCGAGGCCAACAAAGTGGAGGGTGCTCTGCCACTGGGTGGAGAAGATCGTGGTGAAGTTCATCAACAGATGGAGCACGGCGACCGCCGCACCCAGCCAGTAGACGAGATGGTCGATCCAGAACTGCCGGCGGAGACCGGCGTTGAGCTTCCCTGCTTCGGAATTTGCGCTGCCCTCAATCATGCGGAAGCGGCGGTCTCTTGGGCCGCCGCCGCAGGAATCACTGCGCGATCAGGCGTGCCGGGATCTCCAGTCCGGCCTCTTTGTAGTAGCGAGCGGAGCCGGGATGCAGCGGCATCGGCAATCCGGCCAGGGCCTTTTCCAGCGCCATTGCGTTGGTGGCCTTGTGGATCGATTGCAAAAAGCCGAGATTTTCATAGATCGTCTTGGTGATGCGGTAGACATCCTCCTCGGAGACATCGGCGCGCACCGCGAGAAAGTTGGGTTGGGCGATGGTCATGATGTCGTTGTCCAGGCCCGGATAGGTGCCGCCGGGAATTTTGTATGCTGTCCACAACTCCATGCCGCCGTCGGCTTTTGCCGCCTGCTCGGGAGTGAACGACAACAGTCTCACATCCTTGCCCTTGGCTGCCAGCAGTTTTGTTACCGCGCCCACGGGGACCCCGGCCGGCGTGCCGATGAGGTCTGCCTTGCCGTCCTGCATGGCACTGGCCAGGGCGCTGTAACCGCCATAGAAAAGGTCATAGCGCTTGTCGATATCGATGCCGAGGTTGGCAAGGATGGTGCGGCTGGAGCCAAGGGAGCCGGAGTTTCTCTTGCCGAAACCGGCTACACTGTTGATGCCTTCGGCATCGGCGATGGTGCCGGTTTTTGCATGCTCCGCCGTGGTGAGGAAGTGCTCCACGTTCTGCCACAGCATGGTCACCGCGCGCAGATTCTTCTGTGGCCCGTCGTTTTTCAGCGCCCCGGTGCCGTTCCAGGCATAGGCCCCGTAGAGCCCCTGCAGTATGGCGAACTGGCACTCGTTCTCGCGTAGCAGCTTGATGTTTTCGCCCGAGCCCGCCGAGTTGATCGCCGAAATATTGATCTTCTCAGTCGGCTGCAGCTTGACCTTGACCAGTGTGGAAAGGGCGACTCCCACCGGGTAGTAGGTGCCGCCGGTACTCGCGGTAGCCAGCAGATAGTCGCCCGCGGCCGCTGCGGGCGGTGCCGTCCCGACGCCTGCCAGCGCCAGGCCCAGGGCTAGGATTCCGGTATTCAGAAATTTTCGCATCTCGACTCCTCCTTACTGATCATTCGTTGTTGTTCGACGCGACGCCCAGAGCGTGTACGGGCTGTGCGTTGTCGGGCGGCGGCTATCTATCTAGCGGAAGATGACGCAAACCCTCTGGCTGAGTATAGTTTGCCTGGAAAACAAAGCGTACTCCGATACCGTTGTAATTCCAGCAAGCAGCAGCCTATCTGCTTGCCAAACCTCTCTCTTCGCGTCTTGATTGGCATATTTTCAGGGGCAACAGAGCCGAGAGGGGTACTTTTAATTAACCCGGCAACAAAATAGATGCCCTGAACCTAACCTATTTGGTTGCCGGGTTAATAAATAGGCCGTAGATTAGCTGTTTGTGGTTTCATCAATAATGTTCCGTATGGCTCCGACCACCTTGTCTGGCTCCGTAATCTGCGGAAAGTGACCACTCTGGTGGCAGGTGTAGTGTGTTGATCTGGATGACAGCTCCAGTAGTCTGGCTTGGTACTTTTGATGAATTGCAAATGCATTTTCCGGAACGAACGGCATTTTTTTCGTGCCTGAGACAACCGCTATGGGAATATCGGGAAATGCCCCGGCGCTATTGATCTGATCTATCGTCTCCTCGATGCACTCGTCTTCTGAGTATTTGAACTTATCAAAATACTTTTCTACTGCTTTCAGACTGTTATTGATGATGCTCAAAACAGATGAAGGGTTGTTCGTTTGCTGCTCCGCCACTTCGGAAGGGTGTGCGGCATCCACGAATACAACACCGGCTACTTCATTATGATAAACGCGTGAATATAGATTTGCGAAAATTCCACCCAATGAGTGGGCGACCAGAATAGTTGGTGGCTTCAGATCCAAATTGGAAATAAGGGATCGAATCTCACGTATGACAGTATCTCCTGTTTGGGTTTCGGTTGCTTTCAAAGATCCACCAACACCTCTTCTGTTGAAAATGACTACACTATTTTCGGGCACAAGGGCCGGATACACCTTGTCCCAATATTTGAAGTGTATTCTGAAACCATTGAGAAACACGATATTTGCCGGGCCATTCTCCAAATACCTGTATTCGAGATGTGTGTCGGATTCTGGCACTACTGTTCAATCACGATCCGTACGCCGGTTTAGCCATACCACCAAGTCATAGGGCAACACGAGAGTATCGGCAACGAGGCACATTGGAATGTCGATCGCCATCAATGTTGCCTGGTTGTAGATGACGTAGTCTGAGAAACTGTCATAGAAACCCTGAATGGCCCGTTCCGTCCCGAGGTAGGGATGCAGTATATCGTGGTTCGTGGCATGTACCTTGATGCTGGAACAAGCTGACAACGATATCACAATATATAGCAGCAGGATTGAAAGGAGGTGATGGCGAACCCGGAGAATGAGTTGCCGGACCGGAGATTTGGCGATGCTCATATGAAACCTTCCTGGTTGTATTTCATCGTCTATTCAATGAAAACCTTGAGCAGATAATAGAGCATTTCAGCAGCAGGATACAGAGTGCTAGGTTTTATTCATCTTCATACAAAAGTCACGATATGTCCCATCAAACAAGTTGACGTTATCATGACCAAGAATTGATTTTATGATCGTACGTTCGGGGCTTTTGCAATAAAGGTAACAGTTCAAAGGGGAACCAATGAAGTTACTTTCATTCTCCGCGGAAAGTCCTGCAGCATACCATAACTCGATCGCTTTCCAGGTTGAAGAAAGCCAGTATTCATCAATAAAAGCGGCTACTATATCTGATTTTTCTATTTCATCATATATACTTGCGTAATCAACGAATGCAGAACCATCAAATAATTGATTGCCATCTGTCAATGCTTCTTTTACAAAGGAATTCTGTAGAGCTTCGAGTGTCCGGGTCTTTTTCGCTTCATCCGTAACAGCAAAGATCGACAGGTAGATTCTCATTAATCGATTTCTGAATTGCTGTGGCTATTCGTTTATCCTGAAGCCATTTTCCCTGAACAGTCGAAGCGCGGCTTGAGCGGCGGCCAGATCATAGGCGGTACCACTTTTTTCCTCGATTTCCTTCAGTGCCATATCAATACCCAGACCCGCACGATAGGGTCTGTGCGATGCCATGGCTTCAATGACGTCGGCGACCGCCATTATCCGGGCTTCCATGAGGATCTCGTCTCCGCGAAGCCCATCCGGGTAACCGCTGCCGTCGAGTCTTTCATGATGTTGCCGCACAACCTGGGCGATCGGCCATGGAAAATCTATGCCTCTGAGTATCTCGTATCCAGAAACAGGATGCTGTTTGATCAAATCGAATTCAGCTGATGAAAGCCGGCCCGGCCGGCTGAGTATTTCTGCCGGGATGTTTATCTTTCCCACATCATGAACGATGCTCGCAAGGTTCAGTCCCTCGATCCGTGCAGGCGGCAATTTCATCTCCTGGGCTATGGCAGAGGCTATTTGCGCGACGTTTCGCTGGTGGCCTGCGGTATATGGATCGCGCAATTCCACCATGGCGGATATTGCGGCAATGGTTTCTATCAAACTCTGTTTCAAGCGGGCTTCGCTTTTTCTGAGAGACTGTGTTCGCTGCTCCACCACTTCTTCGAGGTGGTTGCGCAAGCGCCTGAGTTCGAAATGGGTTCGGACACGGGCCAACAGTTCTTCGCGCTGAAAGGGCTTGGTCACATAGTCGACGCCGCCGAAATCGAAACCCTTCAGTTTGTCCTCGGTGTCGGAGAGTGCGCTGACAAAGATTACCGGCACATCGCGCAGGTGCGGTTTCTGTTTGAGCCTGCGACAGACCTCGAAGCCGTCTATGTCAGGCATACTGATATCGAGAATTATCAGGTGCGGTGTTTGCAACACAGCGGCGTTCAATGCCAGTTCTCCATTAATGGCAGAACGTACGGTATAACCCTCACCTTGCAGTATGTCCGTCAGCAGTCGTAAAGAAGCCGGAGTATCGTCAACAGCCAGGATATAGGGAGTATCCGTATGGGTATCCGTGTCACTCATAAACATTCTCTCGGTTGATTCAGGAATTATGGCTATCTTTCTTGAGTAACTCCAGAATGGAGGGATAGGCGAACTCACCGGCCATCTGCCGTAGAATGCCCGCCAACCCGGCATCGATTCCGTTTATGCGCTCAATCACTGCGTCTATCCTCTTGGTGTCAAGTGATTCTACAGCAGTTTGCAATTCCAGACGCAACTCCCGGTCAATGTCCGCGAGCCTCTGTGGTGTTTGTGCAAAAGCAGGGGTTTTAACGGATGCCGCTGCTTCATCACTGTATTTGAATTTGATCCCCAGCATTCGTACCATACTGTCATATATTTCGCTGAATCGGAACGGTTTGCAGATCATATCGTCGATACCGGCCGCCTGCAGATCCGGTTGCTGTTCTTTGAAGACCGATGCGGTGACAGCGACGATCTTCACCTTGTCGCCGCCCGGTAGCTGGCGGATACGCCGGGTGGCCTCGACCCCATCCACTCCGGGCATGCGCCGGTCGATCCAGATAAGGTCCGGGCGCCATTTGCGGAACAGCTCGATACACTCCTCGCCGTTCTCTGCAATCTTCACTTCCATCCCGAGTTCGTCCATCAGTCGGCTGAGCAGCAGTTGATTGTCGCGCTGGTCTTCGGCGATCAGGATACGGTAGACGGGCTGACCCTCGGCCAATCCGACGACTACGCCGCACCGCTCATGGGTTAAACGGTCGATATCCGCTTCGTCGACCGCCTGCAGCGGCAATTCGACCCGGAACAGCGAGCCCTGCCCGGGCTTGCTCTCGACATATACGGTGCCTCCCATCAGCTGTACGAACTGACTCACGATGGATAGACCCAGGCCGGTGCCGCCCTGGGTTGCACCCTCCCGTAATTGTACGAAGGGTTTGAACAGGCGTTGCTGATCCTCGGTACTGATCCCCGGTCCCGTATCTGCGACTTCGATCTTCAGGTGGTACCTCGTGTCCTCCTTGACTCCCATGCGCAGAGTGATCTTACCCTGTGTAGTGAATTTCACTGCGTTGCTCAAGAGGTTAACCATGATCTGACGCAACCGGGCCTCGTCGCCCTTGATATAGCGGGGGAACCGTGGCGACTGCTCGAGTTCCAGCTTCACTCCTTTCTGCCGTGCCCTCAGCCGCATCATGTCACCCACATCGCGCACCAGAGCATGCAGATCGAAGGGGGTCAGCTCCAGTTGCAGTTTTCCCGCCTCGATCTTGGTGATCTCCAGCACGTCGTTTATCAACTTGAGCAGGTGTTCGCCACTGCTGTTAATAATGTCGAGGGTTTCATGTTGCGCCGCATTCAGACTGCTGTCATTCTGCATCATGTGGGAGAAACCCAGGATGGCGTTGAGGGGGGTACGCAACTCATGGCTCATGTTGGCGAGAAAGACGCTTTTCGCCTTATTCGCCGCCTCCGCCGCATCACGCGCCAGACACAACTCATCGGTGCGCTCGCGCACAACCTCCTCGAGATGGTTCCGGTAGTGTCTCAGTTTGTCCTCTCTCTTTTTTTTCTCCGTGATATCTCGCCCTTCCGGAATCAGCTGGATCACCCGGCCTTCGGTGTCGGTGATCGGTTTCAGGGAGAAGTCGACATAGTGGATGTTGCCATCCTTATCAGGATGGGTCGCCTCGAAGCGCACAAATTGACCGTCCGCCGACTCCCCAATGGCTTTACGCAAGCGTTGCTGCAGCTCGGCGGAGTGGCTCCACCAGGGCGTCTCCCAGAACGGCTGGCCGATAATCTCGCTCTCATCGGCACCGGCGAGATCCAGCGCGGCGGCATTGCTAGCCAGCACAGTGCCATCGTTGGAGAGCAGGCCGATGAACTGAAAGCTCTGATCGAAGATCGCGCGGAACCGTTGCTCGCTTGCACGCAGTTCATCCTCCATGCGCATGCGTTCTGTGATGTCGCGCGACAACACAAGGAACCGGGGCTCTGTAGCGGGATCCTGCGTCTGTCTCTTCGCCAGTGAGAGTTCGAACCAATGGGTTCCTTTATCCAGATCCAGGCGGAATATGGTGCCGAACGAGACCCCCTTGTCGTTGGCCTCGTGGATCGCGGCCATTGCCACGGCGGCGGCCCCCGGAGGCAGCACTTCGTCCATCGTTTTGCCGATCAGCGATTCCTTCGGTGCCACCAGCAGTTCCGGGCTGCGGGTCCAGATGTTGAGGTAGCGTCCCTCGGCGTTCATCTCGATCAGGATGTCGGGAATGGCATTGATAATGCCCTCGGTGAATTCCAGCGCCTGGCGCAGTTTCAGTTCCGCCTGCTTGCGTTCGGTGATGTCGGTCACCATGGAAAACACACCCTGGTAGCGGTCGTCCTCGAAGATCGGGGTGGCGGAAATCAGCACCCACAGAAAGGTCCCATCCTTTCTGATCAGGCGGCGTTCGTAGGTTTCAGCATTGTTGTACCTCCGTTTGTCCAGTTTCTCCCTATGGTCGCCAATATCCTCTGACAGCATGAAATCGGTCACCCGGCGCCCCTGCAGCTCATCCATCGAATAGCCGAGCATATCGGCAAGATGTGCGTTGAAGAAGGTGGCTTCCCCCTGCTCGTCCAGAACCAGGATACCCTCTTCGGCGGTGATGATGATTCGCCGAAACATCGCCTCGCTTTCAATCAGCTGCAGTTCGGCGCGCTTGTGTTCGTCGATGTCCGTAAGCGAAACGAAGAGCCTGCCCAGCGACTTCTCAAAACCCGGACAAACGGTGTAGTCGACGGCGACATGACGCAGCTCGCCGGCCAGGGTTCGAATCTGGGTGTCGCGGCGCATCGCCGTGTCACCCCGCCACAGGTGGATCAGTGCCTCGCCAAAGGTCTGCACCGACTCGGGAGTGAAAGTCTGTGTCAGCCCCTCCAGCAATTCGGCTTTACTCTGTGCGCCGTACAGCGCCAGGGTGGCCCGGTTCATCTCGCCCACCCTGACCAGTTCCGCCCACTGTCGGATGACTTCGGGGTGTGTGTCGAGGTAGGTTGCCATGTCATCGACACCGCTGCTGCGCAGTTGCGCCAGTCGTTTCACGACAGCTGTGAAATCCTCTTCGCGGATCGAAATGGGCGAGTTTTCGAAGATTTGCCTATAGTGTGCCTCGTCCTCGTGTCGCGGATCGGCAGTAATACCGCGTAGGGAGAAAGCGGGGGCGATGCGTTCGAAACCGAAGGCCAACAGGGCCGAGATGGCCAGAATCATAAACTCGACGACAAGGTCGGGCTGTTGGCCATGGCCGCCGTTCAATATCTGACTCAGGCCGAAGCCGCTGCGTAGCGCCATAAGGAGGATTGCCACTGCGACAAGACTCCATGCCAGACTCTTCCCGCTGATCCTGGCGAGGCGGAGTGCTAATAGCAGTGCAATCAACTGCAATATGATTGAGGCAACCAGGATGGAAAAATCTAACACTGCTCAAACCCTATGGAATCAGCATGGTCTTTAATGATTGAGTAGTTATGATCGGCCATGTCCACATAGCTGTAACGTCATATCGACATAATAGACCAGATATGGATAGCGGACGCGGTGCTAAAAACAGAGTTTTTAAGTAGGGCAATCAGCTTCATTGATACAGGCTATTGTTCAGATATCCGGTATCGTGAAATCCCCGAGGTTCATTGTGGAACACCCTGGTTTGATTGCATACTGCAATGCGCAGAGAGCCGCCCTCCTGCCGGTCGATCACACGCAGCCGGCGGATCGGACACTCTGCCGTGATCCTCTTGTGATATATACGTGATCCTCTCTGGAACTCTGGCAAGTAGACTGGGGCTCATGAGAAATCGGATGCAGGGCACTCCCCTTATTCCCGGTATTTTTCAGGTGAATCTCAACCGAGAATTCCTGTCTGATACTCTGAATGTTCCCTGGGGGTATGGCTTTGTGTCGTATTTGGAGATGAGAGATGAATAGACGAAGTTTGGTCAAGTTGCTGGGTGCGGGTTTGCTGTTGCCGATCGTTGGGAAAGCCGTGTTCGCCAGACAGGATGAGAAGATGAAACAGAACGAAAAGCTGGATCTGACCGATGCGCAGTGGAAGGAGAGGTTGACACCCGAACAGTATTATATCCTGCGTGAAGAGGGGACGGAGCGTCCCGGCACCAGTGCGCTGTTGAAAGAGAAGCGCGAGGGCATCTTCGCATGCGTGGCATGCGACAACCCCTTGTTCGATTCATCGACCAAGTATGAGAGTGGAACGGGCTGGCCAAGCTTTTATGATCACCTGCCTGGCGCCTTGGAGACAAAGCGGGACTTCAAGCTCATCTGGCCGCGCACCGAATACCATTGTGCCCGCTGTGGCGGTCACCATGGGCATGTCTTCGATGATGGCCCCAAGCCCACCGGCCTGCGTTACTGCAACAACGGCGTCGCATTGAAATTCATACCGTCAGAGGCATGAATGGCCGGCTCGGTTTCTTGCTGGGCGCCGGGATGTTGGCTGCTGCTGTTACTCAATCCAGCCAGGCATTGACCCTGGAGAGTTCGCTCCAGCGCGTCAATCTGTTGGAACTCTACACCTCACACGGTTGCAGCAGCTGCCCCCCCGCCGATACCTGGTTGCGGGGACTGGAGAGACATCCGGAGCTGTGGCGGCGGCGTCAAACTCCAATTCGCACCCTTGCCCCAGAGTGCGGGGACCGAACTCGAGGCCCATCTTGCACTCCTCGGTTTTGGCCTCTCGAGCCGCATCGGGGGGGGTGAAAACAGCGGCAGGACCCTGGAAGAGAGCTTTGTGGTGCTGAGCCATCATCAAACCGGGCCGCAGCCAAATGAGTGGCGCTTTGCCTGGCCCGAAATCGACGCCGGCGATGTACAGCGATTGGCCATCGTCGCCTGGATCAGCCGCCCTGGAGGCGTGCGCCAGGTGCAGGCAGTGGGCGGTTGGCTGCCCTGATTGCGCAGAATTGCGGCCTGTGCTATTCTTCGCCTCGAATTTGCGGGGTTGCATAGGTTGTTGAGTACCTCGATTGCGCCGCGGCGAACTATAATAAACCCCCGATAGCGGGGTTTTTTTGTTTTCGAGATAACGACCTCGGGTCGGCGGCTGGTTTGTAAAGCCTCAAGGCGTCGAATATCGAAGACATCATGATGGGCCAAGAGCCCATTTTTTATTGCGGTGAAGAAATGCGATCGGCTCCGGAAAAATTGAAATCCCTGGTCCGCGCGGAAGTCGAGCTGCTGGGCTACGAGCTGGTTGGTCTGCATATGTCGGGGCAGGGCAAGGGTGGTGCGCTGCTCAGGGTCTATATCGATCATGCGGACGGCATCAATCTCGATGACTGTGTGCAGGTCAGCCATCAGATAAGTGGTGTACTGGATGTGGAAGACCCGATCAAGGAGCCTTACCAACTCGAGGTCTCTTCACCCGGTTTGGATCGGCCCCTGTTCGAGCGGGAGCATTTTGAGCGTTTTCAGGGAAGCAAGGTACGGGTGAAAACCCACACCAAGATCGAAGGTCGTCACCGTTTTACCGGTGTGCTTCGGGGCGTGGCTGAGGATCAGGTCTTGATCGATGAGGATGGGACACTCCATCGGATTGCGATGGATCAGATCGATTCGGCGCGTTTGATACCGGAATTTTAGATTGGGAAACAATTGATGAGTAAAGAGATATTGCTGGTCGTAGATGCGGTTTCCAATGAGAAGGATGTCGACAAGTCGATCATCTTCGAGGCTATTGAGGCTGCTCTTGCATCCGCCACGCGCAAGCGTAACGGCGATGACATACTTGTGCGTGTGGCCATCGACAGGAATAGCGGCGACTACGACACTTTCCGTCGCTGGGAAGTGGTCGAGGCCTATTCCGAGGATGAGCCGGATGCACCGCTGCGACAAATCATCCTGGATGTCGCCAGAGAGGACAATCCCGATATTCAAATTGGCGATTTTATTGAAGAACCGATCGAGTCGATCGAGTTCGGCCGTATTGCCGCGCAGGCTGCCAAGCAGGTCATAGTGCAGAAAGTGCGCGAAGCCGAACGGGCGAAAGTGGTGGAGGCCTACAAGGGGCGCGAAGGCGAATTGGTAACCGGTGTGGTCAAGCGCATCGACCGCGGGAATGTCTTTCTCGACCTGGGCGGCAATGCAGAGGCCTTTATCGGGCGTGAACATATGATTCCCAAGGAGTCGATCCGGGTCGGTGACCGCATA
>JBNKLI010000019.1:0-13219 GCA_050292275.1 Candidatus Thiodiazotropha sp.
GGCTTCTCCGGCGGCGAGGCGCTGGTTCGCAAGGACCTGGAGATTCTCATCGCCGAGGCGCACAAGCTGGGCTACTACACCAACCTGCTCACCTCCGGTGTGGGCATGGACGAGGCGCGTATCAAGGCCTTCAAGGAGGCGGGGCTGGACCATATCCAGGTCAGCTTCCAGGCCAGCAGCGAAGAGCTCAACAACTTCATCGCCGGCAACAACTCCTTTCAGCAGAAAATGGAGATGGCGCGACTGGTGAAGAAGTACGACTATCCGATGGTGCTCTGCTTCGTGCTCCACCGCCACAACGAGGACCAGGTGGAAGAGATCCTGCAGATGTCCCACGCCCTGGAGGCAGACTATGTGGAGCTGGCCACCACCCAGTACTACGGCTGGGCCCTGCACAACCGGGAACAACTGTTGCCCACCCGTGCCCAGGTGGAGGCGGCCGAGGCGGTGGCCCATCGCTATCAGGAGAAGTACAAGGGCAAGATGCGGATATTCTACGTGGTACCCGACTACCACGAGGATCGCCCCAAGGCCTGCATGAACGGCTGGGGCGCGGTGTTCCTGACCATCGCGCCGGACGGCACCGCCCTGCCCTGCCATGCGGCCAGCGAACTGCCGGGACTGAGCTTTCCCAATGTGCGCGACCACAGCGTGGAATGGATCTGGAACGAATCGGCGGACTTCAACAAGTTCCGCGGCTACGGCTGGATGAAAGAGCCGTGTCGCAACTGTGACGAGAAGGAGAAGGACTTCGGCGGCTGCCGCTGCCAGGCCTACCTGCTCACCGGGGACGCCGCCAACACCGATCCGGTCTGCGGTAAATCGCCGCAGCATGAACAGATCGTGCAGCTGGTCAACCGCACCGACACCGAGCGGGAACCGGGTACCGCACCCCTGGTTTTTCGCAACATGCGCAACTCGAAAAAGCTGACCGCGGACAACTGGCCTGAAGCGAGCGGCCAGTAAGGGCTGTGTTTGCAATAAATCCGCAAATGAACGCTAATAGGCGTAGTGCGGCTTGCCGCACCGTTAATCGCCCAGATACAACCATATCCCAGATGTATGCTTTGTGGTGCGGCAAGCCGCACCCTACATTTGAATTAACACCTGGGTAACAACTCCCGCATCCGATCTGTCTCTTCCACCAGGGCCGCCGCCATCGGGGGTTCATCGATGATGTGTCCGGCGTCCGCTACCTGAACCAGCCGCGAACCGGGGATGGCCCGATGCAGCGCCCAGGCGGCATCCATGGTACAGACCAGGTCGAAGCGGCCGTGCACGATTGTGACAGGGATCCGAGGCAGGGTATGAATGCGCGCCAGTATCGCGTTTTCGTCCATGAAATAGCGATGCAGGGCATAGTGTGTCTCGATCCTTGTCTTTGCCAGGAACCGCTCCTGCCGCTCCCTGGTTTCAGCACCCCGGTCCGCTTTCCCGGCGCCCTGCCCCCTATGCCAGTCGACGACCCGGCTGCCCCACTCCGACCAGCTGCGGGCGGCGTCGAGGGCGAGCAGCGGATTCTCGCCATGCACCAACGCATGGTAGCCGTCGATGAGACTGCCCAGATCAACGCAATCGGGGACGGTTCCCGAGAATCGCTCCCAGGCTTGCGGAAAGAGGCGCCTGAGGCCGATAAAGAACCACTCCAGATCGGATTCGCGAGCGAGGAAGGTCCCTCTCAGGATCATACCGGTCACCCGCTTCGCATGTGAAAAAGCGTAGCTGAGCGCCAGGGTCGCCCCCCATGATCCGCCGAACAGCAACCAGCGCGATAGCGCCAGATGACTGCGGATCCTCTCCATATCCGCCACCAGGTCCGGGGTTCGATTCCTCGACGTCTCCCCCAAGGGAGTGGATCTCCCCGAACCGCGCTGGTCGAAAAGTATGATTCTGTAGACATCCGGGTCGAAATATCGCCGATGGCCTGCATTACAACCCGAGCCCGGACCGCCATGGAGAAAGATCACCGGGATACCCTGCGGATTACCGCACTCCTCGACATAGAGTTGGTGCGGTTCATCCACGTTGAGCGCATGGGTGGCATAGGGTTCTGTGCAGGGATATAGCGAGCTCATGATTCAGGCGACGACATCAGAACCGCACCTCAAGGAGAGGCGGATGTTTGCAAAACCCATGGCGGAAGCATGTCCAGGCAAGCTGAAAAAAGTGTCACAGCGGTGACACACACCAGACTTCCACATTAAAAAAAATGAATCACATCGTTTTTCCATAATGCAGGTACCCTATTTCACATCGGCCTTAAAGTGAACAACCGTTGAAAGAACCCGGCCTCCTATGAACCTGTCACAAACCCCGAACAACCTCATATCCGATCTTGATGATACAGTTTAACTCATTGTAATAAATGGATTTTAGCCCATTTTTCTTAACCAGACCCGAGGATATATAGCTGTAATGAAGCTCTATATTGAGCAGTCCAGGTAGACTTCTACTTATAAAAAACAATAAGTTACATATATTAACCAGAATATATGATAAGAATTTGGTCTAACTACAAAAAAAACAAGACTATCGGTAATACCGGTGAATCTTTTTTTGACCCGCGATCTAATTAACTAAGCCTCCAGCCGGCTGTCCGCAGCTGAAGCAGCCGCTGACTGTCTCTGTCCATTCATCATTTGCATCATCGAAAGCAGTAGGTGTGAGCCGCACTATTTTGTTTGGCACACAAGTTGCTGTTTACAAAATTGTCGCAAAGAAGACTGCCTGTAATCATGCGGCGAGATCGACCTGTTGTACCAACAATGAGAGGAGATAATTGATAGCGATGGAGGAGCTACATCGAAAGTGTTCGATTCGTTTCCAACCAAATCATGCGGTTTTTTGAATCGATTGTATTTTCTGTTTGAGGCAGTCCCACTAACAAATAAACCCCGAGGATATAATTATGGTAAAAGCAAAACGCAAAGTTCTAGCGATATGCTTCACTGCCTCTGCCATGCTTTCAGCTGCAGGTGGTGTATATGCAAATTCAGAACTTTTGAAGATGCAGTCGAATCCCAATGACTGGGTAATGCCGAATGGCAACTATGCAAGCACCCGCTACAGTGAACTCGATCAGATCAATACCAAGAACGTCAAGGATCTGAAGGTTGCCTGGACCTTCTCAACCGGCGTTCTGCGTGGTCACGAGGGCGGTCCCCTGGTAATCGGCGACACGATGTACGTCCATACCCCGTTTCCCAACAAGGTCTTCGCACTCGACCTGAACGACAACGGCAGAATCATCTGGAAGTACGAGCCGAGACAGGATACCAGCGTTATACCTGTGATGTGCTGTGACACCGTCAACCGCGGCCTCTCCTATGGCGATGGCAAAATCATCCTCTCTCAGGCGGACACCACACTGGTGGCGCTGGATGCCAAGACCGGCAAGAAAGTCTGGTCCGTGAAGAATGGCGATCCCAGCAAGGGCGAGACCTCGACCGCAGCACCGATGGTTATCAAAGACAAGGTCTTCATCGGTATCTCTGGTGGTGAGTTCGGTGTTCGTGGTTCCATGACCGCTTACAACCTGAAGGACGGCAAACGCGCGTGGCGCGGCTACTCCATGGGACCTGACAGCGATACCCTGATGGATCCTAAAAACACCACCCATCTCGGCAAGCCCGTGGGTAAGGATTCCGGCATCAGCACCTGGCAGGGTGACCAGTGGAAGATCGGTGGCGGCGCCACCTGGGGCTGGTACTCCTACGATCCCGACCTGAACCTGATGTACTACGGCTCCGGTAACCCCAGCACCTGGAACCCGGTGCAGCGTCCCGGTGACAACCGCTGGTCGATGACCATCTGGGCCCGTGATGTCGATACCGGCATGGCCAAATGGGTATACCAGATGACTCCTCATGACGAGTGGGACTACGACGGCATCAACGAAATGGTCCTGGTCGACAAGAAGATCAAGGGTAAGATGCGCAAGGCACTGGTCCACTTCGACCGCAACGGCTTCGGCTACACCATGGACCGCGCAAACGGTGAACTGCTGGTCGCTGAGAAATATGACCCGGCGGTCAACTGGGCGACACATGTCGACATGAAAACCGGCCGTCCGCAGGTCGTTGCCAAGTACTCCACCCATCAGAACGGTGAAGACGTCAACTCCACCGGCATCTGCCCTGCGGCCTTGGGTTCGAAGGATCAGCAGCCCTCGAGCTATTCGCCGCGCACCGGTCTGTTCTATGTGCCGACCAACCATGTCTGCATGGACTATGAGCCCTTCCAGGTCTCCTACACCGCAGGCCAGCCCTACGTTGGCGCCACTCTCTCCATGTACCCGGCGCCCGGCGGAACTCACCTGGGTAACTTCATCGCCTGGGATGCCGACAAGGGCAAGATCGTCTGGTCCAACCCCGAGCCCTTCTCCGTCTGGAGCGGCGCTCTCTCCACCGCTGGTGATGTGGTCTTCTACGGTACCCTTGAGGGTTACCTGAAGGCGGTCGATGCCAAGACGGGTAAAGAGCTGTTCAAGTTCAAGACCCCCTCAGGCATCATCGGCAACATCAACACCTACAAGCATAACGGCAAGCAGTACATCGCTGTCCTCTCAGGACTTGGTGGCTGGGCCGGTATCGGCATGGCCGCAGGTCTGACCGATCCGACCGCTGGTCTTGGTGCTGTGGGTGCCTATGCATCACTCAGCGACTACACCCAGCTGGGCGGCACGCTGACCGTGTTCGAACTGCCGAATTAATGGGTTGATATCCCATAGCTAGCAGACGCCACCACCCACTTCGCGTGGGTGGTGGCAAATTCACAAGAGACCAGAACCACTCTCAATTTGTCTTTCATGAGGCTAAACATGCAGCACTATAAATTCAGTAAAACCATGATCATAGCGACCCTTGCCCTTACCTATTCAATTACGGGTTTCTCAGCTGCATCCAAAGCCGACTATCGAGAATTTGTACCCTCTCCCGAGCAGCCCTACTACTTCGAGGACGGCAAGGTCGACTTTGGTACCTATAATGGCTTTCGCCGCTATCACGCCGACTGCCATGTCTGCCACGGCCCGGCCGGATTGGGCAGTTCTTACGCACCGGCTCTGATGGACTCCCTCAAGGTGATGTCATATGGGGATTTCGTCAACGTCGTTGTCGGCGGCAGGGAAGGGATGGACAACAGAGTGATGCCGTCATTCGCAAAGAATGTGGATGTCCTCAAGAATATGGCCGATATCTATGCCTATCTGAAGGCGCGTGCGGATGGCATCATCGGACCCACCAGGCCCGCCAGGTTTCCCAAGGTCAAGAAACAGATTGCCGACAACTAGTCGGATATCATTCTGACCCGA
The DNA here is from genome assembly GCA_050292275.1 of Candidatus Thiodiazotropha sp. GTDB lineage: Bacteria > Pseudomonadota > Gammaproteobacteria > Chromatiales > Chromatiaceae > Thiodiazotropha. The sequence continues at coordinate 5,312 of JBNKLI010000019.1, forward strand.
TATCGTAATCGTGGTGACCCGGTTTGCAACATCAGTCACCGACACCCTGACTACACGAGGTCCAGATCCTATGCAGAGAACAGGTTCCAGCGTTTTTCCTTTCACGCACAGCCTGTTCTTCTGTCTGTCTCTTCTGATCCTGGCGCTCGGCCCGATATCGGCGTGGGCCAAGACCAACTACGAAGCCAGAAACCAGAACTATCTGACGGTATGCGGCGATCCGAACCACTTGCCGTTCTCCAACAAGGAGATGGAGGGATTCGAAAACAGGATCGCCCAGCTGATAGCCGATGACCTGAAGCGAACCTTGCGCTACCGCTGGTGGCCGCAGACCATAGGCTTCGTGCGCAACACCCTGCAGATCCGCCTTTGCGACCTGGTCATGGGTGTCACCTCGGTCAATGAACTGTTACAGAATACCAATCCCTATTATCGATCTGTCTATACGCTGGTCTACCGCCAGGATGCCGGACTCGATATCCGTAACCTGGACGACCCGGCACTCAAGAAGCTGAGGCTTGGGGTTGTCGCCGGAACCCCCCCCGCCACCCTGTTGACGATGTACGGGCTCATGGACCAGGTGCGCTCCTACCAGCGCACGGTGGACACCCGTCTCTACTCGCCGGCCACCCAAGCTGTGGAGGATGTCGCCTCGGGGAGCATCGACATCGCCGTGATCTGGGGCCCCATCGCCGGTTACGCCGCGACCAGGCAGAAGACACCGCTGACGGTCGTACCCCTGCCGGCAAAAGTGGATTCGGTTCCCCTGGCGTTCAATGTCTCCATGGGCATCCGCCGCCGTGAAACCAATTGGAAGCATCAGTTGAACCAGGAGCTGGAAAAGCTCGCCCCGCAAATAGAGAGGATTCTGCTCGAGTACGACATTCCGCTGGTGGATGGGGATGACAGGTTGATAAAACCTTGACAGCCGACTTCACAACGAGATCATGGAGTCTATCGCTCCATGCAGCTGCGACCCTGTTGTCGCTGCTTGCCATATCGGCCCCTTGCATGGCTGAAGGGGCTATCGAGGCCTTCTCACCCGATGGCTATCGCATCGCCGATTTTCGAGCCCCCGTTCCCGACTCGGTCCCGAGCGGGACCACCATTACCACACAACAGCTGCAATCGATGCTGCAAGGTCAACATCCGCTGCTGATCGATGTACTGCCGGCGCCGGTAAAACCCAAGGACGGCCCCAAAAACCTGCTGTGGCTGCCGCCAGCGAGGTACAACATCGCCGGTTCCCATTGGCTGCCCAACGTGGGCTACGGTGTCCTGTCCGACGAGCTGGAAGGCTATTTCAAAGAAAACCTGGCACGGCTTTCAAATGGCGACAAAAGCAGAAGGATAGTTGTCTACTGCCTTGCCGATTGCTGGATGTCATGGAATGCGGCAAAGCGGGCCGCCACTGAATACGGCTACAGCCGCATCTACTGGTATCCTGACGGCACCACAGGATGGGAGGCCGCCGGCCTGCCATTGGAGAAGAGTGAACCGATACCGATGGATTGAGTTTTAAGGTTTGCTCTTGCTCTTCGCATAGGCCAGAGCCTACCGCATATATGTCTCGTAGTGCTTCTCCAGTTCGGATGGTATCAACACCCACTCCTTAAATCGTTTTTTGGTTAAATTAAATTCCCTGCCTTCGCCCGAGGCGATCAATTCGTCCACCCGCTCCGGTGAGAGTTTTACGATCAGGGCGTTCTCCCTCTCGAACATCATCGCCATGAAATCACCTTTGTAGCGCAGGCAAGGGCTTTTCATCATGGTCGAATAGGTAACTCCCTCCGCCTTGACCAGCTTTTGCGCCGCCTCTTGGTAGATCATGATAGATTACCTTTTATGTATTCAAGCAACTCGGGGTTGCCGTTCAGGTTTCTCGGTCCCATGAGCATACCCTTGAGTCCAGCCTGTCTGAGCCGATCGAGACTCAATGCTGCATGCTCTTCGAGTTCAATGGTCTTGATATTGACCAGTTCCATGAATAGCCTTCCATTTCCCCTATTGTCAGGCGCCCGCTTGAAAAACGGACTGACACTGGCGAATACCTCCTGTAGCTCCAATTCGATTTGCACAACCTCGGTTGCAAATCCGATCTGTTTATAGGGAGCCGCCAGATAGATCAGCACCTTGTCACCTATTGCCACTTTAGACTTGACCGGCCAGTAAGCGCTGTTTGCGGAAAACGCGCCAAGCACGTCGTAGTACTTCGTGTTTGCGGTATATAACCAATATGCCATCGTTGCCTCCTGGAGAGAAGACACTCGTCGAGCCGAACCGGCCCGACCAGCGTCCCCGATTGATAGCTAAGATTCCATGGAGAATTCCTTCACAAACTCCCTCGGATCGTAGTAGATCCTGAGCGACCGAATCTTGCCGTTTTCAATACCGTAGAATTCGGCGAGTTCAAATTCGAAGGCGTTGCCCCTGGGTGAGTTCGCCTTGATCCTGGTCTGCGTGGCGACTGCCTTGTCAGCAGAGGTGTATTGCTGAATGTCGATGCCAGTGACCATCTTGAAAAAGTCCTGGTTGAGTCTGATGAACTCATGCTTGCCCTTCACTTGCATTAACGGACCGATAAACTCGATATCGTCGGCCAGCAGGGATTGCCACCGGTCATTGCCTTCCTGCATGGAAGTCACATAATCGCGCCAAATCTGTAGTGTCTTTTCACTCATTCTGATCTCCTGATTGCATTGTCAAGGTGGCGTTTTCAACCACTCCTTCCTTAGACAGATGAGCTGATTTTTTTGAACGGGATTCGGAAGAAATCTATAAAGTTAAATCAAAAGCAATGAGTTAGCTTTGTTCTTTTGGTTTGGCGCTATCTATTATTTCTGCCCACTTGGGCAGGTTTTCCAGAAAGTGAATGTGTAGTTCATGCTTGGTATCGTTGATGGGATCGGTCGAGCGGACGATCTCCAGGCGCAATTCCAGCAATCGCTCGTTATCGGCGTTTTGCGCTTCCTGTACCAGTTGCAGTTGACTGGCTTCCTGATGGGCATCCTGCCCGGGGGTCAGAAAACCTTTCAGCCCCGTGCATTGATGACAGACACCCTGCTTGTTGATCAGCGCACAGCGGCTATCGAAGACACGCATCATGGTCTTCCGCGCATCGGCGATGCCGTGTTTCACCTTACCCTCGGAAAGACCGGTGATCAACTCTATCTCTCTCTGTTTAAAACCGTAGACATCCTTCAACAGCAGACAGATCTGCTCTACCAGGCCGAGGGTCTTGGTGATGCAGGTGAAACAGTAATCGAGATGCTGGGTGATTTCGAAGGTTGCATCCGGCGATGCGAAAAAGATCTGATGAACCTGCTTCGCCATCGATTCGTCCTGCAGGTGTAGATCGCGGCCTTTGTCCTGGTAGTCCACCCGCCAGCGCTTGCGTTTTTCCAGATGATTCCTGGCCAGATTGGTGGCGATGGCGTAAACCCATGTCTTGAAAGAGGCATCGCCACGAAAAGTTTCGATATTTTGCGAGAACTTGATATATGTCTCCTGCAGAATATCCTCGCAATCCTGGCGATCGGTCAACAGGCGAAACAGGAATGTCTTCAATTCATCCTTGAAGCCAAGATATTGCACCAGGTAGTCGTCGCTGCCCATGTCTCTCAAAACCGCTCTCGAATGGTTCGGCGCATCACTCGAGATAGTAGGCTATAGTGCGCGCCAGGACGCCGAGTTTCTCCTCGATCACCATCGGGCGGGTGCACAGGTGCTGGATGAACGCCTCGCGCTCGTCGAACATACGCTGCTTGATCTCCATCTCCTTGCTCATCAGCGCCAGGCGTTCCCGGGCCGTTGGCGAAGGATCATCCTGCAGACGCACCATTTCATCGAGTTCCTCACTCAACCTGTCGGCCCGCGCCGCCTGCCCGCGGGCATAGCGCATGATGTCCTCCTGCTCTTTCGAGCGGATCTCGTTCAATGAGGTGAGGACACCCGCAAACAGCAGCGTGAGCTTGTGGTCCTTCTGCGAGGCCTCTTGTGCCGCGGAGAAATCGGCAATCGCCCGATCAGCGGCATCCTCCTCATAGTCCGATGAAACAAAGCGCCGGACCAGGCCTTCGACCTCTTTGTCCTGTTCCCATGCCTGCTCCATACCACTTATCGGCGGGCCCGCCCAGACCACCGCAGCCTGTATTTCGGGGACCAGGATCTGCTCGCATGGCCAGTCCGGATTCTGTTGTTCCTGCATCTCCTGCGCATGCAGTGTCGATGCAAGCAGGCAACCGCATATCAGACCCAACGGCATTCCAATCTTCTTCACCATATCAAACACTTTCTATCCTCCACCCTGTTTGCGTGTCATCAGTCCGCGCGCCGGATCATAGCCGTAGATGGCCCCGCCAAGGAACAGCAGAAGTGTGCCCACGACGGCAAACAACGCTATCCAGCTGACCTCCCCATAGAGCGAGAACCTGATCAACTCCACCGCATGGGTAAAAGGATTGAAGCGGCAGACCTCGTAGAGGAGGATGCTGGAATCCCTGATACGCCACAGAGGATAGAGCGCGGACGACGCGAAAAACATGGGGAAAATGACAAAATTCATCACCCCCGCGAAATTTTCCAGCTGTTTGATGGCGGATGAGAGCAGCAGCCCCAGCGCACCGAGCATCAGCCCCGAAAGGAAGAGAGCCGGGAATACCAGCAGATAGCCTATCAGCGGCGGCTGAACATCCCACCACCAGGCGATTGCCAGAAACAGATAGACCTGGGCAATGGAGACCAGGGCACCGGCGATAAGCTTGCTGAGCAGCAGATACCAACGCGGAAAAGGACTCACCATCAACATGCGCATGCTCCCCGTCTCCCGGTCGTAGACCATGGAAAGCGAACTCTGCATGCCGCTGAAGAGCAGTATCATCGCCGCCAGCCCCGGCACTATGTACTCCTCGTAGAGGATATAGGTTTCATAGGGTGGAATGATGGAGACGCCAAGCACCGAGCGAAAGCCGGCGGCAAAGATGAAGAGCCACACCAGGGGACGCACCAGGGCGCCGAAGAAGCGCTCCCTCTGGTGCAGAAAGCGCAGCGACTCGCGTGCCACGATCCCCAACAGGCAGCGAAGATACTGCAGCAGGCTCATGACGCCTCACCTCGCGTCAGCTTGTTGAACGCCTGTTTCACGCTGTCGGTCGCTGTCTGCCGCATGACCTCCCGGGCGCTGCCCTGAGCGAGCACTCTGCCACCGTGCAGCACCACCAGTCGATCATCCGGCTCCACCTCATCCACCAGATGGGTGGCCCAGAGCACGCCAATGCCATCCTCGCGGCAGCGATCGCGCACCTGTTGCACTATCGCCTGACGCGAGTGAATATCGAGTCCGACCGTCGGTTCATCGGCCAACAGGAGTCGTGGCCGGTGCAGCAGCGCCCTCACCAGTTCCAGGCGGCGTCGCTGTCCGCCGCTCAGCGCCCTCACCTTCTCGCCGGCCCGCTCTCCCAGTCCGATCTCATCGAGCACTGTCTGCATCTGTTTGTTCAAATCCCGTGCATTCAACCCCTGGAGCGCGCAGTGATAGCTCAGGTTCTGCATCAGTGTCAGATCCAGATCCAGGGTGGGCTGCTGAAACACTACACCGAGCTGCGCCAGTGCCTTGCGGGTCTGGCGCTGCAGATCGTGGCCATAGATCTCGATGCTGCCGCCGCGACTGACGAAAAGACGTGTAATCAATGAGAAAAGGGTCGTCTTGCCGGCACCGTTGATACCCAGAAGAACACAGAATTCACCCGCATCCAGGGCGAAACTGACATCCTCCAACACTCTGCGTTTGGTGTAGGAGAAACTGACGGCCTGCAATGCGAGGGCGGCTGCACTCATGGGCGGATTACGACTCCCCAGGGCAGGCGCCCCACCCGGATCGACTTCCTGACTTTCAGCCTGTCGACATCGATTACCGAAACATCGTTGCTGACACCATTGGTGGTGAAGATGCGCTTCTCATCGGGCGAAAAGGCGAGGTTCCAGACCCGCTGCCCGACCAGCAGGTATTTCTCAACTTCAAGCTTCCGGGTATCGACCACCGCCACCCTGGCGGCGGGGCCAAGCGCAATGAAGGCGAGCTTGCCGTCCTTGCTGAGCCTGATGCCAACTGGCTGGATGGACTCTTTATGGATGCCCGGTATCTCGAAACCTATCTTCTTGACGATCTTGCGGCTCGCGTTATCGATCACGCTCACCGTACCGCCGATCTCCGAAGAGACCCACACCTGTTTGCCGTCGTTGCTGAACTGGGCGACCCGGGGCCGCTGATCGACCAGGACATTATCCTCCACCTTCAAAGTCTCGAGATTGATGAAGTGGGCCATGTTGGTGGTTTCCGAGGTATTCACCAGCCACTTGCCGTCGGGGCTGATTCCCATCCCCTCGGGTTCCACACCGACCTGAATCTCCTTCACTTTGATCCGCTTCTCGAGATCCACCATGGTCACCATGTTGTCATCCTCGTTGGCGGCATAGAGGTACCTTCCCTGGGGACCCAGCACCAGCAACTCGGGATCGGGACCGGAGGGAAGAACATGGGTGACCTTCAGTGTCTGCAGATCAAGCACCTCGATATGATCAGCGTCGCTGGTACACACATAGAGACTCTTGCCATCCTTGCTCAGGGCGATGCCCCTTGGCCTCTCTCCCACCGCCACGGTATGCAGAACCTTGAGGCTCTCGCCATCGATGACGGTTATATTGTTGTCTTTTTCACTGCTGACATAAACGGTGTAGGCGAGAACCCCATCGCTGCCCATCAGGGCGGCGACAAACACCATGGTCAACAGCAGGACACGGATGCCGAAGCTGCATCGCGAAGACAGGAACGACATGTTTAAGACTCCTCTGTCATTGAGCATCTGAAACGGTTCAAACACAGCTGGACTCCGATCAACCCGGATTGCGACTTTTGCAACGGCTTTCCGGCCGGTCGTAACCCAGCGAATCGAGTGTGGAGTGCTGATGCAGAAAGCCTTTCTGCGGTGAGACTGATATCGTCAGCCGAGGCGAAGTGATCAACAGCGGTTGACGCAACTGACCGTTCCAGTCCCGATAGCTGACGGCTCTTCCCTTGAACGCGGCCAGATTGAAATCGGTGCTTGTGATATAGCTCAGCAGCTGCTCCACCTGGCTGCCGGCCGTACGTGTTGCGGCCTCGCCGATACTGCGTACCGCCAACCAGGCCGAATAGTCCCGGTCGGTCATCCAGCGGCCATTGTTTTCGTGAAAACGACGTTGAAACTGGGTCGCCCCCCACTGCTCGTGAACCCCGCTCCATGCTGCCGGCGAAAGTCCATGAGAACCGCCCACCGGCCGGGGATGATAGGTCCGATAGCTGAGAAACTCACCGAACTCGTCGAGCTCGTCGGCCACGATCAGAATGTCGTATTCATCCACCTGAGTGAAGGCATTGACCTCCTCCTGTTCCCTGGTATGTCCCGAGTCGGTACGCCTCGCCCCCGGTTCGAAGGTCCACTGCTTCTCTTCGACGATCTTGTGGCCAAAGCGCTTGGCCGCGCGTTTGAGGGCATTAGCAAAGGCCTTGTCCTGTGGATGGCGTCCTACCACGAGAAACCACTGGTTCCAGCGCTTCCAGGCCAGATACTGTGCCAGGGCATCAGCGAGCATGGCGCGGCTGGGAATGGTGTGCAACAGGTGTGGGCGACAGAGATGGGTTCTCAGTTCGACATCCCTGGCACTGATATTGAACAGCAGACTCTTGCGTGCCTGAGGCAGATCCGCAATTTCGAGCAGCTTCTGCGCAGGCAGATTGAGAAGGAAGAACCTTATCCCCTCATCGAACAGTTTGACGAAGGCCGGTGTCAGGGACTCCTGCGGTTTGAGCTTTACTGTTTCGAGGTGAAAGGACTGTCCGGTGAACCGCCCGGTGGTATTGTTGTCGCTTAT
>JBNKLI010000020.1:0-87198 GCA_050292275.1 Candidatus Thiodiazotropha sp.
CAGGGTGATCTCTGTGCAGAGGTTGGAGCTGTGTACCACCCCCATGTGCTGGTTGGTGTAGCGCAAGTTGCAGGGGTCCTTGAAGGTGATCCAAGGGTGGCCGGTCTCGAATAGCAGGCCGAGCATCTTGCGCCAGAGATCGACCGCCTTGACCTTTTTGCTCACGGGCAGCAGGCCCTTGGCGGCCCGCTCCTCGTAGGCGAGGTAGGCCTTCTCGAAGGCCTTGCCGGTGAGGTCGTGCAGATCCGGGGTGTCGTTGGGGGAGAACAGGGTCCACATATCCTCCTCGGCGACCCGCTGCATGAACAGATCGGGAATCCAGTTGGCGGTGTTCATGTCGTGGGTGCGGCGGCGCTCGTCTCCGGTGTTCTTACGCAGCTCGAGGAACTCCTCGATATCGATGTGCCAGGTCTCCAGATAGGCGCAGACCGCCCCCTTGCGCTTGCCTCCCTGGTTGACCGCCACCGCGGTGTCGTTGGCCACCTTGAGGAAGGGGACCACGCCCTGGGACTTGCCGTTGGTACCCTTGATGTGGGCGCCGAGGCCGCGCACCCGGGTCCAGTCGTTGCCCAGGCCGCCGGCGAACTTGGAGAGCAGGGCGTTGTCCTTGATGCTGCTGTAGATGCCGTCCAGGTCGTCGGGCACGGTGGTGAGGTAGCAGCTGGAGAGCTGCGGCCGCAGGGTGCCGGAGTTGAACAGGGTCGGCGTGGAGCTCATGAAGTCGAACGACGAGAGCAGGTTGTAGAACTCGATGGCGCGGGCCTCACGGTCGATCTCGTTGATCGCCAGGCCCATGGCGACGCGCATGAAGAAGGCCTGGGGCAGCTCGAAGCGAACCCCGTCCTCGCTATGGATGAAGTAGCGGTCGTAGAGGGTCTGCAGTCCCAGGTAGGTGAAGCTCAGGTCGCGCTCGGGCTTGATCGCGGAGATCAGGCGGTCGAGGTCGTACTGGCCGAGACGGCTGTCGAGCAGATCCAGCTCGGTGGCCTGCTGGATATAGCGTTTGAAGTAGCTGCAGTAGCTCTCGGCCATCTCCGCCTGGGTGTTGACCGGGGTGTCGAGTCCGAGAAAACCGAGGGCCTCGCGGCGCAGGATGTCGAGCAGCAGGCGGGCGGCGACCTGTGAGTAGTTGGGCTCCTGGTCGATCAGGGTGCGGGCGCTCATCACCAGGGTGTGGGAGACGTCGTTCTCCTTGACCCCATCGAACAGGTTGCGGCAGGCATCCTGCAGGATGCGCCCGGGGTCCACCTCCGCAAGGGCGTTGCAGGCCTCGCTGACCAGGGCTTGGAGGCGCTCCACGTCGAGGGGGCTGGTGGTGCCGTCGGCGAGGGTGACATTGACGATGTGCTCCTGCGGGATGCCTTCGATCTCGGCGCGCTCGGCCTCCTCCTGGAGGCGCTTCTGGGTCTGACTTTCGCGATAGAGCACATAGGCGCGGGCAGCCTTGTGTTCGCCGGAGCGCATCAGTGAAAGCTCCACCTGGTCCTGGATATCCTCGATATGCACAGTGCCGTTGTCGGGCAGGCGCCGGGTCAGTGCGGCGACAACCTGGTCGGTGAGTGCCTTGACGGTATCGTGGATGCGGCTGGAGGCGGCGGCGCTGCCACCCTCGACGGCGAGGAAGGCCTTGGTCATGGCCACCGATATCTTACTGGGGTCGAAGTGGGTGACCTTGCCGTTGCGGCGAATGACCTGGATGCCACTACTGGCGCCGGATCGGGCCTGTGGTTGTGGCTCCTGCACCATGGGTGGCTGGGTAACTGCAGTGGAAGCGTCTCTATTGGCTGCTTGTGTGGCCATCTCTTCTCCTGAATGTATTCGCATCGTAGCCATCGCTGCGCCGGGTCGTTGAACAGATCGCCCTGGCTGTCGATTGTCGTGTGGTGGTGTTCTGCTGTCTTTTTAGTTTGCCGGCAGGGGGGCTGTATCGCGGGTCGCTGCATGCCCTGTCGGCGACCGGCCTCTCGACTTGGGATTGTTGCCCTCGAGACCGGCTTTTCTTGTTTCGGCGGGTTATCACTCCAGCCTTTGGTGCTTTATTACCGGGAAAACACAAAATCCGGTTTTTTTAAATAAGTAAACACAATATATATCCTATTTGGCCGATGTCAACCACAAGATATTGTGTATTAACTTGTGGAAAAACGATTCATCACTGTGCGTGAGCTGTGGATAAGCTATGGATAGCTAGTACCTTTTTCCGCCAAATCATTGGCTTACATTACCTGGTGTTTTACTCCCCCGGGGCAACAGCCGATGTTGTAAGCTGGACCGCTCAGGCCGTTAAACTCCCATCCCTCCTGCAGCCATTACTGATCTATCCGCTGCTTCGCTGCCTTATGGTTGAGATCGCGTTTTGCTTGACGGCAGCGGCGTCCCAACGGTTTTGCTCAGTGCTCCGGATGGTGATCCAATGCAAAGGGAAAAGGGTTGGCAACCCTACCCAGAATGCGTATTGTTGTAGCCCAGGAAGGCAATAATATTCAATAACAACTGTACAGATGAGGAGTTTTTCAAATGCTGGTGAACGAAATCATGTCGAGAACACCGAAAACGGTGACGCCGGAGACCAGGCTCCTGGATGTGGTCTCACTTATGTGCCTGTTTCGTTTCAGCGGTCTTCCGGTGGTTGAGAACGACAAACTGGTGGGGATCATTGCGGAGAAGGATGTGCTGCACAGGATGTTCCCCACTCTCGAGGAGATCATGGACGGGATGTCTTCACCGGACTACGACAAGATGATGTCGCAGTACAAGGATGTGGTGAATCTCAAAGTTTCCGACCTCATGACACCAGGTGTCATTACCGTCAGCCCGGATATGCACATTCTGCGCGCCGCCACCATCATGGTACGGCACAAATTCCGCCGTATACCGGTCGCCGATGCCGGACAACTGGTGGGCATGCTCAGCCTGGGCGACATCCATAAGGCGATCTTTCAGGCAAACCTGGCCGAGAATATCCGGTAGCGATTCAAGCCACGAATAGAGCCCAACCACCGCGAACTAACGCAACTGTATTACTGAAAATCAATTCGCGGCTTGTCAGAACTCGGCAGTCGTCCTGACGGGCATCGCCTGGTTGAACCGGATAGCGATATCCATGGCGGGGTACACCAGCCGTCCCTATCCTCCATCATGGCAACGCGACAGGGCATGAATGAACTGCTTATTTATTGTCTCCTTGGATTTGCCTCGCTATATTACATTGTATTATTGAAACGTATCTACTCACCCCCTGGTGGTAGCATTCCGCTACACCGCCCAGCGATAAGCGCGGTTGTTTTTTCGTACAATGGGTGAGCGGTTGCATTGAAACAAATGAAAAACAGAGGTTTCTATTTGACCTGCAGGCGTTTTTCTTCTCTGAATGGTGCAGCGATTGACAATCGTTGATTGGTGAGCCGTTGCGAACGGCAGCCCTGTAACGAAAATCGCTTATGGAGCTTCAATGAGAAAGTCTATCTGGGCAGCCTCTGTTATCTGCATGCTGGTAACGGGACAAATTGTTGCTGAGCCCGCAAGTGAGGCAATGCGTGAGTATGAGCAGGCGCTGGGTTTGACCCCAAATCCGGAAAACGGTAAGAGGGTCTACCGTATCTGCTCTGTTTGTCACACACCCGAAGGTTGGGGGCTCGAGAGCGGTGCCTATCCTCAGGTGGCCGGCCAGTTACCGACGGTGCTGATCAAGCAACTGGCCGACATCCGGGCCCGTAACAGAGACAATCCCACCATGCGACCCTTCACCTCGCCGCGTCTGCTGGGTGGTGCCCAGGAGATCGCTGATGTCGCTGCCTATATTTCGCAACTTCCGATGACTCCGCACAACGGCACCGGATCCGGTAACGACCTGGTGTTGGGCGAAAAGCTCTATAAGGACAACTGTATCGAGTGTCACGGCGACTCCGGGGAAGGAAACCTGGAAGACCATATCCCGGCTATCTCTGGTCAGCACTACCGCTATCTCCTGCGTCAGTTCGAATGGATCAAGATGGAGCGACGTCGTAATGCAGACAAGAAGATGGTGAAGCAGATACACAACTTCACCCAGCGCGATATCCGGGCTGTTCTCGATTATGTGTCGCGGATCAAACCACCCGAGGAAAAGCTGGCCAAAGAGGGGTGGCGCAATCCCGACTTTCCCAACTATGCCCGTCCACCGAATCTGCACTCAGGTGCAGGTTATGTCATCGATAACCGGGGCGACAGGCCTGCGCGGCCGGATTAGGGGCGGTAAGCAAAGCAACGCAAAAAAAAAGCGGGGGTGGTCCCCCGCTTTTTTATTCCGGGCCGATCCATGGCCTGGTGCCGGTTTACATGAAAATATCGTTGGTGATATTGGTAAACCAGCTGTGAGCATATGCGACTTCTCGCGCACGCATCTCCGGGGTTGCGTCAGTCGGCGTCAGACCACCTGATACATTGACGATCTTGGATCCGTCCTCGGCCAACTGATAGACAGCCGCGACCGAAATGCCCCAATCCTTGCCGACGATTGAGTAGCAGGTGTTGACATAGGCCGGTGTGCCGGGTTCCTGGCCATTTAGCAAAGCGGCCACGCTCGCGGCACAGACCTTGGCCTCGGAGTTGGCGGCATAGCCCGATTTCGGCATACCCTTGGCTATCGAGGCGTCACCGATCACATGGATATTTTTGTGAATGGTGGATTCGAAGGTATGCAGGTCGATGGGGCACCAGCCGCTGTCGTTGGTCAGGCCCGCCGCGAAGGCGATCTTGCCGGCCTTCTGGTTCGGGATGACATTGAGCACATCGGCCTTTACGGTCTCATCGAAGCCGGTAACGACGGATTTTGAACCGGCATCCACCTTGATCACGGCATTGTCGTTGGAACCCTGCGCACTGCCACGCCACTCGATCATGGAGTTGTCGGTCTCATAGCCATAGAGCGCCTTCCAGCCCTGGGTAAACAGCCCCATTTTGGAGAACTTGGGCTTGGGATCGAGGATGATGATCTTCGACTTAGGCTTGTTGTTCTTCAAGTAGTGAGCGATCTGGGAGGCTCGCTCGTAGGGTCCAGGAGGACAACGGAAGGGATTGCCGGGGGGCGCGATCACCACCGTTCCGCCATCCTTCATGGCTTCCAACTGCTTGCGCAGGGTAATGGTCTGGGAACCCGCCTTCCAGGCGTGAGGGATATCCTCTGCGACATCGGCGTCATAACCCTCGATGGTCTCCCACTTGAAGTCGATGCCTGGTGCCACGATACAGCGGTCATATGGGAAGCTCTTGCCGCCGGCTGTCTTCACGGTCCGACCCTTGGCGTCGATTTCGGTGACGACATCATGAACAACGTTGACACCATGCTTGCCCAGGCCGTCATAGCCGAACTTGATGGAGTCGATAGTGCGATTGCCGCCCAGTACTTCGTTGGACATGTAGCAGGTGTAGTAGTTTTTGTTGGCTTCGATGAGGGTGACTTCGATGCTCGGATCGGCCATGCGCAGGTACTTGGCTGCCGTGGCGCCACCCGTGCCGCCGCCGACCACCACCACCTTCTTGGATGCGCCAAGGGCGATATAGGGTGTGCCCATCATGCCGATAGCGGTAGCCGCGCCTGCACTCTTAACAAAACTTCTTCGAGTTATCTTCATGTTTCTCCTCCCCCCTTATTTGTTCCAGGTGCCGCGGGCATAGAAGTTGAACAGCGCCTCAAAGCCGGCGTCGCCCTCTTTCTTGATCAGCTCGTTGACCTTCTTTTTCATCTTCTTGCCTATCTCGCGGTCGCCCGACTTGAAATCGGCCAGCGTGAATTTCAGGTAAGGTGTCAGCTGTCCCAACAGGATGCCTGAGTCATCTTCGGCAGAGGAGCCTCCGTCAGCATGGCACTTCTCGCAATACTTATCGTGCAGCTTGGCGCCTTGGTCCGCCAGTTTCTCATCGAATGTCTGAGTGGCGGCGATAAAGGGCTGTTTGCTGTAGTATTCGCCCATGGCTTTGATCTCTTCCTCGGAATAGCCATTCGCAATGCGACCCATAATGGTGTTATTTACCGTTCCGTCCTTGAAACCCTGCATCACTTCCTCGAAATAGACCGCGGAGATGCCGGCGAGACTGGGGGTTGCCGGTCCCGCGCTTGCCCCGTTTGTGCCATGGCAGCCGGCGCATGTGTTGGCCAGCATGCTGGCACTGGCTCCTGTTATCGTCTTAGGTTTTTCGTCGGCGGCGATAGCCGTGGATGATGCACCGATAACGAGTGCGCCGATCAGGGCTCTCTTCAGTTTTTTGTATGCCATGTTACCTCCTTTGGAATTAAAACAGGCTTACATTTATAGCAACAGGATGCGCGGTGCGCCCTGTTATTTTTTCAACCGGAGCAGCAAGTGCTAGGACTGTTCCCGTTGCGATAGACCCAGATGAGTAGTCATCATGCCGTTCATGAGGCATGCATTGGAAGGTTTCCTCCACCTCCCGTCTGGGCAATGCCCTTTTATTTCAGAAGGCCGGCAACCTCGACATGCTTTTTCTTCTTCGCGATGTCGAGTGCGGTGTGGCCTTCGTTATCTTTATTCGTTTTATCTGCACCATGCTGAAGCAGCAGCTTCACCATCGTCTCGGAACCTTTGCGTGCTGCCTCCATCAGAGGCGTTACGCCGTCACTGTCCGCCAGATCGACATCGGCGCCAGCCTCGAGCAGCAATTGCACCACCTCCAGTCTTTCCTGGCCTACCGCCCATGTCAGCGCGGTTGCGCCGTCGTTGTCCTGGGCGTTGAGATTGTCGTTGTGGTCGATGAGGAGCTTAACAACATCCTTATGTCCATTGTCTGCGGCGAGGATCAGCGCCGTGGAACCGTTTTTGTCGCGGCTTGTGCTCTCCGCACCGTGTTTCAGCAGCATGGCACAGGTTTCTGTATGCCCCTTTTCCGCGGCCATCATCAGGGCGTTATGCCCATATTTGTCGGAAGCCTTGGGATCGGCGCCCTTGAAGAGCAGTTGTTCCACCATGTCGGTAATGCCATAACGGGAAGCTATCATCAGCGCATCCCATCCTGCCCGGGTGCGGTCATGAAGGTGCGCGCCACGTTCCAGCAGCATGGCGGTGAGGGCGGGGTGGCCGTTCTCCGCGGCAAAAGTCAGGGCCGTGCAGCCGGCCACGGTTCGCTCATTGACATCCGCGCCACGGCTCAACAGTAGCACCACGGCATCCAGGTTGTCATTTTCGACCGCCATCATCAGTGCGTTCTTGCCGAACTTATTCGCGGTATCGACGGCAACGCCCCTGTCCAGCAGCTTGGTCATTGTCTCCACATCACCGATGCTTGCCGCCAGGCGCAGGTCTTTCTCATCCTGGGTGTCACCTGCATACAGGGGCATCGATTGAAGGATCGCAATGATCGCTATGAGCAGTCTGACGTTTTTCATCATATTCCTGTCGGGATACTGAACTTCATACTTCATGCCGAGTCAGCGAATTATACCAAACCTGCCCCAGCTTATGACGCTTCGGGCTCCTCCGGCTCATCCGGCTCTTCATGGGCGACGCCGCTATGGCAATCGATACAGGCATCGCCATCGTCCATCGCCCTGGGGTGACGTTTGCGGGCGCTGCGGTCCTGTTCACTCAGGTCCATACTGGTGAACTCATGGCACGAGCGGCACTCCCTGGAGTTGGAGGCGCGCATCTTCGCCCACACCCTGTTGGCCATATCCCAACGGTGGGCCTCATATTTTTCCCTGGTGTCGATGGTTCCCATGATTTCGTGGTAGACATCCTTGACGGCAATGACCTTGGCGATCATCTTGGGAATGAAGGGTTTTGGTACATGACAGTCCGAACAGGTGGCCCTAACGCCCGAGGCATTCTTGTAGTGGACTGTCTTTTTGTACTCTTCCAGGTTGACTTTCATGGAGTGGCAGGAGGTGCAGAATTCCATTTCATTGGTATATGCAAGGCCCATGCTGAAGAGGCCGGAAAAGAGTATTCCACCGATGAAAATTATGCCCGCCAAGATTATTGATATTTTTCCTGCGGTCCTATAGCCGGCATGTTTTCTGAACATACACCACCCTCGAATTCAAGTAGGGAAGTCAATCCGATTTCCCTGTGTCTTTTGTAGCTATCCCGTCTAACTTCCTAAGGATCGGGTTATTATTTCTTGACGGTGGGATGTTACGTCAAGTCGAAAGTCAATGCAAAGTACTATGTAAACAATCGCATGTGAGACAATTGCGGTAACGAAAACGGCGTTTCCGTGGCCATGGGCCGTTCAGCTTCGAGGTGGATTTCTGTATGGCTGCCATTTATGGTTGATCTTTCCCAATGCCGAGAGTTTCCCCTTGAGGCGGTACCGATACTCCGGGTTGTCAATGCTTGGGTAGAGCGTGGTGCGTATCTCATGGGGTAGGCCGCTGGTGGCCAGCAGGCGGGCGGATGCCCAGGCCGATTCGCCGGCGCTCGGTACCCCTGTCAGTGCCGGATAATCCTTTTCAAGGGCTTTGATGTCCAGTCCCACCCAATCTACCAGAGGCAGCAGCCGGGCGAAGCGTCTCGGATAGATGCCGGCTGTATGGAGGCCGACCAGATATCCCATTGCCTTGACCTCCGCGACTGCCCTCTCCAGGGTACGCTGGAGCGTCGGTTCGCCACCGCTGAACACCACCGCATCGAGCAAACCACTGCGGGTGGCGAGAAAACCGACGACCTCCGTCCAGGGTATGGGTGTTTCGGTCTTTCGCCGCAACAGTTCCCGGTTGTGGCAGTAGCGGCAACGCAGTGGACATCCCTGACAAAAAACCACGGCCGAAAGATGGTCGGGAAAATCGATGGTCGTCATAGGCGTCAATCCCCCGACCTGGAGCGCCGTGTATGTCACGATTCAGGGTTCGATGCCTTGGCTATCTACAACGGTGCGGTTGCCGTCCAATGCCGACTCCGGGGCCTGTTTGAAGTAGAGCCGTTCCGCCTGTTCCGACTGCTTGCCGGGATTGAATGCGGAGATGGGGCGATGGTAACCCATCACCCGGGTCCAGATCTCGCAGCGGGTTCGTTCGTGGTCTTTCAGTTCAATGGTCTCTTGCATGGCTGATCTCCCGTTGTTTGCGCAGCATGAGTTCGTGATCGCACCTGGGACAGAATTCGTGTTCGCCGCTGAGGTAGCCGTGAACCGGGCAGATGGAGAATGTGGGCGTGATCGTCAAGTAGGGGATGCGGAAATTCTCCAAAGCGCGTCTGACCAGCTTCATGCAGGCCGTCTCACTGCCGATCCGTTCACTCATATAGAGATGGAGCACGGTACCACCGGTATACTTACCCTGCAGCGGTTCCTGATGCTCGAGGGCGGCAAAGGGGTCGTCGGTAAAACCCACCGGCAGTTGTGAGGAATTGGTGTAGTAGGGCTTTTCCACACTCCCCGCCTGCAGAATATCCCGATAGCGTTTTTGATCCTCCTTGGCGAAGCGGTAGGTTGTTCCCTCGGCAGGCGTCGCCTCGAGATTGTAGAGATTGCCTGTCTCCTCTTGAAACCCCACCAGGTTGTGCCGAACACGGTCGAGGAAACGCAGAGTAAGGTCCTTACCCTCGGCGGTGGTGATGTCCTGCCGGCCGTGGGTGAAGTTACGGATCATTTCGTTGATTCCATTGACGCCGAGGGTGGAGAAGTGATTTCTCAGGGTGCCGAGAAAGCGCTTGGTATAGGGGAAGAGTCCTGCATCCATGTGGCGCTGTATCACTTTACGCTTGATCTCGAGACTGTTGCGGGCCAGTCTCATCAATTCATCGACCCGCGCCATCAGGGCGTCCTCGTCCCCGGCGTGGAGATAACCCAGACGGGCACAGTTGAGCGTCACCACCCCCAATGACCCCGTCTGCTCCGCCGAACCGAAGAGTCCGTTGCCCCGCTTCAGCAGTTCGCGCAAATCGAGCTGCAGGCGACAGCACATGGAGCGCACCATGTTCGGGCTCAATTCTGAATTGAGGAAATTCTGGAAATAGGGCAGGCCATATTTGGCGGTCATCCTGAACAGGCGCCTGGCGTTTTCACTCTCCCAGGGAAAATCGGGGGTGATGTTGTAGGTAGGGATCGGAAAGGTGAAGACCCGTCCCTTCGCATCCCCCGCCGTCATTACTTCGATATAGGCGCGATTGATGAGATCCATCTCAGGCTGCAGGTCGCCGTAGCTGAAAGGCATTTCCATGCCGCCGATGACGGGAATCTGGTGGCGAAGATCCTCGGGGCAGGTCCAGTCGAAGGTCAGGTTCGTGAAGGGGGTCTGGGTGCCCCAGCGTGACGGCACATTGAGGTTATAGATCAATGCCTGCATCGCCTGATAGACCGCATCGTAGGAGAGGTCGTCCTTTCGAACGAAGGGAGCCATGTAGGTATCGAAGGAGCTGAAGGCCTGGGCGCCCGCCCACTCATTCTGCAGGGTGCCGAGAAAATTGACGATTTGTCCGATGGCGCTGTCGAGATGTTGCGGGGGAGCGGACTCCACCTTGCCGGGAATCCCGTTCAGCCCTTCATGCAGGAGGGTGCGCAGGGACCAGCCGGCGCAGTAGCCGGCGAGCATGTCGAGGTCGTGAATGTGAATGGCTCCGCTGCGGTGTGCCTCGCCGATCTCCGGGGGGTAGACGTGATTGAGCCAGTAGTTGGCGATCATCTTGCCCGAGGCGTTGAGTATCAATCCGCCCAGGGAGTAGCCCTGGTTCGCGTTAGCGCTGACCCGCCAGTCGGTGCGCTGCAGGTACTCGGTGACCGAGGCGCTGACATCCAGCAGGGTGCGGCGGTCTTCACGCAGTTTTTTATGTTGTTCACGATAGACGATATAGGCGCGGGCCGTCTTCAGATGGTTGGCGCTGATCAATACCTGCTCGACGATATCCTGGATGCGTTCGATGCCGGGGATATGGGTCCGGTAACCGGTATGGCCCAACACTTTGATCACCTGGGCGGTCAGTAATACGGCCTCCTCATCGGCGAATTCGCCACTGGCCTGGCCCGCCTTGAGGATGGCGCTCTCGATTTTGAGGGGGTCAAAATCGACCTCGGAGCCGTCGCGCTTGGTGATTTTCTCAGGCAACCATGATTCAGTTCGAATGGCATGAGCGTGCATGACCCGGGATCCTCCAGGTTGAGCGATTAAACACAATATGTAGAGATGTATATAAATTAGAACACTATATATTGTGTTTTCAAGGGCGCCACTTGATCGAAGTCAATTGCCTTTCAAATCGAGGCTGATTCTGTGCTTATTTGTGTTTCAAGACGTTAGAAATAGGTGTTGAGAAATCACACTAAGTTTTATTCCTGGGAGGATCGTTTGGCGCAGTTATGGCGGGTTTCGCCCTAACAAGCGTCACAGACGAATGGATTACTGCGCCTTTCTTCGCCGAAGGTGGATTCCGGACCGTGGCCGGGAATGAATCTCACCTCGTCGCCCAGCGGCCAGAGCCTGTGGCGTATGGAGTGGATGAGGGTGGCATAGTCGCCGCGGGGAAAGTCGGTACGGCCGATGGAGCCGTTGAAGAGAACGTCCCCGACCTGGGCAAGCTGCGAGGCCCGGTGATAGAAGATTACGTGGCCCGGTGTATGTCCGGGGCAGTGGTGGACCTCCAGCCGTTGTTCGCCAACGCTGATTTCGTCCCCCTGCTCCAGCCATTGGTCCGGATTGCAGGCCGTGACGTCGCCGAAACCGAACATCGCCGCCTGCTCCCGCATATTGGCCAGCAGGAAGGCATCCTCCCGATGTGGCCCAATGATCGGCAGATTAAGGCGCTGCGCCAGTTCATTGGCGCCACCTGCATGGTCGAGATGT
Organism: Candidatus Thiodiazotropha sp.; assembly: GCA_050292275.1. GTDB lineage: Bacteria > Pseudomonadota > Gammaproteobacteria > Chromatiales > Chromatiaceae > Thiodiazotropha. The sequence goes on from JBNKLI010000020.1 coordinate 11,771, forward strand.
CCGTGGGTGAGCAGGATGCGCTCTGCTATGAGCTCGAGGGCATCGAGACTCGCCACTATGCGGTGCGCATCGCCACCCGGGTCGATGATGGCGGCATGCCGGGTCTGATCGCACCAGAAGAGGGTGCAGTTCTGCTGGAAGGGGGTGACGGGGATGATCTTGTAGTGCATCAGGCGAGTTTCTGCAGCAGGGACTCCAGTTGTGATTCCGACTTCGCACCCAGGGCGATATCCGTGACCACCCTATCCTTGGTCAACACGATAGTGGGTGTGGCGTGAACATTGAAAGCCCTGGTGGTTTCCGGGTCCTTGCGCACATCGACTTTGACTATCCCCTCATGGCGCTGTGCCAGGCGATCGATGAGCGGTGTCATGCGCCGGCATGGCGAGCAGTTTTGGCTATAGAAATAGAACAGGCGCGCGCCGCTCATCTCATCGGCCGGGTCGATATCGATCTTCCTGCCGACCAGTCTCTTTGCCGAAAGATAGCTGAGCAGCGGCACCAGAACAATAAAGCTCGCAAGCAACAGTAACACGATCATCAACCAAGACATAGTCGATACCCTGTGTGTGCAGGTTCATGCCATTAAGATACCTGCTTTCATCGGGATGGTCGACAGCCTGGTTGGCAGCCTGGTTGGCACAGGGACCATAGCCGACACAGTTGCACGTCCGCGGTCCTGGTAGCAGCAGGTTCCATAGATGGACAATCGCTGATTACCCGGATTCAGCCGCCGTTCTCGCTCTCCGTGGGGTCATCCGGGGAATCCGGGATTTTGTGATTCTCATCCAGCCAGTCACCGAGATCGATGAGACGGCAGCGTTCGCTGCAGAATGGACGCCAGGCGGCGTCCTTCGACCAGGTCACCGGCTTGCCGCAGGTGGGGCAGGGAAGGGTTCTTTGTGGTTGGGCAGACATGGTCAGAAGATACAGGCAGTGAGCTGGAAATCTATATCCCGGGAGGTTTGTACCGGTTTGCTGCTATCCATCACCTCCATGAAACGGATGCTGAAGCGGTGCTTGTTGCCGCTGATCTCTGTGAAGATGGTGCTGTTCCTCGGGAGTCCGACGCGAATCATCTGTGCGGGAGACGAACTGTCGAGGGTCTTCTGATAAAAACCCTGGTGAGCCATTTCCCGGGTCGGTAGATTGCTGCCCCGGACCAGATTCAGCAACAGCACCACAGCTTCACGTACCGGAAGCAGTTCATAGAGCCACTCGCTCATCTGGTTCTGGCGGACTTCGTGGGGTTGGTTCAGCCAGTAGTGGTACTGGGGCAGATCGAAGTTGCAGCCGCCACCTGGAATGCTGCTGCGTTGCAGAATGGTGGTGAGAAATTCGTTTCTGCGCAGCTTGCGGGCGATCTGGCCATCCATGCGATAGACCTGATGGATGGCCTGTTCGAGATCGTCCAGCACCTGTCCCAGTGCCTGCATGTTCACCCCTGGCTGCTGCCTTACCTTTTCCAGATTCGTGGTATGGCGTTCCAGCTCCTTCAAAATCTCCGTTTTCAGATCGGCACGACCGAAGATAGTGACGATGCTGAGCAGGCCTTCGATCGCGGCCCGGTTGCTCCAGCTGTCCGCCAACGGGCGAAAGTGATCCACCTGGAGAAAGAGGTGCTCGAGTCGCAGAAAGGTACGAATCCTTTCATTCAACGGATGCTCAAAGTGAATCAAATCTGCCACGAGAGATCAGTTTTCCATTAGCTGTTGATTGTAAAACGAATATCCGATTTCGGCCGGGAAGCGGTCATGCCTTTGCGGCTGCGCCGCCATTTATTATGTCAGGGCTTGGTGCTAACTGCTAACTTCGAGTGGGCCAATTCGCACTTTTGTTATCGGGTTTGCATTGCGATGATCAACTGCGTATCCCCGGAGAGAAGCTGAAACTGTCAATAATGTTGACATAGTTGACGCGTTCGAACGCACTGGGATCGGCAACGCCGATCTGACTGACCCGGCCGCGAAACTCCTCGAGCGATTCGAATCCCTGATTCTCCATCCACTCCTCGATACCCGAGATGATGGCTCGAATGGCTCCGGGACCCTGCTCGAGCAGCAGGCTGCAGAGGTGAACCACATCGGCGCCCGCGAGCAGCAGCTTGATGGCGTCTTGCGGGGTGTGGACACCGCCCGTGGCGCCCAGGGAGAGTTCGGTTCGGCCATGGAGGATGGCAATCCAGCGCATCGCCAGCAGGGCTTCGGCGGAGGTGGATGTCTGCAGACTTGAGGTGAGACGCAGATTATCGATATTGATGTCGGGTTGGTAGAAGCGGTTGAAAAGCGACACCCCGCTGGCGCCGGCCGATTCGAGTTGTTTCACCATATTGGCCAGTGAACTGAAGGCAGGTGACAACTTCATGTTGATAGGTATGGCGATCTGCTGCTTCAGTTGGGTGAGCAGTTCGATATAGCGCTGCTCGATCTCACTGCCGCTGACCTCGGTGTCGGCAGCTACCTGATAGATGTTCAGTTCCAGGGCATCGGCACCCGCCTGCTCCATCTCCCGTGCATGGGCGATCCATCCGCCTGGAGTGGTGCCATTGAGACTAGCGATGACCGGTATCCCGAGCGCCTGCTTCAATGCCTGCAGATTCTCCAGGTAGCGCTCCTGGCCGTTGGAGAAGTCGTAATGGTCCGGAAGGAAACTCTCCGCCTCGGCGAATCCGGTCTCCTGATGGTGTAGAAAGCGCACCATGGTCTCCTCTTCGGCGGTGACCGCCTCCTCAAACAGTGAATACATGATGATGGCGGCGGCACCGGCATCTTCCATTCGACGTGCATCGTCGATGCTGCGCGACAGGGGGGAGGCGGAGGGCACCAGTGGGTTTTTCAACTGCATGCCCAGGAACCGGGTGGTCAGATCCATAACATTCTCTCTGCTGATGAGCGTCTTCAGGTCGTGTTGGATGTATATGTCACATGGTACAGGATTTCGAGTCAGTAGCTTCCACATGCCTTGCATGTGTACTTTAGATTATAGATCCATGATCGATCCATGGGTCCCTGTTATTAATCGCTTTTCAGTTTGAATTCATCTACTCCGTCTAGCATCAAGTCACTACAAAAGGAAGCTCTGATCGACTCAATCATCGTCATCCCGGCACAGGTCGGAGTACAGTGAGATCCAAGACATGGATTCCAGGATTCGCCGGCATGACGAATTGATCCGAGATTCCTTCTCCACAAGAATGATTGGAATGGGTTGAATATTTCGATGACGACGGGTGTACTGGCACTGATAATCGTTGCTGCGATAGCGTTGCAGGCCATATTGGCGCTGATATACGGCATTTGGCGTCGGCGCCGGCTCGACAACAATACGAATGTTTCGGCGAATCAGCGGACAGCGCCTTCGGAGCCGGTCCCAGGCGTGACGAATCAGGCAAGTCACAGAGGTTGGGAGGGTTACAAGCCTTTTCGCGTGGTGCGCCGGGTGAACGAGAACCTGGCTGGAGACATCTGCTCGTTTTACATGCAGCCTTGCGAACCGATGGCGCTGCCTGAATTCCTGCCGGGCCAGTACCTCACATTCAAATTCGATCTGCCATCCGCGCAGAGCGGTGACCTGCGGACGGTGACGCGCTGCTACACACTCTCCGACCGAGCTTGCCAGGACTACTACCGAATTTCGGTCAAGCGCGTAGGCGTGCCTGCGGATCAGCCGACGGCGCCGCCCGGTGCTGTTTCGAATTATCTGCACGACCAGGTGGTGGTGGGTGATCAGCTGATGGTCAAAGCGCCCTCGGGAAGTTTTCACCTGAACGATGACTCATCTCTGCCCCTGGTGCTGATTGCCGGAGGTATCGGCATTACCCCGATGTTGAGCATCATCAACACCCTGGTGGAACAGCAGAGCCAGCGTGAGATCTGGCTCTTCTACGGTGTGCGCAATGGACACGAAGTGATTATGCACACGCAGTTGCAAAGACTCTCGGGTAAACATCCAAACTTTCATCTGCATCTTTGCTACAGCCGTCCCAGCGAAGTCGATCGGTTGGGGAGCGACTACCAGCATGCCGGGCATGTGGATATTGCGCAGTTGCGCGATGTGCTCCAACTGGGTCGCTATCTCTACTATATCTGCGGTCCCGCCGCCATGATGGAGAGTATGGTACCCGGCCTGGAGGCCCTGGGCGTGCCTGCGTCCGATATCCACTTCGAGGCCTTTGGTCCTGCATCCGTGGCGAAACCGAAAGCGCCTCAGCACGATGTCGCACCCGATCCGCAAGCCTCCTGGGAAGTGACCTTCAGCAAGAGCAGCAGATCGGCGCAGTGGGCAAATGGCCATGATTCGCTGCTCAGCTTTATCGAAGCCGAGGGGATAGCGGTAGATTCGGCATGTCGCTCAGGGATGTGCGGCAGTTGCCAGACAAGGATCGAGGCGGGCGAAGTGGCGTACCACCAAACACCAGACGCCGATGTGGATGAGGGCCACTGCCTGCTCTGCGTCAGCCGTCCCCAGAGTGATCTGAAGTTGGAGCTGTAGGGGGAAGATATGGAGCGATCAATATTGCGTCGGGAGATCTTCCCCTTCATCGCCCTGTTCGGCGGCCTGATCATCGGGGCGTTGGCGATCGATCTGTTGCTGCATCAGCTCGACCTTGTATGGTTGGGGCGCTGGCTGGGGATACCGGGTACCCTGCTGATTCTTTCCTCATTTTTCTACTCGCTGCGCAAACGCAAAAAGATCTCATTCGGCAAACCGAAGCAGTTGCTGGTAATGCATGAGACCCTGACCTGGATCGGCGCATTGATGATCCTGGTGCATGCCGGCATCCATATCTACACCATACTTCCCTGGTTGGCATTGTTCGCCATGCTGGTCAACGTGATCAGCGGGATGACCGGCAAATACCTGCTCGACAGCTCCCGGCGCCTGCTTGCCGAAAAGGCAAGCCATTACAGGCGGCAGGGTATGGATGACGAGGCGATCGAGCATGAACTCTTCTGGGATGCCACCGTGGTCGATGCGATGAAGCAGTGGCGGGTGGTGCATCTCCCGATCACCCTTGCATTCGCCGTCCTGGGTCTGGCCCATATCATCAGCATCTTCCTCTTCTGGCAATGGCAATGAAGTACAAAAAGCTGCTCCTGGTCGTAGTCCTGAACCTTCTGGTGCTGATCGCCTTAGCGGTCTACTGGCCCCACTTGATGATCAGTCCAGGCAAGCCGATACCGGCCCACCGGGAGATCGCCGACGACTGTTTCGCTTGTCATGCACCGTTCATCGGCAGTACCCCCGAGCGCTGTATCACCTGTCATAAGGTGGAGGAGATCGGTCTCAAGACCACCAAGGGAGTGGCGATCGGTGCCGAGAATAAGCAGGTGGCCTTCCATCAGCAGCTCATCGAGGCAGATTGCGTGGCCTGTCACAGCGATCATAAGGGCGTGATGGCCTTTCGTCCCATCAGCCAGTTTTCCCATGAGCTGGTCGAGGCCTCTGTGCGCGAACAGTGTGCTTCTTGTCACGCCAATCCCGGGGATGCCTTGCACCGCAAGATCGAAGACAGTTGCAACCAGTGCCATACACTTGATGGTTGGCGGCCTGCGACATTCAATCATGACGACTATTTTCGCTTCGATCGCCACCATGAGGCCGAGTGCGAGACCTGTCACATAGACAACGATTTCAACAACTACACCTGTTACGGTTGTCATGAGCACTCGAGGTCGAATATTCGCGGCGAGCACATGGAGGAGGGGATCTACGACTACGAGGAGTGTGTCGAATGCCACCGCAGCGGCGATGAGCATGAGGCTGAGCGGCGCTGGCGTTCACGTTCACGAGTCGAAGGTTTCTCCACTGGCGGGGGCGAGCGTTCTCAAGGCAGGTCCGAAAAGGGATTCAGGGGCTGGGGCGACGATGACGATGACGAACATGAACATGAACGCAAAGGACGATACAGACGCTGGTTTGACGACGACTGACCGGTCCTTGGCGGATATTTAATTTTACAATTTTCTCCTCGCTTTTCAGTTTGATTTCATAGCGCTTCATTAGACTCAATTTAAACCGGACATGGACAATCGGTGTTCGCTCCTAAAGGAGCATTCGCCACTCGATTTACATCCGGTAGTCAATTGTACTGAACCTGCAATCGTCAACACAGGCGCAACTGTGGATTGTCGAGGCAGATGGAGGTTGTGATGCAAAAACTGAGTTGGATATTGAAGAGCGCTGTCTTGTCGTTGTTTGTAGTGGTCATTGGTTGTCTCGCCTTGGCTTCGTTGGGCGGAGTATTCGAATCGACCTTGCTTGTTTACAGCTGGTACATTGCGTTGTTTGGCATGGTCGTAATGATCGTGCTGGCGGCGCTGCTGGTGGCGATTTGGCTTGTACAGGGGTTGTCGCGGCGATATCGACGATTTCTGTCGCGCTGGAGCGGTGAGCGCCCCGCACGTCCTGCTCGGCATTCCGTGATCAGAACAGTCTGAAATTGAGGCCGGTGACTGAGCACAGGGTTTCGTTGAAACCGTGAGTAAGGAGATGGTTCATCTTGCAATGGGAGTGCCCAGCGATTCCTCACGGGATCAGTCGACGAGGTTATTGATTTCGACTGGATTGCACCCTGGCGTCCATCACCCGCACCGTGTTCATTTCGATCCAGTCCGCCAGGGCGGCGACCCGCTCCGCCACCTCTTCGCCCATGGGGGTCAGGCTGTATTCAACGTATGGGGGTACAACCGGATAGGCATTGCGCAAAACGAAACCGTCCTCTGTCAGCGATTGCAGGCTCTGAGCAAGCATCTTCTCACTGACACCGCCGATCTTGCGTCTCAGTTCACTGAAGCGATGGGTTCCGCCGCGCAGCGCGATCAGGATCAACACTCCCCATCGGCTGCAGACATGTTTCAGAATCTCCCTGGAAGGACAGGGCGCCGCGAACAGGTCACCAGTATCCACACGCTGTGTTAAAGTGGATGGACTCCCGCCTGTTTTTCTCCGGCCCATAGCACTTACCTTTTTGTGTGTACTCACCATAATTTGGATATCTGCCTATACTGCCAGCCCTGGTATAAATTGCAATCGGCTAATCCTGTAATCCCGGGTAAGAGAGATACGGCGCTTACCTTGGCAGGATAGTCTACTTTCTTGTGCTGCGGATGCATTCGAATGGGGTGGTAATAGAAGGGATACCTACATGGCAGCCGTTACAGGATGTTTTCGCCAGGGGGGTTGGTCGTTACTGTAAAGTTTACAATCCCACCGGTTATTTTGTGACGTATGTACAATAAACAACATGCTTTTCCTGAGTAACATCTGCGCCAGTAAAAGGGAATTAAATTCCTCGCGGGGCGTTGCTGTCAATCCGGTCTATCGGCTCTTTAGTCAAAGTGTGAACCCTGAGTTCACCCGCTTTTCAGCATCAGGTATGTAACACCATGGATCGTCTATTTGGCAACAGGATGTTTAGAGGGAATTCAATGTATTTAAGAAGCTTGAAAGTAAGTCAGAAGCGACAAGTTTTAGTCTACGCCCTGGTTTTCCTTAATGCGCTCGCCGTCTCCACTTCGGTTCATGCTCAGAGAAGCTATAGCGGGGCCTGGATACCCAGGGTGACCGCTTTCGGTGGTAAAGCGTCGAACGCTCTCTGTCAGGATGGTCCGGTCTCGGCCGAGGTTACCATGCAGAAATCAAGGGACTGGAAAACAGCCTTCCTTGGGAGGACTACCATCCGCAATACCGGGTTGACAACCATCGAGGGCTGGAGATTGGGTTTTGAAGCTGACTTCGAAATCGAGAAGATCTGGAACGCCAGTATCGTTTCACATAACGGCAATCGCTATGTCATACAGAGCACCAGGAGGGGCCATGGAATTCCTCCTGATGGGCAGCAGCGTTTCGGTTTTATTGCCAAAGCCGGCACCGCGGCCATCCCTACCGATTTTACCCTGAATGGTGGCGATCCGGGTTGTACACCTGAACCAACACCAACACCAACACCAACACCGGAACCGACACCGACACCGGAACCGATACCGACACCGGAACCGATACCGACACCGGAACCGATACCAGAACCGATACCAGAACCGACACCGGAACCGACACCGGAACCGACACCGGAACCAACACCGGAACCGATACCAACGCCGGAACCGACGCCTCAACCCAACCAGCAGCCGAGTGCCGAGATCGATGCATCAGACTCGTTCTACTCGGGCGAGACGGTCACCCTGGATGGCAGCGGTTCATACGACCCTGATGGCGACACACTTAGCTATTCCTGGTCTCAGACAGAAGGTTCGACCATTGATCTTTCGGACAGCTCCAGCCCTAGCGTCAGCTTCGTCGCGCCGACAGTAACACAACCCACGCAGTTCTCATTTGAACTGATGGTGCTTGACGGTGAGCTCTTCGATACGGCTAGCGTTAGTATTCAGGTCTCACCCGTGGTGGATGACACTTCACCGTCAGTTGTTTCCAGATCGCCGGAACCGGATCAAACCGGTGTATCGGTCTCTTCAAAGATCAGTGTCAGCTTCGATGAGGCACTGCTTGAATCCAGTGTTGACAGCCAGAGTCTCACCCTCATGAAAGGTAATAGCCCGGTCTCCGGCAGTATCAGTTACGAAGACAAGAGCCACAGCATTGTCTTTGCTCCTGACGCCGAGCTCTCCGAAGAGACAACCTACACGTTAATCCTCGGCGACACGTTACAAGACCTGGCTGGGAATCATGTCTCCACCGAGAGCTGGGACTTCACGACAGCTTCACACTACAATCTTGGTTCAACACCCCAGCAAACCATCGATCTGTGCATGGATGCGAGCGATAAAGCCATGTTGACACTGGTCAACAACGCGCGTGCCGTCAGCCGTACTTGCGGCGGAACGAGCAAGCCTTCAGTCGCTCCTCTGGCATGGCATTGCAACCTGAAGAGCGCTGCCGAGGGTCACAGTACATCCATGGCCGACAACGATTTCTTCAGCCATACCGGTCTTGACGGATCCGGTCCTGGTGATCGAATTTCCGCCACCGGGTATGGATGGCGTGCGTATGGAGAGAACATAGCCTATGGATATCCCGACGAAGAGGCAGTCATGGAGGGTTGGCTGAAGAGTCCAGGTCACTGTGAAAACATAATGAATGACCGTTTTACGGAAATGGGCGCGGCGTCGGCAAGATCATCTTCGAACCGCCTCTATTGGACACAGGATTTCGCTGACCAATGAGACAGGCTAAATGGTCCGGCTAGCCTGAACCATTCATCCGGGAACGGGATGATTGTGCCTGGTTCGTCGTTCTTACTGAAACAGATTGCAACAAAAGGGGCTTTAAGGAAAGCCCCTTTTCCATGCTATTGGAAAAGGGGAGTTCCGATATCGGCAAGCCAGATGATATCGCATCGCGATCGTTGTTCGTGATGAGGTTTGCCGGGGTAGGGGCCGGCCAGTCCATCTAACTTACCTTTTTGTATGTACTTACTATTGGTTAGTGATGGGTCTATACTGCCTTCCCTGGTTTAACCTGCAAACAGGAGAGAACAATGATTGTGGTGACAGGTGCGTCCGGCCAATTGGGTCGTTTGGTAGTGAAAGAGTTGCTGAAATCCGTGCAGCCCGGTGAGGTGGTTGCTGCGGTACGCTCCCCGGATAAGGTGTCCGATTTTGCGGAACTTGGCGTCGAGATTCGCAGCATGGACTATACCAAGCCGGACACCCTCGATGCCGCCTTCGCGGGAGTGGAGAAGGTTCTCTTGATCTCCTCCAGCGAAGTGGGAAGCCGAACGGCTCAGCATGCCAATGTCATCAACGCCTGCAGCAATGCCGGTGTGAAACTGTTGGCCTACACCAGCATCCTGCACGCGGACAGCACTCCCCTGCCTCTGGCCGAAGAGCACAAGCAGACCGAGACCCTGCTTGCCCAATCGGGTGTGCCCCATGTGCTGCTGCGCAATGGCTGGTATACGGAAAACTATACCGCCGCCGTCCCCGTCTCGCTGGAGTATGGCCAGGTCATGGGATGCGCGGGTGAAGGAAGAATCTCCTCGGCGGCCCGCGCGGACTACGCACTTGCCGCGGCCAGGGTATTGTTGAGCGGGGATCAGGCGGGCAAGGTATACGAATTGGCGGGCGACAGTGCATATACTCTGAACGATCTGGCGGCCGAGATCGCCAGACAGTCGGGCGAGGCTGTCGTATATCAGAATCTCTCAGAAGAGGAGTATTTCGATGTCCTGAAAAATGCCGGCTTGCCGGATCCCGTCGCCAGGCTTCTGGCGGAGTCGGACACAGGGGCCTCAAAGGGCGGGTTGTACGATGATAGCGGTGAGTTGAGCCGGTTGATCGGTTGTGCCACCACGCCCCTGTCGGTATCTGTCAGCGAGGCCCTGTAACCCTCAGCGGACCTATAAGTAAGGTATAGAGGGTTCTGGGTTCAAGTCATGCTGCGGGTCCTTGCATGGATTATGGTTGACCATACCCGGGGAGCCGTGGTTAAAGGTTTCTACATTCTGTTACACAACAATACTTTCATTAACAGGCAGGATCCCTTGATCGTGCTAAGGTAGTGTCGGTAGGTTGCTTTCGCTGCTGTCGCCTGTCTGGGCTGCAGTTCCATGTCCTGCGAATAGCGCATCCAATCCAGGACCGGGCAGTGATGAGTGTACATGTGATCTTACCGATGTGAGGCGTTCAATGCAGATCAATACCGAGTCCGGGGCCGCAAGGGTGCTGTTGGTTGAGGATGATGTGGCGCTCGCTGAGCTGGTGCAGGAGTATCTTCAGCGCTATGAATTCGAGGTGAGTCTGGAGCACCGGGGCGACACCGCCCCGGATCGGGTACGCCAGCTCAATCCCGATATCCTGGTGCTCGATCTGAATCTGCCGGGCCGCGACGGCCTGGAGATCTGCAGGGAGCTGCGCATGGAGTTTCCAGGTCCGATCGTGATGTTCACCGCCCGGGACGAGGATGTGGATGAGATCGTCGGGCTCGAGTTGGGCGCCGACGACTACTTGACCAAACCGGTGGAACCGAGAGTGCTGCTGGCCAGACTGAGATCCATGCTGCGACGCTATCGGCAGACTGAAAACAGCTCAGGTGCGGATGATAGATTGTTTTTCGGCGGTTTGCGGATCGATGCCAGCGCGCGCACGGTGAGCATCGATGATCGGGGAGTGGATCTCTCCACCGGCGAATTCGATCTGCTGTGGCTGTTGGCCGGCATGGCAGGCAAGGTGGTTGATCGAGACAGTGCGCTGAAAACCTTGCGAGGTTTCGGCTATGATGGTCTCGACCGTTCGGTGGACATAGGCATCTCTAGGCTGCGGCGCAAACTCGGAGACGATGCCAACCACCCCTATCGCATCAAGACCGTGCGCGGCCGGGGCTACCTGTTCGTGCCGGATGCCTGGGAGTGAAATGGCGCGTCTCTACCTGACCCTCTACGGCGTTCTCTTCGTCACCTTCTCGCTCTTCTACGCCAGCCTGACCTGGGTGCCCGAGCTGGTACTCTATAGCACTTCGCAACGCTACTACGAACAGTACATGTTGGGCGCCTACGAGCTGATCGAAGCGCGCCTGGAGCAGACGCCGCCAGGGAATTGGGATCAGGTGGTCAAGGAGCTGGAGTCCCAGTTCCGTTACGGATTCGGCTTTCGCAGTCTGGACAAGCTCGATCTCGACGAAACGGAGCTGACGCGTTTGCGCGCCGGTCAACTGGTGTTTGTCGAAGACAGGGAACAGGTCAGTTTCTATAAACGGGTGGACGATTCCGATCGCGCCTTGATGATCGTGCTGGGCGCCGACCAGGAACAGAAAGAGCGGGATCAGGCACAAGGCATCGCCTACATGATCGAATCGCGGTTTCTCTCCAGCGATCGCGCGCAGTGGCCGTCGGTCCTCGCGGAGCTGAGTGGGAGTTTCGAGATGCCCTTGGCGTTGTTGGGCATCGACGATCCGCAACTGCCGGCCCAGAGGCTGGAGGATATCAAGGACGGCAAGCTCGTGGTGCTTGGTTTCGAGGAGCATGCGGAGACCTACTTCATGCGTTTAGGCGATTCCGACCAGGTGTTTCGGGCCGGGCCGTTCGAGCAGCCGCTGCTGTTCCGCTACTTCAACCATATTCTGCTGATGGTGCTGGCGCTGTTGGTGGCGCTGGCGGTCTACATCTGGGTGCGTCCCGTGTGGGGTGATCTCAAGCGTATCGATCGTGGTGTGCGCCTGTTCGGCGGAGGAGATCTCGACAGCCGCCTGGAGGTGAGAAAGCGCTCGGCCCTGAAACCGCTGGCTGACACATTCAATGCCATGGCCGAGCGCATGCAGCGTCTGATCCAGTCCCATCGTGAGCTGACCGGCGCTGTATCCCATGAGCTGCGTACCCCTATCGCGCGCCTGCGTTTCAGGGTGGATATGCTGGAGGAACCCTTGTCCGAAGGGGACAGGCTGCGCCACATCAGCGCCATGCTTAAAGACATCCGGGAGCTGGAAGAGCTGGTCAGCGAATCCCTCAGCTACTCCAGGCTCGACCGGGAACGGCCCGAGCTGGTGCTGGAGCCGATCGCTCTGAACGGCTGGCTGGAGGCGCTGTTGATCGAGTTGGAGGAGGTGCTGCCTACTGAACAAGTGGTCTTCGAATTCACGCCTGGCGCCGTCGATCCGATTGTCGAACTGGACAGTCGGCTGATGGGGCGGGCGGTCAAGAACCTGCTGCGAAACGCCCGTCGGCACGCCTCTTCAAAGGTGGTGTTGAGTGGAGTTCGCCGGGACGCAGAGGCCCGGATCGTCGTCGAGGATGACGGGTCGGGAGTGCCCGAACAGGATAGGGAACGTATCTTTGAGCCCTTCGCCCGGCTCGACAGCGCCCGTGACCGGGAGTCGGGCGGGGTCGGTCTGGGGCTCGCCATCGTCAGCCAGGTCACCCGTTGGCACGAGGGCAGGGTGTGGGTCGAGACCTCAGCCCTGGGCGGCGCACGCTTCATTATCGCCTGGCCTGTTGTCGCGCGGAAATAGAGAAGGAAGCTATTGCGAAAACACCGGAAGAAGCTGCGTCAATACGGCGTTAGCCAACTCAAGCTTTTCTTCCCGATCTTTCTCCTTGGCGACCGGGCCGTCGACAAACAGGCAGGCCAATCCATGCACTGAGGACCATGCGAGCAACTCCTGCGGACTGAAGTCGCATGGATCCTCGTCGGCGATGGTGCTTAGGAAGCCCTGCTGAAGGTAACCGGCCAGACGCTGCGTCGCAGCGAGGTAGTCTGCATCCTTCGAATAGATCGTTTCCTCGCGCCACATTGCCCGGAAAAAGGCCGGCTTGCTCAGAGCGAAGCGGACGTATGCCATGCACACGGCATGGAGCGCATCATCGCCATTTTCTTGCGCCTGCAGCATGGCCGCTTCCATCGCATCGGCGAGCTGATTCAGTGCCCGGGTGGCAAACACAGTCAACAGTGCCCGCTTGTCGGTGTAGTGGCGGAAGGCCGATGCGGGTGAGACACCGACGCGTTTGGCGCAGCCACGTAGGGTGACCGCTTCGATACCGAACTTCGACGCTATCTCGTCAACGGCATCGAGCAATGACTCCGCCAGGTGGCCGTGATGGTAGCGACTGTTTCTCTTCTTCATGATCTATTTGTAGCATCAAAAGTGATCATTGTTAACATTTTTTCTTCGAATCCTTGAAATGCCGCCCGATTTCATCTAAATTACAAGTTAACGGCGTTAACATGTGTCTCTGATATGTTTTCTAACCCACTGTATTATTTGATTAATGGAGGTTAATGACGATGTCGTCAACAGACTATTCAACGACGAGCCGGTCGCGCGGACAGTGCTTCAACGGCCATAGATGGCGATGTCGCCGCGGCCACTGGAGCGGTGCGAATATCGCCGCGATGGTATTGGGTTTCATCATATTTCCACCAATTGGTTTTGTCGTCTTGCTGTGGACAATCCTCGGTCACCCTATCCAGGATCTCCCCGGCTGGGTGCGCGACAAGTGGTATCAGTTCTTCCCGAAAAGCGGCGAGGGAACCTACAGGGAGAGTGAAAACATCGTATTTAACGAATATCAGCAGACACAATACGATCGCATTCGTGAAATCAAGGAGGAGATCAAGAGGCGGGCGGAAGCATTCCGTTCATTCCGCTTCGACGCGAAACGGCGCAAGGACCAGGAAGAGTTCGACGATTTCATGGCCAGCAAACCTACAGACAACCGGGACGAGCCCTGATTACCCGAGTGTTGAATGCCATTGACTAAAACTCAACTTCGAGCGTCCATTTCAGTGTTGTGTCGGGCGTGTTGTCATTAAGCCCGACCAACAATCCCACGCCGATCGAGACAGATGACTCTTCGTCAGATGCACCGCCGCCCAGGCCTCCCGTGTAATAAAACACAGGGCCCAGGCGATGTTGGTCATGATCGCCAAACGATTGCGCCTCCTCGCCCAGGGTACCTGTATCGCCGATCCGGTCCACCGTTCCATAGGCCTCCAGGGCAAGTTCCCAGTCCTGACTCAGGCCGTAGCCGAATTGGGCTGCATAGGCGAAATCGACCTTCTCGTCCCGTGGCCGGGCGCCATCCAGGTGCTTTACCAGATAGAGATTGATGATGCTCGACCATTTCCCCCTGTCGACTTGTAATATCGGTCCGAGGAGCAACGCGCTCGCCTCTTCATCATCCAGCGGCTGCTCATATTCGGCCACCAGACCATAACCCCAATCGTTTGCTTCGATGGGATCGAGCACCCATACGACTTCCGCTCCGATTTCAGCTAATTCCAGGCCATTGAATTCATCTGCCTGCCCCGGATTGTCCGGATCATCCAGACGCTCATTCTCGTATTCGATGCCGATTCGTGACTTAAGCCGACTGGTAATACCGAACTCGAGTTCGAGGGCGTGGCGCTGTTTCGCCACACTGTTGTCGTCGTACAGTAACTCTCCGCCGACATCCCTGAGATCGCGCTTTGGGTTGCCGAACATATGTGCATTCTGGGATTGGAACTCAATCTCACCAGGTGTGGCGCTGAGATTTTTGACTTCGAACTGGCCGATAGCGGGCCCGCAAACAGCGGCCGAACCGGTAAAAAGCACGCCTATGATGACGGTGATGACCCTGGCCGGGCCGGCCCAATCGAATTTACGTCGCGTTGAACGGGCGCGAACTGACTTTATATGCATGTATACATTCTTCAATGGTGGCGCAGTCGCGCACTGTGTTTAGGAAGAAAAAGCGTATCTACTCGCCCCCTGGTGGCAGCATCCCGCGCCGGTATCAGAAACACGCTGTAAATCCATCCCCGGGTGCTTGATGTCGGCGTCCCTGCAGACAACTGTTTCTGATGCCTGCGCGATTATGTCAAGAAAATGGGTATCACGCATCCCGTGGGGTTTTTTCTATTGATTCTTTAGAAGAGTTGAGCTTGTTTGCTTCTTTGAGCTGATCCAACCTCTTTTGCAGTTGTTGCTTGTACCAATCCAGAAAACATAAACCTGTAGGATGAAGAGCTTGTTCTGAATCCGGAGTGAAGCGCCATACCTTACCTGCGTCCATTCCGGTGGTGATCAGCAGCCATAGAATGTCACATCCGCCCGACCCCAGACAAAGAGTTCCGCTTAGAGGCCGAGGGTCTTCATAGTCATCCTTTTCATCATCCCACACTAAAGAAATGGGATTTTGGCCTTGGTACTTAAAAGGTTCATTGAGCGGACCCGAAAAGCTTTTCCAGATGAAGTTATGAACGGAATCCTTGAGTGAAAGGGCTTTGCTTTGATTCACGACAGGCAAAATAAACCCGTCTCCAAAATTTAAAAGGAATTCACGGTAATTTTGAGGCAGCTTGAATTGGTGAAGTTTTTCAAAGGTGAATAGATCTATTTCCGATAAATGTTTTTCATCAATTTGAGCAAAATATTCATTCGATTTTTTAAGCGATTGAATAAGATCAGTGATTTGATCAAAAGTTTTATTCATTGCTTAAGAATAAACCCAAATGAGGAAAAATACACTATGCCTGTCTCCTGTCCCGAATAGCACATATTTAAGAAAAGAAAAAACCGAAAATAAGCGCCAATCAGCCAAAATAGTCGCAACCTAACTCGTGCAAACAAAGTATTGGTCAATGATTTGCTTGCCAAATGTTGCCCGTGCGACAATTCCACTCAGGCTGCCTGAAGTTTTGGTTCCGAACATCGAGGAACATATATGAGGTCTATAGCACTAATTACTATTCTCTTGTTTTCAACTGCCGTTTTCAGCGATGATGCAGATCTACTTGCGAAATTTGCAGGAACCTTCGAAGGATCTCTATTCAACGGCTCGGATATGGATCCTGTTATTACAAGCTTCAGCTTGAATGATAAAGGGGAACTGAGCGGAAAGTATGCAATGGGAGAAGAGAAAAGTATCGAACTCGGTACGCTAGAAGACATTCATATTGAAAGTGCCTATTCTATATCGATGACCTGGAAAGATAAGTATGGCGAGGGTACATTGAGAATTTTGTTCTCAGAGGACTACCAGGTTTTCTGGGGCTTTTGGGGTGACAGTGAAACACCTGCAGCCATAACGTGGAATGGCCTCAGAAAGTAATGTTCAAAAAAACAGGAGTGTCCAGGGTGACAGTGGATTCAGGTGGTTTTAACCTGGAAAAGGGATCACCTTACAATAAAAAAGATAATAACGGACCCTATCAGGCACAGCACGAATTCAACTGCAATCGCTCCGGCTGGAAGTTTGTCTCCGGTCATCATAAACTGCAGAAAAGCTACCAACACCGACAATAGCGGCGACAAAATAGCTGTAAAATAGATGGTGGTTATCGCGAGAGAACCCTCGAATTGCGTTATGCCCAATGCCTTACTGACATTAAGCACGACAAAGTAAACCAGCACCAGGCAGGCGGGAAAGCTTAGAACCAGTCCAATTAAGGATGAAATGAATTTGGTGGTTAGCATCTTTGTGCTGCCCCCCCTCCAGGCATTACCTAATCTGCTGAGAAAGTGTCTGTAAGTGGTTTTCTGTTAAAAGATGAATCATTTTTCGGATGTGGATTATTGTCAGGCCAAAGCCGGAAAATGCGCAAAAGGGCAGCAACCACAACAAGCCGTGATATTCCGGCTCGAGGTTAAATCGATAGTTTTCAGGGTAGTGCTGCTCGTAGAATATGGAAGTCTTCTCTCCAATACTGTAGTCTTGAGATAGCACCAGTGCTCTTTCGTATGTTTCGACTCTTTTTGATTTTTTTGCGGACAAGGTATGTCCACTGACCTCATACTGATATGTCAATACGCAAAAATAGCTGACATATCGCCTATGGTTATCGTCGGAATCTCCCTCATGGATCTGCTTTTCAACTTCAATGTTTTTTAGCGTCGCAACGACCTGAGACCAGTTGTGACCTACATGATTTTCCTGAGTCGATTTGATTGCGAGTAGTATGAATATTGTCCCGATCAGTATAAAGATCAGACCAATACTGTTGATCCACGTGCTCGGCTTTGTGTCAGAAAGGAGTTCCATTGTCAGTGTCTCAGGCTAGAAACTGGGGAATGGATTTTGTAAGTCCCACCGCGAAGGCGTTGAATACCAATATTCCGATAATCATCAGGATCAGTGGTTGTTGTTCTGGCGTTTGCCAGAAGGCTTCTTCCGGCTTGTCCGGGTTGTAGATCAATTCGATACTGTTGTTGGCTTTCATCGTCTCGGCCTGTTCCTTTGAGAGTGCTGTCTTGACCAAATGTTTCCGGTACGCCCTCCCGTTGATGTGATATTGGGTGTTGTAGATCACATCATAGTGTTGCTGTAAGCCTGCTGTGCTGTCGTGCTTGAGGATGACTCTTTGCAATATGGCATCAACAACTACAGCTTTGATTCTCGGCCAGTAGTCGGACTGATAGGCTTTCTGGTAAAGCGCGAATGCCTTATGAGCAAAAAATATGTTTACGACAAAGACAAGGATAAGCATTGCGACCATTAGAGAGTGGGCTAAATAGAATTTTTCAAACATTTCCAAAATGCCTCCGCTAAGCCTGTTGTTTGAAGTCGATTCGATTGCGCTGTGCCTGAAACGTTAAGGTTTGCATGTGTCACAAAAATCACATTCATACGGAAGTAGAGATCAAACGTCCTCGACGTTTCCCGTTCATCAATAGGTCGTCTGTATTCGGAAAACGGTTCATCTATCAGGCAGGGTCAGAACGGGGTGACTCATACACAGGTTATTTCTTGTTAAATCAGTAGGATATTGGGTGAGTTGGTCGTGGTCTCTAAACGGTCGCACCTCCCTTGAATATGGGATACCCAGGCAAAGTGTTCACTGGCAAACGCTAGTTGTAACGGTGAGCACCACTGGATTTCAAAGTGCAGAAAAGATGCTAATGACGGGCTTTGTCGAACTATGGTATATGTGGATGAAGATGTAAGGGAGGAATACTGGACAGATGTACGTGATATGCCGGCAAGAAAAAATCAGGAATCGTTCATTTCCACTGGTAAACATATGCCAGGTGGAAAGGAACCGAAGAATTGGAGAAATAACTCTTAACAGGTACTTCAAAAACGCATAGCATTCAAGTATAAGGAGCCTATATGTCGACACCCGCCAAAACACCTGAACCACCTTACTACGCTGTCATTTTCACCTCAGTCAGAAAGGACGGTGATAATGGCTATGGTAAAACGGCAAGCGAGATGCTGGAGCTTGCCTCAGAACAAGCCGGCTTTCTGGGTTTTGAAACCGCAAGGCAGGAAATTGGTATTTCAGTTTCCTACTGGTCGACACTGGACGCGATAAGCGCATGGAAAGATAATTTGGACCATCGTCGTGCCCAGAGCCGGGCGCAAGATTGGTACCAAGCATTTAGGGTTCGCGTCTGTCGTGTCGAGCGTGAGTATGGTTTCTAGTTAATATTACGGGCTTCCCTTCGGGTGTTGCCTGACTTGTAAAGGGCGCGCCATTCCATCCTTCGGTCCGTAAACGTCACATCCCTGTGCCACTCTTGCCTGTGTCAAGTACCTGGCGGCCAATGGCTTGGCGTCACGCTATCATCGTGCATTGGTAAGAGATACTACACTGGTATGCGGTTCGCATTTCCGATGAACAGTGTGCTGCCACCCATGATTCCGGCTCAATGCTGTTACACGGCGCAGCTCCCGGTTACACGCTGATACAAAACTCAACAAGCCCCCCACAGACGCCGGCAGCGTCTGCTCTTAAGCTGAAGTCATCACTTGAACAATCACGGGAGTAGAGAAGATGACTTCAGGATACAGGTCTCGGTACATCAGCAATGCCCTCCGGTTGCTGGCGGTTGCAACGATCACCTCATTGGGCCCGCCTCAGGTTTCGGCGGGGGAATGGCGGGTCGGTGCCAACCTCGCGGAGGGGCGGAATCCGTTCCTGGGTGAAGACAATGTTGGGGTGGTGATTCCCATGGTTGCCTACAAAGGCGAGCGCTTCTACGCCAATATCGGCAATCCCGGTATCTCCTTTTTCAACGGCAGCACCAACTTCGGCGGGTTGGGTTACAGCGTCGTCAAGGCCGATGACTACAACATCGACCTGGTGGGGCGGATCCGTGTCATGGGGCTCTATCCGGAAGACAACGATGACCTGGAAGGGCTGGGCGACCGGGATCCCGGCTTTGATTTCGGTGTAACTGCCCGCTGGCAGGGTGCTTTCGGTGAACTCAATGCCCAGTTACTGGCCGATGTGAGTGACAAATCCAATGGACAGGAGGTGATTCTGGGTTATGCCTATCCCCTTAAGCATGGCCAATGGAGCCTGCGTCCGGAACTGGGGATAAGCTGGCAGAGCAGTAACCTGAACGACTACTACTTCGGGGTCGACGCGGATGAGGCCACGGCCCGACGCGCGGTCTACGAGGCGGGATCGACGGTGACACCATACGCCGGTATCGAGCTTGAATATGCCATCGACCAGCGCATGGACCTGATCGGCGGCGTCGGTGTCGGCCGTCTCGGGGACGAGGTGAGCGACAGCCCGATCATCGAGGAGCGTAATCTGGCCGGCGGCTACCTCGGCCTGAGTTACCGGTTCTGACATGACCAGGGTGGGGCGACGCGCCATTATCCTGCTGGCGGCGGTCAGCGCCGCTGTGAGCGGTTTGCTGGTCGTCTTTGGTGAATCGGCGGCGAGGGTGGAGATGGTCTCGGTACAGCGCAGCGATATCGAGCTGGTGATCCGGGTAACCGGCGAGGTGATCAACGACCGCCGGGTAACCCTCACCGCCCTGGTGGATGGCCAGGTAATCGCTGTCACGACTGCGATTGGCGACCGGGTGAGAGGCGGCCAGGTACTCGCCTCCATGGACAACCGGGCGGCCGCCGCCCGTCGTCAACAGGCACAAGCCCAGTTGCGACAGGTCGAGGTCATGCTGCTGCAGGAGCAGCGACGCTACGACAGAAAACAACGTCTCGGCCGTACCGAGGCGATCTCCGAGGAGCAGCTGGAGGAGGCGAAACTCAAGCGGGACGCCGCCGACGCCGCTCGGGAGATGGCGCGGGCGGATCTGCGCCTCGCTCAGGTGGCGAACGAGTGGCAACAGGTAAAGGCGCCCTTCGATGCGGTGGTGGTGGACAAGTCCACCGAAACCGGACAGTGGGTGGAAGCCGGGACCAAGCTGTTCACCTTGGTGGCCCTGGACAATCTCGAGATCGAGGCCCATGTGGATGCGGTGGACAGCGGTCGCGTGCGCCTTGGTCAAAGCGTCGAGGTTCGCTGTGACGCCTATCCGGACCTGGTCTGGCACTCCACGCTGCACTGGATAGGGCCCAGTGTCGAGCGGGAAAAGGACAATCGTCTCAACACCTTTCGCGTTCGTCTCGGTCTCGGTGAAAACCATCCAGAGCTGTTGATAGGACAGCAGGTGGATCTGGAGATCAGGGTGGATAGCCGCAACGACGTACTCAGCCTGCCTTTCCGTGCCCTGCGCGAACGCGACGGGCACCACGAGGTGGGTGTGATCGAATCGGGACGGGTTCGCTATCGTGTCGTCGAGACTGGTCTGGAGGGCGACAGCCGGGTGGAACTGCTGAGCCCGCTCGCCGAGGGTATGGAGGTGATTAGCCTGGAGGTCGATCCACCGCGGGAGGGGAGCCAGGTAGAGGGGGAATCCGTCCCATGATCGACATCTCGCGACTTTTCAAGTCCTATTGGCGGGACGGCACCGAGCTGCCGGTCATCCGGGGTATCGATTTACGGGTCGAGGCGGGAGAGTTTGTCGCCATCATGGGGCCGTCGGGTTCCGGCAAGAGCACGCTGCTCAACATTATCGGCTGTCTCGATAGCCTCGACCGGGGGCGCTACCGCCTGAATGGGGAGAAGGTCGAGGCAGAGACCGCCGATCGCCTGGCCTGGCTGCGGGCCCGCTATATCGGCTTTGTGTTTCAGTCTTTCAATCTCATCGCAAGCCGCTGCGCCCTGGAGAATGTTGCCCTGCCGCTGCTCTACCAGGGAGTGGCGCGGCCGGCGCGCAGGGAACGGGCGCTCGAAGTACTGCGCAGGGTGGGGTTATCGGATCGCGCCGGATATCTGCCGAACCAGCTCTCCGGCGGTCAGCAGCAAAGGGTGGCCATCGCCCGGGCGCTGGTCAACCGGCCCCGCCTGTTGATTGCCGACGAACCGACCGGGGCGCTGGACAGTCGCAATGGCCGGCAGGTGCTCTCCCTGTTTCGCGAACTGCATCGGGAAGGCCGTACCCTGATCATGGTGACCCACGATCCGCTGGTGGGGGCGCAGGCCGACCGTGTGATCAAGCTGCACGACGGCCGGGTGGTGGCATGAACGGGCTGCGCGTGCTGCCGGATCTGCTGCTCGAGGCGTGGACCGCGCTGCGGGAGAATCGTCTGCGCTCCCTGCTCAGTGTCACCGGGATCGCGGTGGGAATAGCCGCGGTGATGACGGTCAGCGCGGTCAGCAGCGGTGGCCGCGCCTTCGTGATCCGCGAGCTGGAGACCTTCGGATTGCGCTCGGTATGGGTATTCCGGGACTACAGTGACAAGGATCCCCATCGCCGGGTTCGCCAGGGTACCGGGATCGATGGGCGCGACCTGTTGTCACTGCGGGGGGGCTGCTGCCCCGCGCTGCGCCGCCTCAGTCCGGTGGTGGAGGCGGCCAAGCGTCCTCTGACCCAGTGGGGCAATCGCTACAGCAATGCGGCTATCAAGGGGGTGGATCATCGCTACACGGCAATCAACAACGATCATCTGAAATATGGCCGCGGTCTGCGCCCGGATGATATCGGCGGACGCCGGCCGGTGGCGCTGATCGGCGAGAACGTGGTCGACGACCTGTTTCCGGGCATCGGGAATCCCGTGGGTCGCTATCTTCGTATCGCCGGGCGCAAGTACCGGGTGGTCGGCGTGCTGGCCTACAAGAGCCGTGACCTGCTCGCAAGCATCGGCTCCGAGGGTGGCGAGGATGCCAATAACCGGATCCTGCTGCCCTACCCCCTGGTGCAGCGGATAAACGGCAATCAGGCGATTACCTATATCCAGGCCGAGGCTGTCTCGCTGCGACAGGCGGAGCGGGCGGCCGCGCAACTCAGGCAGGTGCTGCAGCGTCGCCACCACGGCGCCTACCAATATACCCAGGTGACCCTCGCCTCCTATCTGAAGACCGTGGACCGTATTCTCGGCGGTATCACCGTCATGGGAGTGGTGGCTGCGTCCACCTCGCTGCTTGTAGGCGGCATCGGTGTGGCGGGGATCATGAGCACCGCGGTGGTGGAGCGCATCCGCGAGATTGGGGTGAGGATGGCGATCGGGGCAACGCGCCGGCAGGTCCTGTTTCAGTTCCTCGCCGAGGCGGTGTTGATCAGCGTCATCGGCGGTTTTGCCGGGTTGGTTATTGGCCTGGCCCTGGGTGGCCTGCTTGATCTGGTAACGGGTTTTCCACTGATACCGACGAGCGGCGGCATTCTGGTCGGTCTACTGGTTTCGGTATTGGTGGGTTTGGCCTCCGGCTACTATCCGGCTCAGCGTGCCGCAGGGTTCCTGCCGGTCGAGGCGCTACGCAGGGAGTAGACAATAAAATATTTCAACCTTTGATGGATGTTCCGGATGTGAATGCTATGGATGGTTCAGGAAAAAGGTGAAGCGATGTATATACGACTAGTGAAAGGTTTCACAACGGCAGTAATCTGCGTTTCTCTGCTGACGGCTTGCACGACACTGCGCCATGCACATCTTCAACAGATAGGTGATAGCCGGATTGGCTATGCCTCCATTGGCGAGGGGCCGGTAACCATCGTGCTGGAAGCGGGGTTGGGTGACGGCATGGCAAGTTGGAACGGTATCATGGACGAGCTCTCCGAGATCAGCAGAGTCTTTGCCTACAGCCGGCCGGGATATCTCCCCAGCGGCGCAACGGACAGGCCTCGCACGCCTCGACAGATCGTGGACGAACTGCGTCAGTTGTTGAGACGTACAGGTCATGTTCCCCCCTATCTGCTGGTGGGACATTCCCTTGGTGGACTCTATATGCTCAATTTCGTCGAGCGCTTTCCCGAGGAGGTGATTGGCGTGGTACTGGTTGACGGTCGTCATCCCATGATGACCCAGGCGTGTCTGCGCAGAGAGCTCAGTGGATGCAATATGCCCCGCCTGCTGCAAGCACTCCTCCCCGCGCATGCCCTGGCTGAATACGAAGCTGCGCAAGTGGCGAGAATGCCAGCCACCATGGGTGATAAACCCCTGGCAGTGGTCAGCAGGGCGCCGGATCGTGGCATGGAATCAGCGGCCTGGATGGCATTATGGTCGGAGATGCAGCTGGATTTGTCCGAACTGAGCGGTCGCAGCAGGTACCTTGTTGCGCAACGTGCGGGTCACTATGTTCACCAGGACGAACCGGAGCGAGTGCTCGAAGGTGTCAACTGGGTCCTCTCCAGCGCACCTATGCAATAAGTCCGGATTGGATTAGTGTTATCAGGCCCCAATATTTGTACACTACCGGATGGTTATGACTCAGCAACTGCTAATCCTGTTCGGCGCCGGATTTTTCGGCGGTGTACTCAACGCGGTTGCAGGTGGTGGCAGCTTCATCACATTCCCGGCGCTGCTCTTCGTCGGCATACCCCCCATCAGTGCCAATGCCACCAATACCTTTGCCTCAACCGCGGGGTATATCAGCGGGGCTTATGCTTTTCGCAGGGATCTGGTTGCCTGCAGGACCCAAATGACGCCACTTATCAGTGTCAGTTTGTTCGGGGGCGGCCTGGGTGCATTGCTGATGTTGCAAACGCCGGAGTCGGTCTTTCGGGAAGCCATCCCCTGGCTGCTGCTTTTCGCGACACTGATGTTCATCTTCGGCGGCGCCATCAATCGAACCCTGAGGCACTATGCATCCGGACACCGGCACGCATCTGTGTTGGCTGGCCTGTCGTTGTATCTGTTGTTGCTGGGGGTCTCAGTCTATGGTGGATTTTTCAATGCGGGCTTAGGGGTCATTATTCTCAGCTATTTGGCCTTGGCGGGATTTAGCGACATCAACGCCATGAACGGACTGAAGCTGCTGATATCCTCGGTTGTGTCATTGACCGCCATTGTCCTGTTCATCTTCAGTGGTGCCATTGCCTGGTATGAGGGGATCGTGGTCATGCTTGGTACTTTGGTCGGTGGTTATGTGGCCGCTCATCTCTCGCGCCAGCTGCCACAGCTCATTGTGAGATATTTCGTCATTCTGGTCGGCAGCGGAATGTCGCTATTTTTCTTTTTTCAGACCTACTGAGATTGAGGCACAGGGATAATAACTGGCCGCACACTGATTGCCCGTCTGGCTTTGTCGAGTTGTATAGCTTCTTGAATCCAGCATTATTCTAAGTATCCGTCCTTATATCCCCTCGGTGATTGTGAGATATTCACTTCCAGGATTCAGGTTGTTCTGGATATGGTCGATATGTAATAGATAACTAAAAACGACTGAGTACCCTAGTGTATAGGAAATATCTATGCCGCATGACTTAATTAGCCGACTATTCAACAAGGAATATATTGGGTTTGGCAGAATTGGCCTGCAGACACTGGGAATAGGACATCTTATATTTCTAATCATATTTTTTTTACTGGGTGTCTTTCCTCTAGTCATAGTCAATGTCTTCAGCATACTGATTTATGCGTATTGTTTAAAATTACTCAAGTCATCGCTGGACAGAAATGATTTCACCCTGATCGGCTGGTTGGTATATATCGAATTAATGGGGCACGCAATTTTAGCCTGTTATTTTATAGGTACGCAGAGCGGATTCCACTACTATATCGTTTTGTTGTCTGCCTTGCCGTTCCTTATGTTTAAGGATCCGAAAACGGCTAAATTTGTCAAGATCGTACTGATCATTATTGTATTTTCCTGCTTGGATCTCGCAATGATGGACTATATCCCTCCCTATACGATTGATGAACCCTACCAGGCTGGTCTAAGGCTGCTCAATGTAACGGTATTTCTATCCGGGACGATAATTGTGTCATGGTTCTATGCGGAGATGACCTATAGCGTTCGCCAACAGCTGGAATATGCCTCCACAACGGATCAGCTTACAGGCTTGTACAACCGTCGTCTGTTTATCCATCTGGCTGAAACAGAGATGAAGAATATCCGTCGGGAAAAATCACTGTTGTCCATAATCATAATGGATATTGATGGCTTTAAGAAGATAAACGACAGGTATGGGCATAAATGCGGAGACCAGACGCTGGCAATGGTTGCGGCAATACTTGGCCAAACGGTAAGATCAAAGGATATCGTATCGAGGTGGGGTGGAGAGGAGTTTATCGTCCTGTTGCCATCTACGGGTATTGAGGACGCTGCAATGGTAGCGGAAAGGCTAAGATGTAACATTGGAAACCATATGGTGGATTGCCAAGGTTCTGAGTTTACTGTCACAGCCACGCTCGGTCTGACTGCCAATAACGGTTATGACGAGTCATTGGATAAATTGATAGAGCGGGCCGACCATGCTATGTATCAAGGCAAAGCCAAAGGCAAGAACCAATGTGTTGTCGCTGAATAGCCGATGATTTCAGCTGTTGTGGTTACATATCGCATGCGTTCGGGGTGTGGGCATTCTGAAGCGTTCTAAGCTGTACACTGCTGGCTTGTCAGGTTGCGCATGATTTTGCTCGTACGCGCATCGAGCCTGGCTTCGGCATCCTGGAGTTTTTCTCTCTCAGTACCTTTGCCTGGGGCTGGGTTCAGCAAAGGTCGCAGCAATGGGACCAGCTCGAGGGCGTAGTCCGTTTGATGATTATGCTCCAGTGCCTGCAGCAGAGCCTGGTCGGCATTTGGGAAGTCTTTCAATTTGCAGTAGACACAGGCGATACGCAGGTAGATGGCGCAATGGCGCTTTTCTGTCTCACTCAAGCCATGGTCGAGTACGGCATAGTGCTCTTTTGCCAGATAGTAGTCGGCAGCCTCGAACGCGGCATCCGCTTCGACCAGTAACCGGTTGTTGCAGGTGTTGATCCAATAATCGATACGCTCGCCGTAGAGGTTGAATTTGCGATTTCTGAACTCGGCCCGGGTCAACCATTCGCGGGCTTCCACATAGCGGCCCAGCCGTATGTAATGGCGACCGATGATGAACGCGCTTTGGGCATATCTTTTCTTCTTCTGTTCGAAGTTGTCTAGGATGATGTTGATGATGCCCAGAGAGTCCTGTTGCTCAATGCTCAGTTCAAGTCCCTCGATAACATCACGGTGCTTGCGCGAATGCCTGCTCATCACCTGCAGTGCTTCTCTGGCTGCATTGTGCACCTCTTCGGCCTCTTCCTCGTCGGATATGATGTCGACAAGTACCAGCAAGGCCCCGATGTCGTGCGCCTCGCCGAGCGCCCTGGCGGAGGCGCAGCGCTCCGTGACATTATTCGATCCCAACAAAAACTTCATGCAGAAGAGCATCATCTCTCCGATATGCTCCTGCTTGCGTCCCCAGAGCACAAGTCCGGCTATCAGGGAAGCCCCCAGAGTGAGGGAGATGAGCAGGGCAATGATCAAAGGGGTGGCCATGTCATCGCCCTGTGGCTTGTCGAGTGTCTCAGCGGCGGCATGGATGTCAGTCAGCAGTGTAATGCCGGTGGTGGCGACAACCGCGCGCACGAGACGCAGCAGTCGCTCAGATCTTGTCCGGTGGTGCCGGGAGATGGCAGGTTGCATAGTATTGTCCGCGGTTGTACACCTGGTCTCTCTTCCTTCAGCTAAGCTAAGTATGAAACACCACGTTCGTCAATCCGCCGGTTTTGCATGCCATACAAATTGTCGATCGTAGGTCAGGACGGCACCGACCAGATCGCCATCCACTATTTTTACCTTGTGCAAAGGTGCCCAGGCATCACTGTGTTTGGTCACGCCGCAGTTCATCAGTAGCAGTTCGTTGCCGCCATTGACCAATTCGGCAAGTGGAAATTTACAACTATGGTCATACTGGTCGATATAGGTGCCTGTGATTTTTCCAACTGCCTCGATAAGCTCAAACTTCTTTGGATATTTGATTTCGCCAAAGTAGTTCTTTGGCATATCCAGCTTATAGACTACCCATTTGCCTGAAAATCCCCCGGCCCATAGCGGTCCAGCGATGAGCAGGGATGCGGTGATCAAGGTCAATATGCTTCTCATGTGACTGGGCCATGTGACCAGAGAATTTGTACGGGGCGTCCATTCGACGCCAATGAACAACGACATGGTGAAGCACCCTCCGAGCTATTTTTCGGGCTTGGCATCACTGTGTGCGACCGCCAGATGGGCAAGCTGCTCATAGAGCTGATAGCGGGTCCTGATCTGCTGTTGCGCCTGCCGCAGGAAACGTTCCGAGAACTCCGGATGGGTTCGCTCAAGGACACTGAAACGGGTCTCCGTGGCGGCAAAATCCCGATAGGGGATGGAGGGTTCCTTGGAATCCATCTTCAAGGGGTTCTCTCCCTTTTCGCTACGCCGCGGATCGTAGCGGAACAGCGGCCAGTGACCCGAATCGACCGCCAGTTCCTGCTGGCGGATGTTGTTCGACAGATCGACCCCATGGGCGATACAGGGGGAGTAGCAGATGATCAGCGAAGGGCCCTCGTATGACTCGGCCTCGAGAAAGATACGCAGC
This sequence comes from Candidatus Thiodiazotropha sp., assembly GCA_050292275.1. GTDB lineage: Bacteria > Pseudomonadota > Gammaproteobacteria > Chromatiales > Chromatiaceae > Thiodiazotropha. The sequence continues at coordinate 39,827 of JBNKLI010000020.1, forward strand.
GTGTGCACATCCTTGGCACCATAGGCGACATGCCCCACATAGACATTGCCGTAGGCCATCGCCATCATAGCGATATCCTTTTTGTTGGTCGGTTTGCCGCTGGCGGAGAACTTGGCAACGGCGCCAAGCGGTGTGGCCTTGGAGGTCTGCCCTCCGGTGTTTGAGTAGACCTCGGTGTCGAGCAGCAGGATGTTGACGTTGCGTCCCGATGCGAGCACATGGTCGACACCGCCATAGCCGATATCGTAGGCCCAGCCGTCGCCGCCCACCAGCCAGACGCTCTTTCTTGCTAGGCTGTCGGCCAGCGCAAGCAGTCGTCTCGCCTCGATCGAGTCGATCCGGCTGAGTCGTTGCTTCAGTGTATCGATACGTTGGCGCTGTTCGAAGATCCCGGCCTCACTCAACTGATCGGCGCCGAGCAGGGCGTCGCAGAGATCGGCATCGAGCTGATCGCGCATATCCCGGAGCAGGGTCATCGCTTGATCACGTTGCTTGTCGATGGCTATGCGCATCCCCAGGCCGAATTCGGCATTGTCCTCGAACAGTGAGTTGGACCAGGCCGGACCCCGGCCCTCCGGGTTGGTCGTATAGGGGGTGGTTGGCAGATTTCCACCATAGATGGATGAGCAACCGGTGGCATTGGCGATCAGCATGCGATCGCCGAACAGCTGGGTCGCCAGTTTGATATAGGGGGTCTCACCGCATCCGACGCAGGCACCGGAGAACTCGAACAGGGGCTGCATGATCATGGCCCCCTTGAGGGTCGTCTCCTTGAGCCGGGTGCGGTCGTATTCGGGCAGGGTGAGGAAGAACTCCCAGTTGCCCCGCTCCTGGCGGTGGTAGGCTTCGTCCTCCACCATGTTGAGCGCCTTGCGCTGGGGATCTTTCTTATCGCGGATGGGACAGATCTCCACACACAGACCGCAGCCTGTGCAGTCGTCGGGTGCCACCTGATAGCTGATGTGGGTGCCGGGTTCGAAATCCTTTCCGCCCTTGACCTGGGTATGGAGGAAACTCCCGGGGGCGTTTTCGGTCAGCGCCTCGGGGAATACCTTGGAGCGGATGGCGGCGTGTGGGCAGACCAGCGGGCATTTGCCGCAGTGGGTGCACAGGTCCATCTCCCACTTCGGCAGCTGCAGCGCGATATTGCGCTTCTCGTAGGCGGTCGTGCCCAGGGGCCAGGTGCCGTCGGCGGGCATCAGGCTGACCGGAACCGCATCACCCAGACCTGCGATGATCAGGGAGGTGACCTGTTGCACGAAGGCCGGCGCATCGGCGGGTACGATCGCTTTTGCCTCCTCTTCACTGGTCGCCGTCGGCGGCAGCTCTACCTGGTGCAGGTTCGCCAGGGCGGCGTCGATGGCGTCATAGTTGCGTTGCAGCAGCCGCGCGCCCTTGCGCCCGTAGCTCTTTTTCACCGCCTCCTTGATCAGTTCGATGGCGCGCTCCTGCGCGAGCAGTCCGGAGATGGCGAAGAAACAGGTCTGCATGATGGTGTTGATACGCCGGCCCATGCCCGTTTTGTCGGCGATCCTGTAGGCGTCGATGACATAGAAACTCAGCGACTTTTCGATCATCTGGCGTTGCATCCTGCCCGGCAGGGTCTGCCACACCTGATCCGGATCTGCGCTGCTGTTGAGTAGAAACACACCGCCGGGTTTCGCCTTGTCGAGCATCTCGTAGCGATCGATAAAAGTGGGTTGATGGCAGGCGACGAAACTGGCTTCATCGGCACCAATCAGGTAAGTGCTGTTGATCGGTTGCGGGCCGAAGCGCAGGTGCGATACGGTTATCGCCCCGGATTTTTTCGAGTCGTATTGAAAGTAGCCCTGGGCGTGGTTATCCGTCTGCTCACCGATGATCTTGATCGAGTTCTTGTTGGCGGAAACGGTGCCGTCGGCACCCAGACCGTAGAAGAGACAGGCAGTGATCCCTGCGGTGGCCGCGGGTCGAAAGCTGCTGTCCCAGGGCAGGCTGGTCTTGCTGAGATCGTCAATGATACCGACGGTGAACGGATTCCTCGGTCGATCCAGTGCCAGTTCGTCGAAGATACCCTTCACCATCGCCGGGGTGAACTCCTTGGATGAGAGGCCATAGCGGCCACCGACGATCCTTGGCATACGGCTGCGGCGCCCGTCGCCGCAGGCTTGGGCGAAAGCGCCCAGGACATCCTTGTAGAGCGGTTCGCCATCCGCGCCCGGCTCCTTGGTGCGGTCGAGCACGGCGATCTTTTCCACCGAATCGGGAATCGTGGCAAGCAGGCTTTCGCTATCGAACGGGCGATAGAGACGCACCTTGACCATGCCGATTTTTTCCCCCGTGGCGGCCAGGTGCTCCACCGCCTCCTGGGCGGCGCCGATACCCGATCCCATGAGCATGATCAGGCGATCCGGCTGTTCAGCGCCTATATACTCGAACAGGCCGTATTGGCGGCCGGTCAGGCGGGCGAATCTGTCCATCACGGATTGCAGGATCGCCGGCGCGCTTGCATAGAAAGGATTGACCGTCTCACGTCCCTGAAAGTAGACGTCGGGGTTTTGCGAAGTGCCGCGGATGACAGGGTGGTCGGGGGAGAGTGAACGCTGGCGATGGGCGCTGATCCACTCATCGTCGATCATCGCTCTGATGGTTTCATCGCTGGGCAGATGGATCTTGTTCACCTCATGGGAGGTACGAAAGCCATCGAAGAAGTGGAGGTAGGGAATACGGCTCTCGAGAGTGGCCGCCTGTGCGATCAGTGCGAAATCCGCCACCTCCTGTACGCTGGCGGAGCAGAGCATGGCGTAGCCGGTGGCGCGGCATGCCATCACGTCGCTATGGTCACCGAAGATGGACAATGCCTGAATCGCCAGGGATCGGGCCGAGACGTGGAGTACCGTCGGGGTGAGTTCGCCCGCAATCTTGTACATGTTGGGTATCATCAGCAAGAGGCCCTGGGAGGCGGTGAACGAGGTTGAGAGAGAGCCTGCCTGCAATGCACCGTGTACCGCCCCTGCGGCACCGGCCTCGCTCTGCATTTCGATCACATCCGGGACCGAACCCCAGATGTTTTTCCTGCCCCTGGCTGACCACTCGTCGGACCACTCACCCATCGGCGACGCGGGGGTGATCGGGTAGATGGCGATCACCTCGTTGGTCAGATGTGCGATATATGCGGCGGCTTCATTGCCGTCGATGGTAACCATCTTGTTTTGCATGTCCTGAGTTCCTGGTCAGATTGTTTCGTTCGAGTAACTACAACCCTTCTGTACGGCGTTCATTCATTATTTGAATATTGCATGCTTGCGAGTAGCAGGCACGCGCTGTAAAACCATAACGAATGAAGGTCCAAGCGCTTTGAAATTTATGTTTTGCTTACCCTATGCAGCATCATTTGTTTGGCTAGAATTAAGTCAAAGAATAAAGTTTTTTTCAATCTGGACATCAGGTAGTGCAGACGCTTTCCATATAACTCTACGCTCAATTCCAAAGATGACCAAGTGAGGGTCTCAAGGATCCAGTGTGAATGCTCAGCACAACACAGCAGCCGAAAGAGAACCGGGTTTTCTACCCCGTTCGTCGTTACATACACTCTTCAGCGTGCTCTCGCAAGCCGGTTACAAGGTCTATGGGCCGCGGGTTCGTGACGGAGCCATCCAGTTCGGGTATCTCGATGGCGCGGACGCAATGCCGCAGGGTGTGACCAATGATCAGCAACCGGGACACTATCGATTGGAAACAGGGGAGAGTCATAGGCTGTTCGACTGGAATCATGGCCCGCAAGGACTCAAACCCCTCTGTTTCGCCCCTCGGGAGGTGCTTTGGCAAGAGAGTACGCAGCCCCATGCCTTCGATCGGGTCCTGCCGGAGGTGGAACCCACCGCGGTTATCGGTGTGAGGGCGTGCGATCTGGCGGCACTTTCGATTCAGGATCACCACTTTGAACTTGAATTGCGACCTGATCCCCACTACCGGCAACGCCGTGAAAGCCTGTTGCTGATCGGTGTCGATTGCACCCATTCGGCCTCGACCTGTTTCTGTGCCTCCTCCGGCGATGGTCCCTCCCTGGAGAGCGGATACGACATCGGTATGTCGGAACTCGACGAGGGGTTCCTCGTCTGGCACCACAGCGACAAGGGAAAGGCGATCGTCAATCAGCTGGAGCTGCAGACGCCGGATGGTGCCCAGCTCGAGACGATGCGTAAAGCCGGTGAACAGGCAGCCCAGGAACAACAGCGCCATCTACCGCAAAGCGCAGAGCTGCGGCAACTCTACAGACGTCTGGATCACGCCCATTGGGACCTGGTGGCCGAGCGCTGCCTCTCCTGCGGAAACTGCACCGCAGTCTGTCCCACCTGCTTCTGTTATCACGTCGATCACGAAATGGCCCTGACTGGAGACCGGGCGGAGATGGTTCGCAGCTGGGACTCCTGTTTCAGCCCTACCCATAGTGACATGGGACATTTCCAGGTAAGGAGCAATACCAAACAACGTTATCGGCAGTGGCTGACCCATAAGCTGGCGGGATGGCAGGTGCAGCAGAGGCGCATCGGCTGTACCGGCTGCGGCCGTTGTATCGTCTGGTGTCCGGTGGGCATAGATCTCACCCAGGAGGTCAAGGCCGTGTTGGAGGAGGGCAGTCTCGATGTTTGATCCCCATATCCCGCATGTCGCAGTGATCGACAAGCGCATCCAGGAGTCACCCACCATCTTTACCCTGCGGTTGCAGTACGACTGGGAAGTGAAGCAGGCCTACGAGTTCGATCCCGGGCAGTTCAATATGGTGACCCTCTTCGGTATCGGCGAGATTCCCATCTCCATTGTCAACGATCCCCTCGACAATCACTACTTCGACCATACCATCCGTGTTGTCGGGCGCGTCTCTGAGGGGCTGTCGAGACTGCAACCCGGTGATCGGGTCGGTATTCGCGGTCCCTTCGGCCGGGGTTGGCCGTTGGCGCGGATGAAGGGTAAGGATATTCTGCTCATCACCGGCGGACTGGGCTGCGCCCCGCTGGTTTCGGTTATCAGATTCATCATGCGACGGCGTGAGTACTATGGCCGCGTGCATATCCTGCAGGGAGTGAAACACTCCGATGATCTCATCTGGCGCGAACAGTACGATGAATGGGCGAAGCTGCGTGACGTCCATATTCTGCTGGCAGCGGATGTGGCGGGCAAGGGTTGGAAAGGACAGCAGGGAATGGTGACGGAGTTGATCAGCCAGATTACTGTAAGGCCCCATCGCACAGTGGCGCTGCTGTGTGGGCCGGAGTTGATGATGCTCAGCGCGATCGCCAACCTGCGCGACATGGGCCTGGCCGACGGCAGCATCTGGTTCAGCATGGAACGCAATATGCAATGCGGCATCGGACAGTGTGGTCATTGCCAGATAGGTCCGCACTATGTCTGTCAGGATGGACCTGTCTTCTGCTATTCGGACCTGGCGGATTTTTTGGGGGCGAAAGGGTTTTGACTGAACTAAAAACACATAACTCAAAACTTCTAGACCAATGGGATGGTGTTAGACGATGACGAGTACTAAACCAAAACTAGCGGTACACAAATTCAGCTCCTGCGACGGCTGTCAGCTGGCATTGCTCAACCTGGGCGAGCCTTTGCTGTTGCTGCCCGAACTGGTGGATATCGTTCATTTCGCCGAGGCGGGACCCAGTGATCCGGTCGCCGAGGCGGATATCGCCCTGGTGGAGGGGAGTGTCTCCACACCCGAGGATATCGAGCGGATCAGGCAGGTGCGGGAGAACAGCGGTTTTCTGATAACCATCGGCGCCTGCGCCACCGCGGGCGGGCTGCAGGCATTGGCCAATTTTACCGATCGTTCTGCGTGGATGGCTGCAGTCTACGATCGTCCCGACTATTTCGAGGCCCTGCAGAACTCCAATCCCATCTCGTCGTATGTCAAGGTCGATTTCGAGATCCCCGGCTGTCCGGTCAATTCGCGCCAGGTGGTGGGTACCCTGCGTGATCTGCTAAGTGGCGCCAAACCGCGCCGTGAGACACGCTCGGTCTGCATGGAGTGCAAGCGCCGGGGTCTTGTCTGTACCCTGGTCAGCAAGGGCCAGCCCTGTATGGGTCCGGTTACCGTGGCGGGTTGCGATGCGCTGTGTCCATCCATGGGCCGTGGCTGCTACAGCTGCTACGGACCCCTGAAGCAGATCAACGATCGTTCGCTGGCTGAGCGCTTTGTCGAGCTCGGTCTCGACAACACGGCCATCGCACGACGCTTTCATTTCATCGCCAATCACGCCCCCGCCTTCAAGCAGGCGGGCGAGCGTTTGAAAGATAGCAGCCATGAATGATTCAACACGTGATATCCATATCCATGTCCCGGTGCTGACCCGGGTGGAGGGCGAGGGCGCCCTGAAGATCGATGTGGCTGGCGGCGTCATCCAGAATCTGGCCCTGCACATCTATGAGCCACCCCGGCTTTTCGAGAAATTCGTCGAGGGTTACGAGTGCGATCAGGTGATCGATATGGTTGCCAGGATCTGCGGTATCTGCCCCGTGGCCTACCAGATGAGTGCGGTTCAGGCCTTCGAGGGGCTGTTCGGGCTGGAACCCCCCGAGTGGATGCGCAAGATGCGCCGGGCCATGTATTGCGGCGAGTGGTTGCAGAGCCACGCCTTGCACATCCATCTGCTCGCGGCTCCCGATTTTCTCGGTTTCGATTCGGCGATCGCCATGGCGGCCGACTACCCGGATGCGGTGCGTCGCGGTCTCGAACTGCAGACGCTCGGCAACGATCTGATCGCGCTGTTCGGTGGTCGTTCGGTACATCCGGTGGGTGTTCGCGTCGGCGGCTTCTACCGCTCACCGAGGGAGGATGAAGTCGAATCCCTGTTGCGCCGCCTGCAGGCGGCCCTGCCGGCTGCCGAGGCCCTGGTGAATTGGACCGCCGGGCTCGAATTCGCCGATGATGAGCAGGCCTTCATCAGTGTCGCGATGAGCCATCCGGAGGAGTATGCCATCGAGCGCGGCAATCTGATCTCCGGTCAGGGACTGGAGACCGAGATCAACTTCTACGAAAGCTATTTTCAGGAGCACCAGTCACCCCATTCCACCGCGTTGCATTCCACCCTGGAGGGGCGACCCTACCTGGTCGGTCCGCTGGCCCGTGTCAACCTCAACTTCCACCAGCTGCCCAAGCCGGTGCGCAAGATTCTGGATGAGTGTGGCATACATTTCCCCAGCCACAATATGTTTCACAGTATCGTGGCTCGGGCCATCGAACTCCATTTCGCAGTCTACGAGGCGATTCACCTGCTGGAAAATTATCGCCCGCCAGATGAGCCCTACATCCCACTCCAGCCCCAGGAGGGCAACGCCTTCGGTTGCACCGAGGCGCCCCGCGGCATTCTTTGGCACCGCTATGACGTGGACGACCAGGGAATCGTGCGTTATGCCCGCATCGTACCGCCCACCAGCCAGAATCAAGGGCGTATCGAAGAAGACATTCGCTTGTCGCTGGAGCGCTTCGGTCTCGACAACCCGGATGATGCCCTGAGGCTGAGGGCCGAGCAGGTGATCCGCAACTACGATCCCTGTATCTCCTGCGCCACCCATTTTCTGCGGCTCGATATCGATCGCCGATGAGACGAATTCTGGGGGTCGGCTCCCCGCTGGGTGCCGATCAACTGGCCTGGATGGCCATCGATCACCTCACCGGACTGGAATTGGCGGATTGTGAACTGCTCAAGCTGGATCGGCCCGGCAGCCGGCTGGTCGGGTATTTTCAAGGTGTTGAGCAGGTTATCATTGTCGATGCCGTGCGCCTGTCAGACACGCCTGGAAGCGTTGCAGAGATCGATCTCAAGGCACTGTGGCAGCAAGAGTGCATGACCTCCAGCCATGGCTTTGGCGTGACCGAGGCGCTGGCATTGGCCGGACAACTCGGCGAATTACCACCGCGACTGCATGTGGTTGGCATTCAGACAAGTGTGGATGTGACAAGGCCGCCGGCTATCGATCTAGCGATGCTCGAGTCTTTGATTCGCCGTATATTGGCGCAGGTTTAATGATATACACCCCAAATTCTTCATAATGCCGAAAGGCCGCTCGCTGGAGATTCAGCGTGGGATATGATTGGCTTTCAGTGATCACTGCATTCAAGGAACCTTATATCCCCCTCTCCCTGGTTCGCTGATTCAATGGCTGAGCCAAGTAGTTAATCAGGTTAAACTTAAGAGACTGCATTTATGATCGGGATCACCGGCATAAGGTTTTCATTGTTTTGCCGATAAGAAACAGGGAGCAACAATCCGGGAGTGGCGATGAAGCCTAAACAGATCGGGCGTTTTCAGGTCGGCGAGCAACTGGGCGTGGGGAACCAGGGTACGGTCTATCTCTGCCACGACAGTCAGTTGGAGCGCAAGGTCGCCATCAAACTGCTCAACAAGTCGCTGCCGGAGTCGTCATTTCTGGATGAAGCCCGGGCGGCGAGCAAGCTCCAGCATCCCAATATTGTCTCCATCTACGAGGCCGGCGAATACCAGCAAGTGCCCTACCTGGTTTTTGAATATGTTCAGGGAGACCTGCTAAAAGACCTGATCAACGGTGAGCCGCTGGAGCTGAATGATGCCCTGCTGATATTTGGGGGGCTGCTCGAAGGCATGAGTCAGGCACACAGGGCGGGGATAGTCCATCGGGATCTGAAACCGGCGAATATCATTATCAGCAATGACCGGGTGCCGAAGATCATGGATTTCGGTATCGCGCGCCTGCTTACGGAGGCCAAGGGCCCGGATCAGCAGCTCATTGGCACGCCCCGCTACCTGGCGCCCGAGTACATCCAGAATGGGGAGGTGGGTCCACAGGCGGATGTCTTCGCCCTCGGCCTGATTCTCGATGAGATGCTCACCGGTATGCCTGTTTTCAGTGGTTACAAACAGCAGGTCGTCATCGAGGCGATCCTCAAACTGGATCCAAGGCCTCCCTCCCAGTTCAATCCGGCGGTGGACGAGAAACTCGACCGCTTTATCCTCAAATCCCTGGAGAAGGATCCGGCCCTGCGCTACCAGGACGCCATGGAGATGCGGCAGGCCTTCAACGAAATGCGCGGTGTCGGTGGCGAGAAGCTGACGCTCGATGAAGATGCTAGCGGTACCGTTGAGTTCCTGCTGCGCCGGATGAAAAGAAAGAGTGATTTTCCCGCGCTCTCGCAATCGGTGCGCAGCATCAATGCCATGGCCGATGCCAGTAACAAGGATGTCAATCAGATGGCGGGTGTGATCGTCAAGGACTTCGCCTTGACCAACAAGATTCTGAAAGTGGTTAACTCCGCTTTCTACGGGCGCTTTTCCGGCAAGATAGGCACTGTGTCACGGGCAGTGGTTGTACTGGGTATGCAGGCGATCCGTGCATTGGCCGCATCCCTTATCTTTTTCGAGCATATTGAAAACAAACAGCAGGCCGAACAGCTTCGGGAACTGGTTTCTGCGGCGATGTTTCGCGCCACCCTGGCCCACAAGGTGGCGGCCGATATCGATCTGCATGAGGCCGAGGCCTATTTTCTTACCGGCTTGTTGCACGACCTCGGCAAGTTGCTTGTGGCGTTCTACCTGCCGGAGGAGTCACAAGCGATCGAACGTGCGATTGAAGTGGAGCACAAGGATCCGATTACTGCTCAGCACAGCGTGTTGGGCGTCAGCTTTGAGAAAATCGGCATGGAGATCGCCGAACAGTGGAACTTCCCCAAAACCCTGGTCGATAGCATGAAGGGCTGGCAGGGTGACCACAAACCGGTAAACCGGCTGGAGCGCAGACGACTGGTCTGTGCCTTCGCTGACGAGGCGATGGCGGTGATGCTCGAATCGGGGCTCGACGACAAGTCGGCGATGGAGTCCTTGACGAAAAAATATGCGAAGGGACTCGGTATCACGAAAAAACAGATTAGCCGGTTCGCAACCCAGTCCATCGAGGAGTTTCAGGAGGTGGCGCAGGCGATATCGGGCGATATATCGGATAAGTTCGTCAGTTCTCTCACATCCAACAGCGATGAGATGCAGTCTCGCAAGGATGTGGAAAGAAGCAGACCCAAAGCAATGGAAAAAGATGGCTTGGGTGAGACCCAGATTCTCGATGAAGAGGGCACCACCAGGCCGGTTGCGAAATCAGCGCATGATGTCGATTCCGCCGCAACCCCGGAGGACGCCGAATCCCTGCTCATGGATGGACTGCAGGAGGTGACGGGTATGCTGGTGGGTGAGCATAGCGTCTCGGAGATCTTCAATGTGGTGCTCGAGACCATGTATCGATCGATCGGTTTCCAAAGGGTGGTGCTGGCGCTACTCGATCGCAAGCGCGGAGAGATGGCGGGCAGGCTGGGTTTCGGCAATACCGTCGATGAGTTTGTAAAGCTTTTCCATTTTCCGACGGCATACAGCGTGGACGTGTTTCACGGTGCGCTGAAAAACGCCGTAGATGTCTATATAGCGGATACCACGGAAGCAAAGATACAGGCGGACATACCGGATTGGTACAAGGAAATATCCAACGCCGGCTCCTTTCTGCTCTTTCCCCTGGTGATCAATAAAAGGGCGGTGGGCCTGATTTATGCCGATCACGCCAATCCACGCGGTCTCGATATCGACAAAAAGCGGCTCAATCTGTTGAAGTCCCTGAGAAATCAAATCGTCCTGGCAGTGAAATCCTGATTGTTTCGCCGATAAGCGCCAATCGCAACGATACCAATCCAATGAGACGTCGAGCGCCCATGGACGGGTTTACAGCGTCTTTCCCAGACAGCCGAGTCTACGCAAACGGCCCCAAATAGTACTCTGAACGCCGAAACTTGAGTTAATGAGTGCAGCTTGCACAAGCGGGTAGATATGTATGGGCAACAGCTCCCGGAGGGATTCCTGGGGGGGCTGGCAGCCTTCACCCCAGAACGGTTGCACCGGAGGCAGGGGTTGCGGCCCCTGGCATCCGGTGCATGGTATAGCCAACCAATCGACTATATGGCTGATGCTATATTCTTGCCTGCTCGCAATATCACCTACATGGCGCTCTTCAGGGCTATGTTGGAGAACTCGCTCTCGTTGCCGTCGGTATCGTAGGTGGTAACCGCGAAATAGTAGTCACCCGTTAAGATGTTGTCGACCACGTAGTCGTTGATGGAGCCGTCTGCCAACTCCACGATCTCTTCAAGGCTGTCCGCGGTTGTTCCCATATAGATCCTGTAGCCGGAGATCTCGCTCATATCCAGTGCCGAGCCGTCGGTGCGAGTCGTAGGCGGGACCCAGGATAGGGATACGCTGCCCATGGTCGTGGTAGGTTCTACCGCTGCCACAGTGATACTGAACGGACTCAGTGACGCACTATCCGTTCCATCCGTGACGGATATGACGATGTTGTCGTAGCTGCCGATATCATCGCTGCCGGGCACGCCGCTCAACACACCGGTCTGTGTATTGAAGCTGGCCCATGCCGGGAGATTGGTCACGCTGAAACTCAGAGTGTCGTTGTCCGCATCCGAGGCACTCGGTGTGAAGCTGTACTCATCACCCACGGTCGCGTTCTGATCAGCCGTGCCGCTGATGACAGGTGCACTATTCGGCGTCTCGGCATCGTGAATGGTAACCACACTTATCGAAGGAGAGGCCAGGGTGTAGCCGTCGGACGGTGAATTAAGATGCACGCCCAGGGTCTCGTCAGACTCAGTGATATCATCTGCAAGTGTCACGAGCGTGATGGTTTTGCTAGTCTCACCATCATTGAATACCAGTGGCGTCCATTCAAAGCCGATATAGTCGAGGGTGTTTTGTGCCTCTACACCATAGGTGCCATAGTTGACCGAGGCTTGACCAGCGCCATTGTCTCTGGTGACGGTCAAGGTGACGGAACTGCCCTCGTCCACGCCGTATGCGGCCTGTGCGAACTGGAAGGATCCGCCTTGAACCTGGGGTTCCGTGACGGTGATTGTGAACGCACCGAGGCTAGCGACTTCACTGCCGTCGGATACGCTGATGACGATATTCGAGTAGGTGCCTGCCGAATTGGCATCCGGCGTACCGCCGAGGGCTCCGTTGCTGCTATCGAATACCGCCCAGTTCGGCCTGTTGCTGATCGAGAATGTCAAGGCATCGCCATCCGGATCGCTGGCTGACGGGGTGAAGCTGTAGGCCGTTCCCTCTTCGATACTGGTGACAGGGGTGCCGCTGATGACAGGTGCTCTATTCGCTTGCGTGGTGTCATGAATCGTAACGACACTTATCGAGGGAGAGGCCAGGGTGTAGCCGTCGGACGGTGAATCAAGATGCACGCCCACGGTCTCGTCAGACTCAGTGATATCATCTGCAAGTGTCACGAGCGTGATGGTTTTGCTTGTCTCACCATCATTGAATACCAGTGGCGTCCACTCAAAGCCGTTATAGTCGAGGGTGTTTCGTGCCTCTACACCATAGGTGCCATAGTTGACCGAGGCTTGACCAGCGCCATTGTCTCTGGTGACGGTCAAAGTGACGGAACTGCCCTCGTCCACACCGTATGCGGCCCGTGCGAACTGGAAGGACCCGCCTAGATTCAGGGTGTCTGAGATGGTGATTGTGAACGCACCGAGGCTGGCGACTTCACTGCCGTCGGATACGCTGATGACGATATTCGAGTAGGTGCCGGCCGAATCTGCATCCGGCGTGCCGCTGAGGGTTCCGCTGTTGCTGTCGAAGACCGCCCAGTTTGGCCTGTTGCTGATTGAGAATGTCAAGGCATCGCCGTCCGGATCGCTGGCTGACGGGGTGAAGCTGTAGGCCGTTCCCTCATCGATGCCGGTGACCGGTGTGCCACTGATGCTGGGCGCACGGTTGGTATCGCCAACGGTGATACTGAAGGCGCCAAGGGATGCGGTTGCTCTGCCGTCGGAGACGCTGATGCGGATATCACTGGTTGTGCCCGCAGAATCGTAGCCCGGGGTGCCGCTGAGGGCGCCGGTGCTGGTGTTGAAACTCGCCCATGAGGGTTTGTTCGCGATAGCGAAGCTCAGGTTGTCACCATCAGGGTCGCTTGCCTGAGGAACGAATGAATAGCCAGCGCCCTCTGCCGCGTTGGTGGACGGCGTACCGCTGATGGATGGCGCGCGGTTGCTGTCGCTGACGGTGATGTTGAAGGCTTGCAGTGATGCGCTTGCGCTGCCGTCGGAGACACTGATGCGGATATCACTGGTTGTGCCCGCAGAATCGTAGCCCGGAGTGCCGCTGAGGGCGCCGGTGCTGGTACTGAAACTCGCCCATGAGGGTTTGTTCGCGATAGAGAAGCTCAGGTTGTCACCATCAGGGTCGCTTGCCTGAGGAACGAATGAATAGCCAGCGCCCTCTGCTGCGTTGGTGGACGGCGTACCGCTGATTGACGGTGCGCGGTTGGCGTCGCTGACGGTGATATTGAAGGCTGGCAGTGATGCGGTTGCGCTGCCGTCGCTGACGCTGATCAGAATATTGCTGGTGGTACCCGCTGCGCTATAACCGGGAGTCCCGCTGAGTTCGCCGCTGGCGGTGTTGAAACTTGCCCATGAGGGTCTGTTTGCAATGGAAAAGCTCAGGCTGTCGCCATCGGCGTCACTGGCGTTGGGTGTGAATCTGTAAGCCTGGCCCTCGGCAACCTGGGCCTGCGGTGACCCGCTGATGACAGGTGGTGTGTTTTCCACCGGTGGTTCGGAATTGGTGACACAGTCGCCAGGTGCCCCGTCGACTCCCTTTTCCAGTGATTGATTACTGCTTTCAGCCCGCACGGCGCAGGGTATGGTGGCCGGATTATAGAATTTGAAATACCATCTTCCCCGTTTGTTGACGGTTTTCGCGCCTAACGAAACATCGGTGCCGGCGATAAAGAGTTCAACAGAGGCTCTTGGAGTTCCGGTACCTGTGAAAACCAGCACATCCTTGTTGTTTCTCCACAGCGCTCTATCGAATGTGAACGGGTCTGCCGGTTCATTGACGTAATTTCCGGATCCGTCGTTGATGTAGTTTCCGGAATCCGAAAGGGTGGAACCAGCTTGTATTTGGTTGATCTCGCCCAGGAAGAGCGCGGGGATCAAAATTACGGGAAGGAGAGTGCGGAGAGCTTTCATGTAAACAACCTCAATATCAAATCCTTTAGTTGCTCACTATGGCGGTCATCTCCCCTATTTATTCATTCACGAGGTCACAGTTTTGAAGGACCGATTTCACACAATTTGTTGCTGCTTTCAGCAGTGTGAAGAAGCTCGAAAATATTGAACTTATTTTGTAAAAAAAAGCTGAATTCACATACTGGCACTTGCCTTTTCGCATAACCATGATGAGGTCGGTAATAAGTGAGAACTGGTCGAACTCTTTTATGGGATTTGAATCTAAAATAAGTTGTATCAAGTCATTTGATTGCAGCTGAATTCCGTTTATTTTTGGCTCTTTTTCAGCTGCATGCTTGAAAAAAACCCCTATAAAAAAATAAATATTGTTTGATTAAAAAATTCGATGATCGGCTAAACTTGCCAGCTCCGGATATCTGAAAAAAGTCGCCGAGAACATGACTAAAATTCCTATCGGTTATTTTTATTTTCTTTTCCTCTTTTTTTGTCTGGTAAAGACGGTTTCGGCATCGGAGTATGTCATCGATACCGAAGGGGGGCACGCCTTTATTCAGTTCAAGATCAGCCACCTTGGTTTCAGCTGGTTGAGCGGACGATTCAATCGCTTCTCCGGACATTTCAGTTATGACGAAAACGACCCTTCGGCGGCGAAGGTGGAGGTGGTTATCGACACGGCCAGTATCGATTCCAACCATGCCGAACGGGACAAACACCTCAGAGACGAAGATTTTCTGCACGTTGCGGCCTATCCTGAGGCCAGGTTCATCAGTAGCTCCTATGAGGAGCATGCAGATGGAACAGCCAGACTTGTCGGTAACCTTACTCTGCGTGGGGTAACACGATCCATTCAAATCGATGTTCAGCAAGTCGGTGCCGGAACCGATCCCTGGGGTGGCTATCGTCGTGGATTTTTCGGCGGGACACGGATTTTATTGGCCGACTTCGGCATCACCAAATATCTGGGATCAGCCGCCAAGAGTGTGGAATTGACACTCGGCATCGAGGGTATCCGGAAAAAAGATCAACATGGCCCGGGGAAGCCGGGCGGAGTACGCAAACGTTGATAGCGGCTGGTGCGTCTACACCACGGACGAACCCGTTGCGGCTAAGAATCTAGTGTAGTGTGACACTATACTAGCCACTCGACGCGATATCGTATCTTTCTCCATGGATTCTCGTCTTCGAGCAGACGCACGATAGTCGCCTCCAGATGCTCGCCTTGATCCAGCAACTGGGCCAGGGTGCGGTTCTCACGCCGTGGAATGTATCCCAGATGCTCATTCCTGAACCACACGGCGACGGCATAGCGGTCGTGGGGATTGCCGGGTTCCCTCCTGAGATGAAGCTGTTCGCCCACTTGGAGAAACGGCCAGATCGCCGCTGCCCGGTGATATTGAAATCCCGCCAGGGGAGACTCCTGAAGTAATACACTGCGCCGAGGTGGGCATTTAAGGACGATCCCGGCTATCCCTGTTGCCCGCCCCGCCATCCTCAGCATTGTGACTAGATAACTGTTTCTCTTCATCGCGTGCACACTCTTGTGGGGGAGTATGCGAGAATAACCCGGGCGCGGGCTCAATCCATGAGTCCCATGATGCGGAGAGTGTGATGCTGGAATATATCCTGTTCGATGAAGGTGCCTGGCGGGAATTCATCGATTACCTGCAGCAACTGGGTCTAGAACCGCAATCCTCGGTTGAGGAGGAAGGCTGGTTGATCGCCCTGCCTGAAGACCTGGATGAGGAGTTGGATGAGAAAGTCGAGGCCTGCTACGAGCGTCTGCTGGAACGCAACGAGGCCCTGGTGGCGCAAAGCGAAGGGGAAGCCCATTTCCACGCGGCCGGTGTCAACATCACGCTGGGAGACGGTCGCGTGGTACAGGCGATTGTCGAACCAGGGCTGATGCAACGCATGCTGGAGGCAGTTACGCCCCAGGAGTTGGGTAAGTTTGTCGATGCCATCGTCACTGCCGTGGAAAATCCCGATCAGCGGCCGATTTGTCAACGCTGATCCTCTTTCGATGCCTTCTGTTGCGCCTGTTGTCTGGCCTTCTCGGCCGAGATTCGCTCCGCCTTTCGTTTCTCCACCGTCTCGATATACTCTTTCGGTGTCTGGTTGATGCTGGTTTCCGGAGGGTTGTCGCTGCTCTGCATGACATAGACTATGCCTAGGATGAGCACGATAAGTACGGCAAAAAAAGCTTTGTTTCCCATAACTTAACTCCTTGTGTCCACTGCGGTCTCTGATTGGTTCGTGCTTCCGGCAGCCTGTGGCGGCCTCCTGATCTTCACTATGTCTGCGCTCAGGAATGCAACTGCAGAATCGGCCAATCGCGCTCTGTGGCGATCATCGAAAGGGTTTCATCGGGATCCACGGCGACCGGGTATTGCACAATCTCCAGCAGCGGGAGGTCGTTGTGCGAATCGCTGTAGAACCAGCTGCCACGCAGATCCTGGCGCTGCTGGCGCAGCCAGCTGTGGAGGCGGTTTACCTTGCCATCTCTGAAACTCGGCTCTCCCGCCACCTCCCCCGTATAGTGGCCATCGAGTTTTTCCGGTTCCGTGGCGATCAGGTGATCGATGCCGAAGTGCTGGGCAATGGGGGCGGTGACGAATGCATTTGTGGCCGTGATGATGAGCAGCGTATCCCCCGCGCTACGGTGTTTTTCCACCAATTCACGGGACTGAGGGGTGATGATGGGCAGGATTTTGCGATCCACAAACTCCCGGCGCCAATCGAGGAGGTCTGCCATGCTGTTATCGCGCAGGGGTTTAAGGGAGAAGCGCTGGAACGCGAAAATATCCAGGCGTCCCGCCTTGTAGTCCTCGTAAAAGCGTGCATTTTCCTGTTTGTAGGCTGCACCGTCCACGACACCCTTCTCCACCAGGAATTCACCCCAGAGATAATCCGAGTCCCCCGCCAGGAGGGTATTGTCAAGATCAAAAATCGCCAACGCCATATTCAGACCTGTGATTGAAATGCCCATGCTGTGAACAGTAACGGAATATCCATAATTAGCAAAGGCTTATGTTTTACCGCCTTGCTGCTCCTGGGTTAATGTGGAAAAATCTACACTATTGAATTCGCAATATTCTGGCATCTACCTTGATTGACGCTGACGGTTATCGACCCAATGTAGGCATTATCCTGTGCAATGACAATCGCCAGCTGTTCTGGGGGCGGCGGATTGGGCAGGATGCATGGCAGTTTCCTCAGGGCGGCATCAAACAGGACGAAACCCCGGAGCAGGCCATGTACCGGGAGTTGCGCGAAGAGGTCGGCCTTGAGACCGATCAGGTCGAGATCATGGGTGCAACCCGGAGGTGGCTGCGTTATCGCCTCCCCGAGCGCTATATCCGTCGCCATCGTGAGCCCCTTTGCATCGGGCAGAAGCAGATCTGGTATCTGCTGCGTACACAGTGCGAGGAGGATGCCTTCTGTCTCGATAACTGCGAGACTCCTGAGTTCGAGGAGTGGCGGTGGGTCAAATATTGGCAGCCACTGCGGGAGGTTATCTACTTCAAGCGTAACGTCTATGCCAAGGCACTGGAGGAACTGGCGCCGCTGCTCTATCCTGACGGAACGCCCAGTCGATTCCATACAAACTATCTGCGACAGCAACGGCGTTGATTCGCTGTCCATCCCCTGCCGGCAAACGCGCGAGCGCGGCAGATCCCGGAATCCACCCCTAGGCCCCAAGGATCACAGGTATGCTCGATACCCTTCATCGCATCGTCAAAGAGGTCAATTCCGCAACCGATCTCGATCAGGCGCTGGCGATCATCGTGACCCAGGTAAAGAAGGCGATCAACACCGATGTCTGCTCCGTCTATCTCACCGATTTCGAGCGCCGTGAGCATGTCCTGATGGCAACCGAGGGTCTGCGTCGGGATGCGGTGGGGAAAGTCAGGCTGCCCTACCACAGAGGACTCATCGGTCTGGTCTGTGAAAAGGCGGAACCGGTCAATCTGGCTGATGCTCCCAGCCATAGTCGCTATCTCTTCATTCATGAGACGGGTGAGACCCAATACAAGGGCTTTCTCGGGGTGCCAATTATCCAGAACCGCAAGGTGCTGGGAGTATTGGTCGTGCGCCAGCACCTTCAGCGGAGTTTCGAAGACGAGGAGGTGACCTTTCTTTTTACGCTCGCGGCCCAGCTGGCGGGGGCCATCACTCATGCCCAGGCCAGCGGGAATCTCATGACCCATGGCGATCTTACGTCGCCCAACCGGTTTCTCCAGGGAAGGCCCGGTTCCCCGGGGGTGGCGCTGGGTACCGCGGTGGTCGTCTACCCCCCGGCGGATCTGGATGCTGTGCCGGACCGCCCGACTCAGGATCCAGAGCGGGATGAAGAGGAGTTCCGCACGGCGGTCGCCGCCGTGGTGCAGGATCTGATGGCGATAGAGGACCGCTTCGCAGAGACGCTTCCTGCCGAGGACCGGGCACTTTTCGATGCCTGGTTGATGATGCTGGGAAGCGATTCGTTGATCGGCAATACAGTCAAGCGGATTCATAATGGCAATTGGGCCTCGGGGGCATTGCGTGAAACCATCGAGGAGCATGCCAAGGTCTTCGATGCCATGGAGGATATCTACCTGCGCGAGCGGGCCTCCGATGTCAGGGACCTGGGGCGACGGATTCTGATGCATCTGCAGCAGAAAGTGGCTCGCGTCATCGACTATCCGGAGATGACGGTCCTTGTGGGTGAGGAGCTCAGCGCGATGCAGTTGGCCGAGGTACCCCAGGGACGCCTGGTGGGGGTCGTCTCGGCCGGCGGGGCAAGCTTCTCCCATGTGGCGATACTGGCAAGGGCGATGAATGTGCCCGCGGTGATGGGGCTCAGCGATCTGCCGGTGAACCGCGTCGACGGCCGCTTCGTGATTCTGGAGGGCTATCTTGGACGGCTCTATGTCTCACCCGCGCCCAGGGTGATCGAGGAGTATCAGCGCCTGGCAAAGGAGGATAGGGCGCTGTTCAAGGAACTCGAGGCGGAGAAGGATCTCCCCTGCGAAACTACAGATGGCACCAGGGTGCCGCTCTACATGAATACCGGTCTGATCAGCGAGCTGGGCTCGCAAGGCAGTGAGGAGTCGGAAGGGGTCGGTCTCTACCGTACCGAGTTGCCGTTCATGGTGCGGGACAGCTTTCCGGGTGAATCGGTACAGGTGGTCAATTATCAAAAGATATTGACCGCATTCCACCCCCGTCCGGTAACCATTCGAACCCTCGACATCGGTGGCGACAAGCCGCTGCCCTATTTTCCCGTGGAGGAGTCAAACCCCTTTCTCGGCTGGCGGGGAATCCGCATCTCCCTCGACCATCCGGAGATTTTTCTCACCCAGGTGCGGGCCATACTGCGTGCTGCCATCGGACTGCACAATGCCCGCCTGCTGCTGCCCATGATCAGCCATGTTCAGGAGGTGGACGATGCACTGCTGCTGATCCGCCGGGCCCATGATGAATTGATCGATGAGGGCTTTGCAGTGACCATGCCGAAGATCGGTGTGATGATCGAAGTGCCGGCGGCGGTCTACCAGGTCGAGGCCATGGCGCGGCGTATCGACTTCATCTCCGTCGGCACCAATGACCTGACCCAGTACCTGCTTGCCGTGGACAGGAACAACGCCCATGTGGCGGATATCTATGACGATCTTCATCCCGCGGTACTCGGTGCGCTCATTCAAATCGTCACCGGCGCCAAACAGTATCAGCGTGAAGTCAGTGTCTGCGGCGAAATGGCCGGGAATCCCGCCGCCGCCGTGCTGCTGATCGGCATGGGGGTGGATGCGCTGAGTATGAACGGGGGCAGTCTGTTGCGGGTGAAATGGGTGCTGCGTTCGGTTTCCCGGGCCAGGGCACGGGAACTGTTACAGGCAGCGATGCGGTGTGAAAAGGTATCGGAGGTCAGACAGCTGTTGGGCAATGCCCTGGAGGAGATGGGGCTGGGTGGTCTGATGCGCGCGGGCAGATGAAAGGCCTGCCCGCTGGACAGGCCCTGGCGCCATGGCTCATAGAGATCCCCAGGAGCTGCGTCGACGCTGGAATCGCAGATGAGGCAGAATTAGCCCAATCAGTATGCCGGCTACTATGACGCCGGCACCGATGAGGAACCAGTCGCGGGTGGCTTCATTACTGAGGTCGCGGTTTTCCTGCTTGAGATCCTCCGCTTCGCGGGTCAGGTCGGCGACCTGTTTGCGCAGCTCATTGCGTTCGTTGGAGATGCGTATGGCATTGGAGGCGGTCCGCTGGATGCTCTGCAGTTCCTGCTCCTGTTTGTCCTTTATCTGCTGCAGTTTGTTATGAGCGGCCAGTAATTCGCGATGTCTCTTCTGCAGGTCCGCGAGGTTGCTGCGCAGCTCACCCGGTGCCGCCTTCAGTGCCTCGACCTCCTTGCGCATGTTCTCCAGCTGGGTGCGTGCCACGGGCTCGTCGAGCAGCTGGCGAGTCAGTACGAAACCCTCATATGTTCCCGCCCGCACTTTGCTGTATCCGGTCTCCTTGTTGGATGAGAGCACCTCCACTGCGGTGCCGGTGCTGAGGTAGCGGGTAATGCGATGCTTGATACTCTCGCCGGTGCGCATCGCGATCTTGAAATCGTCTGTCACATAGTAGGTTTTGGCATGCGCAACCGCCGGTATGAGCAGCAGGCAGAAGATCGAAATTATAAATCGCTTCATGGCAATCTCTTGGTCCGATGAATAATGGGCATTGTACAACTCAGAACATTCCTTGTTTCGAAACAGGCCACAATTTCAGTGCCGCTATCTGCCCAGGAGGAGAAACTCCATCAGCGCCTTTTGCGAGTGGAGCCGGTTCTCCGCCTCGTCCCAAACCACGCTCTGTTCGCTATCGATGACGGATGCGCTTACCTCCTCGCCACGATGGGCGGGTAGGCAGTGAAAAAAGAGCGCGTCACCGGCTGCTCGTGCCATCAGCGTGTCATCTACCCGATATCGGGCGAACGCCTTCTCCCGCTGTGTCTGCTCCTCCTCCTGTCCCATGCTGGCCCATACATCGGTAACCACAAGCTCGACGCCTTCGGCGGCAAGCAACGGGTCTCTGACGATGGCGGCCTGATCCTGCGCGGCCGATAAAATCGCTTGGTCCGGATCGTAACCTTCCGGACAGGCGATATTCAAGTGGAAACCGAACTGTCTTGCGGCATTGATATAGGAGTGGCACATGTTGTTGCCGTCACCGATCCAGGCGACGCGCTTACCGCGGATATCGCCGCGATGCTCGAAATAGGTTTGCATGTCCGCCAGCAGCTGGCAGGGATGGAGCAGGTCGGTCAGTGCATTGATGACAGGAACCCGCGAGTGGGCGGCGAACCGCTCCAGGATTGTCTGCTCATAGGTGCGGATCATGATGATATCGAGCATGCGTGAGAGCACTCGTGCGCTATCCTCGATCGGTTCGCCTCGTCCCAGTTGTGTATCCCTGGGTGAAAGAAAGAGGGCGTGCCCACCCAGTTGTGACATCCCGACCTCGAAGGAGACGCGGGTACGGGTGGATGATTTCTCGAATATCATCCCCAGGTTTTTACCCTTCAGCGGGGTATGGATATCGCCCCGATGCTGCATGCGTTTGAGCTCGCTGGCTCTGCGGATCAGGGCGTGCAGTTCATCACTGCTGAGGTCGAGAAGTGAAAGAAAATGCCTTGTCATATTTGCTGCCTTGATAGGGCAATCAGAGATATCCCTGGATCAGCGCACTCACCTTGTCGATGATTTCGCTACATTCGGCATCACTGATGATCAGAGGCGGCAGCAGCCGTATCACCCTGTCGGCAGTGACGTTGATCAATATTCCCTCTTCAAGTGCGCGGGTTACCAGTTCAGCACAAGGGCGATCGAGTTCGATGCCGACCATCAGTCCGGAGACCCGGATGGAGACCACCCCCTGTTGCTCGCCAAGCCGCGATTGAAATCCGTTCGACATGCGTTCGCCCAGTTCCCGGGCTCTCTCCGCCAGGCGTTGGGATTCGACGATATCCAGCACTGTCAGGGCAACCCGACAGGCGAGTGGATTGCCGCCAAAGGTGGAGCCATGATTCCCGGGAGCAAAGACATCCGCTGCGCCCCCTCTTGCCAGACAGGCTCCAATAGGCATGCCATTGCCAAGTCCCTTCGCCAGGGTCATCACATCCGGCAGAATCTGATTGTGCTGATGGCTGAACATGCGCCCGGTCCGGCCGATGCCGGTTTGAATCTCGTCGAGCATCAGCAACCATTCGTGTTCATCACAGATCCCGCGGATCCGGTTGAGATAATCCGTTGCGGGGATATTGATCCCACCCTCACCCTGGATGGGTTCCACAAGCACCGCCACTACGTTGTTGCTGTGATTGGCGATTTCGCGAATCGCTTCGATATCGTTATAGGGGACACGCACAAATCCCTGAACCAGGGGTTCGAACCCCGCCTGGACCTTGCGGTTACCGGTGGCGGTCAGGGTGGCGAGGGTGCGCCCGTGGAAGCTCTGGTCCATGACGATGATAGCGGGGTTCTTGATCCCTTTCTTATTGCCATAGAGACGGGCGATCTTGATCGCCGCTTCATTGGCTTCGGCTCCGGAATTGGCAAAAAAGACCCGCTCCATCGAGGCCAGGCCGCACAGCTTGTCGCCGAGCAGTTCCTGGTTTGCGATACCATAGATATTCGATGTATGGAGCAGGGTTCCCGCCTGGTCGCAAAGGGCATCACGAATTTCAGGGTGTGCATGGCCGAGACCGCAAACGGCGATGCCCGCGACAGCGTCGAGGTAGGAGCGACCCTGATCATCCCACAGACGGGCGCCCTCGCCCCGCAGGAAGGTCACAGGTAACCGGTTGTATGTCATCATCAAGGAGCCAGCCATATGCAAACCCATAAAACAAAAAAGGCATCCCGTTAGGACGCCAGTCTACGCGCTATTCCTGCAAAATCGGCAGGGAATCGATTAGTTTACCCACCAAATTACAGTTTTTCAAACTTCGGTATTGAATGTTTCGGCGTGGAATCCGGGGAGGAGAGGGTGGTGTGGCACGGGATATTTGGAGAATAGAGGGTGCTTAGGCACAATGGGAGAAAAGAATCGATCCTGCAAGCATTTGGATGCCGGATCAATAAGTTATCTGGAGGTCACATGCCATGTCGATTGCTATGGCCCTGCATCTGTTGGGTGTAATCATTTGGGTTGGTGGGATGTTCTTTGCCCATATGGTACTGCGCCCCACGCTAAACGCCTCCCTGGAGCCTGAGTATCGTCCGCCTCTGTTGCTGGGGGTGTTTGAGCGTTTTTTTCCATGGGTATGGGGCGCGGTAATCGCCATCCTGACGAGTGGGTTCTGGGTTCTGTTCACGGTCTATGAAAACGCCATAGGATTCTGGCTGGGTTTCATGTCGGTAGTCGGTGTGTTGATGTCGGCCATTTTTGTCTTTATCTACACCGTACCCTACAGGCGACTGGGAGGCGCCATGAAAAACGGTGACAAACCAAAGGTTGCAAAGGCGGTGGCTCTCATACGACGATTGATCCTGGTCAATCTCATATTGGGGTTGATGGTCACCCTGGTCGCGGTATTGGGTAAGTATGGTCTGATGCAGTGATGAAACCGCACTGCAGCGAAATGCTAACGTGATGAAAATGTCTATGCCTAATCGACGCCTGTATGAATGCCTTGTACTGCTCTCTTTATCACTGATCCTGGTGTTACCCTTGCGGCTGTTTGCCGAACAGGAGGTGGCCGTTGTCAGCGACAAAGAGAAGAACACACTGACAGCCCTGCTCAATCTGGTCTCCATCCGGGAGAATATCGAGAAGGATATCGCCTCCTTGAGTAAGGAGGTTGCAAAGGCGGAGTCAGAGACATTGAAGGCGTCGTTACAGCAGCGCTTGACCAAGCTCGAAGCGGAACGTTCGGTTACCGAGGAGAACTTCGAGACTCTCTCCGCCGGGGTCGATCTGACCAGCCTGCGTAGACAGGAAGAGGAGCAATTCGATCTCAAGCAGGAGCTGTTCTCGCTATTGAAACCCGCCATCGATGAGATGAAGGACATGACATCGAAGGTGCGTCAGAAATCGGAACTGAAGGAGAAGATCGCCTACTATGAGGAGCGGCTGAAGATACTCGATGATTCCCTGCAGAATATCGATCTGTTGCGGCGCAAGAGTGATTCGAAAAAGCTCAAAGGCGCCCTCGACAAGCTGGCGCAGGAGTGGCGCAAACGACATGCCTTCATGACCAGCGAACATGAGTCGGCGCGTTTACAGCTCGACGAACTGCTGGCCACCGAGGTTTCGATCACTGATGCCTCACAGAATTATTTGAAACAGTTTTTTCAACGCCGGGGCCTCTACCTGATAGTGGCCCTGTTGGTGGTCATAGCCGTCATTGTCCTCTCCAGGACGAGCAACCAGGTGATGAGACGCCTGTTGCCGGGATTCAAAAAGCGACATCGCAGCTTCCGCATCAGGCTGCTCGAGCTTATACACAGAGTTGTGACAGGCATGTTGATCATCATCGGACCGATGGTGGTTTTCTATGTGGTGGAGGATTGGGTATTGTTCAGTTTGAGTATCCTGCTGCTGTTGGGATTCGCCTGGGGTCTGCGCCAGGCCTTGCCCAGGTATTGGCACCAGATCCAGCTCTTTCTGAATGTCGGATCCGTGCGCGAAAGCGAGCGTATCCACCTGGATGGCATCCCCTGGCGGGTCGAGCAAATCAATATCTACTCCACCCTGGTCAATCCGGTTGCGGGGATATCACAGCGGGTGCCGATAAACGATCTGGTCGACCTGAAGTCGAGGCCATGCAATCCTGATGAACCCTGGTTTCCTTGTAAAAAGGGTGATTGGGTGATTCTCAGTGACGGCGTCAGGGGAAGAGTATCCGGCATCTCCCCGGAACTGGTGCAATTGGTCGAGCGTGGCGGCGCGCAGCTGACCTACCAGACAGCCAGCTTCCTTGCCGCCTCGCCGCGCAATCTCGCAACCAATTTCCGTCTCAAGGAGATTATCGGCATCAGTTATGCACTTCAGGAGAAGAGCACTGAAACCATACCGCAACTGCTGCAGGAGCGCATCCGCCAGCGCATCGAGGAGGAGGGCTATGGCGAGCAACTGCTCAATCTGCGTGTGGAATTCGCCCAGGCCAACAGCTCTTCACTCGATATTGCGGTGATCGCCGATTTCAGCGGTGAGCTCGGGGATCTCTACAATCGCCTGCGTCGCGCCATTCAACGCTGGTGTGTCGATGCCTGCACCGAGAATGGGTGGGAGATACCCTTTCCTCAGGTTACCCTGAGTGGTGCCGTTGGCAAACTTCCGTGAAATTGACCAATGCTGGGGTGTGCTGAGACCGCCCGTAAAACAGCAAACCGCAAACAGATGCAATACATGATCAGTCTTGCAAATGAACGCCAAGGAAAGCAAATGTCTTATTAAGTGCTGTTTGCCTCGGCGTCCATTTTAATCATTTACAAGCCAGGGTGCATTGCCGCCGCAAGCAGACTGCTACCTGCTATATGGCCCCCCCCCAACTTCAGACTGCTTTGCTGCATAGCGCCGGTTTTTCACAACTCTTTATATGGCAAAGCGACAAAAGGATGGGGTGATTGGGGGCTGGAAGAACCGACCGATCCTTGCCTGCAAATGAGTCGTCTACTCCTTGCGGTCCACAAACACTGTACCTGTGACTCAATAGGTCAGAGTAGAATTGCTTGTGATGGATTTAACTATTTATCTCACCTGCTTCCATGCCTGTCCTTAAAGACAGGTTACAGCCTGTGAAGGATCGTTAATATGTTGCACAGGTTGTCGCAATTGAGAAGCAAAAGTGACGACCGATATCGAATGTGGCTACTTGGCTATATGCCCAGGAGTCACATATGACCAAACGTTAAATAGGAGGCAATTGCCATGTTAATCGAAGTAAATGATATCGTTGTGACCACCTTCAGCTATGCAACATGCGGTAGCTACAACCTGTAAGGTTGAAACAAGGCTCCCATGGGCGTGCATGCGCCCGTGGGGCTTGACTTTCCATGCAGGAGGGCGATATGGCATCAGTGTTAGCTCAAGAGTGGCGTATAGGCGCAGGGTTCAATCCGGGTTACTTGTCAGGACATGGTGATGGTCTGCGGCTGGTGGAGGAAGTCAGGCATCTCGAACTTGGACTTGCTGAACTTCACAAGTGGAAAAGTACTAACCAAGATGATGATAGAGAGCTGTCACTGCATCTTGCGCGTACACCCATCACCGAATCCTGGGAAAATCAGGATCATTTTATCAAGCAATTACATGGTCAGTTGAACCGTATGGAGTGTTCAGGTGAAGTCAACCTGGTGTCCGTCGGGATCCATTTGACCGGAGAACGTTGCAACGGAATTGGCCGTTTCGGTTTTTCCTCACACTATTCGCCATCTGTAAAAACCGAGCGGAATGCCGTGCGTTTTATACGCCAAATACAGGATAAAACCGGACTGCCTGTATGGATAGAGAACGCGAACTTCTATAGCAGTTCGTTCAGGGAGATCTGTGCTTGCTGGAAAAGTACGGAAAAAATCTGCCGAACGGCCGATGCCAAAATAATTGTGGACCTTAGCCATCTTTATATTGATGCGATGAATATAACCATAACACCGGAGGTTTTGCTCGGGCTTGTACCTTGGGATGAAGTGATAGAGCTGCATCTCTCGGGAATCGTGAGGGGGGGGGATGGTTCAGTTCACGACGGACATTCCATGCCGGTAGATGACAAGGTGTGGGCATTGTTGCGACAAGTACGTAAAACCTTGCATCAAGAAGCTGGTGCTATGATCGTCTCAATCGAGCATTCTGATCCAGTATGGATCACAAAACGAAATATTCACGATGAAGATTTCGAAAAGCTTAAGAAAGAATTGGCGAAATGTCAGGGAAATATTGGAGCATCAGTTGCCGACAAGTCAGATGTATATGCGAAGTCATACCTGATGAAACTTCTAAAGCAATGGATACCGAAGGTTGAGCCGGCATGTGCCCAACGGATGATCTCGTTCGAGGGTCTGGTATTGGAGTGGTTGGATGAGATCGTGGAACGAAGAGGGTCTAGGATCGTTATGACACAAGATGAAGTGTCACTTAATAATGCAGCAAAGGTAGATGTGGCTGCAGCTAGTTTTGCAGAATTTGCACGAAAAAGGATTGAGCAATGCGATGCGGCGTGAATCTGACCTCTCCCAGGGTGGTCCCCTATGTCCAGGAACTGCTGGAAGATAACAGTGCTGATTTCTGTGAAATTCTGGTCGATAACTTTCTGCATCTGGAGCCAAGGCAAATCCGTGATTTGATTGGTGACGTTCCTGTGGGATTTCATATTATGTGGTCACGTTTTATGGAGCGAGACGAAGAGAGCCTTATGAGTGTCGCAAGGCATATTCGTGATTGGATAGGCTATATGGAACCCGCATATGTATCAGACCATCTTGCAAAGTTTTGTTTGTCCGGTCGCATGTTACCGTTACTGGTAGAGGTTGATTATCAACTGGTGTTTGAGCAGGCGTGTGAACGAGTGTCTAAGTGGCAACGTGCGCTGGATTGTCGATTGTTACTAGAGAACTTTCCATCAACCTTGGATGAGGGTGGTAGACAGATAGAATTTTATGAGGCATTGCAAGCCGAGACAGGGTGTGGACTTCTATTCGACTGTTCAAATGCGGTCATCGCACAATTGAACTGTAGAGTGGATGTATCGCATTGGCAGCCACTCGCACGGTCCACGTCCCATTATCACATAGCGGGTTTCCGCCGGACAAGCGGTGAGCCGCCAATTGCTATCGATACTCACGACGTAATGATCGAAGAACGTTCATATGGAGTTCTGAAGTCAATTCTACAAGAAAAATGCCCTTCTCCTGAAGGGATAACAGTGGTAGTTGAGAGGGATGCCAATATTGATGTAACGGAATGGAAGGGCGAACTCTCCATGATCAGAGAAATATACGGTAATGTCTCATGAATCTAAAAGGATATTTAAACCCAAGGGTTGCTCGCTCACTAACAATAGGAACAAGTGAAAGAGAGCTTGCTTCCTGTGCGTTGCGGAATTTGTGGCATCTCATCTTCGATCCGTGCCCAGGTCTGTTGCAAATGGCGATGCCCGATGGGAAGAAGATTATGGAGCCCTTTCTGGATTGGGCTGAGGGCAACAAATTGTCTATGACTTGGAGCTTGCATATACATCTACTCAACTGGATAGAGCGTGAGCAGATACTCGGTCCAAATGTCTTGGATGAAATTCAGCGTGAACTTGTCGCAGCATCGGCGGTACGTTGGGCCGCCGGTAACATGCTCGATGCAGCGAATCTTAAAAATATGGGAATCCTGATTCGTTGCAAGGGGCTGAGGGGTGACATTATCGGCGCTAAAAAAGCAGTCACTGCCGACGGTCAGCCACAACTGAAACTACTACAGGGTGATCCGCCTTCAGCAACAGGAGCAGACGAGTATGCACTGGTGCGGTTGTCAAAAGGCTGGGAGCATGGCGGATGGAAACCGATTCCAGCTTAAAGATCGATCTAAAACTATTCGCGAGCTATTTCGTACCAATGCTGCTTTCCTTCATTGGTAGTCGATTGATAGCTCAGACAGACATCATTATGCTTTCGCCACTCGGCACGGATGCAGTTGGTGCATACAGTGTTCCTTCACGGGTGATGCTTCTGGATACGATTGTTGCTCTGGCGCTTGGGCCGGTTGTGTCAATCACTATGGCAAAGGCAAAGCAAACTGACGAACGTGAAAAGGTTATTCGTGGCGTTCTTTCTGTCAGTATCTATCTGGGTTTGACGTTAACTCTGTCCGGACTGCTGCTTTACGCACACATAGTCGATTATCTCATAAGTGATGTGCGTGTGGCAGATCTGGCTCAGGAGGCTGTGTTCTTCTTGACTATGGCCATTCCGTTGAGGATGGCGCAGTTTCTTGGACTAATGTTGATTCATGGTGACGGTCGCGGCAAGGTTATCGTTCCACTCGTTCTGTTTACGATAGCTGCCAATGGGGGATTGAACTGGTTGTTTATTTACCAGTTGGGATTTGGTTTCTCAGGATGCTATTTCGCGACTATTGTCACGACCGCAATCGAACTTTCGATAATCCTCTCGCTTTTAAATTATCCTGGAATGTGGAGATCGCTACTCCGCATGCCGGACAAGCGCTGGGTATTTGAAATGGCACGCAAGGGAGGAGCGGAATGGGGCCGGCTGGTATCGTATCAGACCGTTGGCTTGGTGACCTTGGCAATATTTGCTATTGATCATGAAGCTACAGGTCGACTTGAAGTGTTTACACTCGCGACAGAAATGCAGGCATTGCTCTTGATGCCGATGATAGCGGTAATGAGAAGTACAGCGATTATTCTTGCTTCTCGCCCGCTGCTACATAGCCTGCATCAGATTTTCACTTCTATGCGCGATGTTGTGACGGTCGGGTTACTTGCTACATCTGTTTTTGCCCTTATGTTGTTGGTTGTGGACGACCATTTCTGGCATCGTCTCTATGGCGTGTCAGCTGCAGCATCTGGCTGGTGGCAACCATTTTTGGTCATATTGGCGGTAACTATGCCGCTAAACCTGGTCAATTCATTTCAAAGGGGTGCCTGGCAAGCGAGAGAGCGCTATACTTTCATCTTCGCTGTAGATTTCTGTGTGCAATGGTTGATATTTTTGCCCTGCATCTTTATAGGGATCTATCTGAGTAATGCCTGGCTCACATGGGCTGGGTGGATTTTTAGCGAAATAGCCACTGGATTTGTCTTTTTCATAAAACGTCGAGATCTGGTTACCGGACGGGATTTCGGTTTTGTGAGCGATACGACAGTTATTGCGCAAACATCCAATGCAGGTGGTGGGTGAAGTAATGTTCTCAAGTGCTACATTTGGCATCTCGATAGGAGATTGAGTGGAGGTTTACAATTAAATGGCCAATGAAATAGAGGAAAGCAGCCTATTACTTGTGAGAGAGATTGAAGCCCAAGACGCGGCACGATTTCTTGAACTCAACAGACAGATTGATGTTGAAACCACCAATATGCTACTTGAACCGCAGGAGCGTAAAACAACACTGGAAGAGCAAGAGTCGATTATCGATAGATTCCAAAACAGCAACAACCATGTTATTTTCGTAGCTGTAAGTGACGGAGAAATTGTTGGTTTTTCTGTTGCCAGGGGTGGGGACTTCAATAGAAATAGACAGACTGCATCTGTTGTGATTGGTGTGCGACGTACCTGGTGGGGGCTGGGCGTTGGGGCATCATTGATCGATTCTTTAAATCAATGGGCTGGTAAAAATTGTGTGCACCGCCTGGAGCTAACCGTACGAGCCGATAATTTAAGAGCAATATCTCTCTACAAGCGCAAGGGATTTGTTACAGAGGGTCGAAGGCTTGAGTCTCTTTTTGTCGATGACAAGTATGTCGACGAATATTACATGGCGATGCTGGTGGGCCCAAAAAATTGAAAAGCATGCAAATTTTCACCTTTGATTCTTTGAGCTAAACGACCTGACAGTTTTTGCTGTTATTGGTTCTCAGGAAAGAGAGGCGTAAACGGAGTAGAACGACATGAAAGTCGGTGCCCTGGCGTTCGGACTATCATTAGCAGGTCAAGTTGAGTAGCGGGTTTTGGGCGAAATTTGCGACTCAACTATGTTAATAAAAACGGTATTCAATAAAAGGATGGCGCAGTAATTTGTCAAGGCCGATTGCTTCTTTAGAATAGTCCTTGATCGATAGCCCTGCCCACGGCTTGAGTCCTATTGTTTACGTCGAGCTTCGTAAAGATATTCTTCAGGTGATATTTGATAGTGCGTTCTGTTATTCCAAGTATTTGTGCGCTCTCCCAGGTGCTTTTTCCCTCTTTAATCCAGTGTAGAACTTCCATTTCTCTCGTTGTGAGCTGCTTTCCATCGATCAATCTCTGATGGTTACAAAGCCATTGGGAAAAACAGCTTGTCAAATGAGGGAAGACATGGTCAATCGTTTTTTGGCGACGAATCTGCACATTCTTTTCAGGAGGCACAATGTCTACAAAAACCACTCGAATGCAGCCGAGACTGTCAATGGGATAGATGAAGGTCTCATTCGTTCCGCCGTTGCGCGAGTTTATCGAACAAACTTCCTCTAAAGATTTGTTCTTGATAAGTTTATATGGAATTGGCAACGACTCGTTTTGCAAAAATTTAATGTGTTCAGTACCAGAGTATTTTGCCCATCTTTGTATCAGGGGTGTGTCGATTCCTTGTCTACGTTTTCCTGAGTTCTGGCTGTTTAAGTAAAGAGAAAAATGTACCAGATCGCAACTGATCAAATGTAGAAGGTTATCAATCGCGTTCCAGCATTCGATAGTCTCAGGTGGATAATCTAAGTACGTGGCGGTATGACCCTGAGCAGCAGGGCCGGTTTCATCCAATTCCATGAATATAAACTCCTTGTGGCGCTAGCTTGAAGATTTACTTCATTGTTGATTTTATACATATCTTGCTCTTATTGGTTTGCTGAAATGGTCGCTTTGTCTTAACTTGGTCATTGTAAAGGCGCATATCGCAACTTCAGGTTCGACACTGTTGTTGTCAATTTGTTCGCACTTTTGAAAAATTAACTTGTACTCGCGTGTAGTAATATCTTGTGCATAGACTAGCGTACACCGCCATAGATTCTGTAACATTCAGAGCCGCTCCAATGTTCCAGATCAAGGCGTGGCTCGCAGGGAGGAGTGGCACAGGGATGTGCCGTTTACGGACCGAAGGATGGAATGGCAAGCCCTTTTCAAGAGCCACAACGCAGAGCTGGCGTATTGGGGCGGCTCCCTGCGGGCGAGACAGGAAGGGGCCATCTGCGGCGTTATGCCTCTTGGAAAGGGCGTGCCATTCCACGCGCCCCACGCCTAGCGGTCAATGACTTGGCGTCATGCTATAATCACGCGTCAGTATGAGACACTACATCAGGTCCCGTGCCTTAATGCACACGGGACCCGGCCGAAGGGTATTTAGAAGCTGTACCCCACCTCTACCCTGATCTCCGAAATTCGCAACAGGTAGGAACCGGCGATCTCCCGCCTGACGGTGACCTGGAGGTTGTCGATATCGCTCAGATCCAGGGGCCCGCCATCGGAATCGGTGGTGAAGGTCTGGCTGCTGAGCAGTTTATAGTCTCCACTCGTATCGGTCATCTGGCTGCCGCTCCACCGGGTCGCCGAGCCGGTCTGGTAGCCGATATTCACACCCGCCGCAAAAGGCAGTGCATTGGGCCAGGGCCCCTCCAGGTAGCGCGCTGTGACATGAATGGTGACACTCTCGATCGTCGCCCACTCCAATCCAATCGGGTCGTCCATGCTCATGGTGAAGGATTGCCCCGGCGAGGTGCAGCAAAGGTTGGCATAGCTTACGTCGCCATCGTTGCTATCAAGGGCGGTGGCCCAGGTCGAGTAGTTACTGACGGTGTAGGCTCCGGGATTGCTCACCATGTCAGAGGGATTGAGAATCACCGCTGCTGCGCTGCCATCGACCAGCGTCGAAAAACGGGTCTCCTGGGAGAAGTCGGACCAGGCCCCGGCACTGTTCTGGTAACGTACCCGCCAGAAGTAGTTGGCGGCGTTGTTCAGCGCCGCCGCCACACGATGGCTGGTCAGATCCGCAACCGCCCCAGAGTCGTAGACCGGGGTGGTGAAATCCCCCGAGGTCGCGCTGATCTGCCACTGGGAAGCCTGGTGCAGATCCTCGGGATCCGGATCGTAGTAGGCGCTGGCAGTGAGCAGTGGGGTGACCTCTACCGAGGCATCGCCATCAGCAGGCGTCAGGTTGATCGGTGCGTCCGGCGGGGTACCGACCACGGGCGGCCTGGTATAGGTCGTCCGGTCGTTGTGGCACATGTTGCACACCCCATTCTTGGACGGATTGCCCGGGCCACCACCGCTGAAGCGGGTCTTGCCGCCGGTGCTGTCACCCAGTACGGGATAGCTACCCTCCGGCGTATATTTGAAGTCCAGGGACGGAACCTTGTCCGTGGTCCCCATGGTGCTTATCAGTTCCCCATGGCGCAGCATCACCGGAGAAGGCGAGCCGTGCACATTGTGGCAGGCGGGACAACTGATACGCGAATCGGCGACGCCATCGTAGTCCGAATCGTACTGCGGTGTGGTGGGCCCAAAGGGGCCGTTGCGTCCGTCGGTATGCAGGTCGTGCATGCTGACCCAGGTGCCGCTCACATTGTTGCGGAAGTTGGTGGTGGCGCCTGCTCCAGTGACGGGATCTCCGCCGTTATAGAGCCTGTTTCCGTCATGGCAGGAGTAGCAGAGCGCGAACTCCTGGTTCTCACGAAAGCCTGGCGGGAAGACATGGCCGGTACGCGGAATATGCATCGGGTACTTGCCTTCGTAGCCGCCGGCAATATCCTTCAGACGGTAGCCATCCTGGTAGCCGGCGCTGGCAGGATCCCAGGTTAAATAAGTACCGTCCGCGCTATAGCTGCGGGGTTCGCCGTCGATATGGGCCATCTTCGCGGAGTGGCAATCGAGGCAGCCGCGTCCGGCCCCTCCCACCCCGGAAGCGGGATAGACTTCGTTGTAGGGCACACCGTGGCCGGTTAGGTAAAAGCCCCAACCGCTGCCGTATGGAGTCGCTGCACTCTCGTCGCCCGCGATGTTGGGGGCGAGGACATTGGCAATCTCCGAAGGCGCTTTGTCATGACAGCCGACACACCACTTCTCCTTGCCCGCCTGCAGATTGTCGGCCTCATCGTAGACCCCATCCGCCCAGTTGCTCTTGGCACCGATGGCGGGATCGTTGACGCCATCGTAGTCGCCGCCGGGGCTGTGGCAGGTATCGCACACGCCGGTCGTGGCCAACTCCTGCCCATCATTGAAGACGGCGGGAAAAAACTGAAATGGATCGGAATGACAATCGGTACACGTCAAATGGGGTCCTTTGTCCGCGTAGAGATGGGTTTTGTGGGCTTTCGCATAGGGCGCTACGAATTCCCGCCCGTGTAGATGACACTCAGGGCACCACTGGCCATCGAAGTGTTCGGTGCTGTCGTGACCGTCGTTGTTGTGGTGACCGTTTTGTGTATGGCATACCTCACAAGGGCCATCGTAGGTCTCATCCCCATCGGCCAGGGAATTCTGGCCGCTCGTCGCCGTAAATACCACCGGCTTGGGCCCGCTGTTGGGTGTCCATATTGTCTCATTGATGAAATAGAGATTGCCTCCGCCAAAACCGAAAAGATCATGACAAATGAAACAATCGGGGACATGGTGATATTCGGCAAGAACCTTCTGCGCGGGCATGGCGATGAGCGTGGCGATTACCGCCAGGGCCCATATTACGCTACCAAAGTATGTTTTATTGATATTCAAATACATTTTCACTCTCCATTCGCTCCTGATGCGATCCTTGAGTCCAAAGGTGAGGCTGTGCCGTCATTTCGGTGGTCAACGCGTTTTGGTCACCGGTTTACAGGCACTCCTGTTGTATTATTCAGTCATCACCAGGGTCATAGCGTCACTGGGTGTATGCCGCCTGAACCGGATTGGCTGAATTTCCCGATTACATACTCCGTAACGAGACACTCCGCTCTCTTGAAGCAACTGTAGCCGATTTCAGCAAAAAGAGCATAACTCGCTTCTTCATCGCTTACTCAATGAAACAAAGCATACAATCAACATAACTGCTCTCTTCGGGATGGCACATCGCTGTGTTGACGGGGCTTACGCGACATCCCTACCACTACTACGAAAGACAACCCTCAGGCGCACTGCGGCTGAACCTAATCTATTTGGTTGCCGGGTTAATAAATAAAACCGCCCGAAGGCGGTCAAAAAATCAAGAAAGTGGGGGCTTAATCATTTACGGCTTATTCTTGCAAGATAGCGGTAAGCCGTTTTCAAAACATTCCCTGATCCTGATGGCGGCACTCTCCAGTGTGCTGTCATCGGCGTGAACTTTATCTTTCGGATATTTTGTGGATGTAGAATAGCTTTTCCAGGGATCAATGACAGATACAGAAGCAAACCATAGTCTCAGTGTTTCGATATATGCATTGTAGTTTCTCGCATTTGCAAAATAATTGCCGGAACAATTAAAACTAAGACCTTCGGTGGGGTACTTCATCAACACAATCTTGGTTAACGGGTGAGCGTTTAAAATCAAGTCTCTGGTTTGGGACTTGATCTCTTCTAGTCCTTCATCATGATCAGGATCTTCGCACATCGATCCAACCCACCCAACCAGCACATATGCAGGGATGAGTGGAGCGAAGGGGCTGCCTGGCACCAGGTTGTTATATGGTGTCATCATCCCTGTGATGTTGCTTGTATTTTTCATCGCCGGTATGAAGTAGAGATCATAGTTATTCGGAATTTGTCCCCAGAAAATCTTTTTCTTATTGCTGACAGTGCTGCTGAAATATAATGGGTTATTTTTGTCGATCACACCTACATTTGGCGGAAAATCATTATATGGGTTTGTATCAGTTGTGTTGCCCAATATTCTCTTGTTATATAGTTGTACATTAACACTTGCTCCGATCATGTAGATGCTATTTGGGTTAAACTGAACAAGCGCTGAAGCAGATGTCGATACTATGATAGAACAAAAAACTGATAAACTCGCTATGATTGTTCGTGCTTTCACAGATTTCTCCATTCTAATTTTTCCTTTTATACTCAATATTTGTAATGAACAGCAAAGCAGATTTGAAAAATGTCTGAATAAGACGGTCTATTGCCTAAGGCTTTGTTATTCAATGTATAGTGTATAAAACGATGAAAGTGCTTACAAGGAAGATAGCGGAGGATAAGTGTGTTTGGGTAACGGGTGATGTCCCCTGAGCCTTGTCTTAAGGGTGGAGGGTTGGATGCGCGGAAGAACCTAGTCGTTCGCTCCGCGAGGGTCACATCAGCTTCGGACTCGTTTGTTGTATGGCACCAGGTTATCACACCTCTGCGCAAGGCAAAGTAACAGAAGAACAGGTTGCTTTCTGCCTAATGGGGGTCTGGGGGCTTTGCAGGAGTGGAGAGGGCAGATTTAGTCGCATATCCGGTGTGTTGAATCGATTGATGTCGGATAGATGGATGTTTACAGTGTAACCCGCCTTCAGGTTTCGGTGTCGATCAGATAAACGGCGCATCCATGTGCAATTGTATTTTAGTTATTGCCAAGCCATGCCCCGTATTTACATTGATAAGCGGATTGTTCTCAACCGCCTAGGGCAGACATCGGGCGAATGACCGCGGTCGGGGCCTCATTGAAGTTGTGGCTTTGCGGTTTGCGGGCGATGGCGGTGCGGATCGCCGCCTGCAGCTCTTCATCCGTCGCCCCTTCACGCATCAGCGGGCGTAGCGCCAGCTTATCCTCCTGGCCGAGACAGAGGTGTAGATCGCCGCTGACCGAGACCCGTACCCGGTTGCAGGTATCGCAGAAGTGTTGTGATTGAGGAGTGATGAAACCGATCACGAGTTCCGAGTCGTCGATGCGGAAATAGCGCGCCGGACCGCTGCCGTGCATGGCGGCTCTTCCCAGCCTGTAGCGTCTTCTGAGTCGATCCTCGATTTCGCAAAGGGGTATGTAGCGCTCGGACGCGGCCTGTCCGCCCCCACCCACCGGCATGGTCTCGATGAAGCGCAGGGTCAGATTCCTTTCCAGGCAGTACTCGATCATGTTCTCCACTTCATCGTCGTTGATACCGCGCATGATGACCATGTTGAGCTTGATCGGTTCGAGGCCGCAGGCCTGTGCGTGCTCGATGCCCGCAAGAACCGGTTGCAAGCGGCTGCCGGTGATCTTATGGAATCTTTTCTCATCGAGTGTATCGAGGCTGATATTGAGCCGGGTCACGCCGGCATGGCTCAATGCCTCGGCGAACTGCTCGAGACGCGATGCATTGGTGCTGAGGGAAAGCTCGTCGATGCCGGGAAGCCGGGCGATTCGGGCGGAGATCTCGACCAGTTCCTTGCGCACCAGGGGTTCGCCACCGGTGAGTCTGACATGCTTGACACCCAGCGTGGAGAACTGGGCGACCAGGCGCTCCAGCTCATCGGTGGTAAGCCAGTCACTCGGTGTTTCGAAATCTCTATGGCTTCTGGGCAGACAATAGAAACAGCGAAAATCACAACGATCGGTGACCGACAGACGCAGGTATTCGATCCTTCTGCCGAAAGTATCACGTAGCATGGTAGTTTTTTATCCTGGTGGCGTGATTGTTATATTCTGACATCCTCAGAGGGCAATCATTCATCGTGACAGCCCCCATAGTCAACACTTTCCCGTTTCTGTTCATTATAGACTCAATACTCGGCACTCGGGTCGAAACCCTCGGGCAGTGAATGGGCAATGCCCTTATGGCAGTCGATGCAGGTCTTCTGTGGTGGTTTTCCGTCCACTGCGTCCCAGTAGTGCGGGTCGTGCTGATCGGCGCTCCGTGGCGTCTGCTTGTCGAGATCCATGGAGACGAACTTGTGGCAGTTGCGGCACTCCCTCGAGTCGGTCTCCTTCATCGAACGCCACACATGCTTGGCCAGTTCCAGGCGCTTGGCCTCGAACTTCTCCGGGGTGTCGATGCTGCCCATCAGCTTGTGATAGAGCTCGTTGGACGCCTGTATCTTGCGCACGAACTTGTGCACCCACTCCTTGGGTACGTGGCAGTCGGGGCAGGTTGCGCGCACGCCGGTCCGATTCGTGAAATGGACCGTCTCCTGCAGCTCCTGGTAGACGGTCTCCTCCATCTCATGGCATGAGATACAGAAGGTTTCGGTATTGGTCATCTCCATGGCGGTATTGAATCCGCCCCATAGAATGATGCCGAGAACGATACCGACAGCTATCAGGATCAGGCCGCCTTTTTTCTTGCTTGCGTTCATGATTGCACCAGTTGTTTAAACGACTATGACAGAATTTATCCATGTCGCCCCTAGTCGAGGCGATCCGGCTGAACACGATTTAGCGACAGCCCGGAAGCTAGTTGGCAGGTAGGCGCCTGACGGTTCTCTTTCGCAGTAGCGGCAGGGATGCCGCGGTAGCCCCATCAGTACAAGGAAGTACTGTTGGGGCGTCGGAGAAAGAGAACCGTCAGGCGCCGAAGGGTAGAAAAACAATCGTTGTTTCCGGACAGACACTATTTGGCGCCTTGAAAGTTGTTCTGAACCAGCGGGTCCGCGCCTACCTGCGGCGCATGACACTGGTTGCAGAAGTAGCGACGACTGGAGATGGTCTTCATGACCTTACCGTCCCGATCCCGATAGTGGCTGTCGCCTACCTTCGGCGCCTTCTCTTTTTCATAGGTCGCCTCGCTGTGGCATTTCAGACAGCCGTTGTTCTTCAGATTGATCTCATATTTGTCCACCTCATGGGGTACCATCGGTGGCTGCAGTTTATAGCTGCGTTCGATACCGCCCTTGACATTGACTATCTTCAGGTTGGCGGGTTTTTTTGCCATGGTGTCCAGTTTGTCGCCACGAAGTGATTGCACATCGGCGGACAGTGCAGTGGACAGAAGCATGGTTGTAATTGCCGCAACAGTCAGGAATGCGATCTTTTTCATAGCTTT
Organism: Candidatus Thiodiazotropha sp.; assembly: GCA_050292275.1. Classification (GTDB taxonomy): domain Bacteria; phylum Pseudomonadota; class Gammaproteobacteria; order Chromatiales; family Chromatiaceae; genus Thiodiazotropha. The sequence goes on from JBNKLI010000020.1 coordinate 78,445, forward strand.
CTCCATCATCTCTCTGATCAACAGAAATATTTTGCCGGTGCCGGTTTCATGGCCGTGCACCCCGATCGATTTCACCCTTGTGCATGTGGGCGCGCATGTGGGTGTTGCTGGTATTGCGCTGACGAGCGCCGTAACTGAAAACCTCTTTGGCACAGATATCGATGCAGCGTCCGCAGTTGGTGCAGTCGGAGGAGAGAATCACCGGTGACAATCCCTTCTCCTCCCCCTTCAGCGCCGGTTTGATCACCTGCGGTTCGGGACAGACGACGTAGCACTCCATGCAGTCGTTGCAGGCCTGTCGTTGCGCGGCGTTCACCCGCAACAGGCTCCTGGTGCCGACCAGGTTGTAGAAGGCCCCCACCGGGCAGAGATGGCCGCACCAGCCATCCTTGGTGACGATCAGGTCGAACACAAAGATGCCCAGGATCATCACCCAGGCGGCGCCCATGCCGAAGACGATGCCGCGAAACATCATGGAGACCGGGTTGACCAGCTCCCAGACGATGCCGCCGGCGGCAACCAGGGGCAGGATCAGGGTCAGCCCCAGCATCCAGAAACGGGTCTGTCTCGAGAGCCGGGAGCTGGTGCGGATGCCCAGTCTGCGCCGCAGCCAGGTGGCCAGGTCGGTGACCATGTTGAGCGGGCAGACCCAGGCACAGTAGACCCTGCCCCCCACCAGGAAGTAGAAAGCCAGCACGATGACCACGCCGATGATGGCCGCGGTCTCAGGCACCACGCCCGACAGACTTGCCTGCAGCAGCACGTAGGGATCGGTCAGCGGCAGGATATCCAGGGTCAGGCTGGAGGCCAGGTTGCCCTTGACGATCCAGATACCGAACCAGGGGCCGATGAGAAAAAGCAGCAGGATCCCGAGTTGACTGAGGCGTCTCAGGATCAGGTACCTGTGGGCCTTGAGCCAGCCTTTGGCGGCAATCGCGTCGTTGCCCAATGTGCTCATATCAAGCATGCTACTTATCCATGAAACCGCTGTTGAGCCTATCCATGGGATCGGCGGAGAAGGGGGTCTCCCGTGTCTCGCCATCGATGATCAGTCCTTCACCCTGCAGCTCGTAGCGCACCCCTTCGGGCAGGTTGTAGCGATGCTCGGTGTCGGGTGTGACCAGCGCCCCGCCGGCCTTCTCTTTCTCCTTCCACCCCAGGCGATAGTGTCTGCCCAGTTCGCCCTTGGCCAGGTGGCTCGGCAGGACCTTGATCGCCGCCTCCTCCAGGATGCAGGCACGCTCGCACAGGCCGCAGCCGGTACAGGCATCGGAATGCACCACCGGTATGAACAGGGCATGTTTGCCGGAACGGGTGTTGTGCTGCATGTCCAGGGTGATGGCGCGATTGCGAATCGGACAGATGTTGAAGCAGACCTCGCAACGCAGGCCGTGGAACGCGATGCAGTTCTCCTGGTCGATGAGCACCGCCAGGCCCATGCGCGAATCCTCGATATCCTCCAGCTCATGATCGAGGGCGTTGGTGGGGCAGGCCGCCACGCAGGGTATATCCTCGCACATCTCGCAGGGTCCGGTGCGGGCGACGAAGTAGGGGGTCCCGGTGGCGACCTCATCGCCAACCTCGCCTAGAAACAGGATCTCATAGGGACAGTCGCGCACACAGAGACCGCAACGGATGCAGGCGCCGAGAAAATCCTCCTCCGCCAGGGCGCCCGGCGGGCGGAGATAGCCGGCCGGGAGTGACGAGGCGCGCTTGGAATAGGCGCCCAGCCCCAGCCCGACCAGGCCTACGCCGCAGGCGGTCTTGAGCATGTTGCCCAGGAACTGTCTGCGGTTGATCCCGTTTTTTTTCTCTGTGTCCGACATCGTTGTGGTTTCAGCCTTCTCGGTGCGGCAAGCCGCACCCTACGGTTTCTGCCTTGGTTTTTTGTATGTGTGTGGCGAGCCACACCTAAGAGTTTCCGCTTCGATTTATCTTTCGGTGCGGTAAACCGCACCCTACATTTTCTTCTTCGGTGCAGTGAACCGGTTACACCTGTGTAGGGTGCGGCTTGCCGCACCGAATTCCGGTTCACCAGCACCGATTCACCGGGTTACTCCACCTCTACGCCCTGGCGATCTTCACTGCGCACTTCTTGTAGTCCGTCTCTTTGGAGAGCGGATCGGTCTGGTCGAGGGTCAGCTTGTTGACCAGGCGGCCGGCATCGAACCAGGGGATGAATACCAGTCCCTCGGGCGGCCTGTTGCGCCCCTTGGTGTCGACCTTGCAGACGATCTCGCCGCGGCGGGAGCTGATCCTGGCCAGGGCGCCGTTACGCAGGTGACGCCTCTTGGCATCCTTCGGGTTCATGTAGACCACGGCGTCGGGCACCGCGCGATAGAGCTCGGGGACACGCCTCGTCATGGAGCCGGAGTGCCAGTGCTCGAGCACACGGCCGGTGCAGAGCCAGAGATCGAACTCCTTGTCCGGCGGCTCGGCGGCCGGCTCGTAGGGCGCGGTGATGATATTGGCCCTGCCGTCCGGCTTGCCGTAGAACCTGATCCCCTCGCCCTTGGCGACATGGGGGTCGTAGCCCTCGCGGAAACGCCACAGGGTCTCCTTGCCGTCGACCACCGGCCAGCGTATGCCGCGCGCCTTGTGGTAGGCCTCGAACTCGGCCATCTCATGACCCTTCTTTGGGATGCCCGGGGCTGAGTTGAAGAGCCGGTACTCCTCGAACAGCCCCTTCTGTACATAGAAGCCGAAATGGGCCGACTCGTCGTTGCCGTATTTGTTGCCACGGCTGTCGGTGACCTGCTCGGCAGGAAACCTGTCCACCTGGCCGTTTGTATAGAGCACCTCGAAGAGGCTCTTGTCGGCATATTCCGGCATCCTGGCGATCAGCTCCTCGGGCCAGACATCCTTCACCTTGACATACCTGGAGAACTCCATGATCTGCCATACATCGGACCTGGCCTCCCCCGGCGCGGCCACCTGCTGGCGCCAGAACTGGGTGCGCCGCTCGGCGTTGCCGTAGGCCCCCTCCTTCTCGATCCACATGGCGGTGGGCAGGATCAGGTCGGCGGCCTGGGCCGAAACCGTTGGATAGGGGTCGGATACGGTGACGAAGTTGTCCGGGTTGCGCCAGCCGGGATAGCTCTCGCCGTTCATGTTGGCGGCGGCCTGCATATTGTTGTTACACATCACCCAGAAGCAGTTCATCTTGCCGTCGTTCAGCGCCCGGTGCATGGCCACCGCATGGATCAGGGTCGAACCCATGGGCTTGCCGCTGATATCGCTCTGATCGGCGCCGTCGCTCTTGCCGTCGGCCCGCGGGATGGTGCCGGCCGGCAGCTTCCAGGTCTTTTCGGCGAACTTGCAATGGTCGTCCTTCGCGACCACCAGGTCCGCCGGCAGGCGGTGGGTGAAAGTGCCGACCTCGCGCGCGGTGCCGCAGGCGGAGGGCTGGCCGGTGAGCGAGAAGGGGCTGTTGCCCGGCTCGGAGATCTTGCCCATCAGCAGATGGACGTTGTAGCACAGGCCGTTGACCCAGACGCCGCGGGTGTGCTGGTTGAAGCCCATGGTCCAGTAGGAGGCGACCTTCTTGTCCGGGTCGGCATAGGCCTTGGCCAGTCTCAGCAGATTCTCCTTCGGCACCTTGGAGAGCTTGGATGTGTACTCCAGGGTGTAGGGCTCCACCGACTTGGCATACTCCTCGAAGCTGATCTTGGTGAGCTTGCCCTTGGCCCGGTTCTTGGCGGCCTTCTCCCGGGGATCGTTGTCGCGCAGACCATAGCCGATGTCGGTGGGGGTCTTGGTGAAGTTGACATGCTTGTCGATGAACTCCTTGTTATAGGCCTTGTTCTGGATGATGTAGTTGGCGATATAGTTGAGGATCGCCAGATCGGTCTGGGGCTCGAAGACCATGCCGTTATCCGCCAGTTCGTAACAACGGTGCTCGAAGGTGGAGAGCACATGGACCTCGCAGCCGGGCTTGGTCAGGCGTGTGTCGGTGAGGCGGGACCAGAGGATCGGGTGCATCTCCGCCATGTTGGCCCCCCAGAGGACGAAGACATCGGCATGCTCCAGGTCGTCGTAACAGCCCATGGGCTCGTCGATGCCGAAGGCGCGGATGAAGGCACCCACGGCGGAGGCCATGCAGTGGCGAGCGTTGGGTTCCAGGCTGTTGGTGCGGAAACCGGCTTTCAGGAGCTTGGAGGCCGCGTAGCCCTCCCACACAGTCCACTGACCGGATCCGAACATGCCCACGCCCTTCGGCCCCTTGGCCTTGCGCGCGGCGACCCACTTCTCGGCCATGGTCTTGAAGGCTTCGTCCCAGGTGATCTCCTCGAACTTGCCGTTCTTGTCGTACCTGCCGTTGCTCTTTCTCAACAGCGGTTTGGTGAGCCGGTCCTCGCCGTAGAGGATTTTCGGCAGGAAATAGCCCTTGATACAGTTGAGCCCCTTGTTCACCGGCGCATCGGGGTCGCCCTGGCTGGCGACGACCTTACCGTCTTTCACCCCCATCAGAACACTGCAGCCGGTGCCACAGTAACGACACGCGGCCTTGTCCCAGCGGATGCCGTCATCCACATCCGCGGCGAGCGCTTTGGACAGAGGCAGGGTGACGCCGGCCACGGATGCGGCGGCCGCCACCGCGTTGCTCTTGATAAACTCTCTTCTAGTTAATTTCACGGTTCATTTCCTCCATCGACTCTTCACCGCCGTAGTGATAAACCAAAACTGTGTTGACGACGCCTTCCACGTCGCGAAGCGCATTCATGGTGTCTGATACAGGTGAAATCGACTCACCCTCGTCCTCTATGGTGACGATCAGTTTGTCCGCCTCGGTTCCACCATGAACCTCGACACCCGGGAACCTCCGCAGGCGTTCGGAGACCTCGGCTCCCAGTGTTGGCCTGGTATGGACGATCAAGCTGCATATATTCATGGATGGGCAATCTCCTCGCGCTCGGGGCTGGCTGCCGCCCGGGTATCGATAACGGGCCAAATGGCTATGCTATGGTTCGGGCAGGCGGCAACACAGGCACCGCACCCGGTACACGCCAAGGGATCGGGTTGCGGCTGCGAGCGGCCTCCCGTTTGAAGCCGGAACCGAATTGCTTGTTCATCGCAGATATCGCCGCAACTTCTGCAAACCACACCATTGAGCGAAAGACAGGTCGCTTTGACATCGATCCCGAGGCGCCAGGGCGGGGTGGCGGGATCCTCGCTGAATGCCAGTGCATGGGGTTCACACGCCTTTACGCAGTCGCCGCAGAAGGTGCAGTGTCCGCGAGTGAAGTCGATCCTCGGATAACCCCCCGAGCCACTCGCGATGATCCGCGCAGGGCACGCCTTGATGCACTCTCCGCAGCGGTCGCACTGATCCAGGAAAGCCGTTTCATCTATCGACCAGGGTGGACGGATGTCTCGATGGCGACTCAGCGGATCGCCATGAAGGAACTGAATTCTGTCGATGGATGCCTGCACAAACTGGTCTCGGTCAAGGTTGCCGGACTGGCGCTGACTGAGAAACATCAGTGACAATCCCCGAATGGGGGGGAGTGTTTCACCAGCAGTGCTGATGCGCTTTGATACGGATCAAGAATTTGCAGAAAAAATTAAGAAAATATTAATAATTTCAATATCTTACCAATTAATTGGTAGTGACTTCTACTACTATGTGGGTAAAGGCTGCCAGGCTAGGGCAGGGGTTCAACGCAAGGCGTCGCCAACCTCATTCAGAGCCCATACCGCCGCTTCGGTTCTCGAGTGGAGGTTGAGTTTCTTTAGCAGATGTTTGACATGCACCTTGACCGTTCCTTCGCTGATCTGCAGGACGTTGGCGATCTGTTTGTTGCTCTGGCCCCGGGCGATGCATTGCAGGATCTCTCTCTCCCTGGTGGTGAGCATGGAGATTGGATCCTTGGGTGTGATCTTCTCATCCTCCCTCAGCGCCTTGGCCAGCAGCTGGGCGAGATGATCGCTGATTACAAGGGCGCCGGCCACCGCCTCGCGGATCGAAACGAGCATCTCCTCCGGCTCCATATCCTTCAACAGATAACCGTCCGCCCCCAGGCGCAGGGCGGCTAGGACATCCTCTTCGTGATCGGACACGGTCAGCATCAGCACCTTCGAATCTATATCCTGCTCCCGGATAGCCTTCAGGGTATCCAGTCCGCTCATGCCCTTCATTTTGATGTCCAGCAGGATCAGGTCGGGATCGAGCTGCATCGCCAGCGCAAGCCCATCCGGCCCGTTGGCGGCTTCGCCCACCAGCTCCAGGGTCTCGTCCATATCGATCAGATCGGCGACACCTTTTCTCAACAGCGGATGGTCGTCGATTGTGATAACTCTATATCTCTGTTGTTCAGCCATGCTTCAACTGCTCGATTAGTTGCTTCTTGGATTCCGTATCGGACGCATCCGTAATATTGAAACTGAGGTTGATCCGGGTACCGCCGCCGGCTGGCTCTGCGATCGTCAGCCTGCCCCCCAGCCATTCGGCCCGCTCCTTCATGATAGGCAATCCATAGTGATGCATCATATCACCTTCGTCATCGATTCCGATGCCGTCGTCCTCGATGCTGACATCGACCCGTCCCGATTGATCGCACTCCAGGGCCACCCGGGCGCGGGTCGCATTGGCATGGCGAATGACATTCGAAAGCGATTCCCGGATGATCTGAATGATATGTATCTCGGCATTCGGCGAGAATTGGCAGTTCCCTATGTGGTTGACAAGTTCGATGGGAAAGCCGGACCTGATGGAAAACTCCTCGACGGTCTCCGCAAGCAGTTTGCCGAGATCGGCATCGGTCACTCTCAGCCTGAAGGTGGTCAACAGTTCGCGCAGTTGACGATAGGCGCCGTTGAGCGCAGCGCGCAGATCGGCGCTCACCAGGAGTATATCTTTCTTATCGCGCTCATCGTTTATCGACTTCTCCAGTTTGGATACCTGGATCTTCAGGTAGGAGAGCGATTGCGCGATGGAGTCATGCAGTTCCCTTGCGATGACGCTGCGCTCTTCCATCAGGGATAGTTTTCGGCTTTGGGTGACCTGCTTGGCGACGCTGATCGCCAGGGCGATATGACTGGCGACCGTCTCCAGGAGGCGTTCCTGCCACTCCTCGAGATGCATCTCAACGGGGAACTCCACCAGCAGCACACCGTACTGTTGGCTCTTGTCCCGGATCGGCGCGGAGAAGATGTTGACCGCTGTCCGTGAATCCGACGCATCGAGTTTGAAGGTATGTGACCTGCCTTCGCCGAGACAGACCGCGCACTGATCCTCCAGCTTGTCGGGTGGCAGGATATCTCCCTTGCGTGTCGAGGCATAGCGATAGGCATGATCATCGCCAGGCTGACCGAGACAGATAGTGCCGTTGTTGATTCCCAGCAGCGCCTCGATGTCGCGGATCACCGCTGTCAGCACCTCCTCGCTCAAGGTGGAGTCGCTCAACCGCTTGGTCGCCGAATAGAGCAGTTCCAGGGTACGGTTGCTGCGTTCCAGGTCGCGGGTCTTTTCGCGTACCCTGTTTTCCAGGTCGGTGTAGATGATAGAAAGATCCTGCGCCATTACATTGAATGCCTGTCCCAACTGGCCCAGTTCATCGTCGCCGAGATAGCGGCTGCGCACAGAGAAGTCGCCATGGCGTGCCGCATTGGCGCAGGCAAGCAGGTTGCGCAGTGGATTGAGCACCCGGGTCTTGGTCAGGTATAGACTGATCAGAGCAACCATGAGTGTGAGGCTCAGCAGGACGATCTGGATGATTCTGAGTTGCTGGTTGTTCTGCTCGGCGTCCACCTCCAGGGCTTCGACGAAGTTGTGGATATCGTCAACGAAGTTGTCTACCAGGGCCAGATAGTTGCGTTGACTGGTGTCGAGCTGCCGATTTTGCTCGACGCTGAGGGATTCGAGCGCACTTAACTTCAGGTACTCTTCGAGATTGGGCAGCATGAGCTCCCGCCATTGTGACTCCACATGTTGATAGGTTTCGGTGACCTTCTGATTGGGGCCTTTTGAGAGCACATCGTGGATACGGTGGCTGAACAGACGCTGGTTGTATTCCGAAACCAGATCCTTGGTGCGGGCAGTGGCTGTCTCTTTGAAATATTTCGTGCGATGCACCAGGCTGCTGGCGATGCGGTAGGATTGCATACGCAGGGTACCGGCCTGGTTGATGGCGGCGGCATATCCTTCAGCGGTTTCGGCGATGATCACCGAGCTCATCATGCCCGATACGGCGAGGATGAAAAGGATGGTGATGACCGTTCCGAATCGCAGTAGCAGTGAATTTTTCACAGTGGGATACTCGAGTGTGGCGTCTTATAGATCGAGTTTCGGAGTTCAGCGTATTTTTAGGGGCCGTTTACGTGGACTTCGAAACTTGAGTTATAGTTATTGATGTTAGCAGCGGAGGACCTTGCCGTCAGCCAGATCCGAAACGGGAGCTGGCTTGGCTTATCCTGGTTGCCGTCTCGCTCAGCTACGAGAAGGCAGCTGCGAGAGTCGTGGAAAAATTCGAATCGATTCAAGCCGCAAATGAACACTAATCACCGAAAATAAACGCAAATTGATACCTATAAAAAATGGTGATTAAAGATTTGCCCGCCAAATGCTGTCTACATGAAAATCCTGTTGACGTTGCCTGTACTATTGGCCGGAAGAATTGTTAAACGTGCCAAGGATATTGTCTATTATTGCATTTGCGAGGATTTGCGGTGATTGGCGTCCATTCGCGGTTTTTTTAACCCATTACGCTTAAGGTCGATCATGTCTTCACAGCAATCAAATGAAAAACTGGACCG
>JBNKLI010000021.1:0-5346 GCA_050292275.1 Candidatus Thiodiazotropha sp.
CGCTGGCAGCAGTGACGACCTTGTCATTTGATATCTCCGTGCTGGAACTGTTTTTGCCGCTGGTTGTTGGTGCCAGAGTCGTGGTCGTAGATCGTAACTCGGCAGCAGACGGCCGCGTGCTTGTCACACTGCTGGAAGAGCAGGGTGTCACTGTCATGCAGGCGACCCCTGCAACCTGGCGTTTGCTGATCAGTGCGGACTGGCAGGGTGATGCGTCGTTCAAGGCACTCTGTGGCGGTGAAGCGATGCCGCCTGATTTGGCATCCGAGTTGCTGACCCGTACCGGTGAACTCTGGAATATGTATGGCCCCACGGAAACCACGGTCTGGTCAAGCTGCTACCGAGTGCCGGATGGTCACTCGCCGATACTGATCGGCAGACCGATTGCCAATACTCAGTTTTATGTATTGAACCCGCAGGGTGAAATGGTATCGCCTGGTGTGAAAGGCGAATTGTACATTGGCGGAAACGGCGTCACGCTGGGTTATCTCAACAGGGCGGATTTGACTGCCGAGCGCTTCGTCGAGGATAAGTATGCGGCGACTGTCTCCGGGCGACTCTATCGAACAGGTGACCTGGTTCGTTACCGTCACGACGGTAATCTGGAATACCTGGGTCGCCTTGACTCGCAGGTTAAACTGCGCGGATTCCGTATTGAGTTAGGCGAGATTGAAACCGTTCTTTCTGAGCATGTGAAAATCAAGCAGGCAGCAGTCGACGTAAAAGAGGAGAGAGCGGGTGATCAGAGACTGGCCGCCTATTATCTGTTGGCTGATGGACAAAGAACCACCCCGACAGAGTTACGAAAACATCTTCGGGAATCCCTGCCTGACTACATGATACCGCAGCATTTTGTGGAACTGGAAATGATGCCGTTGACCCCCAACGGCAAAGTCGACAAAAAGTCTCTCCCTTCATTGTTTGGGAAGAGTCAGGTCGACGACCAGTACGAGCCCCCGTCGAGCGACGCCGAGCAGGCGATGGCGGCGATCTGGCGGGATGTTACCGGTGTGGAAAAGATTGGCAGACATGACAACTTTTTTGATGTGGGAGGACACTCCCTGTTGGCCATACAGGTTGTTGGCAGGGCCAGAGATGAATTAGGCTTGGATGTTTCTCTACGTATGCTAGTTTCAGACTCGCTGTCGCAAATCGTAAAGCAGTTGGAACTGCCAGATACCTCTCTGCCATCTGACAAATCAGCGGACGCGCTAGAGATGACTTCTCCAGGGAAAAATAAAGAAAGTCTGATTGGACGTCTGAAATCGAAGGTGTTTTCCAAATAGATGTATGCTGATGACCGCGCTGATATTGCCACGAACTTTGCAGGTATGATTATATGACGCCGTTTTTTTTTGGCGATGCTGATCAACCCCTTTACGGTGTGCATCATGAGCCGACTGGCTATTCGACACGTGACTCGGCTCTGTTGGTGTGCCAAAGCCTTGGCCGCGAGTATATGCGTACCCATCGTGGTATGATGATGTTTTCTGAGCAGATGGCGCAAGCTGGCTATCATGTGTTGCGCTTTGATTATTTCGCCACAGGTGACTCTTACGGCCTGGACGGAGAGGGCCGGTTGGAAAGGTGGATTGAAGATATCTCTGTCGCCGGCCAGGAAATAAAAGACCTCGCTGGCGTCGATAAGCTGTCCGTGGTCGGGTTGCGGCTGGGTGCTTCATTGGCGTGTATCGCTGCGGCTCACAACCGAATGGACAAGCTGGTCATGTGGGATCCGATTGTCGATGGCGCTGACTATATCGAAAGGTTAGAGCAATTCAGCCGTGACTATTACAGCGACCTGGAGAGGTTTCCTGTCTCCCGCTTCAATGAGATCGATGCGGGTGCGCATGACCTGCTGGGCAATACCTGGCCGCCAGCCATGCGCAGTTCGGTTGCAGGCATTAATCTGCTGGCGATCGATAGTCTTCAGGTTGGGGACGCCTCTCTTGTATTGAGCGAAGATCAGCCCGCATATGCTGAACTGGAAACGCATTTGTCTGCAATGTCCTGCACGATAAATCGTTATCATGCCGACGATAATCCGAGATGGAATGATCTGAATGCCCTGGGTGATGCGCTGACGATGCATCAAACACTGGCTGCAATCAAACAGGCCCTGGCGTCGTGAATAATTTGTGTGAAAAAACGGTCATGATGGGGGCTGATCAATCTCTGACCGGCATCCTCAGTGAACCCTGTACCGACTCTGACGCTGATACCAAGTCTGCCTTCATAATTTTGAACGCGGGTTTATTGCACCATGTCGGACAGAATCGAATGAGTGTGATTATTTCTCGCCAGCTTGCATGCCAGGGAAGATATGCACTGCGTTTTGACCTGTCGGGGATTGGAGACAGCGCATCAAGACGAAGCGAGCTTTCCTTCCAGGAGAGGGCCATTACAGAAGTCCGTGAGGCGATGGACTATCTGCAGGCAAACAAAGGGATAGATCGTTTTGTTTTGTGCGGGCTCTGCACCGGAGCTGACAATGCGTTTCGTACAGCTGTTGTCGATCCTCGAGTCAGCGGTGTCATTACCATCGAGGGGTATGCTTATCAGACAGCAGCCTACAACAAAAGAAAGTATATCGACAAGGCGTTCAATCTCAATCGCTGGAAAAATCGATTAAGCCGCTATAGCGGGAGGCTGGGCAAGCAGGAGCAGAAGGGAGAAGTTATTCGGCAGGACGATGTCTCTTACCACTGGATGCTGCCGCCCATAGAGCAGATGGCTGTCAGTCTGCAGACGTTGATTGAGCGAAAGGTCGGCATGCTTATGGTCTACGTGGGAAACAACAGCCGCTATAACTATCAGGGACAGTTCGCGGATGCCTTCAGTGAGATTGATTTCAACGGACTACTGAAAGAGTCCTACTATGAAAAATCCGATCACAATTTTTCCATGGTATCGGATCGTGATCGACTGTGTGCGGAAATCAGTGATTGGATTGGCAATCTCGGTTAGTTGCACTCGTTTTTGTTGATCGCGTCAACATCCGCTTTAACTCATAGTGGAGTTACAGTACAACTTGAAGTGACGCGAGACGCTTCGCTCTCGCGATTGGTTTTGCCTGCATACACTTCTTTATCTGCAAACATCAACACGATCCAATGGATTGTGGTTGACCTATGATGCGTTAATGCTTTATAGCTACGTCTTTTTCATACTGGGGACCGTCCAATAATGACGCTTGAAGAGTTCAAAAACTGGATCGCCATTGGCGGTGAGTGGGGCTGGGTTCTCCAGGTCTTCCTGGTGGTGTTCGGTGCGCTGCTGCTCAACTATCTGCTGCGACGCATGCTGGATAAGTTACATGATCGTCTGAATCGCACCCGCACACCCTGGGATGATGCCCTGATCGATGCCGCTCGTAGACCGCTTGCCTGGGTCGTCTGGATTGTCGGCATCACCTTTGCTGTGGAGATTGTGCGCGACATATCTGACCTGACTCTTTTCGATCTGGCTGCCCCCTTACGCGATGTCGGCGTGGTGGCCTGCTTCGCCTGGTTCATGATCCGGTTTATCTCACGCGCTGAGCAGAATCTGGTGAATAACCGCAGTGGCGAGGGCAAGCAGTACGATCGCACCACCATGGATGCCATCGCCAAGCTGCTGCGCGCCTCTGTGGTAATTACCGCTGCCCTGGTCACCATGCAGACACTTGGCTTCAGTATCTCCGGTGTGCTTGCCTTTGGTGGTATCGGTGGTATTGCGGTCGGTTTTGCCGCCAAGGACTTGCTGGCTAACTTTTTCGGTGGCTTGATGATCTATCTCGACCGTCCCTTCGCCGTGGGGGATTGGATACGCTCACCCGACCGCAATATCGAGGGTACAGTGGAGAAAATTGGTTGGCGCCTGACGTGTATTCGTACCTTCGACAAGCGTCCGCTCTATCTGCCAAACAACATTTTTACCACCATAGCGTTAGAGAACCCCTCGCGCATGAGCCATCGACGGATCTACGAAACCATTGGCATCCGTTACGATGATGTGGGACACATGGGTGCCATCGTGGATGATGTAAAAAAGATGCTGATCGAGCATGCTGAGATCGACGACGGACAGACCCTGATCGTCAACTTCAACAAGTTCGGGCCTTCATCCCTCGATTTCTTCGTCTATACCTTCACACACACCACCAACTGGGTGCGCTATCACGAGATCAAACATGAGGTGCTGTTGAAGATCCACGAAATCATCGCTGAGCATGGGGCGGAGATTGCCTTCCCCACCTCGACGGTGCATATGCCAGAAGAGGTCAGGCTCGCGCTAACCCAGCCTATGACTTCGATCAGCGGCAACAGCTGAAGGGCGAGCGTAATGCTGGGGTATCCGCTCGGCGCTTCCCCGAACCGCCGTTGTAGAGGCTGTCGATCGCAGCAGCTTAAGCTTTTTTTGTAACATCCGAGCGTGTCCAGGGCTTTGCCGCTGAGATGACAACACTGGTTAGTACGTGAAGAGGGCTCGGGTCACATCCGAGCCGAGGTGAGTATTATCCATATCGGGATGACGTTATCGCCACGATTACATCCCGTCCTGTGGATAAAGTCTGGGGCGTTCCGTTTCGCCCTTGCTCATCCATTTGGCGTGATACTCGTGATACTTCGACTGGATGTCGTTGATGTTGCTGCTGGCCCAGTTCTCCGATTCCGCGGAGAGTGCCACCCATTCGCAGCCGGATTGGCACTCCTTGAAGGTCTCCGTGGCACGCTCCTCGCTAGTGACCGGGGCAAGGGAGAATCTGGCCTTCCAGAAACCCATGCGGGGCGTGACGTAGGCGTAATAGGTCTTGTCCGCGGCCAGGTCGGCCGACATGAAATCGGCACTTTCGCCGATCACCATGAAGAGATGCTCCCCCGGGTCCAGTTCACAGGCCACCTGCTTCTTGGCGGCGACAATACCGACCAGTTCCGGGGTTTCGTTGACGACTTCGAATACGCTCGACTGGACGGCGTAGCCCATGCCGGAGGGACGCATGAAGATCACCAGCGACTTGCCCGGCTGGGGTGAGGTGACGATGCTGTCCGACGATGCGACGCGCATATTCTTGACGCTGCCCGAACAGCCGGCGAGGGCCAGGGCCATGAGCAGTAGCATGATGTGGGGTAGGTAGGTTCTTGTTTTCAACATCTCAGTGTTTCTCCCTTTGAAAACTGTTCCATGGAAAAGGACGAATCGCGCCGTGACCGGTGATTCGCCGGCAGACAGTTTGATCAGAAACGGGAGAAAAAAGCTATCCGAATATAATTCGGGCACGGTTTCCGTGCGCGGATTGCCGAGTCATGCAGGGATCGGCCTGAGGGTAGGGGCGGGGCTTGCCGTACCTCAGCCAGGTCGATACCT
>JBNKLI010000022.1:0-57051 GCA_050292275.1 Candidatus Thiodiazotropha sp.
AACTATCTGGCGGCCGCCAATCTTCCCGAGTATGACGAATTGACCCATGTCTCCCAGGCCTTCAAGCGTATGGCGGGAGAGATCGCCAAACGCGAACAGGTAGTGAATCAACAGAAGGGACTCTATGCCGCGCTGTCGCAAACCAACAAGACGATCCTGCGCAATCGATCGCCACAAGTGCTTTTCGAAAGGGTGTGCGATATCGCTGTGACATTTGGTGGCTTTACTGCCGCATGGGTTGGCGAGGTCAACACAATGGGCAACAGCATCACGCCCATTGCAAGCGCCGGGATCAATCTGGAGAGTCTCAGGATCTGCACCTTCGATCTGGAACTCACCAATCCGCAGGCCGACAGCCCATTGGCTATCTCGGTATACGGCAAGTGTCCCACGGTGGTTGATGAAGTCGATGACGATCCGGGGAAGACGCCCTGGCATCGCCTGGCACGACTCAGCGGCGGCCGATCAGCCGCGGTATTCCCAATCGTCAGCCGGCAACAGGTGGTTGCGACACTCACTGTCTACGCCGAAGAGCGTAACCACTTTACCAATACGATTCATGATCTGCTCGATGAGATGGTGAGTGATCTCGCCTTTGCCATAGAGAATTACGAGCGTGGCCAGGCGCATCAGATGGCCCACAAGTCACTCGAAAGATCATCCGAACAACTCGAGGCGGTGAACAAGCAGATGTCGCTGATTCTCGAATCCACGGGTGAGGGTATCTTCGGCATCGATGAGCGGGCACTATGCACCTTCATAAACAAAGCGGCCGCCCATATGCTGGGCTACAGCCAGGATGAGCTGTTGAATAAGCCGATTCACGAATCGGTGCGCATGTTCGATGAAGCCGGCAAGTCCTTCAACAGTGCTGTTTTGAAGCAGGGTGAGGCGGTGCGTGTCAAGGATGAGTCGTTCCTGCGAAAGGACGAGACACTCTTCCCTGTCGAATACTCGACCTACCCAATCATGGAGGAGGGCCAATTCAAAGGATCGGTAACGGTTTTCCGGGATGTCACTTCGACCCGTTCGATGTTGCGCGAAATGCGATTTCTGGCGACCCATGACTCCCTGACCCACCTTTTGAACCGCCATGCCTTCGATCAACGCCTGCGCCAGGCCTTCGCCAACTCCAAGGACCGGGGCGTAGAGCATGTTCTGCTGTATATGGATCTGGACCAGTTCAAGCTGGTCAACGACACCTGCGGCCATGTTGCCGGGGATATGATGCTGCGCCAGCTTTCTCACCGCTTGCAGCGCACCATTGGGGGTGATGATGTGCTGGCTCGCCTCGGTGGGGATGAGTTCGGTTTGTTGATGGAGAATTGCCAGCTCGAGCGGGCACAACGCCTCGCCAACAAGATCTGCAGTGTCGTCAGGGATTTCCGCTTCACGTGGGAAGGCAGGACATTCTCGACAGGCGTGAGCATCGGAATCGTTGCCATCGGTGCCCACACAGAGAGCCCGCATAGCGCACTGAGCTCCGCCGACGCGGCTTGCTACGTGGCGAAAGACATGGGCAGAAACAGGATCCACGTCTATCTGCCCTATGACGAGGAGATCAAGCGGCAGCAGGGTGAAATGCGCTGGGTGGGACGCATCGAGAATGCCATGGATCAGCAGCGGTTCTCACTGCTCGCACAGCCGATAATGTCGTTGCGCAGTTCGGCGATCGGGGACGAACATATCGAAGTGTTGCTTCGCATGAAGGACGAGCAGGGCAAGCAGATCATGCCGGGTGCATTCATCCCGGCGGCCGAGCGCTATAACATCATGGGCAGCCTCGATCGCTGGGTCATCAGCCAAGCCTTCAGGTGGTTGTCGGAAAATCCACAGCGACTGGACGAACTGGGACTCTGTGCGATCAACCTCTCAGGTCAGTCGCTGGGTGAGGGCAGCCTGCACGAGCACATCCTCGAACAGCTGCGAAAATATAACCTTCCCGCGGAAAAGATCTCGTTTGAAATCACCGAAACCGCTGTTGTCAGCCGTCTTGATCAGGCGGCGCGCTTTATCAGTCTGCTCAAACGCAGGGGCTTTCGCTTCGCCTTGGATGATTTCGGAACCGGAATGTCCTCCTTCACTTATCTCAAGCGCCTGCCTGTGGACTACTTGAAGATCGACGGCAGTTTCGTATCAAACATGGTGAATGACCCGGTCGACAGGGCAATGGTGGAGTCGATCAATGAAATCGGCCACATGATGGGTTTGCAGACCATTGCCGAGTATGTCGAGGATGACCAGACCTTGGAGCAATTGATCGATATCGGCGTTGATTACGCACAGGGTTTTGGTGTCGTTCGCCCCATGCCCTTGGATCTGGCCGGTCACGGCCCTCTTAGTACCGCCTGATCGAAGTCCGCAGGATTGCCCGCGAGGCCGTGAGATTGCCGATCGGTCAGAACTCGCTCAATCGAGCCGGCACTGACTCAGGAAGGCTTCCAGTCCCACCTCTTCCGCATAGCGCTTCAGGGCCTTGGGCCTTGGGCCTTTCTCCTTGACTTCGATGATCTGATCCGGGTTGTCGGGCAGATTGCCGTATTTGCCTGCTGGAATCTTGATAGTGGTCGTGGTTTTGCTCTTTCGGGGCCCTTTGCGAACCTGTTTCTTCTTCTCGGCGCTCTTTGATTTCGCACTTGTCTCTGTGGACTGACCATCCATCTTGTGAATAATCCGGCTTATCTTTCTGTAGTTGTGCCGAATATAGGTTTCAAAAGTAATTCCGTTGTCTTTCAGAATCTTATCTATCTGGCCAGCAGTGGCACTGAGCGCCTTTTCGACGAGTTCGGCTTTTTTTTGCTCACTTTCCAAACGTGCTATCTTTGCTTTAAGGCTATCGATCTCTTTTTTCAAGTTCGCCATACATCCAGACCCTTTACCTTTGATTATTTCCGTAAACCGCATACAAGATCAGGTTAACACGATGATTCTAAGGCGCATTAGTGATCAATAGCAAACCCGATTACCCACTTGGCTCAGCCATTGAACAATGAGCCTCATCAGTTATGAGTCATGAGTATGAGTTTTGAGTGGCTGTGTGCAAGCGGATTGCGGCGCAAGTGTGTCGGCCTCCTTGACTCATATAACCAGTCAAAATATCGTCATACATATAGACATGACTCTAACTGACTGATTATTGGTATATATTGTTAGATTTTTGTGATTAACGAGTGGAAATTTGGGAATTATCATCGGGGACATTCACCCTTTGCTGTGGTAATTTCCCATTTAAGGAAGATTGAGATTCGACCAATGACGCAGCTGTGTAACCGAAATCTAGATTTCGACCATCTCCTCAAACTTGCCAAGCGGGATCCGATCCGCTTTGAGGACTTGCGTCAGGCGGCTATCGACGATTTCATCTCCACGCTTCCGCAAGAGCGCCAGCAGCGGATGAGACAATTGCAGTGGCGTATAGACCAGGAGCGTAGAAACCGCTCCCCCCTCGGTGCCTGTGTCAAGATATCCACCATGATGTGGGAGCACATGGTTGGACCACAGGGGCTTTTGGGTTATCTCCAGGGTGACATCAGTCGCGATCTTCCCGGGGAGAAGAGGAAGGCGGATATTCTTGATTTTCCGCTCAATCCCGCTCGTCACTAGTGTAGTGTCTCATACTAATGCACGATGAGAGCGTCTCGCCCGCAGGGAAGCCCACATTCGTATGAGACACTACACTTGAGGGGCTTGCCTTGGTGGCTGTCTTGGCATATCATTCCGCCCTTTCCCCGCCCGGACGGGCGAATCATCAACGATGCCTTCTCACGAGAGAGTCAATCATGAAACCGGATATTCATCCTCGATACGAGGAGATCAAAGTCGTATGCAGCTGCGGCAATGAGATTGTTACGCGATCCACGCTGGGCCAGGAAGAGCTACACGTCGAGGTATGCTCATCCTGCCATCCGTTCTATACGGGCAAGCAGAAGATCGTCGATACCGCCGGACGTGTGGACAAGTTCCGCAAGAAATACAATCGCTGATTCAGTCCTGCAGAGCGCTGTGTAGCTGCATGGCCTGGCTGAAAATGCCGGCAAATCTCTTCAAAAAGGCCCCGCTTTGCGGGGCCTTTTTGCTATCCCTCTCTATCATCCACTCTTTCGCCCAGGCGCAGGATTGCGCGCCCTGCAATAGCGGGTTGCTTGAAGTTGCGGCCGTCATCGACGGTGATACCCTGCGCCTCGAGGATGGGCGAAACATTCGATTGATCGGTGTGAACACACCGGAGCTTGGTCATGGAAAAGCCGACGAACCGGGAGCGATCGAGGCCAAGCGGCTGCTCGAGCTGCTGGTGAGTCGAAGTGGCGGTTCCGTCAGAATATGTCTCGATGCGGAGCGTCGCGACAGGTATGGCCGCCAGCTGGCGCACCTTTATGGTCGCGACGGCCGTAATATCAATCGCCAACTGCTGCAACATGGGGCCGGTTACCTCATCGCTGTTCCCCCGAATCTGAAAAACCATGGCTGCTACCGGCACGCGGAAAGCCAGGCGCGCAGCGATGCCCGGGGTCTGTGGCGCCAACCGGTCGCGGATGCTTCGGATCTGCTGGGCCATGAGTCAGGCTTTCATGTTCTCACCGGTCATATAGAGCGGGTTGGTGAAAGTCGCAGTGGCGTGTGGCTCAATCTCGAAGGCGGATTGGCGCTGCGAATCACCTGGGGTGACTGGGATGGCTTCGGCATAGATGATCCGCAGTCGCTGCTTCACACCGGGCTCGAGGTGAGGGGGTGGATCTACCACCGTAACGGCCAGCAGCGGATTCGGGTGAAACACCCGGCGTCGATACGCTGGTTGGGGCGGGGTTGAATCTAAAACAGTGGCTTGTAAGCGCGGTACGAGAGTGCCTTATCCTGCCAATTGGCAATAAGCAACTTTTATTTGCGTTCATTTGCGGACTAATTATGTTTTGTGCTTAAGTTGCCAGTTCTGACAACGGCTGCCGTGAGGGGGATGTTGGAGTGGGGTATCATTGGCCGATCGCGGGGAATCAAGTCGAGATATTTAAACATAGAAAACAGAGGCCTCAATGACCATGCATATCGGGATCTTGACATCAGGCGGCGACAGTCCGGGTCTCAACGCGGCGATCCGGGGTGTCGGCAAGGCGGCCGCCAACTATTACGATATGCAGGTGGTCGGCATCCGTGACGGCTTTCGCGGCCTGGTCGAAAACCGGATCATGCCGCTGGACAGCGTTGCGCTGTCCGGCATTCTCACCCGGGGAGGTACCATTCTGGGTACCAGCCGGGAAAAGCCTCATCGCATGAATTTCAACGGCAAGCGCCAGGACATGACCGAAGTCATCGTCCAGAACTACCAGGCACACCATCTCGACGCACTGGTCTGCATAGGCGGGGGCGGTACCCAGAAAAATGCCCTGCAACTGATGGAAAAGGGGCTGAATGTCATCACTCTGCCCAAGACCATCGACAACGATGTGGCGCATACGGATACGACCTTCGGCTTCGACACCGCGCTGGGCATCGCCACCGATGCCATCGACCGTCTGCACAGCACGGCGCACAGCCACCATCGCATCATCGTGGTGGAGATCATGGGGCATCGCGCGGGATGGCTGGCGCTGGGGTCGGGCCTGGCGGGGGGGGCGGATGTCATCCTGCTGCCGGAAATCGCCTACGATATCGAAATCGTTGCCGAGGCAATAAGAAGACGGGCGGCCGGGGGCAAGCATTTCAGTATCGTCGCCGTAGCGGAGGGTGCGCTGCCGAAGGGCGATTCGGAGCGTTACAGGGAGCTGCTCGAAGAGAAGAGCGCCACCACCAGCAAAAAAGTGCGCAAGAGCGTAAAGGAGGAACTGGCGGCGTTTGAGGCCGCACACGCCAATCATACGGTTACCCTGTCGCATCGGCTCGAAGAGTTGACGGGCCTGGAATCGAGGGTGACTATCCTCGGCTACCTGCAACGGGGCGGCACACCATCGGCTATCGACAGGCTCCTCGCCACCCGCCTCGGCACTGCCTGCGCGGATCTGATCTCGAAGGGGGTTTTCGGTGTCATGGTGGCGTCCAAGGGGGATATGGCGGTACCTGTCCCACTGCCTGATGTGGCCGGCAATAAAAAGCTGGTACCCGCCGACCACCCCTGGGTGATCAGCGCGAAACGGATCGGTACCAGCTTCGGGGACGACTAGGGCCTGTTAACACTAGTTCGATCGTCTCTGTTGTGGCAAAAATACCGCCAATCTAGGCGCGAGGAGCGTGGTTTGGTCATTCCAAATGAGCGACGAGCAACAACGAGTGGCGGTATTTTAGCCACGCAAACGGCCCCAATTAGTATTCTGAACTCTTAGAAGAACGGCACGAACTTGCGCATTCCGTTCATCACCGGGCTGACCGTGTGAGACATCGCCCCCACGTCATTGGTCATCACCCCGACATTGCGGGTGAGATGGTTCATGTTACCGTTCATGCCTTTCACCTGGGAGGTGATGGACTTCATGTTGTCGTTGGTCTGCGCCATGTGCTGATTCATTTCCATGACACTGCCCGACATGGCGTTGGTGTCGGTTCCAATCGACGCGATATGGTGTTTTATCTGGCTCATGTCGGCCGACATGCTGGTCATCGAGCGCTCCATGATATGCACCACGTAGAACAGATAGATCAGGGCGGCCACGGCGATCAGCGTGCCTGGCAGGGAGAAGAGCTTGATACGCTGGATTTTGTAGCGCTGCTCCTTCTCTATCGCGTCCAGTCTCTCCTGCAGCAGCTTCTCCTTCTCTTGCGCCTCGGAATGGGTCTGATTGAAGGCATGGGTCAGCCGCTCGCTGAACTCCTCGATGATCTTTTCCTGGTGGTCCTCGCGGTCACGGTTGTCCTTGTGGATCTTATCGAAGACCGACTGCAAACCCTGCAGTAATCCGGGCAGGACTCTGTTCTCGCCGTTCTGCCTGGTCGGCTCGGCACTCTGTGCGGCTGCCGCTTTCGGCGTGGACCTGGCCGGCTGCTTCTTGGGTGTCTGTTTTTTGCTGGCCGTAGTGCTGGCGGCCGCACGCCTGGCCTTTTTCTTGGGGGGAGCGGCCTTCTTTTTGCTGATTTGATCTGCCATGGGACTCTGCTACGGTTTGGGACGTTAGATTAGTTTATAATAAATATCTAATTTATTCCCTGATTTCGGTCACGATTTTTTACTCTGAAAAAAAACAGGACACGCATCGTGGTGATGTTACCCTTGGAGTTGTGGTAAGTGTGGTAGCTGATAAAAAACCGACAGGCTCTTGCCGGGCGCTGAACAAGGCCGTGTCGATCGATTAATAAGTAATTAGGAGGAGTGTTGAAGATGAACAGGTTAGTGATCGCATGGGTGATGTGTTGCTTTCCCCTGAGTGTGCTGTGTGCGGTTGTCGGTGAGGAGGTTGCATACCAGCAGGGTGATACGCAGTTGAAGGGGTATCTGGCCTATGATGATGCAGTCCGGGACAAACGCCCCGGCATCCTCGTCGTGCATGAGTGGTGGGGGCATAACGAGTACGCCCGCAGCCGGGCCAGGCAGCTGGCCACCATGGGCTATACAGCCCTGGCGGTGGATATGTATGGTGATGGCAAGCAGGCTGATCACCCAAAGGATGCGGGGCGGTTTGCCGGTGAAGTGAAGAAGAACATGGAAGTGGCCAGCGCCCGTTTTCAGGCGGCAATGGACCTGCTGCAGGCACACCGGACGGTCTCGAGCGGCGATATCTCGGCAATCGGCTACTGTTTCGGTGGCGGTATCGTGCTGGAGATGGCGAGGCGTGGTCTCGACCTCGATCTGGTCGGCAGCTTTCATGGCAGTCTGCCCACCTCGAGCCCGGCTGTGAAGGGTGTTGTAAAGGCCGAAGTGTTGGTCTTCAATGGTGCAGATGATCCCTTCGTGAAACCTGAGCATATCGATGCGTTCAAGTCGGAGATGGATCGGGCCGGCGTGAAGTACAGTTTCACCAGCTACCCGGGCGCCAAGCACTCGTTCACCAATCCCGACGCCGACAAGTTCGGCAAGGCATTCGATCTGCCGCTGCGCTACGATGCCTCAGCCGACAAACAGTCGTGGGAGGCTCTGTCGAAGGCGTTGATGTCGACCTATGGCAAGTGAGGCCTGGTGGATAAGTCTCTTTGACAATTTATGCGCCGGCAGATGCTTTCGGCGCGGTTGTTCGCATGGCTCTCCATGTACATGGCAAAGTGGATCCTCTCCGAGTCGATGGGGTCGCCGCGCTCCAGGGCGGTGATCACATCCTCGGGCAGGTGTCGCAGCCAGGCCAGGAAAAAGCGGTCACGTCCACCCTGTATTTCGCAGCGCTCGGCATGGGCCAGCTGATGAAGCAGCATCGCCGATAGAACCGGGGCATCAGGGTCGGTCCAGGCTTCGACCTGTTTCTCGCTGGCGCAGAAGATCTGCCGACAATCCGTGAAGCAGCCGTTTACCAGTGCCTCGCTGTGGCTCACTTCGATGCTGTTCAGGTCGAGTGCGGAAAAGTAGACCTCCAGTTTTTTGCGCGACACCATCGGCAGTCGCGAACTCTGCCCGACCTGGTGCTGTTTGATCTGGGCAACGAGGCGGTCGAATCGTTGCAGCAGCTGTTGATTGCTGGCGGTGAAGTGGCCGCCACCAGGCCTGTATGAGCCGGGGGGGCGTTCGTGTCGCTTGTCGCGGCATGCCGAAAAGGCCGGCCCGGTACCGTCTGAAAAGCTTTCGATGATTTCAAAGCCCCTGGGGCACTGCCGGCGAGAGACGAAACAGGGCAGGCGGTTTTCTTCCCGATAGTCGTTGCACACAGTGACCGCCATTTGGCGGTTGCTGCGATGATCGGTGATTGGATCCGCCTGGCCGTTGGCTGCAATGAACAGGGCCGCACAGATTGTCACGATATGCCTTATGCGCATGGTTTGAATCCCAGATCAACAGGCGGTTAGGGCTCCATTCTCTGGCGTAGGGCCGGGATAATTTTACTACTCATCAGCATAGACCCCTGGTTGTGTTTTTGCATCCCGTTTCATGTACAACGTAAATGCCGGGATTGCATTCAGCAGGTTTTATCGAATACTCATCACGACTCTTGAGTGAGCGCTGCGCGCATCTCTTCGAAGCGTTCGGCATTACCCTGATCGACTTTCGGATAGCGCGGGTCCATGGCTTGCAGAGTCTTGCGGATAATGTGCGCGACCTGCCAGCGCATAAAGGGTTTCGAGTCAGCGGGAATGGCGTACCAGGGTGCCCAGGGTCTGGAGGTTGCCGCCAGCATCTGATGGTAGGCCCGCATATAGCCCTTCCAGTGTTGCCGCTCCTCTACGTCCTTGATCGAGAATTTCCAGTTCTTGTGTGTTTCGTCGAGACGCGAGAGAAAGCGGTTGCGTTGTTCATCCTTGCTGACGTTGAGCCAGAACTTGAGAATCACCGTACCGTTGTCCGCAAGATGCTTCTCGTGCTGGCGGATCGATTCGAAACGCTGCAGCCATAGCTGTTCGAGATCACTCGGAATATCGATACGCTGCGCACCCAGGTATTCGGGATGGACCCTGACCACCAGCGTCTCTTCATAGTAACTCCGATTGAAAATGCCGATGCGGCCGCGCTCCGGCAGGGCCCGTGTGGTACGCCACAAAAAGTCGTGGTCGAGTTCCTCCTTGGAGGGCTGTTTGAATGAGAAAACCTGGCATCCGCTGGGGTCTATGCCTGTCATGACAGCGCGAATCGTGCTGTCCTTGCCGGCCGCATCCATTGCCTGGAATATGATCAGCAGCGCCCGCCTGTCTTCTGCGTAGAGTCTTCGCTGGAGTTCGTCAAGGCGGTCGATCTCCTTGGCCAGGCCCTTTTTGCAGATTCTTTTCTCCGCACCCTCCTTGGGAGGTCTGGTGCTGAGCCGTTGCTTTTTCAGGCGGCCATCGAACGCGATGAGGTATGGGCTGTTTACCGGTTTCATTGCCTGGTTCATCCAGTCAGGGTTCATCCAATCAGTGCCGCCATTCGGGTCGCCATCTCGGCTGGTGATCTTACCACCTGCGCGCCGGCGCTTTCCAAGGCTTCGAATTTCGCTTCGGCAGTGCCCTTGCCGCCACTGATAATCGCGCCGGCATGCCCCATGCGCTTGCCTGGCGGAGCAGTGACACCCGCAATATAGGCTACCACCGGCTTTTTGACATGGGCTTTGATGTACTCGGCGGCCGCCTCCTCCGCCGAGCCGCCGATCTCACCGACCATGATGATGCCCTCGGTCTGTTCATCCTTTTCGAACAGCTTCAGGCAATCGATGAAGCTCGTGCCGTTGATCGGATCACCACCCAAACCGACACAGGTGCTCTGGCCGAGTCCGGCGATTGTTGTCTGGTGAACGGCTTCGTATGTGAGAGTGCCCGATCGCGACATGATTCCGACCCTGCCTGGTTTGTGGATTGACCCCGGCATGATCCCGATCTTGCATTCGCCGGGTGTAATGATTCCGGGGCAGTTCGGCCCGATGAGACGGGCCTTGTAGGATTTCAAGGCCTCTTTGACCTTCAGCATATCGAGTATGGGAATACCTTCGGTGATACAGGCAATGATGCGAATGCCGGCGTCTGCCGCCTCGATGATCGCATCGGCCGCGAAGGGAGGTGGTACATAGATCATCGTGGCACCGGCGCCGGTTGCGTCAACCGCGTCGTGGACAGTATCGAAGACCGGTCTGTCGAGGTGGGTCTTGCCTCCCTTGCCGGGAGTGACTCCACCCACCAGCTGGGTGCCATAGGCGATGGCCTGTTCGGAATGAAAAGTGCCCTGTTTTCCGGTAAAGCCCTGGCAGATAACGCGGGTCTTTTTATCGATGAGAATACTCATTTTCCTGTTGTCCTGTGAATTTGGCTCATGTCGCGGCGGCTACCGCCTTTTTCGCGGCTTCGGCAAAATCGTTTGCGGTGTGGAAGTCGAGACCGCTGGATGCCAGCATATCGAGGCCCTGCTGCGCATTGGTGCCTTCGAGCCGTACTACTACGGGCACGCTGAGGCCGATGGTGCGTACTGCGGCGATTATGCCTTCTGCGATGAGGTCGCAGCGGACGATGCCGCCGAAGATATTTACCAGGACCGTCTTTACCTTGTCATCGGAAAGTATCAGTTTGAATGCCTCGGTAACGCGTTCCGCGGTTGTGCCGCCGCCGACATCGAGGAAATTCGCCGGTTTGCCGCCATGCAGCTTTACCATGTCCATGGTCGCCATCGCCAGACCCGCCCCATTGACCATGCAGCCGATGTTGCCATCCAGCGTGATGTAGTTTAGATCGTGTATGGCGGCGGCGGCCTCCTTCTCGTCCTCCTGGGTGATATCGCGCAATGCCACCAGATCCTGGTGGCGATACAGCGCATTGCCGTCCAGGTTGATTTTAGCGTCCAGGGCAACAAGGTCGCCCGAAGTGGTTACGATCAGTGGGTTGATCTCAATCAGGCTCACGTCCCGGTCCATATAGAGCCGATAGAGGGCCATCATGATTTTCGAAAACTGCTTGATCTGCTCAGCGCTCAGACCGAGGCCGAAACCGAGTGTACGGCACTGAAAGGGCAATAATCCGGTCGCGGGATTGACTGTGGTTGTGAGAATCCTCTCCGGGGTCTGGGCCGCGACCTCCTCGATGTTCATTCCACCAGCTGTACAGGCCATGAAGGTGATGCGGGAACTCGAACGATCGAGCAGGGCGCCCAGATAGAGTTCCCGGGCGATATCGCTCCCCTCCTCCACCAGTACGCTGTTGACGGGCAGACCCCCTGGCCCCGTCTGTTTGGTGACCAGGGTCATTCCAAGGATTTCGCGGGCAGCGGCTTCGACTTCATCCAGGGTGTGTGCCAGCTTCACGCCTCCCGCCTTGCCGCGGCCACCCGTATGCGCCTGGGCCTTGACCACCCAGAGGTTGCCGCCGACTCCCTGGGCGGCTGTTCGTGCCTCGTTTGGACTCGACACGGACTGCCCTTGCGGTACCGGGATGGCATATTCGGCAAACAGTGATTTTGCTTGATATTCATGTAAGTTCATGCTGCAACCTTCGTTGGATTGACGACTGTCTGAATGCCTTGCTTTATTATATTTATGAGGGCATAAATCAAATTATGCCAGGTCGGGCCGCTATATTATAGTGCTCTGCACAAAAGGCATCCGGACTCGTGCAGGACTCTAGTGTACCCCCTGTGGCCAATGCTAACTGTTACACATAGTCTGGGCTAGTCAATCTAGTGTGCCGGAAGCATTGCATATTCTAATAAAAAGTTAATTTGCTCTTTAATGTAGCTAATTTCGCCAAAAATTCATCAAATATCGCGATATATCGCTAGTTTGAGTAAGGTTGCCTTAAGCTTCCTTTGATGCCGATGCCATTGTTTGTTAGGGTACGTCTCCTTATGCCCGATTCTCTGGTTGTTTGCGAGGTGTCAGATTCATAGGTCAAGTCACTATCGACTGCCGGTGGTTATGGGCTGCATTTTCCAACCATTTAGGGGTCTTCGGTTAGTTGATGATGATCTCTTGAGGAGACGACTATGCTGCTTAATTCCCGGTCACCCAGATCGTTATTGCATGCGGTGGATTTCGATTATGCGCCGCAGCGCTTCACCGTCTATACCGCGCGTGACTTTGATCGAATCAGCCAGCTGAAGGAGCTTCCAGACGAGTTGCGCTTCGAGATGCAGGTCGTCTCAAGCGTATTGCCGTTTCGCGTCAACGATTATGTTCTGCATGAGCTCATCGACTGGGACCGGGTACCTGACGATCCCATATTTCGCTTGACCTTTCCGCAGCGCGGTATGTTATCGGATACACACTTTAACCGGGTGGCGATGGCGATACGCTCGGGCTTGGAGAAAAAGGAACTGCATGGATTGGTCAGTGAGATCCGCGCCGAGCTCAATCCTCACCCGGCCGGGCAGTTGGAGAAGAATCTGCCATGTGACAAAAACAACGAGCCGATTCCCGGTCTGCAACATAAATACAGGGAAACGGTACTGTTTTTTCCAAGTCAGGGGCAGACATGTCACAGCTATTGCACCTTCTGTTTCAGATGGGCGCAATTCATTGGCGACAAGTCGCTGCGCATGGCCACCACGGAGGCTCAGAGGCTCTACGACTACTTGCGTAACCATCGTGAGGTGACCGACCTGCTGATGACCGGCGGTGATCCGATGGTGATGAGGAGCAGACAGCTGAAGGCTTATCTGGAGCCTTTGTTGCATCCTGATTTCAGCCATATACAGACCATACGCATCGGCAGCAAGGCATTGAGCTTCTGGCCGCAGCGATTCATAACGGATGAGGACGCAGACGAGTTGATTGAGTTGCTTCATCACCTGGTGCTTGCGGGCAAGCATGTCGCACTCATGGCGCATTACAACCACTGGCGTGAACTCGACACCGATATTGCTCGTGCGGCCATTCGGCGTGTACGCGCCACGGGGGCTGAAATCCGCAGCCAGGGTCCCTTGCTGGCCAAAATCAACGATAACCCGGACGACTGGGCGAAATTATGGAGACAACAGGTCAGACTGGGCGTCATCCCCTACTACATGTTTGTAGAACGCGACACCGGTGCACGGCGCTTTTTTGAAGTCCCTCTCTACAGGGCCTGGGAGATCTATCGTGATGCATTGAAGCAGGTTTCCGGCCTGGGGCGTACAGCTCGTGGACCCAGCATGAGCGCCGATCCCGGCAAGGTGGAGATTCAGGGTGTCAGTGAAATCAATGGTGAGAGGGTCTTCGTGTTGCGTTTCATTCAGGCCAGGGATCAGAATCTCGTACAAAGCCCCTTCTTTGCCCGTTATAATGAAAAGGCCACCTGGTTTGACCAGCTGGAGCCGGTTCAGGGTCACCCCCTACCCTCATATTGATACCTTCCACCTGGAATGTTTCATATTATCCAACATGCAGGTGGGTGCCTGCACGGGACAACAGGGGCGGGTATGTTTGAAAAAAGCAATAGTTATCATTTAAATAATCCGATAGAAGAACCCCGTCAATCTGGGGCTATAATTTTGGATCCTATAAAATTTAGTTATATTCTCGTTTGCAGCTGAATACCATGTGCGTTGTCGGTTGACCAGCTGTTGATGCAATATACCTTCTTCGCAAGCCTTGAAGTAACTCACGGAGCTCAACATGGCGGATAATCAAAAGACCTACACCTTAACGAATGATGAGACCGGAGTGTCGATAAAACTACCTGTCAGAGAGTCGACGCAGGGTCCGCCCGCAATAGACGTCTCTTCACTCTATAAAGATGCCGGTGTCTTCACCTACGATCCGGGTTTTATGTCGACGGCCAGTTGCCAAAGCAAGATAACCTTTATCCAGGGCGAAGTGGGCATACTGGAGTATCGCGGCTTCCCTATCGAGCAGCTGGCTGAGAGTGGCGATTTCATGGAGACCGCCTATCTGCTCTTGAATGGGGAATTGCCAAACCAAGTGCAGCTGAAGGAATTCAACAAACTGATCAATCGTCACACGATGTTGAATGAAACCCTGACCCACTTCTTCGACGGTTTTCATTATGACGCACATCCGATGGCTATCATGGTGGGTGTGGTCGGCTCACTCTCGGCGTTTTACCACGATTCACTCGATATCAACGACCCGGAGTTGCGCCGGATCGCGGCACTCAGGTTGATTGCGAAAATGCCCACAATCGCCGCTGCGAGCTACAAGCACAGTATTGGCGAGCCGTTCATGTATCCGCGCAATGAGCTCTCCTACTGCGCGAATCTGCTGCACATGATGTACGCGACACCTTGTGAAGAGTATCAGGTGGACCCGGTTGCGGAGAAGGCGCTCAACCTGCTCTTCATCCTGCATGCCGATCATGAACAGAATGCCAGTACATCGACGGTGCGTCTCGCGGGGAGTTCGCTGGCCAACCCCTTCGCCTGCATCGCGGCCGGTATCGCATCGCTCTGGGGACCTGCGCATGGTGGCGCCAATGAGGCTGTCCTCGACATGCTCACCGAGATCGGCGATGTGTCGCAAATCGAGAAATACATCGCCAAGGCGAAGGACAAGGATGACGGCTTTCGTCTTATGGGGTTCGGACATCGAGTCTACAAAAAGTACGATCCGCGTGCCGGCATTATCCGTGAGGTCTGCCATGAGGTACTGGAAAAGCTGGCGGATACGAACAATCCGATGTTCGAGCTCGCCCAGCGCCTCGAAGAGATTGCATTGAGTGACGAGTACTTTATCGAGCGCAAACTCTACCCGAATGTGGATTTCTACTCCGGAATCATCTACCGCGCACTGGGAATACCCAACACCATGTTTACCGTGATGTTCGCTATCGCCCGTACCGTGGGCTGGGTGGCCCATTGGATGGAAATGATGGATGATCCGAGGCAGAAGATCGGACGTCCCCGCCAGATCTACAAAGGTTATGCCAGGCGCCAGTATGTACCGATAGAGGATCGTTGATACCTGGGTTTCAGCCGGGCGATTCGACGAGCAGTTGCAGTTGTTTTATCGAGGCGCCCTGGAAAGGTTGATTGTCCAATGGGTCGAGTGGGCGGTTGTGCGAGTATTTGGCTGGTAGCACAGTAAGTTCGAATCTTACCCCGTCGGCGGTGAATAGAAAGCAGGGTACGGATTCCTTTGCGCCGTTGCTGAAATGCATCTGGTGATCTTTCTGCCGCCAGGGAATGTGCATATCACCCAGGGCAAAAAGCAGCTCTTCCGGGGTCTCGGCAATGAGGTGCAGCCTTATCGCGCTGTTGCTGTCGGCAGTGCCGTCGAACACGGCACCCACCAGTTTTGGATTGAACTGTTTCAGAGCCTGCATGGCATTGAGCGCGTTTTGGCGCAGTGCCTGCAGGGTGTTGGTCTGCCTCTCGCCGCGCAACAGCCGCTGCTGTTCGCGCAATGCGTTTTCGACTTCCTCCCTGGTTGGTAGAAGCTGGCGTTTCGTAATGCCGTACTTTGCAGCCGCTTTCTGGCATGCGTAGGCGATGTTGTCGGAACGTAGTTCTGTCAGTATCCGGGCCGCTTCATAGGCGATCCGTTTTTGAAGTTCGCGATTTCCTGTCCTCATGGCTGTTCAAAATGGGTCTTCAGTCGGCGTAATAGTCTGCTGTGAGTTGCCCCCCTCGACCTGCCCGGGGCGGTTCTCTGAGGGTAGCTTGGGCGCATTGTGTACATCGAATATCTCAAAAATCGCATTCGAGCTGCCTACGCCAACCGGTTGGCCGGTATCGACGTCGATCCGCATGGTTACCATGTCGGGCGGCATTTCAGGTAAGACCTCTTCGATGCCGTTAAGTGCCACACGCATGTAGTCGATCCAGGCAGGAAGCGCGGCACGCCCCCCAACCTCCCCACGGCCCAATGGCTCGACATTGTCGAATCCGATCCAGGTGTTGGTGACCAAGTGATGGTTGAAGCCATTGAACCAGGCATCCTTCTGATCGTTGGTGGTACCTGTCTTTCCTGCAATATCCATTCTGCCGAGGGCCCTTGCCTTGCGTGCGGTGCCTAGCTGAATGACATCTCGCAGCATCGAATGCATCAAATAATGATTTTGCACTGTTATGGCACGTTTGGCGCAGCGTGGAATGGCCTGGCGGGGATTCTCTTCCTCGCTCTCGGGTGCTGCACTCTCGATTTGACTGGGGGGGGCTGCCTCCTCTGTGGTTTGCGCTGCCTGCTCGGCCAGTTGTTCCATCTCCTTGTCGCATACCTGTACAGGATTTGCCTGATAGAGGACCTCTGCGTGATCATCGCTGATCGATTCGATGATATAGGGTGGTACGTAATAACCGCCATTTGCCAGAACGCTATAGCCGCCAGCCATGGCGAGTGGGGTGACCGAGCCACTTCCCAGAGCCAGCGATAGGTCGTGTGGCAGGTCGTTTTTATCGAAGCCGAAGCGACTGGCGTAGTTGATGGCATATGTGATGCCTATCTTGCGCAATAACCGGATCGAAACCAGATTGCGGGAGTGGGTGAGCGCATAGCGCAGCCGGGTGGGGCCAAAGAACTTGCCGCTGTAGTTCTCCGGGCGCCAGACTGCCTCGAGGGCGTCATCCTCGAATACTACCGGTGCGTCGTTGATCAGGGAGGCGGGATTGAAGCCTGCTTCAAGTGCGGCGGAGTAGATGAAAGGCTTGAACCCGGAACCCGGCTGGCGTTTGGCCTGCGTGACTCTGTTGAATTTACTGAGATAGAAGTCATAGCCGCCGACCAGAGCCTGGATCGCCCCGTTATTGGGTGATACTGAAATGAGTGCGCCTTCCGCGGCCGGGATTTGCGCCAGTCGCCAGAAAGGCTCACCCTCCTCGGGTTGTTCCTGGTAGAGGTAGATCAGATCGCCAACCGAGAGGATATCCTGGGTATTCTTCGGCTCTTCTTTTTTGATGTCATGATTGATGTATGTGCTCGCCCAGGCCAGGGCAGGCCACTCAAGGGTCATTGTCTCGCCCTGGGCGGTAAATACCTCAGCATTCTGCTCGCCTATACCCGTGACCACGGCCTTTTTCATGCCGGTGACATCCTGCAATTCATCCAACATCGATATCAGATCGGTATCTTGCGTGGTCTCCGTGATATCCTGGTGTCCGGCGATGCCACGAAAGCCGTGACGTTTGTCATAGGCCTGTATCGCTCCACGCAAGGCGTTGTTGGCGGCCCGCTGCAGGTGGCTATCGATTGTGGTGGTGATAGTATAGCCACTGGTGTATGCGTCCTGGCCAAATCGACTGACCGCCTCTGCTCGAGCCATTTCCGCCACATAGGGGGCTTCCACCTCGCTGGGTGCGGTGTGAAGTTTTGCGGTAATCGGAGCTGCGACCGCCATGTCGTACTCGAGAAGACTGATCTGGTTGAGTTCCCGCATACGTCCCAAAACATAGTTGCGACGGATCAGTGCCCGCTGTGGATCGGAGATGGGGTTGTAACGGGATGGCGCCTTGGGGAGTCCCGCAATCATTGCGATTTCGGAAAGCTCAAGTTTTTCGACAGGCCGGCCGTAATAGACTAAGGCAGCGGCGCCGACGCCGTAGGAACGATGACCGAGATAGATCTTGTTAAGATAGAGTTCGAGTATCTCCTCTTTGGAAAGCATTCGCTCAATCTTAAGCGCAAGAAATATCTCATTGAGTTTTCGGGTGTAGGTTTTTCTGCTGCTGAGGAAGAAGTTCCTGGCCACCTGCATGGTGATGGTGCTTCCGCCCTGTCTACGCTCGCCTGTGAGCAGTAGCTGGATGGCAGCTCGCATGATGCCTTGGTAGTCGACCCCGGGGTGCTGAAAGAAGCGGTCGTCCTCGGCGGCAAGGAATGCGTTGATCATGATAGGCGGGATCTGGTCGTAATCGAGTGGTTCTCGACGTTTCTCGCCAAACTCGGCGATCAGCAGGTGATCGTTGCTGTAGATTCGAAGGGGGACCTGGAGACGCACATCCTTGAGTGTTTCGATGGATGGCAGCTTGGGTTCAAGGTAGAAATAGGCGCCAGATAGCGTAACAGCGCCTATTACAGACAAGCCGAATAAGAAATAAACGAGGTATCTTAAGAGTCTGTAAAACGACTTCATGCGCTGGTTCACAGATTTAGTTAATCAGGGCAGACCAGAATGGTCCGTATGAAGGACGATAGTCTAGCAAATAAAATATGAGCAATATTAGTGCTTTTGCAAAAAAATGTCTTCACAAAAAAATCATTTGCTGCTATATAGTTACTTACTCTATTTAAAGAGAATCCTAGTTAAGTTCCGCGGCATAAGGATTGTTTAGGTAACCGCATGTCACTATTCGGAAGAAAAAAACCGCCTTTAATAGGCATAGATATCAGCTCAACAGCCATCAAGTTGTTGGAATTGTCCAGAGCAACCGGGCGCAATGGTGCAATCTACCGGGTAGAAGCCTATGGGGTTGAACCACTACCCGGTAACGCCGTTGTCGAAAAGAATATCGCGGAAGTGGAGGCCGTTGGCGAGGCGATCCGGGCTGCTGTGAGGCGATCCGGCTCCAGAGCCAAGCACGCCGCTGTGGCGGTATCCGGCTCCGCCGTGATCACCAAGGTCATATCGATGCCGGCAGCCCTGTCCGATCAGGAGCTGGAAAGCCAGATTCAGCTCGAAGCCGATCAATACATTCCCTATCCCCTGGAAGAGGTCAATCTCGATTTCGAGGTCATCGGTCCGTCGGAAAAGAATGCGGAACTGGTCGATGTATTGCTGGCGGCATCCCGCAGCGAGAACGTCGACGACAGGGTTTCGGCGCTGGAACTGGCCGGGCTCTCCGCCTCGATCGTGGATGTTGAGGCCTATGCCATGGAGAACGCCTGTTCCCAGTTGATGGACCAGTTGCCGGAACATGGCGAAGACCAGACGATCGCCATTGCCGATATAGGCGCGACCACCACCACCCTGAATGTCCTGCATAACAACAAGATTATCTATACGCGCGAACAGAATTTCGGCGGTCGTCAATTGACCGAGGAGATTCAGCGCCGCTACGGCCTCTCCATCGAGGAGGCAGGCATGGCAAAACGCCAGGGAGGTCTGCCCGACAACTATGTTCCGGAGGTGCTCGAACCGTTTAAGGAGGCCATGGCTCAGCAGGTCAGTCGTTCTCTGCAGTTCTTCTTCTCCTCAAGCGCCTACAACAGCGTCGATCACATTATCCTGGCAGGTGGCAGCTCATCCATACCGGGAGTTGACGACCTGATCGAGGAGAAGCTGGGAACCCCGGCATCGGTGGCGAATCCTTTTGCCAATATGTCGGTATCGTCGAGGGTAAAGCCACAGGCGCTGAGTGCTGACGCACCTGCATTGATGATTGCCTGTGGTCTGGCATTGAGGAGTTTCGACTGATGGCGCGTATTAATCTACTCCCGTGGCGAGAGGCGGAACGCAAAGAGCGTCAGAAGGAATTCGGAATGATGGTGCTGGCGGGTGCGCTGCTGTCGGCATTTGTCGTTTTCGGGGTGCATCAGCTCATCCTGGGTCAGATAAGCGCCCAGCAGTCACGAAACCGTTTTCTGCAAAAAGAGATAAGCGCGGTGGAAAAGCAGATCCGCGAAATACAGGACCTGGACAAAACCAAGCAGAATCTCCTCGCCAGGATGAACATTATTCAGGAATTGCAGAGCAGCAGGCCGCAAATCGTTCACCTGTTCGATGAGATAGTGACCACATTGCCCGACGGGGTCTTCCTCGATCAAATCGAACAAAAGGGGGCGCAGGTTACATTTACCGGGCAGGCTCAATCCAACGCCCGGGTCTCCTCCATGATGCGCAATATCGATGATTCCGAATGGCTGGAAAAGCCCGCTTTGGTGTTTATCGAAAGTAAGGAGAAGACAGGAACCGGATACAGCCAGTTCAAGCTTGTGATAAACCAAACCTCCCAGAACGCGGAGGCTGAACAATGAGTATTATTGACGATCTCAGCGAGCTAGATTTCAACAATGTCGGCATATGGCCAATGCCGTTCAAGATCGTTGCAGTCGTATTGGCTGCAGTCATCGTACTGGTTGCCGGTTACTACTTGATTGTCGAGGATGACATAGTCAGTCTGGAGAAGGTGGAGAAGACAGAGCATGACTTGAAGGCCGATTATGTCAAAAAGCAGAAAAAGGCTTCCAATCTCGAGGCCTACCGTAAGCAGCTCGAGGAAATGAAGCAGTCCTTCGGAACCATGTTGCGACAACTGCCCGACAAGACAGAGGTGGCGGAACTGCTGGTGGATGTATCTCAGACCGGTCTTGCCGCCGGGCTGGAGTTTGAATTATTCAAGCCGTTGGACGAGGTGCCCAGAGAGTTTTACGCAGAGCTGCCGATACAGATCAAAGTAACCGGGCAATATCATGAATTCGGCCATTTTATCAGTGGGTTGGCCGCACTACCGCGTATTGTGACCATTCACAATATCAAGATAGAGCGGGCGTCGCGAGAAGATGCGAACGCAGATCTGCTCCTGGAAGCGACAGCGAAAACCTATCGCTACCTTGATGAAGAGGAAGGTCAATGAGTATGCGTAGTCTCAACGACAGAATCCTGTGGCTTTTTTCCCTTGTTACCTTAGTCGTTCTATCGGGTTGCGCAAATCCCAACCTGGATGAGTTGGAGGGTTTTGTCGCCCAGCAGAAGGCAAAACCACCGGAACGAATCGAGCCCCTACCTGAGATCAGGCAGATCGAGACTTTTATCTACTCCGATACGGGTCGGCGCAATCCGTTCATCGATATGCTGGGTGATGAGGCTGAAACCGCGAGCGTTGCCGGGAGCGGCATCCGCCCCGACTTCAATCGGCGTAAAGAGGAACTTGAGTCTTATCCGTTAGATTCAATCAGGATGGTGGGAACACTGGAACAGGTTGGGGCCACATGGGGGTTGGTCAAGACCAAGGAAGGTACTGTACACAAGGTTAAAAGCGGCAACTATATGGGCCAAAACCACGGCCGTATCGTGCTGATTTCTGAAGACAGAATCGAATTGACTGAGATAGTACAGGATGGTTCTGGTGGTTACATTGAGCGTCAGGCTTCGCTAGCGTTGGCGGAATAGTCAAGAGGAATTCGAGATGAGGGGTTTGCCAATGGCACTCAGACACAATTGGAAAAGTCATTCAGAAACGAGAGGGGCCTGGAGCTTTGGGATCAACACCGTGATGATGCTCATGATCCTGTGGAGCGCACCGCTGATTGTCTACGCTGAGACATCCCTCGATTCCATTGAGTTCTCCGCACTGCCTGGAGACAGGGTGCAGATATCGTTGGGCATGTCGGCGCCGGTGCAGGATCCGGTGAGCTTCACTACCGAGAATCCCGCCAGGATTTCACTCGATTTTGCCGGTGTCAATAATGGTCTGGATTATAAGACCAAAATGATTGGTGTCGGGCCAGCGCACAGCATCACTGCACTGCAGGCAGGCAATCGGACAAGAGTCGTTATCAATCTCACCTCGTTGGTAAGTTACAATGCGGAAGTCTCGGGATCGAATGTTCTGGTCACCCTGGATGTGAGCAATAAAGGCATTGGATCCGGTGCTGTCACCAAAGCAGCCTCGCCCGCACCCGCACCCACCCCCGCAGCTGTTGCGCAAGCCGGAAGCGGTGGATCGGAGGTCCGCGCGGATAGCTATGCAATCACCAATATCGATTTCCGCCGAGGTGAGACGGGAGAAGGCCGTGTGCTGGTTACCTTGAGTAATCCATCAACACCGGTGGATGTCCGCGAAGAGGGCGGCAAAATCGTAGTGGAGGCATTCAAGACCAATGTGGCCTCCTCCCTGGTGCAATCCCTGGATGTAATGGATTTTGCCACACCGATAACCAAGGTGGAGACCAGGCCTTTTGGAGAGAATGTAAAAATCTCGATCTCGCCTACAGGTGATTATGACTATCTGGCCTACCAGACGAATGAGATTTTCACCGTGGAAGTACGTTCCCTGTCGAGCCAGGAGAAAGAAGCGCTGCAGAAAGAGCGCCTGATATACACGGGTGAGAGACTTTCGCTCAATTTCCAGGACATCGAAGTGCGGGCCGTATTGCAGCTGCTTGCCGACTTTACCGGCCTGAATTTGGTGACCAGTGATACTGTCGGGGGCCGCATCACATTGCGCTTGAAAAACGTACCCTGGGACCAGGCACTCGATATCATTTTGAAATCCAAAGGGTTGTCCAAGCGTCAGATCGACAATGTGATCATGGTGGCGCCGACCGAAGAGGTGGCGGCCCGGGAGCAGCTGGAACTCGAGTCACAACAAAAGATTGAGGAACTGGCGCCGCTGCGTTCGGATTTTATCCAGGTGAACTATGCGAAAGCCGAGGATCTCGCAACGCTGCTGAAATCCGATGAGAACAGGCTACTGTCGGAACGCGGCAATGTGACCGTGGATATTCGGACCAATACACTGCTGATCCAGGATACGGCAGGAAAACTCGAAGATATCAGACGTCTGCTGCAGCGACTCGACATACCCGTAAGGCAGGTCCTGATCGAGTCGAGAATCGTGATTGCCAACAACGACTTCGCGAAAGATCTGGGTGTGAGGTTCGGGACCAATTTCGATGGTTCCTTCGGTGACAACTTCACCCTCACCGCCGGGGCGGTACCCGGCTATCTCGACAACACCTTCGGTATTGCTCCCGGTATCGAGATCAATAACGAAGGCGGAAGTAATCAGGAAGGCCTGATGGTCAATCTTCCGGTCACCGCGCCATCCGGCGGCTTGAATTTCCTCGTTGGCAAGGTGGGCACCTATCTGCTTCAACTCGAATTGACCGCCATGCAGACCGAGGGCCGGGGAGAGCTGGTATCGAGTCCCAGGTTGATTACCTCGGATCAGACGCAGGCAACCATCAAACAAGGTGTCGAGATCCCTTATCAGGAGGCGACATCCAGTGGCGCGACCAAGGTGGCCTTCAAAGAGGCGCTTTTGAAACTTGATGTCACTCCCCATATCACGCCCGATGACAGGGTTCGTATGGATCTGGTCATCAGTAAAGACAACCCGGACTTCTCCAGAGTTGTCCTGGGTGTGCCGCCAATCGATACCAGGAAAATAGAGACCACGGTTTTGGTGGATAATGGAGAAACCGTAGTCTTGGGTGGTGTTTTTGAGAGAACCAAGACATCCAATACGGAAAAGGTACCTTTCTTCGGCGATATTCCCTATGCAGGTGTTCTCTTCAGGCGGAACGAAAAGGTCGATAACAACAATGAACTACTGATTTTCGTCACACCGAAGATCCTCAAGGAGACATTGACGGTTCGCTGACTGCCGTTTTTGTTCACATAGTAAGGCGCGCCGTCAGGTGCGCCTTTTTATTTGGTTATATGCCGACTGTTTGCGATACTCAGAACTATAATCGAGCGCACAGCTGTACAGATCTGCCAACTCCATTGTATAGCTATAGATGTGCAATAGAATGTCACCCTCGTTGAGTGAGGGTCTACCTCGAGTGATCAATGCGTGTAAACAATATATTTTTGATCGGTCCGATGGGTGCAGGTAAGACTACCGTTGGCAGGCAGCTGGCAGAGTCCTTCCGCATGGAATTTGTCGATTCCGATCATGAGATCCAGCGTAGAACCGGTGTGGATATTCCCACGATATTTGAATTCGAGGGCGAGAATGGTTTTCGCCATCGGGAGAGTGTCGTGATCGACGAGCTTAGTGCGCGGGAAGGCATCGTATTGGCCACCGGAGGTGGTGTGGTCATGCGAGAAGAGAATCGCAATTTGCTCTCGGCCCGTGGTGTGGTTATCTATCTGCACTGTTCGGTTCGCCAGCAATTCGAGCGTACACACAGAGATAAGAACAGACCATTGCTGAGTACCCCTGATCCGTTGAACAAATTGAAGGAATTGATGGCCGAGCGGGATCCGCTCTATCGTCAGACGGCCGATATGGTTGTGAGCACTGAAGGGCGAAATACGCAGGCTGTGGTTTTGGAGATCCGCAAGCTGCTCGAACAGACAAATCAATGATCAAAAAGGCGGGGTCAACGAATTGAGTAAATGTGAATGCAAGCTGGATGTCGATCTGGGCGAAAGGAGCTACCCGATATATATCGGTGAGGGGATTTATGCCGATGCGGGGTATTACAGCGAACATATCGCAGGGCATCAGGTCATGGTCGTCACAAACGAGACAATTGCCCCGCTCTATCTGCAAAAGACTATTGAGGCACTTTCGGGATACGAAGTGCAAAGCTGCATTCTGCCTGACGGGGAGTCGTTCAAAACACTCGATGTCCTGAACCATATCTACACGGCATTGCTCGAACACCGTTTTACAAGGACAGCAACCCTGGTTGCGCTTGGTGGAGGTGTCATCGGCGATATGACAGGTTTCGCTGCGGCAACCTATCAGCGCGGAGTGGATTTTATTCAAGTCCCCACTACACTGCTATCACAGGTCGATTCGTCCGTCGGCGGCAAGACAGGCGTCAATCATCCGCTGGGCAAGAATATGATCGGGGCATTCTACCAGCCGCGAGTGGTGCTTGCGGATACCTCGACCCTGAACACCCTGGATGACAGGCAGCTATCCTCCGGATTGGCAGAGGTGATCAAGTATGGGTTGATCATTGACGCCGGGTTTTTTGCATGGCTTGAGTCGAACATGGATTCATTGCTGCGAAGAGACCCGGTTGCATTGGCTTACGCGATTCAACGATCCTGCCGTTGCAAGGCTGACGTTGTCGAGGCTGATGAGCGGGAGTCGGGACAACGGGCACTGTTGAATCTGGGCCATACCTTCGGTCATGCCATAGAAACCGGAATGGGATATGGCGAATGGTTGCATGGTGAGGCGGTCGCGACCGGGATGTGTATGGCGGCTGACCTGTCGAGACGTCAAGGGTGGCTGTCAAATCAATCCTGTGAACGCATCTATGCTTTGATCGAAAAAGCCGGACTACCGATCGTACCCCCGAAGACACTGACGAATGAGCGGTTTCTCGAATTGATGGCGGTAGATAAAAAGGTGCTGGATGGCCGTCTGCGATTCGTACTTCTGAAAGAGATCGGCCGCTCCTTGGTAACGGATGACTTTGAGATGCATAATCTGAATGAAACCTTGTCTCGATACGGTAGCAAGGGGGAATGAAGGCATGTCTGACGCCTATGATTTTTTTTCCACAACGGAAGTGAGCGCCCGGCTCGATCTGGTGCGCCATTTGATCGAGAACAGTGAGTTGGTTCCTCTAGTCAGAGGGCCCTCCGGTATTGGTAAAACACTGCTGGCGTCAAAAATTCAACATTTGGCGCCTGAGAGCTGGTCGGTTTGCCACTTTGAAGCCGATCCCGCCATGCAGCCTGAGCGATTGCTGGCGACCATTGCCCGCTGTTGTGGGCTACCGGATATCGCTGGGGAATTACTGCAACGTCTGGTAGACAGATTCGAGGTTTTGCGCAAGCGTGGCCGCATCCCCGTTTTACTGGTCGATGATGCACAGATGCTGCCACCGACGAGTCTCATTACCTTGTTGCGACTGTTTGAAAGGCAGCTCGATGGCGTGCGGCTCGTCAGTATCGTGCTGTTTGCCGATGAACAGATCGATTTGCTGCTTTCGACTCCCCAGTTACAGATTATGTCACCCCAGGCGATTCAGGTTATCGACATGCCGACGATGACTCGCCAGGAGGCGTCAGCCTACATGTTTTTCCTTATAAAAAGTGAGGGGTTGTCGGAGAAGCTTGCGTTGGACGAGGTTAAGCTGAACCGGTTATACAGAGAGACGGGTGGAAATCCCGGTGAGCTGGCAACCGCTATTCTCAGCGCTGTGGGTGAAGGTGGAGACAAGAGAAGAGACGGGTTCGGCCTGGGCGGTTACAGAAAGCAATTGCTCATCGGTGGGATACCTCTGCTGCTGATAATAATAATATTGTTTTCTGTGGGACCCATCAGCTCGCTGTTCGGACCTGAGGTTGATTCGAGGCCGGATGAATACGCTGATAAGGAGATTGCGCCGCTACCGGTGCCGGCAGCGACAGCGATATCGCAACCAGAGCCATTAACCGAATCGGCTCGGATAGAGACGCCAGCGCCTATGCAAGTCGATGTCACTGCTGGAGAAACGGGTGAAGTTCAGCGTGGCTCGATTGTCGAAGAACAGCCTCTTCTGGCGCAAGAGGCGGATCAGGTAACCATGTCAACCGATGTTCCCGAGTCGATTGGAAAGGGTGAGGCCGCCTCTGGCTCAGCCGGGAAGCCGGATGGGCCTGGAAGCGTGGAAACAGGTGATGAACCGGTGAAAGCCACGGATAGCGCGGATGCCTCTGCCGGGATTTCTGTGGAGGCTGTGACCGGCGGTGTTCAAAATGCAGTCGCTGAAGCGGTTGAGCCGGTTGCGGATGAGCGCCAGCTAGAGCAACCGGATGTAACCGCTGAAGCGGGACCCGGGGAGATAAAGGCCCCGCCGACAGAAGATCTGCCGATTCCGGATCGGGTCGAGACCAAGCGGGTATCTGAGGCTCGCCAGGCCGGGCCGGACGAGGAAGTTGCCATGGCAGAGTCGTCGCCAGCGCAGATGGTGGCAGCCGGGGACGAGGAACCGGAATGGGTCATGTCCCGTTCACCTGAAAACTATACACTGCAGCTGATAGCGGTTGAAAATCTCGATTCATTGAAAGGTTTTGTGGATAGGCATCGCCTGCATAAAGAGACCCACACATTTGAGATGAGTCGCAAAGGAAAGCCCTGGTATGCACTGTTGTGGGGCGATTTTCCCGACCGAAAAAGCGCGATGCAGGCAGCCTCGACGCTGCCTTCTGCAATTCAGAAAGCGGGCGTATGGGCGCGTACCTTCGGCTCGCTTCAGAAGTCTAAAGCACAATGACTGAGGGATTGTAGACTTGATTCTCGCGGAGAAAGGCCGCTAAAAGTTGAGCTTCAGTTTTGTTAATTCGTGATATCTTATTGATATTCTAACAATTATTAATACTTATGAGTTGTGTCTGTTTGTTTTTGGCCAAGCGCGTTTTGCTTGGTTGCATCTATGTGGGGAATCTATTCAAGCTGGCTTGATGGGTGATTCTCAAGTATCCTACGATGTTCTGTGTCTTCTGGTACCCCGGTCGTGATGCTCCGTGCATTTCCGATGGAGCTATGATGGGTCGAGGCTGCTGGATGTAACCTGGCGACCTGACAGGTCGCTGTGAACCCCTTGTATCAGGTTATTGCATAATCCTCGGTGAGGTGTCGACCTATCTGGGGTGTGTGAAATGAGGTTTGCGTAATGAACCAAGGTGCTTTACCACCGAAGCAGGGACTCTATGATCCCGCCAATGAACATGATGCCTGCGGTGTCGGTTTCGTAGCCAACATCAAAGGGATAAAGAGCCACGATACCATTCGACAGGGTC
Source organism: Candidatus Thiodiazotropha sp. (assembly GCA_050292275.1). Classification (GTDB taxonomy): domain Bacteria; phylum Pseudomonadota; class Gammaproteobacteria; order Chromatiales; family Chromatiaceae; genus Thiodiazotropha. Next base: position 27,802 of record JBNKLI010000022.1, read on the forward strand.
TTAATATTCTTGACCGCCTCGCTCATCGTGGCGCTGTCGGGGCCGATCCGAAGGCTGGTGATGGTGCAGGTATATTGCTGCAGATCCCGGATACCTTCATCCGTGGTGTGGTCGATTTCGAACTCCCCCCGCAAGGCGAATATGCCATCGGTATGGCTTTTCTGCCGCGCAATGGGGCGAGCCGTACTCTGTGCGAAGAGACGATCGAGTCGTTCATTGCAGCCGAAGGGCAGGCATTGCTTGGTTGGCGTGATGTGCCGGTCAACAACCAGGGTCTGGGTGAGAGCGTGATTCCCACAGAACCGCTGATCAGGCAGGTTTTTGTCGCCCGTGGTGCGAATTGCAGTGATCAGGATAGCTTCGAGCGCAAACTGTTCGTGATTCGCAAACAGATCGAAAACAGAGTCACACAGGCCGAGATTGAGGGGGCGGACGCCTTCTATTTCACCTCGTTCTCATCCAGGACGATCGTCTACAAAGGGATGTTGCTGGCAAACCAGGTCGGTGATTTCTACCTCGACCTGCAGGATGAGCGCATGCAATCAGCCCTCGCCTTGGTACATCAGCGATTTTCCACCAATACCTTCCCGACATGGGATCTTGCCCATCCGTTCCGCATGATTGCCCACAATGGCGAGATCAACACCCTGCGTGGCAATGTCAACTGGATGAGTGCGCGAAAGAACTCCATGGCCTCAGAAGTCCTGGGCGAGGATCTTGCGAAGATCTGGCCGCTGATCCCGGAGGGTCAATCCGACTCCGCCTGTTTTGACAATGCGCTGGAGCTACTGGTCGCCGGCGGCTATTCCCTGGCCCATGCAATGATGATGCTGATTCCGGAGGCCTGGGGCGGAAATAAATTAATGGACAAGCAGCGGCGGGCGTTCTATGAGTTCCATGCCGCGCTGATGGAGCCCTGGGACGGGCCTGCGGCGGTGGCCTTCACCGATGGCAGGCAGATCGGCGCCACCCTGGATCGCAACGGTCTTCGCCCCGCCCGGTATCTGATCACCGAGGACGGCCTGGTAGTGATGGCCTCTGAGATGGGCGTGCTCGACATACCCGAAGAGAAGATCGTGAAAAAATGGCGCTTGCAGCCCGGCAAGATGTTCCTCATCGACCTGGAACAGGGGCGTATCATCGACGATGCCGAGATCAAGGCCGATCTTGCCGGCGCCAAACCCTATCAGGACTGGCTGGACCAGACCCAGATCTATCTCGATTCACTGCCGTCGGATGTTGCGCCGATGGCGCCGGATGACGAGAACCTGCTCGATGCGCAGCAGGCCTTCGGTTACAGCCAGGAGGATATAAAATTCCTGCTGACGCCGATGGTACTGACCGGTCAGGAGGCCACGGGTTCAATGGGTGCGGACAATCCGCCATCCGTGCTCTCGCTGCGGGCGAAGCATCTGTCAACCTACTTCAAGCAGAATTTCGCACAGGTGACCAATCCGCCCATCGATCCGATCCGCGAGGAGTTGGTGATGTCGCTGGTGAGTCTGATCGGGCCGCGACCCAATCTGCTGAACATGGAGGATGCCGGTGATCACATGCGCCTGGAGGTCTCGCAACCGGTACTGACCAATGAGGATCTGGAACGGATCCGCCATATCGAAGATAACACCGGCGGGGCCTTCAGGACCAAAACCCTGGATATCGTCTATCCTGCGCTGAATGGCGTCGACGGCATGAAGCCGGCACTCACCGCTATCTGCGAGCAGGCGGAGCAGAAGGTACGCGAGGGATTCAATATCCTGATTCTGTCTGATCGTCGTGTGGATGCGGACAATATCGCCATCCCCGCGCTGCTGGCTACTTCGGCGGTGCATCATCACCTGATTCGCAAGGGCCTGCGTACCGAATCGGGCCTGGTGCTCGAGACGGGTGCGGCCCTCGAAGTACACCACTTCGCTACCCTTGCGGGGTATGGCGCGGAGGCGGTGAACCCCTATCTGGCTTTCGATACGATTCAGGCGTTGCTGCCCTCCTTAGGTGAGCCGCTGGCTTTCGCAGAAGCCCAGAGACGCTATATCAAAGCAGTGGGCAAGGGCTTGAAAAAGGTGATGTCCAAAATGGGCATCTCGACCTATCAGTCCTATTGCGGGGCGCAGATTTTTGATGCGATTGGGCTTTCCGGCAACTTCATCGATGCCTATTTCACCGGTACCACCACTACCATAGAAGGGGCGGATCTGCCCGAGATTGCGGCTGAGGCTGTAAAGTGGCACGACAAGGCCTATGGCGATCAACTGATCTACAAAAAGCACCTCGATGTGGGGGGGGACTACGCCTACAGGCTTCGTGGCGAGGATCATAACTGGACTCCGCAAACCATCGCCAAAATACAGCATGCGGTTCGCAGCAACGATTGGGATACCTATAAATCCTTTGCCGATGCGATCAACAACCAGAACGAGATCCTGCTGACCCTGCGAGGCCTGTTCGAGTTCAAGCCGGCGCAACAGCCGCTGCCCCTGGACGAGGTGGAGCCAGCGAGCGAGATCGTCAAGCGGTTCGCCACTGGTGCCATGTCGTTCGGTTCCATCTCCTACGAGGCACATTCGACCCTGGCCAGGGCGATGAATGCCATTGGCGGCAAATCCAATACCGGTGAGGGTGGCGAAGAGCCGGAGCGCTTCAATCCTCTGCAGGACGGCAGCAGGAATCCCGAGCGCTCGGCGATCAAACAGGTGGCTTCAGGTCGCTTTGGCGTGACCACGGAGTATCTGGTCAACTCCGACGATATCCAGATCAAGATGGCGCAAGGGGCCAAGCCCGGTGAGGGTGGCCAGCTGCCCGGTCACAAGGTCAACCAGCAGATCGCCAGGGTGCGTCACTCCACCCCTGGGGTGGGGCTGATCTCACCACCGCCGCACCATGACATCTACTCGATCGAGGATCTGGCGCAACTGATCCATGACCTGAAAAACGTCAATCCCAACGCGCGTATCTCGGTGAAACTGGTATCCGAGGTCGGTGTCGGCACGGTTGCCGCGGGCGTCTCCAAGGCCCATGCGGACCATGTCACCATCTCCGGTTATGACGGCGGTACGGGCGCCAGCCCTCTGACCTCGATCAAGCACGCCGGGTCGCCATGGGAGATCGGTCTCTCGGAGACCCACCAGACACTGGTGCTGAACAAGCTTCGCGGCCGTATTGCGGTACAGGCGGACGGTGGTATGAGGACAGGGCGCGATGTGGTCATCGCTGCCCTGCTGGGTGCCGATGAGATAGGCTTCGCCACCGCGCCGTTGATAGCCGAAGGCTGTCTGATGATGCGCAAGTGCCATCTCAATACCTGCCCCGTGGGTATCGCGACCCAGGATCCTGAGCTGCGCAAGCGTTTCACCGGCAAACCGGAACATATCATCAACTACTTCTTCTTCGTCGCCGAGGAGGTTCGAAGCTACATGGCAGAGCTGGGATTCAGAACCTGGAACGAAATGGTCGGCCAGAGCGACCGTCTCGATATGCGCAAGGCGATCAAACACTGGAAGGCGAAAGGGTTGGACTACAGCCGTCTGCTGAACAAACCCGAAGCCGGACCCGATGTAGCCCTGTTCAACTGTGAACAGCAGGATCACGGGCTCGACAAGGCCATCGATCTGGAGCTGATCAAACGTGCCCAGCCCGCGCTCGAACGGGGTGAGGCGGTGAAGATCGAGATCGATATCCACAATTACAATCGTACATTCGGCACTATGCTCTCCGGGCGGGTGGCTGAAAAGTATGGTCATGAGGGCTTGCCCGACGACACCATCTACATCAAGGCCAAGGGCACGGCGGGACAATCCTTCGGTGCCTGGCTGGCGAAGGGTGTCACCGTCGAACTGGCGGGGGAGGGCAACGACTATGTCGGCAAGGGAATCTCCGGCGGGCGCCTGGTGATCTATCCGCCGCAAAACTCCGGAATCGGCAAGGCGGAGGAGAACATCATCGTCGGCAATACCGTACTCTATGGCGCTATCGGCGGTGAGTGCTACTTCCGCGGTGTCGCGGGCGAGCGCTTCGGAGTGCGCAACTCCGGTGTCACCGCGGTGATCGAGGGGGTCGGCGATCACGGTTGTGAGTACATGACCGGCGGTATCGTGGTCTGTCTCGGTCCCACCGGCCGCAATTTCGCTGCGGGCATGTCCGGTGGCATAGCCTATGTGCTGGATGAGTCGGGCGACTTCAGTGAACGTTGCAACATGGCGCAGGTGGAGCTGGAGCCGATCGAGGAGGAGGATGACGCCCTCGAGGCCCTGGATCATCAGGGCGGCGATCTCGAAAGTCATGGCATGGTCGATCTCAGCCACGATATGACGCGTTACGATGCATTGCGTCTGAAACAACTGATAGAACGTCATCTGCACTACACCAATTCGGAGGTTGCCAAGCGTATTCTCGACAATTGGGAGGGTATGCTGCCGAAGTTTGTGAAAGTCATGCCGGTGGAGTATCGACGTGCCTTGAAAGAGATGCAGGTACAGCGTGCCGGTGCGCCAGCCGGTCAAGGGGGGGTTTGAGATGGGCAAGCCAACAGGATTCAAAGAGATCGCGCGCCAGGACAGGACCTATGCGCCTGTAGCGGACCGTATCATCCACTACAACGAGTTCGTGATACCGCTGAGTGAAGAGAATGTGAGTCAGCAGGGCGCGCGTTGCATGGATTGTGGGATCCCCTTTTGCCACAACGGTTGCCCTGTGAACAATATCATTCCTGACTGGAACGATCTGGTCTACCGTGGTGACTGGCGTGCCGCGATCGACGTGCTGCACAGCACCAACAATTTTCCCGAATTTACCGGGCGCATCTGTCCGGCGCCCTGTGAGGCGGCCTGTACCCTGAATCTGGAAGATGAACCGGTCACCATCAAGACCATCGAGTACAGCATTATCGAGAAGGCCTGGAGCGAGGGTTGGGTCAAGCCCCAGATCGCCAATCACAAAAGCGGTAAGCGTGTCGCGGTGGTGGGATCGGGGCCGGCCGGTATGGCCGCCGCACAACAACTCGCCCGTGCCGGGCATGCAGTGGTGTTGTATGAAAAACAGAACCGCATTGGTGGCCTGTTGCGCTATGGTATTCCGGACTTCAAGCTCGACAAGAAGGTGATCGACCGGCGCATGGCCCAGATGCGTACCGAAGGGGTTGAATTCAAGACCAGCGTACACGTGGGGATCGATATTACCGGCAAACGGCTGCTCGATGAGTTCGATGCGGTTCTGCTGACCGGCGGCTCCGAGAAACCCCGCGATCTGCCGATACCCGGTCGTGAGTTGAACGGGGTCCACTTCGCAATGGATTTCCTGCGCAGCAACAGTCATCGCATACAGGGTGACAAAGTGGACAACTTTATATCCGCAGAGGGAAAACATGTGGTGGTGATCGGCGGTGGCGATACAGGCTCAGACTGTATCGGTACCTCAAACCGCCATGGCGCCGCCTCGGTAACCCAGCTGGAGATCCTGCCGAAACCGCCCGAGAGAGAGGACAAGGGTACCACCTGGCCTGACTGGCCCAACAAGATGCGCACCTCGAGTTCCCAGGAAGAGGGGTGCGAGCGGCACTGGCAGGTCGCCACCAAAGCCTTTCTCGATGACGGTGACGGCAACCTTGCGGGTGTGCGTTGTGTCAATGTGGAGTGGGAGAAGGATGGGAGCGGCAACTGGAAGATGAGCGAGGTTGCCGATTCCGAATTCGAAATCAAGGCCGAGCTGGTGACGCTTGCGATGGGCTTTGTCCATCCGGTGCATGAGGGCTTGCTCGAAGAGCTGGGTGTGGAGTTGGACGGCCGGGGTAATGTGAAGGCCGTGACCGACGGGGCGAATGCCTATAAAACCTCGATCGATAATGTGTTTGCCGCTGGTGACATGCGTCGTGGCCAATCCCTGGTAGTATGGGCGATCCGCGAGGGACGTCAGGCTGCACGTGCGGTTGACGAATATCTCATGGGTACTACCGACCTGCCGCGGTGGTGACTGTTTTACTGATCCCGGCGGGTAATGACTGCGCCGGGATCAGTCAGCTTTTCTATGGAGCCGCACTGTGTCAAAAAAACAGACCTCTGCTTCAGAACCATTGAACCAAACCTGTAACCCCTTGGCTCCCTTGCCGCCGCTGAGCATGGATGCCGGCGCCATCTCATTCGACTTCCGGCGCTATTTTGCTCATACCCTGGGCAGGGATGATCACTGCACCTCCAGCCACTATCCCTACAAGGCCCTAGCGCTGGCGGTCCGGGACCGTCTGATCGAGCGCTGGAAACGCACCCGCTCGACCTATGAGAGCGAAGACTGCAAGCGGACCTTCTACCTTTCGCTGGAGTTTCTCATGGGGAGGACCCTGAGCAACGCCATCCTCAACCTGGATGTCAGTGAACAGGTAACCCAGGCCTTTATCGATCTGGGTATCAGTCTGGACGATATTCGAGAGAGTGAACCGGACGCAGGTCTGGGTAACGGTGGCCTGGGGCGTCTTGCCGCCTGTTTTCTCGACAGTTGCGCAACGCTTGAGCTCCCGGTTCGCGGTTATGGATTGCGCTACGAGTACGGTATGTTCCGCCAGCATATCGCCAACGGTTATCAGATCGAGGATCCGGATCACTGGTTGCGTGACGGCAATCCCTGGGAACTGGAGCGTCCGGAATATACCCAACGCATCAGGTTCGGTGGCCACACTGAACATATCAACGGTTCCGTGCGCTGGGTCGATACCCAGGATGTACTGGCCGTGCCCTACGACCTGCCGGTGCCGGGTTATCGCAACGGCACGGTCAACACCCTGAGGTTATGGAAGGCCGCGGCGACCGACGAGTTCAACCTGGAGGAGTTCAACGCCGGCAGTTACACCGAGGCGGTTGAAGCGAAAAACAACGCCGAGCATATCACCATGGTGCTCTATCCCAACGACGCCAGCGAGAACGGCAAGGAGTTGCGGCTGCGCCAGCAGTACTTTCTCGCCTCCGCGAGCATCAAGGACGTGATCCGCGAATGGAAAGAGAATCACGGGGATTTCGAGGGCTTTGCCGAGAAAAACTGTTTTCAGCTAAACGATACTCACCCCAGTGTGTCGGTTGCCGAGTTGATGCGCCAGCTAATGGATGAGCAGGGTCTGGGTTGGGATCAGGCCTGGGGGATAACCAGCAACACCATGGCCTATACCAACCACACGCTTCTGCCCGAGGCGCTTGAGCGCTGGCCGGTAAAGCTGTTCCAGTGTCTGCTGCCCAGGCTGCTGGAGATCATCTATGAAATCAATGCCCGCTTCCTGAGCCAGGTTGCCTTGCACTGGCCTGGTGATACCGATCGCTTGCGGCGCATGTCGATAATCGAAGAGGGTGAAACGCCGATGGTTCGCATGGCCTATCTGGCCATAGTCGGCAGTTTTTCCGTCAATGGCGTCGCGGCGCTGCATACGGAGTTGTTGAAACAGGGCCTGTTTCGGGATTTCTACGAGTACTGGCCGCGGCGCTTCAACAACAAAACCAACGGCGTTACTCCGAGGCGCTGGCTTGCCGCATGCAACCCGGGCCTGCACAGGCTGCTCGATGAAACAGTGGGCAATGGCTGGATCTCGGATCTGCCGGCACTGGAGAAGCTGACTGACAATGCCGGCAATCCCGAATTTCAACGCAAGTGGCAGCAGGTCAAGAGAGAAAACAAACAACGCCTGGCGGAGATGGTGAGGATCGATTGCAACGTGAGCTTCGATTGCGAAGCCATGTTCGATGTCCAGGTTAAGCGTATCCATGAGTACAAGCGCCAACTGCTCAATATCCTCCATGTCATTCATCTCTACAATCGCATCAAGGCGGGGGATACCGATAACTGGACCAAACGTTGTGTTTTGATCGGCGGCAAGGCGGCTCCCGGTTATCATATGGCCAAGCTCATCATCAAACTGGTCAACAGCGTCGCCAAGGTGGTGAACAATGATATGCAGGTGGGTGATCTTCTCAAGGTCGCCTTTCTGCCGAACTACCGGGTGACGGCGATGGAGGTTATTGCCCCTGGTACCGATCTTTCGGAACAGATCTCCACCGCGGGAAAGGAGGCCTCGGGTACCGGCAACATGAAGTTCATGATGAATGGTGCGGTCACCATCGGTACCCTCGATGGTGCGAATATTGAGATACTCGAAGAGGTGGGAGAGGCCAACTTCTTCCTGTTCGGGCTTACCAGCGAAAAGGTGGAAGAGATGCGCCACCACTACATGCCCAATCTGATCATCGAAAAGGACAACGGTTTGAAAAGGGTGATGCAGTTGTTGGAAAGCGGTTATTTCAATCAGTTCGAACCCGGTATATTCGACCCCATTATCGAGTCTGTTCGCAATCCTTACGATCCCTGGATGACCGCTGCCGATTTTTGCAGCTATGTCAAAGCCCAGGAACAGGTTGCCCAGGCCTACCGGGACCAGGATCGCTGGATCCGCATGAGTATCGTCAATAGCGCGATGAGCGGGCGTTTTTCCACTGACCGCACAATCCTGGAATACAACCAGGATATCTGGCGGCTGAATCAAGTGCAGATACCGCCCTTGAATGTAACTTCCGTATGACACAGCCGGAGCTGCCCTGCTGGATCTACCGCAGCCCACGCAAGGGTGAGATGTATCTCTATATCGCCAGCGAGGATGATTTCTCCTGTGTTCCGCGAGCCTTGATGGAGCGTTTCGGCAAACCGGTACTGGTGATGGATCTCACCTTGACCGAGCAGCGAAAGCTGGCCCGCGAGGATGTTGCCCTGGTGATGGCCAATCTGCGCTCCAAGGGCTTTCATCTTCAGATGCCCCCAAAAATGGATGTCGAGCTCTATTCGGGCGATTGAATCGAATCCGCTTGCTGTGGGTCAATCGCGAATAGGTAGTTTGACGCTATAGTATTCATCCTTTGGACTTTCTCTGGTGATGACCCAGGGCGATTCGACAGGGTGTTGGTCAGGATGAAAACAGAAGATGTTATCGATGACATGCGCCGGGCCGGTGATGTTGATCAACTCTTTCTCTCCTATTCCCAAGCCGTTGAACAGTTCGGTTATGACCGCGTTCTCCTGGCCTTGTTGTCAGACCATCCAAGACTGCAACAACCTGCACAACATGGGATAGTAAGCAGCTATCCCGATGATTGGGTCGATTACTATCTGGCGCAGGATTACGACAAGATCGACCCTGTAAGGTTGGAGATCAAGAAGCAGATTTCTCCCTTTACCTGGAAACGGCTGCAGAAAGACGAGCAGATGACAGCAAGACAGCAGCTGCTGTTCGCCGAGGCTGCAGACGCGAATCTTTATGATGGATTGGGAATGCCTTTGCATGGGCCTGAGGGTACTAACGCCGGTATTGGGCTGGCCAGTTCATCGAAGGGTGTGGTCTGTGATCTGCAGGTCCTGTGGACCATCCATAACCTGTCTTTGCAATTTTACGCCAACTACTGGCGTTTGAATGAAAAATGCTCTTCTCGATCAAACCGCATCACCCTCACATCCAGAGAAAATGAGGTTTTGCAATGGCTGGCAGTGGGTTCGACCAAGGCTGAAATCTCAGACAAGCTAAATATTTCTTACCATACGGTTGATTATCATACCCGACGCATTCTCTATAAATTCAAGACGAGTAGCGTTACCGCGGCGGTGCATTTCGCTACTGCACAAGGGTATATCAAACTGGAATAATCAGAATCAATACTACGTAGTCACGTAGGTTACGAATCAGAACAAGATAAATAACATTCTATTTTTGGGAAATCATTTGATAAGGGGCATGATAATGGAAGTTAGGGATCGTACATTACAGGGTATTGGTTTGTTGGGATTGTTGTTGATTAACGGGTGCGGGGGAGGCTCCGGCGGTTCGTCGGACGAGGAAGTACTGACCGGGCGGTTTCTTGATGCTGCCTGTGCAGGTCTGACCTATTATACTCAGTCAAGAAGTGGTGTTACCGGCGCCAATGGTGAATTTACCTACCTGGCAGGAGAGACGGTAGTCTTTGGTCTGGGCGACCTGGAGTTTCCCGCCGTTACCGCAGCGCAGATTCTTACCCCGCTCGAACTGGCAGGGGTGGAGGATATCAATCACACGGGTGTGGTCAATATGGCCAGGCTGTTGCAATCACTGGATCAGGATTGTGATCCCGAAAACGGTATCACTATCAGCGGCGAGGCGCTGCTTGCCGCCACCGGGATGGAAATCGATTTTGAAGATCCCGATTTCGATTCCAAAGTGGCCAATCTTGTCGCCAACGCCGGCCAGCAGAATACAACATGTACGACGCTTATCGATGCCGATCAGGCGGTAGCTCATCTGCAAAATACACTTGACCAATTGAGTAACCAGACTGAACCGCCTATTGGGGATGGTTTGGCTGGTAAGGTCGGTGTGTGGGAAGGCGAGGGACAACAACCGGGTATATCCTGGACCATACGTGTCGATCTCAAGCTCGATGAACAGCTGATCGAGTATCCCTCGTTGAACTGTGGGGGCACACTGACTTTGATGCAAGAGAGCGACGCCCAGTTACTGTTCAGGGAGTCGATAACCTTTGGCCGGGGTGTCTGTTGTGATCAGGGGATTGTTGAATTGACCGATCAATCAGCAAACGAACTGGTCTACAGATGGTACACCGATGAACTTAGTGATCCCTGTGATATTGCTGTCGGAAGCCTGACCAGGGTCGAGTAGCGTCAAGCGGTCAAAATCCGCCGATTGAGGTGAGCAGGGGCGCTTGCGTCGGTGTGCTTTGCTGTAACACTGTTGTTAGCCCGGATTAACCATTTAGAGTAGAATGGATCGATGGCAATGGAATGATCGAAAACAACACGGAGATCCATTTATCATGAAGGACATGATGGCAACCCTTGCGGCAATATTCCTGCTCTCCATCATTTCGCCTGCCTGGGCAATCACCGAAGCTGAATACAAAAGCCTGACAGAGAGCATTGCGTCTGACGAAATGATCGTCTACGAGTCGGCGGGCAAGTCTCGCCAAATCACCGTTTTCACCGATATCGATTGCAGTCAGTGCAGAAAGCTGCACACTCAAATACCCACCTTGAATGCATCAGGCGTGGATGTTCGGTATGTCGCATTCCCCCTTGGAGGGATCGGGTCAGCTGTTTTCAATAAATTTGTCTCTGTCTATTGTGCCAACGATCCGAAAAAGGCGCTGACCGATGCCAAGATGGGGCTGCGTCAGGAGCCAGCGGATTGCAGCAATCCAGTTGAAAAAAACTACGCGCTCGGGAAGAAGTTGGGAGTCAAGGGTACACCCACGATAGTGTTCGACGATGGTACGGTCATCAGCGGTTATATGTCGGCGCGTAAACTGCTGCGGCGTATGAAGGTCGCTTATGTCCGACCAGCCAAAGGCGATGAGATGTTTCCCAAGGTTGGCGCAAGCCGCATAGAGTCGGCGAACTATCTGGTTACCGACAAGACCCATCTATACAACAGGCCGGATACACGCATGGAGTCAGTGGGCTCGATGGAGCCCGGTGTCGTGCATAAGTTTACCTTGCAAGCCGATGTGGATGGCATGCAATGGTTGGGTTTCAAGAAAAGTGGTAGGCAATACTACACACAGGCAGCGAACCTGCAGTTGATTCCAAGGGTGGCGACGACAAAGATCAAACCGAAGAAATATGTGGCCAACAAGGCAACGTCTCTCTATATCTCCCCGGACAGGTCGTCGAAGAAGATAGCTGACATGCCGGCACGCAGCTACTCTCGTTTCAAATTTGAGGTCACGACAAAGAGTGAGCGTTGGCTGGGCTTCAGTAAAGGCGGGATAAACTACTATGTGCCAGCCGCGGATCTGGATAAGTTAACCGAACGGTGATCCCTCCGTTTAGTGATATTCACGCAAATCCTCGAGGTTGCTGAGAAGGTTGTCGCGCTCCACCAATAACTCCTGTTTTAATTCGTCACTGTTTTTCATCAGGCCGGCCTGCCATAGTTCGATCAGCCTGAGACTGAGTTGATGTACCCGTTCGTGGACGTCTCCCATCTCCTGGAATAACGGGCGATTGCCGAATCGGTGTTTGCCCGGGCCCTGATACCAGCGTCCGAAGCGGCACTCCACCGACGCCAGGCTCAGATTCGCCAAGGCATCTTCCCGGGTCGGGTCGTGTTCGATCATATGCAATATCTTTTCGACCCATCGTTTGTGTTCCAGGCTCATCAACAGCAGCTGGACATCCGGATGCGGACCGGAAAACTCCTGGTACCTGCGCCAGCAGGCGGGTTGGTTATAACGATCGATCCACGCGGGGAGTTCCGTCGCCGCCATCGGTGCGGCGATGCCGAACCCCTGGGCCAGGCTGCAGCCGAGCTGTAGCAGCAGGTCGCCATGCTCTTTGCTTTCGACCCCTTCGGCGATCACGTCACACTGGAACGCGTCCGCCAGGCCGATGATGCCTTCGACGATGTTCAGGTCGTCGGAGTCTTCGAGCATGTCGCGTACGAAGGATTGATCCACCTTGAGCATGCTCGCGGGCAGGTGCCGCAGATATAGCAGCGAGGAGTAGCCGGTGCCGAAATCGTCCAGCGCAAAGCCTATGCCCAGCTTGCGACACTGCTCCATGACGCTGGAGACGTGATGGATGTCGTCCAATGCCACCGATTCCAGGATCTCCAGCTCGAGGGTGTTGTAGGGCAGTTCCGGATACTGGTGTAGCAGAGCTTCAAGCTGGCGTTGGAAATCCCCATGGCCGAGGGTGTGGGCGCCTATGTTGACACTGACCGTGAGCGCCAGGCCCACCTCGCGCCAGGCTTTGATCTGCTGCAATGCCTGCTTCAACACCCAGAGATCGATCTCCATGGCGATGTCGGTCTCAGAGATCTGCGGCAGGAACTCGAGCGGATGAATCCATCCTCGCTGCGGGTGGCACCAGCGTATCAATGCCTCGACACCATAGACCTGGCCATGACGCATGTTCACCTTGGGCTGATAGTGGAGTGTCATCTCGCCGTTGCGCAGCGCCTGTTGAATATGCAGCTGGGATTCGCGCAGGACACGCAGACGCCGGTCCTTCCCCACATCGAAGAAATGGTAGCGATTGCGTCCCGCCTGCTTGGCTTCGTACATGGCCTGGTCGGCGTGGCGCAACAGCGTATCGCTGTCGGTGGCGTCGTTTGGGTAGAGTGTGACTCCGATGGAGGCGCTCAAGATAAATTCATAACCATTTACGTGGTAGGGGGCCGAGAGTCTCTTCAGGATGCGTTCAAGAGTGAAGTGACATTCGTTGTCGTTGTTCAGGTCGTTGAGAAGCAGCACGAATTCGTCGCCACCCAGACGACCGACGCTGTCGCCGGCTCGCAGCGATTCACTGAGTCGGTCCGCCACCTCGACGAGCAGCCGATCGCCGATATCGTGACCGTGGCGGTCGTTAACCGGCTTAAAGCCGTCAAGGTCCAGGTAACAGACCGCAAGCAAGGTACCTTTGCGCTTGGTCTGGGCGGAGGCGATGCGCAGGCGATCGCTCAGCAGGGCGCGATTGGGTAGATGGGTCAGGGAGTCGAAGTGAGCGAGTTTTTGCAGTTGATCCTCGGCGCGTTTGCGGTCGGTGATATCGCGGCCTACCACGATCAGTCCCTTGCGTGTTCCGTCTGCGCGAAAAGTCGGTACTTTGATGACATCGAAGATCAGGCTCGAACCGTCGGGGCAGGGAATGATCTCATCCGAACGGATCGCCTTGCCGCTCCGCCAGGTCCGCTCGTCCGTCGCCTCGCAATTGAGCAGGGCGTCGCGATAGAAGGGGCTGAAGTGACCGAGTTCGGAATCCCGCTTACCCTGGTAGGCGACACCTTCCAGCTGGAAGAGGTGCAGATTGAATGCATTGGCCAACAGCCAGCGACCCTCGCCGTCCTTGAGACAGATGACATCGGGCATGGCATCGATGAGAGTGCGCAGGGTCTCTTCGCTGCGCCTCAGCGCATCCAGGCGGGAGTTGGCCAGGTTGACCGCAGCGAGTTTTTCCAGCGCCTGGGAGAACTGGCGGCTCAAGGTGTCCAACGCGGTCATGGTGTCGGGCGCCAGGGCATCCACACGCTGGCTCACAAGATAGAGACAGGCCTGCACGTCGTCTCCGATACGAAGCGGCAGCAGGGCTATTGCCTGGATTCCGGCCTCCTTCACCGGGGGACTCGCGACCAGTCTGGATTCGTTGCAGAGCGGAGCCTCCGCGTCACAACAGCTCAGGAAAACACCTTGGCGAATCGCCCTGACCTCCGAGGCGTCGGCGGGCAGTTCAGTGATGTGCTCGACCAGGGCGGAGGAGAGACCGCGATGCCGCACGAGCATGAAGTTTCCTTCCGGCTGTTGCTTGAATAGCGCGCCGCCATCGATTTCCGGCAGACGCAGGGCTGCGTCCAGCATCGCCTGCAGGATCGATTCCCGATTCGGCTCATCCTGCAGCAGGCGGGCGAACTCGTGCTCCATTTCGAGCAGCAGACGGGTGTGGATATGCGCCAGCTCGGCCGACCTGCGTTCTTCCCAGGCGTGATCGATAATCACGCCACCGAGGTGCTCGAGCAGACGATGCAGGCTGAGTATCCCGACTATCTGCCGCTGGTTGTCCAGAACGACCATATGGCGGATCTGTTGCCGCTGCATGCGCGCCGCCGCCTCGGCCAGGGAGTTCCGGGTTGAAATGGTTACGAGGGGGCTGCTCATGACCTGTTTCAATGGTAGATAGCGGTTGTCGATATCGTCTGCGAGCAACCGGGGGATATCGTGTTCCGTGATAATGCCGCAGATCTCATTTTTGTTCAGTACAAGCACGAAATCGCAGTTCGCCTCCCCCATGTGTCGGATAGCGTCCAGCAGGGTGGCATCTTGCCGCAGGGTTACAAACGATGTCTCGGTGGCCGTGCGTATATCTTGGGTTTTTTGGAACAGCTCTTGTCCCAGATGGGAGCGAAGATCGGTCTCGCTGACGATCCCGCACAGGGATCCGTTTTTGTCGGTTACAATCAAATGACCTACCTGGTGCCCAAGCAGCAGATAGTAGGTCGAGCGGAAATCGAGAGTCGCCGGCGCGGTCACCACGGGGGTGCTCATGATCTGCGAGACCGGTATGTCGAATCGTACATCGAGGGTGAGCAGGCGGACCGCGTCGTGCTCGGTCAGGATGCCGAGTGCCTGTCCGTCTCGCGCCACCAACAGGCATGAAACCTGTAGTTTCGCCAACATGCGCAAGGCATCGAGAAAAGTCCGCTGCGGACTTAAAGTGTGGACCTGGGAGGACATGATCTCGGAGATGGCGATGTCTCTTATCGATGACATGCAAACAAGCTCTCTCGCTGAGCAGACAGGCAATACCACAATTATAGTACGGTTATTGTCTTCATTGCGCGAACAAGGCTGGATTTTTCCATTGATGGGAACCACCTTCCCAATTAGCGGCATATTTTGTTCCTTAACCGGCGATTTCGCCTAACATGCACATGCGAAACCATGATTAGTGTTAATAGTGAGGAGCAGCAGTGACTGAGATCGTGATAAGTGGCAGTGGCCTATACACCCCGCCTCATAGCATCAGCAATGAAGAATTGGTGCGTTCATTCAACCAATATGTCGATCTGTTCAACGCTCAACATAGTGACGAGATCGCAGCGGGTACGCTGCTGGCACTGGAGTATTCAAGCACCGACTTCATCGTCAAGGCCTCCGGCATCAAAAACCGCTTTGTTGTCGACAAGGAGGGTATTCTGGATCCTCGGGTTATGCGGCCGAATATTCCGCAAAGGGCGGATGAGGAGTTGTGCCTGCTCGGCGAAATCGGCTCCGCCGCCGCCAGGCAGGCATTGGAGAACGCCGGGCGCGAGGCGCAGGATATCGACCTGGTGATCGTCGCCTGTTCCAACCTGCAGCGCGCCTACCCGGCGATCGCCATCGAGATTCAGCACCACCTGGGTTGTACCGGCTATGGCTACGATATGAACGTGGCCTGCTCCTCGGCTACCTTCGGCATCGGGGCGGCCGCGGATGCGATACGTTCGGGCAATGTCCGCCGCGCACTGGTGATCAACCCTGAAATCACCTCGGCACACCTGAACTTTCGTGACCGCGACAGCCACTTTATCTTCGGTGATGTCGCCACCGCTGTGGTGCTCGAATCCGAGTCGGACTGTGGTTCCAGCAAGGCGTTCCGCATCCTCGGGACCAGTTTCAAAACCGAGTTTTCCAATAACATCCGTAACAATTTCGGATTCCTGAACAGTTGCGATCCACAGACCCGGGACAGCAGCGACAAGTTGTTCAGACAGAACGGCCGTAAGGTTTTCAAGGAGTTGCTGCCGTTGGTCGGGCGTGTCGTTCAGCAGCATCTGCAGCAGATGCAGCTCGAGGCAAAGGATTTAAAGCGTCTGTGGCTGCACCAGGCAAACCTGACGATGAACCTGTTTGCAGCGAAGAAACTGCTTGGACGCGATCCCGATGCCGATGAGCTCCCTATCGTTCTCGACCGTTACGCCAATACCAGTTCCGCGGGTTCGGTGATCGCGTTTCATCTCTACAGCGAAGACTTGTCATCCGGTGACAAAGGTTTGTTGAGCTCCTTTGGCGCCGGTTACTCGGTGGGCAGTGTGATACTCGAGCGATGTTGAACGAGGTATCCGGTCTGTGGGCGTGCAGGCAACCGGGTGCCTTTCAGAGGACGGGCTCAAGGGGCAGCAGGCTCCATAGCGTCGCTTTCACCCTTTTCATAAAGTCGACCTGTTGATCGCCATTGTCGATACCTGCCTCCCAGCTGTTTTCAGCGGCCATGTCCTGGCGGATCGCCCGTGCCACTTTTCGCGCAATCATCTCGTCGTCTATCACGAGTCCCACCTCGGTGTTGAGATTTGCCGATCTGGGGTCGAAATTGAAGGTTCCGATATAGGTGATGCGGTTGTCTATCACCAGGGATTTTGCGTGCAAGGCAAAGATTGGCGGCTCCTTGCCCAGTTCCTCGTGACGCTCGATGAGTTGGCGATGGATACCCGGCCTGGGTTTGAATTCGTAGATTTTGATGCCGAGTTCGAGCAGCCGTTGTTTCTGTTTTTGATACCCGGAGTAGGCCTGGAGATTGTCGGTGGAGGCCAGCGAGTTTGTGACGATGGCGATTTCGACACCTTTCCCCATCAATTCGCTGAAGAACTCAAAGCCGTTTTCGGGCATGACCAGGTATGGACTTTCAATCAGGATCTGCCGCCGGGCCTCGGACAGCAGGCTGATCAGTGAACTGGTGGTCTGTCCGCCGCCGTCCAGTTGTCGGGTCTGGCTGTTTTTCCCCGGGATGTCGTGGATGTAGTTGGCATTCGTCCAGTGCATTCCTGCGATGATCTCATCGAAGCGTGCACCCATGTCGGAGATTGCGGTGCGGACTTCAGGGGCGAAGTTGTCAGGATTGCGGGCATAACGATGCAGCCACTCCACATAGCCTTTTATCTGCTCTGCGCTCAGAGTTTTCTTCTCATCGGTGAGCAGGGTGTCGAGAGAGACGGTCAGGGGGCTTGTCCAGAAGGCGTCAAAGCTCTGTTGCATACCGGGTAACACGGAACCGGCAACCATGACATCGCGATCGCGGAAATTATAGGCGTGATCAAAGTCGTAATACTCGTCAGCCATATTTCGCCCACCGGTGATGGCGATGGCTCCATCAAAGATCGCCACCTTGTCGTGCATGCGCTGGTTGGACCCCCGGAAGTCGGTGACCAGATGGCGAAGCCGGGTTAAAAAATCCGTGCCGACCGAGTGTACGGGGTTGTAGATCCTGATATCGATATTGGGGTGAGCATCAAGAGAGAGGAGTGTTTGCGGTTCGGCGTCGATCAACAGATCATCTACGATGACACGTATCCTGACACCTCTTTCGGCGGCACTGAGCAGGCGCTCGCTGGCCAGGGTGCCGATATTATCCGTGCTCCAGATGAAATACTGCACATCGATGGTTCGTTCCGCGGCTTCAGTCAGCCACGCCCGCGTCAACAGCGACTCTTCGCCTTTCTCGAGGACATGGACAGCGCTCTTGCCAGGGTGCTGACTGCGCGACTCGGCAAGGGTATCCATGGTGCCGGCATGCACCGGGGTTGCCAGCAGCAACAATAACCACAATCCGAGCAAGCGTCGCGCGAAGCTTGTTAAGTTGTGTGTGGTCTCGAATGGCATCCTTGTGGGTGGGTTCCGCTATTGAGTTGCCGGGTCGATAAGACAGTACAGCATTCTTTTGAAGTTTCCAACGGAGCATCGCAAACCGGCACCCAGCGCTGAGTTCCTTTCCATCTGAATGGGCAAATCCTTATGGTGTGCTTACTGATGACGCTGGAAACGTTGATAGCGGAACTCCCGTTGAGCTACCATGCCAAGCGCCGTCGCCGATTCGTGGATTTATAACTCAAGTTTCGGAGTTCAGAGTACTATTCGGGGCCGTTTGCATGGACTTGGCTGTCTGGGAAAGACGCTGTAAACCCGTCCCTGGGCGCTCGACGGCCGCGCCCCTGCGGCCGACGCCTTCCCAGACAGCCAGGTCCACGCAAACGGCGGAGCCTGAATTACGATTTGAACTCCGAAACTTAAAGTAATAATTTAATGGCAACCGGGAAAAAGAATGCCCAGTATTTACGATTTAAAGCCCCGCTTCCAGAATCTGCTGCGACCGCTCAACGCTTCCCTGGTCAGACTCGGCGTAACCGCCAACGGAGTCACCCTGACCGCCATGTTGTTGTCGGTCGCGCTCGGTGCCGCCATCGCGCTCTATCCTGACAGCAGACCGCTGTTGCTGCTGATGCCCCCCTGGCTCTTTCTTCGCATGGCGCTGAACGCCATCGACGGCATGCTGGCCCGAGAACACCGGATGCAAAGCCGCCTTGGTGCTGTGTTGAACGAGATGGGGGATGTGATATCGGATAGTGCTCTCTACCTGCCCCTGGCGCTGGTATCGGGCATCAATTCCCCCTTGGTGGTGGTGCTTGTGGTCGTCGCGGTGATGGTAGAGATGGTTGGCGTGGTCTCGGTACAGGTCGGGGCCTCGCGGCGCTACGACGGGCCTTTCGGCAAGAGCGACCGCGCCTTCGGGTTCGGCCTGCTCTGCCTGCTGCTGGGATTGGGGATCGAGGCCGGCACCTGGAGCGACTGGCTGGTTTGGGCCATGCTGGCGCTCTCGCTGGTCACCCTGATCAAGCGTGCCAGGGGGGCCTTGATTGAAAGTGTCGGGGGAGGGACCGGTAATGCTTGACCTCGCGATGCCCGTTATCTGGGCGCTGGGCGGCGTCTACGCGCTGCTGCTCTTCTCCAGCCTGCTGTTGCGGGTGCTGCGCCAGCGTAGCGGATCCGACTACAGGGAGCTGGGGGAGCGGATCAGATCCTGGTGGATCATGGTGGCGATCTTCACCCTGGCCATTGCGTTCTCGCCCACCATCTCCATCGTCTTTCTGGCATTCGTCTCGTTTCTCGCCTTCAAGGAGTTTCTCTCCATGATTCCGACCCGCCGCGCGGACCGGCGGGTGATATTCTGGGCCTTTGTCGCGATTCCACTGCAGTTTTACTGGGTTGCGATCGGCTGGTATGGGATGTTCATCGTCTTTATCCCGGTCTTCATGTTCCTGGTGATTCCCGCGCGCATGGTCATAGCGGGCGAGACCGGCGGCTTTCTCAAAGCGGCCGGGATCCTGCACTGGGGTTTGATGACCACGGTGTTCAGCCTCAGCCACGCCGCGTTTCTGCTGGTCCTGCCCGCCGGGAATAACCTTGCCGGGGGTGCCGGACTGCTCTTCTTTCTGATCTTTCTCACCCAGTTCAACGATGTGGCCCAATACACCTGGGGAAAGCTGTTCGGCAGGCATCCGGTGGTTCCCAGGGTCAGTCCCAATAAGACCAGGGAGGGATTACTGGGCGGCGTATTGACCACGGTATTGGCGGCCTGGTTGATCGCGCCCCATCTCACGCCGCTCACCGGCCGGGAGGCGCTTGCCGGCGGTCTGCTGATTGGTTTGGGCGGCTTTCTCGGTGATGTGGTCATATCCGCTGTGAAACGGGATATCGGGGTCAAGGACAGCGGCAGTCTCATACCTGGACACGGCGGCATCATGGACAGGGTGGACAGTCTGACCTTTACCGCGCCCCTGTTTTTTCATTACCTCTACTATCTGCACTATTGAGTTCCCATGAACAGGCTACTGCGGTTGTTATTCTTTTTGTTGATCGTGAGGCCCCTGGTGCTGGTCGTCATCGGACTGAATGTGCGTCACAGGGCACTGCTGCCCGCACAGGGGCCGGCGGTGGTCATCGCCAACCACAACAGCCATCTCGACACCCTGGTGCTGATGTCGCTGTTTCCGCTGCGTCTGCTGCCGAAGTTGCGTCCCGTGGCCGCTGCGGACTATTTTCTGAGCAGCCGATGGCTGGCCTGGTTCGCGCTCAACATCATTGGCATCATCCCGTTGCGCCGAAGCGTCAGGGCCGGTCACGACGACCCGTTGGCCGAGGTCGTCGCGGCCCTCGACGACGGTGATATCCTGATACTCTTTCCCGAGGGCAGCCGGGGCGAGCCGGAGAGAGTGGGACGTTTCAAAACGGGTATCGCCCATATCGCCCAACGCCGTCCCGGGTTGCCGGTGGTGCCGGTCTATATGCATGGACTGGGCATGGCGCTGCCCAAGGGCGAGTTCGTGCTGGTGCCGTTTTTCTGCGATGTCTTCGTCGGCGGTGCGCTGCATTGGCAGGGGGACCGCAAGGCGTTCATGAACGATGTTAACGAGCGTATGACGGCCCTTAGCGGTGAAGGCGGGTTTGCCGATTGGGAATGAGGATTTCAGCAATTGTAAAGCTGAAGGTGCCTGCGATTTGATCAGGTGACTTGATCAGAGGTGCCTTGAAATAGTAGTTTCTCAGTGGATGGTTCATGCATAGGGATACCAAGGAGGTTCGAATGGATTACGGTAAATACGGATCAAGGCACACCATCTTCAAGAATATGTGCTTCTCTCTTTCCATAATCGCTCTCTTTTCTGTCAGCGGCTGTGGCGGTGGAGGCGGCGGGACGGCAAGTCCGAATGATATCGCCACCCCTCAGGGGAGTAGCCAGCGTGTTGTACGCATGCGCTTCGATTATGATAACAATGGTACGTTTGAAGGCTTGTCCGAATTTTTCTACGACGCCAGCGGTAGAATCACCGAAGAACGATACAGCTATGTGGATGACGGTGTCGCTGACCTTCATCAGGCAGGCACCCTGCAAAGCTTTCTCGGAAGAGAGGAGCTGGATAACACGACCAGCTACACATACGATGCCAATGGGCGCCTGCAGTCATGGGTGATAAGCGACAGCCTGAATACCACCACCACCAGCTATAGCTATGACGCCAATGACCTGATCACCCGGGTCGATGAGGTAAATCAGAGTGGAACAGGTGCTGTATTGTTCAGCTCCTACCATATGCTTGATTACAGCGGGCAACAGCTTATCAGGCATACCCAGTACGATACATCGGATTCGTCCCGGATTTCTACTTATCAAATCTATTATGACGGTAGCGGATATGTCGTTACCAATCAGATGAACTCAAATCTCTCTTCTTATGAGTCGCTCCTCTCATACTCCTACTTGAGTAATGGCTTGACCGATCGCATCGACGAGATAGCGCCTGATCCATCGAGTACATCCGAGCTCGCTGCCGAGTATGCCTACAACGCCGCCGGGCAGGTGACCCGATTCGATTTGCATGTCGCCGATTTCAGGTGGGAGCGCCTGTTCAGCGCTGATGGCAAGGTCTCCGAGGTCCGGGTCGATAACGCCATGGATGGCAGTGTGGATGCGGTGGTGATGGTCGAATGGGAACAAGCCGCCTGTACCCCGGTGATATTGTGGAATCCGCGGGCTTTTGTCTATATGAAGGCGGAACCCCCGTCGCCCTATCTGCCGGGAACCGGCTATTGGCTGGCCGGTCACTGTGACCAGGGTCCATTGTGACCACGGTCTGAGGCCCTCTCCTCTGGGAGGGTGTTGTACAAGCATGCCGCAAATACTCGCGAATGGTTCTCAGACCGAAAATGAACGCAAACTTGATTATTTAGTCACCGTCCAGAAACCAAAGGGACGCTGGTAGGCGCCTGGGGGTTGTCTTTCGCGGTAGCGGCTGGCCGCTTAGCGTCTCGCTATAGTCGTCAATTAGTATGAAACACCACACTAGTAGTGGGGTGGTGGTGGTTCGGTCTCCCCGGGCTGAAATGGCGAGGGTTCCAACGTCTGCAAGCGCTCCTTCAGCGCCTCGAGTGATCGGGAAAGGAAGTCGATTGTTCGCTGCTGCTCGATCAGGGTTTCACTGAGGCTGTGTATCGCCTCTTCCTGAAAAGCCAGGCGGCTCTCAAGGTCGATGATGCGTTCGTCCATCGTTGTCCCTATGGTCGCCTATCTCGGGTAGCGGTCGTCGAGATTGGCGGGGCAGAGGACGTTGCGCATGATGCCGATCAACTCCAGCAACTGGTGGTTGCGGATGCGGTAGAAGATACGGTTGGCCTCTTTGCGCGAGACTACGATGTTCTTGTTTCGCAGCTGCTCCAGGTGTTGAGAAATATTGCTCTGGGAGGTGCCTGTTCGTTCGACGATTTCGCCTACGGAGAGTTCGCTTTCACCCAGTGAGCAGAGGATCTTCCAACGCAATGGATGGGCCATGGCCTTCAGCGCGTTGGCAGTCAGCGATGTGTCTTCGTCATCAGTCAGGCGTGGGTCGATTGGCTCGTTCATTTTTCAAGCTCCTTCGGATGCGCTCTTCACTGCATCCATCTCGCGGATATAACCCGTCATATCCTTTGCGATACATATAATATGGCTGATATTTCCCTCGCTGTCTTTAACCGCCGTGCGTGAAAAGAGAATCGGTACCCGGCGTCCATCCTTGGCGATAAAACTCGCCTCGATCCGGCTCAGGGCTCCGGTCCTTATCAATGCCTCCAGCCAGGTGCCGAAAAAGGCGCCGGCCTGTTCCTCCGCCTCCTCTTCGAATACATCGCCTATCGACAACTTGAGCAGATCGGCCTCACTGTAGTCGAGCATCCTGCAGGCGGCCGGGTTGGCCGATTCGATCTCTCCCCCGGGGTTGAGTACCAGTAGTGCCTCACCCATATAGGTGATGATGTTTTCGAGGTGTTGCTTGGCGGCAGCCAGTTCTGCTGTTCTTTCCGCCACTTTCTGCTCCAGAATCCTGTTGAGTTCGCGTTCTTTTTCGATGAGCCGGAAGTAGGTGCTGATTTTGTTCAGCAGCTGGTTGTCGTCGATGGGTTTGAGCAGATAGTCGACACCACCGACCTCGTAGCCCTTGAGTTGGAACTCTTCGGTCTTGAATGCGGCGGTAAGGAAGATGATAGGTATATCTTTGGTCTTTTTACGGATTTTCAGCATCGATGCGGTCTGAAAACCATCCATCTCGGGCATTTGCACATCCAGGATGATGAGATCGATAGCGGATTCCTTGATCGCGATGTCGATCGCCTGTTGTCCTGAAGTGGCCTCCAGGATCTCCACATCCATATAGCGTTCGACCAGGGTACGCAGAGTAAACAGGTTATGCTCATGGTCATCCACGATCAGGAGCTTGAAACCGGCGTATCTCTTCATGCTACCCCTAAATAGTTGCTGAAGACGGCCAAAAGCTTGTCCGGGGTCACCGGTTTGCTCAACACCTCGTCGGCACCGGCATCCAGGCACCTGGTGCGGTCTTCGGTCGTATTCTTGGCGCTCAGTGCGATCACTTTGAGTGTTTCGAGCGGCATTTTGTGGCGTATGTAACCGATCGTATCATAGCCATCGAGCTCAGGCATCATGATGTCCATCAGCACAAGATCGTAGTCGGGATCGTCACTCAATGTTTCGATGGCCTCCCGGCCGTCACCCGCGGCGGTTACCTCAAATCCCCAGCCTTCCAGCAGCGGGGTTAGTGCAAGCAGACTCTGCAGATCGTCATCAACGATCAATATGCGTTTGCCGGCGAAGGGTTTCTGCGAGGGTTTATCCGGCGTCGATTCCGCCAGTGTAGGGATATGATCCTGTGCGGGTTGCGGCTCATCCTCGGTCTGCAATTCAACCTGATGGGTTGAGAGCGTACTGTGATCGAATTCAAGCGGCAGGCAGAGGATGAAGGTCGCCCCCGCCCCCTCCTCGCTGAGCAGTTTGACCTCTCCCCCGAGCAGATGAGCCAGATCGCGGCTGATACTCAATCCCAGGCCGGTGCCGCCGAAGCGTCGGCTGGTGGAGCCATCCGCCTGTTTGAAGGCCTCGAAGATCAGCTCATGCTTGCTCGCGGGGATGCCGACACCGCTATCCTCAACGGAGAAACAGAGGGGATGCGGACTCTCCTCCCGGGAGAGGAAGACCTTTAGCACGGCGCCGCCCCGATGGGTGAATTTGAGCGCATTCGAGAGGAAGTTCTTCAGAATCTGTCGCACCTTCTCCTGGTCCGACAGAATGGTTTGCGGAAGCGAGGGATCGAGTTCCACAGAGAGTTGGAGGCCCTTGGCGTCGAACTGGGGTTTCACCATTTCGATCAGGTCTGTAACCAGGGGCTGTATGTGGATCTGCTGCAGACTGAGACTGGCTTTCCCCGCCTCGATTCGGGACAGATCGAGGATATTGTCGATCAGTGCCCGTAGATCGCGGCCGGCTTCATGGATGACCTGTAGCTGCCTTTTCTGCTCTGCGCTCAGGTTCTCTGCTGTTTCGCCGAGCATCTTCGAGAGCAGCAATATGGAGTTGAGCGGAGTACGCAGTTCATGGCTGACATTGGCCAGGAACTGTGATTTGTAACGATTTGACTCCTCCAGCTGTCGCGCATGCTGACGTTGCGCCAGGGCCTGTTTGGAGTGTTGATCCGCCAGTTCGGTGAGCTGTCGCCCCAACTGGGTTATCTCCTGTGATCCTTTCCAGTTGAATTGAACCGGTTCATCCCGACTCAGGACCCGGCCGACGCCGTCACGCAGCTTTTGCCCGAACTGTTCTGCCCGCAGGGCGATAATGCGGGCCACGATAAAGAGTATCACCGCAGCGATAATCACGATGGTCATCACCCGGCTGATCAGTACATTGCGAAAGGTATCCAGGGGTGAGGGGTCGACCGGTCTGCCCACCCACAAGGGTCCTGAACCCTCGGTACTGAACAGCGGGACCCAGATCACCTGCCTTCCCTGGCCGCCTTCCCAAAGCGCCAGGGTATTGTTTTCAAAGATCTCCTGCAGACCGTTGAAATCCTCGAATGCCCGTGGTTTGTCGCTTCCCTTGAGACGCTCATCCAGGTATGCGCCGTCATTGGTGACCCAGAGGGTGTTTCGATAAGCGCGCGCCATGCCCCCTACGTCGATATTGATCACTACCGCCCCCAACGGGGCCACGCGATCCTGGCGATCCGGTCCAATGATCGGGCTGATCATGCGCAGGGTCATGAAGCGTCGGGGATCCAGGTGGGCGGCACTCGGATTCAGACTGATCTTGCTGACCGCGACACGTCCGTACTCCTGGTGGATGTTGCTTTGAAAAAACTCCCTGGAGGGCATGTCAGGGATCTTTATGGTGGGTTCCCACTGCTGGGTTCTGGCGTTGAGCTCCAACCAGAAACGGGGCTTGCCTTCGAGGTCGAGAAACAGTATTTGAAATATATCGAGGTGGTCGCGAAGGATCTGGTTTATCCATTCGGTGTAGCGTACCCGGGCCCGATCGATCGACTCCCCCTGCTGCAACTTGCGATCTCCCAGAATCAGCCCCGGTTCGGGGAGTTTCGCCAGCAGCCGCAACATCTCATGACGGCTGGCCAGATGTTCATCGAGATCCCGGAAGTCTGCCCGCAGGTTCTGCAGATAGGCCTTATGATAGAAAAATTCGAGCCGTTCCAGGACAAACGGCAGGTTGGTCAATACCATCGCGGTCAGCGGCGCGAAACCGAAGAGAAACAGCAGGATCAGAATCTGGCTACGGATCTTCACGGGTCAGTCATGTCTTGAGAATCACCTGTCAAACGATTTTTCTGACCATCTCCAAAACCTGGGCCGCATGCCCTTTTGGTTTTACGTCATAGAGCGCTTCCCTTACGGTGCCTGTCTTGTCGATGATGAATGTGGAGCGAAGAATGCCCATCCTTTTCTCGCCGTTTTTCTCCTTCTCCTGCCATACTCCGTAATCATTGCATACCTCGCCATCTGTATCAGCCAGGAGTTGTACGCTCAGGCCATGTTTGTCGCGAAATGCCGCGTGGCTGGCGCAGTTGTCGCGGCTGATGCCGATCACCTGGGTATCCTGGGAACTAAAATCATCAATCAGGTCAGAGAGTTCGAGTGCTTCGATAGTGCATCCGGTAGTGTCGTCCTTGGGATAGAAGTAGATCACCAGATTGTGGTTATCGAGATACTGCTTGGAATTGATAATATGCATGTCAGCGTCCGGCAGTTCAAAGGGTGGCGCTTTATCTCCGGGTTTGAGCATGTTGATTTCCTCAGTTTATTATTCGGGTCGTTTATGTGTCCTTTGCACGCTTGCCGCTCTAACCTCGGCGGTGGCCGGTTGGACATAGTGGCAAGATAGTTGACACTGCGGATCCCGGTCAACCATCGGTTGTCTGCGGGGCGGATACAGTGAACGGTATGCAAACTAGGTGATTCATAGCATAATATTTAATTGAGCAGGCCTTGGAATCTTTAATGCAATGAAATTACCACAGCTGATGTGGTTTTTTTATTAGATTAGTGTACGGCGAGAGCCAGCACGGGCAAGGAAGCGGTGAAACCCAATAAGGCAATTCAACATGTATGATGATTTCTACAAGTTTGACGGCAAACCATTCCAGCTGACGCCGGACCACAAGTTTTTCTTCAACAGCAAGGGCCACAACAGGGCCATGGCCTACTTGCGTTACGGTCTCGAGCAGGGCGAGGGTTTCATCGTCATCACCGGGGGCATAGGTACCGGCAAGACGACCCTGGTGCGCAACCTTTTCGACGAATTGAGCGATATGAACGTGATGGCGGCTCAGTTGGTCACTACACAGGTCGATCCGGACGATATGCTGCGCATGGTGTGCGCCTCTTTCGGCCTGGCACATGAGGGGCTCAACAAGGCCACTCTGTTGCACAACCTGGAGGCGATCGCCCGGGCCCGCCATGCGGAAGGCAAGCAGATGTTGCTGGTTGTGGATGAGGCGCAGAATCTACCCCCGCGCTCTGTCGAGGAGTTGCGTATGCTCTCCAATTTCCAGGTCAACAACAAGGCGCTGGTGCAGACCTTTCTCCTGGGTCAGGAGGAGTTCAAGCGTACCCTGCAGAGCCCGGGCATGGAACAGGTGAGACAACGTATCATCGCCTCCTACCATCTTGACCCCCTGAGTGCCGAGGAGACGGAAAAATATATATTGCATCGGCTGCAACTCGTCGGCTGGGACCACGATCCGGAATTTGCCGAAGGCGTCTTTCCGATGATCTTCGAGTTCACCGGCGGTGTGCCGCGCAGAATAAATGCAATGTGTGACAGAATGATGCTGTATGGTTGTCTTGAGGAACTCCACACCCTGGAAAAGGATGCGGTGCTCTCGGTGATGCAGGAGCTGGAGCAGGAGGTCAGTTTTGATCCGCCGAACGCAGCTGCGTCGGCTCCTCCCCCGCAGCTGGCCACGGTATCGCCCATTCACTCCACTACGGCCGCAGGTACGGGCAATCATGTCGCCGCGCCCCAGCCGTCTCCGGAGACCCTTGCCCACGCCGATGAGCTGGTCTATCGGATTCAAGACCTGGAGAAAGAGATCAGCAGCCTTAAAAAGACACTGAGAAACGAACAGAAGCTGCTACGAAAGGCGATTCTGCTGCAGATGGATCTGGATGAGTACGAGGACCTCGACTGAGCCGCTCATCAATTCCGGTCACGTGAAGTCGGAGATCAATCAAGAGCGGGCCCGATCATCGCCTCGACAGGCTCGAATCCACGCGCCTCGAGGGCCTCTGCTATATCCTCCCAGCGATAGTCGCGATTTGTCTCTTCAGCCTGGGCAATAATGCCCGTGGCAAAGCGGTAAGCCTCGTTTGTATCGAGATCCTTGGGGACTTTGACCAAGCGGATCTCATCGAATCGGGAGCTGGGCAGAACCATGAACTTATCTTTCATAACAATTCCATGCCGATTGGTATTTGCGCACAATTTGCCGTATCAACCTCGCACATAGTAACTGAAAAACGCAACGCTCTCATATAGGAATTTCCCTGTCGCGGGTAAAGCGTCGGGTCGGTATGCCAACTCCGGTGACAGCACTAAAACAGTGCAATTGCGGGCCAGCCTCACCGCAGGATGAATGCCAGGGCGATGGGGATGACGACAAGACTGCCGAGGTTGCCGAACGCGACTATCGCGGCGACTTTGTGCGGTGACTGCTGGTAACTCTCGGCGAGCAGATAATTTATCACCGCGGGGGGCAGAATACTGAACAGCAACAGGATATCGCGCATCTGCTCATTGGGTTGCAGCCAGACGATGGCCAGCGCAGCCCCCGCCAGTCCACTCAACGGGCATAGCAAGGCACCCGCCATACCGGCTTTCCAGTAGCGTGGCTCGATATGAATCATGCGAATACCGAGGGAGACCAGCATCAAGGGGATCGCAACCTCTGAGAGCATCACCAGACCGGGCATCAGAATACTGGGTGCATGCCAGTCGAAGGCATAGGCCAGGATTCCCGCCAGGGTAGCCAGGAAGACAGGATTGCGCAGAAGCTCCCCGGGGTGGACCCTGCCGCTGACGAGCCATATTCCGAGGCTGAAGTGCAGGCTCGTGGATACCACGAAGGCGACAACCGCCAGTGGCAGCAGTTCATCACCGAAAGCCAGTGCGGCCAGCGGCAGTCCGAGATTGCCTGAATTATTGAACATCATGGAGGGCAGCAGAACCCTGGGTCGAATACCCAGGAGACGGGTCAGTGGCCAGGATACGATCCCGGAGACAATGACGATCAGCATGGCACCCCAGGCGACGGTCAACCAGTCATGGCTCTCCGGGATCTTTTCGGAGAGGACGTAAAACAGCAGCGCGGGCACGAACAGCTGCATGTTGATTCGATTTACCGAGAGGATGTCGGAGCCGGCGAGACGACCGTAGAGATAGCCGAGTGCGGCTATGCCGAATACCGGCAGCGTTACCTGAATGATCTGAAGAAACAGTGCCGAATGCATGCATAACCACCATTAGCGTTGCGGGGCAAATATCGTTACCTGGCGATCTATATGTCAAAAGCGGTATCGGCGCAACAAGCGCCGAATCTATATTGCGGAG
>JBNKLI010000023.1:0-24643 GCA_050292275.1 Candidatus Thiodiazotropha sp.
GTGAGAAAGCCGTCTTCATCCAGGTGTCCCTTGTCGCCCGTCTTATACCAACGAACCCCGTCCTGCTCGAAAATCACCGCGTCGGTCATTGCCTGGTTCTTCAGATAGCCGATCATCACCTGAGCGCCACCGAACAGGATCAAACCATCCTCCCCTGTCGCCAGGGGTTCAAGACTCTCCGGGTCTACCACGCGAAAACTCCCCCCCGGCAAGGGCTGACCGACCGTTCCCGGCTTATTGCCCACATACGCCTCGACTCTGCCGGGATGTAGACAATCGGGGATGTTCGCACTCGCAACCGGTGTCGTTTCCGTGGCGCCGTACCCCTCATAGACCGGTTTGTTGAATTTCAAGGTAAAGGCTTTGCGAACCTCAGGTTGAAGCTTTTCAGCCCCCACAACCACGACTCTCAGCGACTCCAACATTACCGTATGCACCTTGCGATTGCGAGTGAACAGACGCAGCAGGCTTAAGGTGGTACAGATCACGGTTGCCCTGTGTTTGGCCACTGCCTTGGCGATGCCCAACGCATCGGTGGGGTCGGAGTGGGTGATCGCCGGCAGGCCTTCTATGAGCGGCATGAGGCCGGTGACTGTCAAACCGAAGGCATGAAACAGGGGCAGGCTGGCAACGACCCGATCCTCCAGGCGGGTATTGAGCATATCCGAGACCTGGCGGATGTTCGCCATGATATTACGATGGCTGAGCATCACACCTTTCGGCGTACCACAACTGCCGCTGGAAAACACAATGGCGGCCGTGGTTTCGACATCGACCCTTCGGCTGAATAGTCGACGAAGGAGCCAGGCAGGCAAGAATCTGACAGCTGCCATGGTCATCAGCTTGTCAACTGTACCTATCTCATCATTCAGATCTTCAAGGTAGTGGACCGTGACTCTCTCCAACACGGGTTGTAGATCGACTCCACGCCGCTGCAAATTGCACAAAAAGCCCCTTGATGTATAGACACAGCGAATATCCGCCTGCTCCACTGCCTCATCGATAACGCTGAGACTGGCACTGTAGTTGAGATTGACCAGGGTCTTTCCCTGTAGCAGCACAGCCATATTGGCAATGATGCCGCTGCTGCTGGTCGGTAGCAGCAGACCGATATTCTGTTCCGGGCTGCGTTTTGCGATCAGACGCGAAAATGCGATGGCGCCTGTCAATGCCTGGTAACCATTCAATACGCTATCGCTGGTGCTATCCACCAGGCAGGTTCGGTTGCCTCGTTTCTTGACTCGTTCGATCCATGCCTGATGAAGCGGCGGCAGGTTTTCGGTATAGCGTTGCCAGGTCGTGATGGAGAGGTCGAAGACCCGCTGCTTCACCTCATGGGCCCTGCTCCCGATCGGCATCGGCTCGCCGAAGGCTATGATGATCTCGCGCCGGAGCCAATGGTTGTGCAGACGTTTCAGACCTTCATTGGCGCGTGAAAACCGGCTGCCCCAGAGCCCGCGCAGGTAGAAAGGCAGGATAATGCCCTCAACGCCAGCCACTGTCTTCTCGAATCCCCGTTTGAATCGACCCAGTTGACCGCTGCTGCTGATGGCACCTTCGGGAAAGAGACATACCACCTCTCCCGCAGCCAGGAGATGATTGATCTTTTTCAGTGCCTGGTGACTGGAAGGTCCGCCGGTGATCGGTACGACACCGGCCATATCCATGAAGCGTCTGAGATACCAGCGCCTGTAGATATCACGATGCATGACAAAACGAACAGGACGCGGTGAGGCAATCTGGATAAACGCCCAGTCGAGCCAGCTGATATGGTTGCCCAGCATCAAGACACCGCCTTCGGCCGGCAGATTCGCAAAGCCTTGGATAATAATCCGGTAACGCCCGGCAAACAGGCGTGCGATGGTGAAGCGCACCAGCGAATGTGGCAACTGATGGAGCGTATAGAGGGTACCGGCAAGCGCCACCAGGCTAAGCAGATGGAACAGCTCGACACTGTTACTGCCCCGGTGGGCGAAGAGTGCGGTTAAACCGAGGAATGCCAGCATCACCAGGTTGTGCATCCAGTTGTTGCCTGCGAGGATGGTGCCCATGCGCTGTTGCGGGGCATGGAACTGAATCAGTGCATTCAGGGGCACGATGAACATACCGCCGGCGGTGCCAATCAAGATGAAATCGAAGGCCATGGCCACTGGGGATTGCAACACCGGGACCAGTGCGACACCGGTTAGCACACCGAATGCCCCCAGGGGTATCAGACCGGTTTCGATATGCAGGCGCGACAACCGGGCGGCAAGGATCGACCCCAATGCGATACCTATCCCCGAGCAGGCAAGGATACCCTGGATGACGACGGTATTGGTCTGATCCAGCACCTCCTTGGCATATGCCGGGAATGCCGCCAGTAACACCTGTGAAATGCCCCAGAACACCGCCAGACCGATGATGGAGAGTCGAATGGCACGGTGTTCGGCAATGCTCCGCAGATTATCGCGCAGATAACCACCTTTGCCATACCGCTTCCAGTCGAATTCGGTGTCGACAGGCTGCCTCATCGCCGGCAGTCTGAGGGTTAACCAGAGTTCGATCGCTGAGCAGGCCACCAGCACCCAGCCCAGGGGAGCAACCTGGCGCAGGATATCCGCACCAGCCTGATAGTCCGCTCCCTGTAGTCCCGTTTCGAAGAGCCAGGAGAAGATAAATACCCCCAACAGAATGGCTGCGATGGTGACCGCCTGTACGGCTCCATTGGCGCTTGCCAGTTGCGACTTGCCGGTCAACTCCTTGATATAGCCATATTTGGCGGGTGAGTAGAAGGCACTCTGTACCGCCAGCAGGAAAGTCATGAAGAAGGCGGCTTGGAACCAGCCGAGGTAGTAGCAGGCAGTGATGATCGAGGTAAGCAGCACAGCGGCGCCGGCACTCAGTTTCATGACATGCGGCTTGGGGAAACGGTCCGAAATATAGCCTGCCGGTGTGAATAGCATCAAAGGAGGCAACAGAATGAGACCGTTGACTATCGCGGTCAGGACAATCTGAACTTCACCATCGTAGATCTTGAATACACTGTTCTGGATGACGATCTTATGGCCCAGGTCGACGAATGCATTGATGAAGGCTATCAACAGATAAGGGATGAATCCGTTGATACGGCGCAGCTTGTCCATGAATCACTCCCCTGATTGTTTCTGACTCTCCTTCACAGTAGCCATTTGTCTCGCATTAAGATACTCTGGTGAC
The DNA here is from genome assembly GCA_050292275.1 of Candidatus Thiodiazotropha sp. Taxonomy (GTDB): domain Bacteria; phylum Pseudomonadota; class Gammaproteobacteria; order Chromatiales; family Chromatiaceae; genus Thiodiazotropha. The sequence goes on from JBNKLI010000023.1 coordinate 3,199, forward strand.
GTCAGAATATAATACGTAACCTCATAGTATCTTAATTTAATACTGCTTATTGATCATGGCACAAACACTACAGCTCATCGACGCCCTGAAACGAGCACTGAAAGCCCATGGGCTGACCTATGCGGATGTCGCGCGGCATCTTCAGTTGTCCGAAGCAAACGTAAAGCGGCTCTTCGCCAAAAGGCGTTTCACCCTGGAGCGACTGGATCAGGTCTGTCAGCTGATGGAACTGGAGATCTCCGATCTGGTGCAGGAGATGAATGAGCGGGCAGGCGCGTCGGCCATCTCCGGTCTGTCGCTGGAGCAGGAGGCGGAAATCGCGGGCAATCTGGAACTGCTCCTGGTCACGGTCTGTATTCTCAATCGCTGGACCCTCGAAGAGATTGTCGGACATTTCCAGATTTCCGAACACAGATGCATACAAAACCTGGCGCAGCTCGATCGATTGCGGTTGATTGAGCTGCTACCCAAGAACCGGGTTAAACTGCTCGTCGCCCGAAACTTCAAGTGGCAGGAAAACGGCCCCATACAGCGTTTCTTCCTGGAGAAGATCGAAGCCGAGTTCTTCTCTTCGCGTTTCAACCTGGCGGACGAACGGCTGATCGTGATCAACGGCATGTTGACTGAAAGTTCGAACAGGGTATTTCAACGCAAAATGGAACACCTGGCGAGAGAGTTCGATGAGTTGAATGACGATGATGCCACCCTGCCCCTCGATCAACGAGTGGGCGTTACTGCGGTGATCGCAATGCGACCCTGGTCCTATGGGTTGTTCGATTCGCTGCGTAAAAATTCAGATGATCCTATCAGGAAAAGCAGAAAACAGCAGAAGCGATAGTAAAAGTACTCATCACTCATGAAATAGAACTGTTTTCCGCAGTGATGCGGGCATCAACCATGCAAATAAATGCACTGATTGGATTAATCAGAAGTTCCCTGCGAGCCACGCCTTGATCTGGCGTATTGGGGCGGCTCTGAATGTTACAGAATCTATGGCGGGGTACACTAGTGTAGTGTCCTATACTAGGTTACGATGACCTGTTTGAACTTGGAAGTCACGGTCTTGTAAACGAACCAGGCATAGCTGTCCGCATTATTCAATGCCTCCCTGTAGGTCAGTCCCCTTGCCCGGAACCTCGTACCGTCATTGTTGAAATAGCCCCTCGCGCCATGGTCGTCCGTGTTGGAGAATTTATGGGTCGCTTCATGGATGAGCGTTATCGTTGCCTTGACAGGCTGATTCAGCACATGCCTCTTGTCGAGGTGTATGTCACCATATCTGGATATGCGGGTCTTGGCGGGGTCGTGGTCTTCGTAGAAGATTTGTCCGCCCACTCGTTCCCTGCGACCGGAAAAATAGGCCGAGGCATATCCCAATGCGTTTTCGGAGTCGACGAAATTGCCCACCTTGAGGCTCAGGTCCTTGTCCAGGTTCGCCAGCACGTTCTGCAGGACCGCCCTTACGGTCAAAAAGCCTGCATTGCTGGCACCGTTGAAGCACAGGCGGAAGTCGCCCTCGGTTCCGGGACTCGGATTGGTACGAACTTCTGGCAGGGTAACGACCAGCCATGCGCGGGCTGATTTGACGATATTACAGACACGCTGCACGACAACCTTATCGCTATTGAACTTGAGTTGACGGACCGTCACTTTGGAAGTGCCTACTTGCTTTGTGGTTGATCCATACCATGCCATTTTTTGCGATCCTCCGTTATAAATCGGTTGTATATCTACTCGCCCCCTGGTGGTCGCACCCAGCGCTTAGTTTTGCAGTTCTTTTCGTACAGCGGGTGAGTCATTACTCGGCTTTTTTGTATCAGTTATCGAAGTCAGGACCTTACTGCAGAGGCAATTCCACGATCATGGTTTTGCCGCCATATTCATGAACCGAATCGTGTGCCCGGATGGTTACACGCTTTATCTCTGGTGAAACTATCACGCCCGAGAGGGCGCGGGTGAATGGTTGTTCATTGACATGCGGATGGTGAATCGTCCTTGTCGCCAAGACTTTGCCTGTATCGTCCAAGATTTCCCATCTGTTCGTATAGTGTTTCCAATCGGCGTCTTCGTGCCGCAGCGTCACGGCGAAGTCATAAATGTTCGTCCCTTTTTTATAGACAGCGACTTTGACTATGTCCGCTTCTCCGGCGAACGATGAAGCATAGGCCAGCAAAAGACAAAACAGGCAGACTGTCGAGCGTATGATCATGCCTATCATAATAGTCTTCTCCAAACAGGTTGTCATGCCTATGCGCAATTGAATGCAGCAAATAGCAAAACAAGGCTGGGCAGACGGGGGGACCAATTGGCGGCGAGTGGACTCAGCTCAAAAAGCGGATCCCCGCAGGGAGCGGGGATCGATTTCCAGCTATTCGCCATTGAGTGGCTTGTGTTTCAGCTCATATCATATTGCTAAAGTATGCGTTGATCATCCACAATCACAACGCTTTCCGCAACATATCCCTGGGCACTGCAGTTGCCGTTGATACCAACGGTCTGGCCAGCTTCCAGCGTGCCTCCGGGACTGATTTCGCTGACCGTATCGGTGATGACCACGGTGAGAAACTCCACATTGTCAGCGTAAGCCACCGCCAGGTCTGTTGTGGCGATGCCACACACCGTGTCTTCATCGGGAGAGAGTACGAATCCGCTCGCGCCAGTCGAAACAACAGAACCTGTAATCTGATAATCACTCTCCTGCACAGCGGTATCGACAATCACCAGCGCTGCACTCAACACGGGATCAGTGCCGCTGCTATCGAGCACACCGTCTACCTGTACAGCGCGGGGCAGACTGATCTGCGAATAATCCAGAAGCTCACCCGCTTTGGACACGATCCGCGTGCCATTGATCGCGGCTTCACCCGCTTGAAGCACGACATCGAGCGGACCCGGCGTCACCCCGGTGGTGCTATCGGTCACCTCCATGGCAAATCCCGCTGCATCCGCATCAGTGGTGACTTCACCTTCCGCCTGATCGAATTCACCCAATTCAACCACCAGGGCGTCCACTTCCATCAGCGGATGGTATCTCTCGTTCACCACGCCTTCATGATCAACCAGTACCGTTCCGTCTGTTACTTGCTGTTCCAGTTCCGAGCAATCACCTGAAGATGTTTGCTGTCCGGGTGCCTGATCGATTTCCCAGAGACGACACTCACCCGGGGGTGGCAGATGGCCGCGGGGAACATCGACATCCGCACCCGCATAGGGCATCACCTGATGATCCGGCCAACCGACGACCACGACCTGCTCGCCCACCTTCTCCTCCAATAACAACTCATCGAGCGCACGCGGCGCGCCAGCATGATTCAAATTGTCGAAAAAGGCCGAGTCGTCGCCCAGATTGACTTGAACACACTCCATGCTGCTGGATTGCTGAACCGGTATCGCACCACACAGCAGGAACCATCCCTCATCGGGCATGACCTCGGTAATCTCGCCCTCAAGGCGTACCAGCTTACTCTCGAAACCTTCTTGCAGAACATCGACGAAGACCACGGGCCGGAAGTTGAAGCCATTGCTGTTCCCGACAACATGGATCGAATTGCCGCCATCGATATCGACCTGAACGGTTATTACATTGCCCTCCTCGACCGTGAAGCAGTCACGCGCAAGCAGATCGAGCTTGCCGTTGCCAGGCAGGTGCGGATGGTAGGTTTCATTATCCGTCAAGTCATCCGGAGTGTCGTCGACAAGCACCAGTTCCAGGTCACTCAGTGTCAGGCGGATCTTGCAGTAGGTACCGACGGGAACGTCATCACGGAATGTGAAGGGTATGGATTCATTCTTCAGACTCAGAAGATCCACGGTCTGCGGTGCATCGGTATAGAGCGAGACCAGATCGCCTTCGTCGGATCCGATCAGCTCAACCTGTTCGATAGTGGCGTTCATTGCCAGAAACAGCGACGGATCCGCGGGTTTGTCGGTCAACAGGATACCGACGGTGCCGGTGCCTCCATCCGTTGTGGTTGTGCCGTCACTGCTGCCTCCTCCGCCTCCGCATGAGATCATGCCGGCAGCCAGTATACCGGCCAGAGAAATCGCAAGGATCGAATTGATGAATCGTGTCATGGACGCTATCCCCTATAATATTTTGGGAAAAAGATACCACAAGCTACAGGCTCTTTCTGCGAAGAGATTCTCCAAATAAACCATACGATTTATAAACTTTTATGAATGGAATCTGGTTCGCAATCAAGCGGAATTATCCAACTCTGTTAACCTTATTCCTACATGTCACGGTAAACCCGACCTACCCCGATTAAACGATCATGCCAGTATGGATCCCGCAATGATGAGTCTGCGATACGATTCTGCGATGTAGAGGCGTGGATGAAGCGTCCGTTTCCGGCATACAGGCCCACGTGTGACAATTTGCGCGAGCTTATCCTGAAAAACAGCAGATCGCCGGGTTTTGCCTTTTCTATAGGTAGTCGCCGGGATGTCCGGTATTGATCCCGCGTGGTTCTGGGAATGGATAGCCCCGCCTTTCGATAGACATAGTGTACAAATCCGCTGCAGTCGAATCCTTCGGGTGTGATTCCTCCATATCGATAGGGTTTTCCCCTAAGCGACTCCGCAATTTCCATAACAGGATAAGCGGACTCGATTGAAAGCCTCGACTCTGCTTCGTCGGCTCTTCCCACCGAAGGTTGCTGTACCGTGGCACAGCCTGAAATTTGCGTAGTGACGAGTGTCGTCAACAAGACGAGACAGACTGAGCGGCGCCGGCATCGGCTGACAGGGTTGAAAATACTCAGTATGCCGTTCCAGGGTGATACAGACACAACACTAAAACCTCTCGCTCCGTTATTGGCAGATATATAGATAAAACCTAGCTCAAAAAACCTGAACGTTTGCTGAATTCATGAAGCCATGATTAATTTTCACAACTTCATCATTTCTTCATATCGGGCCATCGCCATAGGGGCTCATCCAGCATCCCCTGATCCGTAACGATGGTCTGCCCCAGCTCCTTCTCCAGGGCAAGCGAATGGCAGCTCTCGGATTGCTCCAGCGCCGCTATCAGTCGGGTGGCATGGGAGACGACCCACACCTGGGTTCGTTGCGAAGCCTTGATGATGAGTCTGGCCAAGGCTGGCAGCAGATCGGGATGCAGGGCTCCGAGTAGAATGACCAAGTGCAGTAACGAGCGGTAGTTTGCGATGGCTACGGTGTTGATCATGGGGATCCATCTGTTTCCGAGTCAGTGATTGGCGCAAGCCTGATTTTCGAGCGGGGTATTAATATAATATACCCATGGTTCAAATATCTATCCCTTTTTAGTTTTCATTAGATGAAAGTATCATTTATGTCGATCCTTGTAACACCAATAAACGTTATAGGGAGCACTTGGTCATGAGTTTATTCAAACGTCTTTCGGTCAGCTTGCGAACGCAACTGGATGGTGCGGTCAGTCGTATCGAGAATCACGATGCCGTAATCGACGCGGCACTGCAGGAGAGTCGGGATGCGATTGCAAGGTTGAAACTGCAGCACTCCCGTATGAACAAAAAGATCGGAACAATCGACAGCCAACTGGAAACCCTGCATTGCGATGAACAGAGCTGGGTGCGTCGGGCCAAATCCCAGGCCAGACAGGATGAGGCAAGCGCAATCGCCTGTCTAGAACGACGCGACCGATGTGTCGAACAGATCGAACAGCTGCAACAGCAGCGCGAACAGTGCAAAACAATGATCTATCGTCTGGACAAAAAGCTGGCACAGCTTCAACAGAAGCTGCTGGACGACGAGCAACGCCTGCAGGAGTACCGTGGCCGGGAACTCTCTGCCAAGGCGGAACATGCGGTTGCGGATATCGTCTGCTCGGAATCGGCAAGTATCGAACAGGCATTCGATCGCTGGGAACTCGCCATCACCCGCAAGGAGATGTATCAGCCAACGCTTGATTCGGCAACGGACGATGTCGACAGGCTGGAAGAACGGTTTCAGCGGGACGAACGCCTGGCGGCGCACAAGGCCGAACTGAAGACGCTAATGGAGGACGACAAATGAGACCCTCTAGTTACGATATTCAAACGGACATCGATCTCGATTCCATAGTCGTTGAAGAGATCGGTTGGCGCTCACGCGTTGCGCAGCGCTTCGAGATCTCTACCCTGTTGCGACTGTTCGGCAGCGGAATCACCATCATGGGGATTCTGCTGTTTCTGTTTCAGCGCTGGGACGACTCATCCGACCTGCTTCGCTACGGCATGATTCTCGGCGAAACCCTAACCCTGACCGCGCTCGGCTTTGTCACAAGCCTTTGGTTGAAGGAGCAGAAAAGCGCACGCGTCTTTCTAGGGTTGAGCCTGGTTTCGGCCAGTGCCGTATTCACCATACTCGGCGCCATGATCTACTCGCAGGTACAGTGGCTGCCGGCGGATGCCAGTCTACCGGATTTCGCGCTGTGGGTAGCCGATTCACTGGATACAGTGATATTGCTGCTTGTGGGCAGCTTGATCTTCCTTGGCGGACAATCGCTGCTTGGATTCAGCGTCCTGGCGCGACCGGTTGCAAGGCGTCTGAGCCTGCAGATGATGATGAATGCGAGCCTGTTGTTGCTGCCGGTCCGTGACATGGGCATGACCACGCTTCTGGCGGCTCCAGCACTGCTGCTTGGTTTCCACCATCTCTCTTCATTGCGTAGAACCACACCAGCGATGAAAACCACCGAAGGTACGATCGCCGGCGTCCTGGTCATGCTGCCGCTGCTTATCATGATCGGTCGTGGCGCCTACCTCTACGCCGCGGGCCCAATGGCCTTCGGCAGTATTGCCTTGCTTATCTATCTGGTAATGAGGCAGCTGGCGCTCTCCATTACCACAATGTTCTCGCTGAGGAAGTCACTCGAAATCACCTCCCTGCTGCCCGCCATCTTGACCGCATTTTTCTATACCCGGGTATTGGAGGGCATGGTGCCGCAGACCGAACAATGGCTGTTAGTCGTCTTCGGTATGCTGCTGAGCGGTTTTCTGCTGGATCTGGGCAGGCGTGTCGTGTCGGGCGGTGATCACTATCATCGCGCCATCTTCTATACGGGGCTTGCCATTTCGGTCATCGAGGAGGCGATGTGGCCTGGTGTATCGACAGCCCTGTTCGCGACGGTACTCTCAGGCATGGTTCTGATTTTCGCTTATGCCAATGAGGAAAACGGCATGCTGCGGCTTGCGCTTCTCACCCTGATCGGCAGTTTTGTGCTGTTGCTCGGTAAACTGCTCGTTTCCTTCGACATGGGGGCCTGGTTGAGCCTTGGACTGCTCGGTATGTCGATAATCATACTGGCTGCGGCGATGGAGCGTTTCTCAAAGCAGGTAACATCCGTCATCCATAGATTGAAGTTTTAACCGCCCTGGACCTGCCGGTCGAGTGCCGGCGGGTCAAGTCAGATGGATACCGGTGTTTGAATCCACTTTACGTTAGATTACTTATCCCTCCATGCGCTCGACCTGCAGAGTCATCAGATTCGGGATTGCCGCCGGTTGGCGATGATACTTCCCTTTGGTTCGCCTTGTATACATTTCATCCCGACACCTTGCTGTTTCGATTGAAGTGAACCCGGTTGAAACGCTGCATGATTGACTTACTAGCTTGAGTTCAGGGCATATGCAGGCTGTTCTCTACTCAAATAGAAGAGGTGCTGGCCGATCTTCCTGGCAAACACCAGCGCCGAACTCCATACCGGCCTGACATATTCCGCATGATACCAAAGCGCCCCGCCTGTCGGGTCACTCGAACTGCCTCTGTAGATTGCCTTGGCCAATGCCAGAGAACGTTGCCAGGCTTTGCGGTTCATGGGTTGATCCGAGCGGCCGTCACACCACCAGGAGAACTGGCAGCGATAGCGTCTCCTTTCTCCCCCCTGCTTGACCACCGAGCAGATCGAATTCGGATAGTTTTTGCTGGCAACACGGTTCATTACTACATGTCCGACTGCCAGCTGTCCCTGCTCCGACTCGCTGCGTGCCTCAAAATAGATGTTCTGTGCCAGGCATTCGATCTCTTCCGATTCACCCGGCACCTCCCTGTAGAGAGAGAGCCAGTGCTCAAGCGCTTTATCCGCCGGATGCTGCTCGGTTGATTCATCAGCCATGCCTTTTACAGGTACCCAGACGAGAATCGGCAGCAACAGTAATGCCAGTCGTTTATCAGCGCTTTTTTTTCGGGTCCAGGATGCTTTTTTCATTATTTGCAGCACCGGAATGTCATTATTTATGTTTTTGTACAAGCACATCTCAAGCCAGAATCGTTGTTATGCTTAAATATTATAAAGTTACATTGTTTATTTAACCTGAAAAACAGCATCGAATGTAAAATACTCCGACATCAGACAGTGGCATAAATCATTGTATTTATTCCTATTTAGTTAGTTGAATCCGCTGTTTTTTCCATTATTATCATGGTACGTTAAGAATAAGAGTGAATAATCTACATTAATAATGTGACCCAATTGTCTTGACCTATTAAGAAATAGATTCGCATACTTGGAAATATTCGTTACTATATGTAAAAAGCCTTAGAAATTATTGGCTTTATAGCAATTGTATTGGGGCAATTGCGGGAGATAAAAACAGATGCAGGGGATCACTATGCAGCATTGCCGACGCGCAACAATGCTCGCGAAATGTTTTTTCATCGCTTCCACCTTATTCCTCACTCAACCGCTCTTGTCAGCCGAGTGTGCTGATATTGCCCTGTTGGTGTCTCTTGAGGGCAGTGCGGAGAAGCGGACTCCAGACCGGGAATCGTGGCAAGCGGCGGAGTTGAACGAGCGTTTCTGTTCTGGCGACATGCTGAGGACCCTGCATGATGGCAGAGCCGCTGTCCGCCTGGCCAATGAAACCCTGGTAAGGCTGGATGGCGATTCGACGCTCACTTTCTCGAAGGTCGAAAAGCAATCCCCTTCCCTGCTCGAACTCTTGAAAGGCGCGCTGCACTTTATAAGCCGCACGCCAAAGAGCATGGAGGTCAAGACACCCTATGTAAACGCTTCCATTGAGGGAACCGAGTTCGTCGTCAACGTTCAGGACACCGCCACCGAAGTCACTGTTCTGGAAGGTGTGGTAATCACCAGAAACGACGCTGGGTCGGTCGAACTGAGCGCAAACCAGGCAAGCCGCACAAACGCGGGCCAGCAACCGGTTCGGATCGAAGTAGCCAGGCCCTTCGATAAGGTCGCCTGGGCGCTCTACTACCCTCAACTGCCCGCGGTACCCGGCGAAGCCGACACCCTGGCACAATCAGCTATTGAGTCGATCGTCCAGAACCGTCTGGAAGAGGCGGCTGAACTTGCGAAACAGGCGATCGAGAAAGACAGTCAGTCAGCCGCCGCCTACATGGCGCAATCCTATGTGGATCAGGCCATGTTCGACATTCCCGCGGCCCTCTCCAACAGTCAAAGAGCCGCGCAACTGGCGCCGCAAAGCGCCCTTACACAAGCCAGGCTTGCCGAGGTCTGGCTGATGACAGGAGAGCCTGGCGCCGCACGAAAAGCCGCGACACAGGCAACCTCCCTCGACCCCAAGCTCTCATTGGCACACACGGTTCTGGGTTTCGCTTCGCTGCGCGATGTCAGTCTGGATGCAGCCAAGGCCGCATTTGATGAGGCGATTGTGCTCGACTCCTCTGCCCCCCTGCCCCGCCTGGGTCTTGGTTTGTTCAAGATCCGCCGTGGCGAGTTGCAATCGGGTCGCGAAGAGATCGAAACAGCCGCATTGCTCGACCCCAACAGCGCGTTACTGCGTAGTTACATGGGCAAGGCCTATTACGAAGAGAAGCGCAATGACCTGGCAGCTCAGCAGTTTACCATGGCCAAGAAGCTCGATCCGAACGATCCAACTGCCTGGTTCTATGATTCCATACTGCTACAGTCCGAGAACAGGCCGGTGGAGGCACTGCAGGCACAACAACATGCCATCAAGCTGAATGACAACCGGGGCGTGTATCGCTCAAGGCAGCTCCTGGATAAAGACGAAGCCGCAAGAGACGTGGCCCTTGGCAGGATCTACAACGATTTGAATTTCGAGCAGCAAGCGCGCAATCGGGCCACTGATGCCCTTGCGCAGGATCCCGGCAATCACTCGGCCCACCGATTACTGGCTGACAGTTATGTGGGTCAAGCCAACCTGGATGCCGCCAGACAGAGCGAGCTATTGCAGTCGAAGATGACCCAACCACTGAATCTGGACCCTTTGCAGCCCCAGCTGAACAACTCGAATCTTGGCCTGCTCGATGGCAACGGGCCGGAAGATCTTTCCTATAACGAGTACAATCCGTTGTTTACCAGTAACGGATTAGCGCTGCAGTTCGATGCTTCGGTTGCTGAAAACGATACCTGGAGTAACGATGCAATCGTTGCTGGCCTGTATGATCGGTTGGCCATCAGCGCTGGTCAATATCATACTGAAACGGACAACCTTCGCGATGATACCAGTTATGAACAAGATATCATCAATGGTTTTTTTCAATTCGCTCTGACTAATTCCACTTCAGTCCAGTTGGAACTGAATCAGAGTGAAGAGGATAAAAACGATGTATCGCAGAGATTGACCCCTGAATTCCTAAATATTGACAATATCCATATTAAAAATGAGATAACAACAGGCCGAATAGGCTTAAGCCACGTTTTTACAGGCAAGACACAACTCTTATTGTCAGCTATCAAAAAAAATCAGGACTATAATAGTAAAGATAGCAGTGACCCAGATGTATTTGCTGAAACAGATAGAGATAGAGATATAAATCTCTATGATGCACAAATAGCAAACAAACAAAATCAGCTAGCATGGCTGGCTGGACTTAACAGGCAAACCGAGGATTTCGAGGGTGAGTTGGAGTTAACCTTTTTGGGTCTACCCTCATGCCCGTTTCCGAGTTGTGTTTTCCCAAATAGAAAGGACCTTTCCCAAAATAGGATATATGGGTATCTCAATTATGAAGTGAGCCCTCATCTCTCACTGACAGGTGGCGTTACTTTTCTGGATGAAGAAAATGAAAGTGATGATAATCTAAAGAGGACTTATCCTAAATTGGGACTACAATTTGCCCCAATGACCGGTGGAGTTGTCCGCTTGGCCGCTTTTCGCAATAGAGTCAGCATTGTAAGGCCCACTCTGTATGAATCGCTGGAACCAACTCAGGTTGTCGGCTTTAATCAACTCTATGACGATATCAGTAAAACCGATTCATGGAACTATGCAGCCGCTTATGACCATATGTTTTCCAACAACTTTCATGCAGGCATTTCTGCTCATTATCGAGACTTGGAAACAGAACTCAGTGTGCTTGACCTTTCCGCTCCTTTCCCTATCGAAAATCAACAAAATCTTGAATATGACGATAAACTTGCCAGTCTGTGGTTAAACTGGACACCCAATTCCCAGTGGGCAATAGGAGTAGAGTATTCCTATAATCGCTATGATCTGGAAAAGGGAGTTACAGCAGTGGACCAAAGTATCTTGGCTCCTGATGGGATACTCAAGCTGGAAACTCATAAACTGCCTGTCTCAATCAGTTATTTTCATCCCTCCGGAATCATAGGCAACCTTAGTACGACATATTACGATCAAAAAGGTAATTTCGTTGATTTTTCCGGATTTGCGACAGAGACTGGTGATGACAATGGCCTCATTACTGATCTGACGGCCAGTTATCGGTTTCCAAAACGTAGAGGATCTGTTTCAATCGGCATCAAGAATCTTTTTGACAAACATTTGAATCATGAAGATCGAAATAGCTATGATGCCATGGATCCATCAGCTACTGCGTCGCCATCATCATTAGCAATAGAAAGGGCTGTGTTTGGAAAAATTTCAATAAACTTCCGTTAGTTTTACACCCGCAACCACTCCATGGGTATTCTTGAAATAGAGGTGAGAAATAATGAGAGACTCTGATGATCTAAAATGTGAAAAATCGGCTTTTAACTACACTTTAACGATCAACGCTGATGGTACTATTGATATAAAAGACAAAAACAACAACTGCTTAAAGAGAAAAGGAAGAAAAACTTCTCCGGCAATAAAGAAAATAATTAACACACGTACTATAACAATCACTGAAGCGAAAGGATCTGACTGGATATACATTAAACCACCAGGTCGATGGTACCCTGTGTGATTTGTTTAATGGGGAGTTGTAAAATCAGCTCATCCCCAATGATTCTAATGCATTTTAGGTTTGTGCAGGCTTGATCATTACATTGACCCACTCTAAAACTGATACAACGTCAACTATGATTTCTCTTCACCCATATGGATGTAAGGTGAAGAGAGATGGAAAGAAAAACCGCGGATGAACACCAATCACTGCAAATCTACGACCATGGTTTCTGAAAGCAAATCTGGTTGGGGGGAATTAAAAACCTAAAGCTCGGCAACCATTATCGGCACCTTCAGCTCATCCGCACTCAACCCCCCATGCACACCCACTAAATCGAATCGCCTCTCCTGCGCCAGCCAATCCTTGATGACGTAGTTCTCCTGCATCAACAGCAGGCGATCCCCGATACGCCACGGGAGCTGGGGATTGGGTGTTCCCAAGCCGAACCAGTTGTTCTCGAGCAACTCGCTTGATGGATAGCCAACCGCCTTCCCCGCCAATTCACTCTTCACATAATCATCGAAGGCGTGCTCACAGCCGGGACGCAGGTAGCAGTAGGCGGCACGCGGTTCTCCGCATAGAGGCAGGCTGAGCATATCCCGCAGTTCCTGGTGGTCGTCGAGTGAAATCCTGTCGGCTGTTGTCGTGTCGATCTGGCCATGGTCTGCGCAGACGATGATCAGGCTGTCCGTGCCCCGGCACTGCGCTATCAGGTATTCAAAGGCGCGATCGATTTCCAACAGATGACGTTTCGCATCATCGCCCCAGATGCCCGTCTGGTGGCCGATGTTGTCGAGCTCCGACCAGTAGGCGTAGATATAGCGCTCATCTCCTCTCAGCAGCAGGTCGGCGAGCTGGCGTTGAAGCTGCGGCAGATTCCTGTGGCCCATCAGGCGGGATTTTCCGAGGTGGGCAAGATTGAAATCCGACTCGGCGATGTAGGCGGGTGACAGCATTACCGAGTCGTCACCAATCTTGTCGCTGAAGGGGATATGAGCATGGAGGGCGGCTGTGTTGATGCCCGCTTGACCCAGTCCGACGCCACCATATCTTGGCTGTCCAGGCAGCACCGCCAGTACTGTGCCCAGCTCCCTGAAATAGATATGCCAGCCAGTCAGGCCATGCTGCTGCGGGGCATCGCCGGTGAGAAAGGTGGTTACCGCGGTGGCCGTGGTCGGTGGAAAGACAGAGGTGATAACCCCTTTCAGATGTCTATTCAGGGTGACAGCCTCGGGATGCGCCCTGAGATAGTTGGCTCCCAGACCGTCTATGACCCAGAAAAGGATCTTGCGATAAGACTCGAGCGGCACCGATCCAAGGAGATCGAGCGGTGGATAACCATGTTCGCCACCTCCCATGGCCGCCTGCAGGGAGGCCATCAGATTGACGATACCACCGCCGTTGTAGTCAGGTAATGGCATTGGGGCATGATCCGCTAAGCTGATTCATCGTACTATGAGCCCGGGTAACCACTGAAATGGTGATGCGACCAATATCACCCCGCCTTTAATAACTCTTCGCGAATGACTCTACGTAGTGTTTCCTCAAGTTCACGGTCATGTGCTTTTATGTGCTCCTGCAGGGCATCATTTATCAAAGTCTGATAGTTGCCACCGCCGGCTTCATTTACCTTACGCTTGAAATATTCTATGACATTGGCGTCAAGCCGAATAGTAATCCGTTGCTTGTTTGGATCGGGTTTTACAACGGCACCTCGTTTACCTTTGGAAAAATCTTCACTCATAGTCTAAGCCCTGGAAATAGTATTTCATTTCCTTCTTACTAGCCTTTCTGGCTGAAATAATACGAATACGATTTGCGGATACTTCCATATGAACGACATACAAAATATTCAGGTAAGGCCCCATTCCGAGTGTCTTGAATCGAACCTCATCATGATCTTTGTCCTCGATGGTTAATGCATTCTCGTCTTCTAAGGCAATTACTGCATCGGCAAAGTCGACGCCGTGCTTCACTAAATTCCCTCTAGCCTTCCTTGAATCCCACGCGTAGTCCATTGATCAAGTGTATGCACAAACTGTGCACATTTCAATATATTATATTTTCTCCGGATTACAGTAAGATAGCTGTAATCTCACTTCTATTCTTGGAATGGCTTTGTGTTGTATTTTGAGATGGCGAGGATAATCTTGCTCGCCATCGCCTGTAATGGAATGGGAATCATGATCCGCTAAGCTGATTCATCGTGATTCATGGTACATTATTAGGTATTCTTACATATTGATCATTCAGCAATCAGCAATCAGCAGAAAACGCCCTGATCCGGAATATGTCCTAATGACCCCTGGTTTTGATTTTATCTGTGTTCAAATGAGGATTGCCGGCTAGTGGCCACGAATGACAATGATTTTACCGCCCCGGAGGATGAAGCGACCCGTGTCGCATCGACCACGAGCCCGACTACCGGGCAGAATCGTGATGGCACCAATCCACCGACCGATCTGAATCTGAATATCACCGAAGCGCTGACCGCCATCTCCGAAGAGCTTGCCAACTCGACCTCGACGGTGGTGACGGTCGGTTCGGTATTGAAAAACCGCTTTGTCCTGGAAGAGATGCTGGGGCGCGGTGGCATGGGTGTTGTCTACAAGGCAAGGGATTTGCGCAAGGTCGAGGCGATGGATCGGGACCCCTATATCGCGGTGAAGGTGCTGTCGAAGGACTTTCAGGCCAACCCGGACTCGTTCATCGCCCTGCAGCGCGAAAGCAAGAAGGCGCAAAAGCTGGCGCACCCGAACATCGTGACTGTCTACGACTTCGACCGCGACGGCCCCAATGTCTTCATGACCATGGAACTGCTGGAGGGAGAACCGCTCGATCAGCTGATCAGACGACTTCGCCCCGCCACACTGCCAACCCCGCAGGCGCTCACCATCATCGAACAGATGGGCCGGGCGCTCGCCTATGCCCATTCCGAGAGCATCGTCCACTCCGATTTCAAGCCGGGCAATGTATTTCTCACTTCGAAGAGTGTTGTCAAGGTGGTCGACTTCGGCATCGCCAGGGCGGCAAAATCCGCCGATCGGCCCGCAGAGGATGCGACGGTATTCGATCCCGGTTCGCTCGGCGCCCTGACGCCTGCCTATGCAAGTTGTGAAATGCTGGAGTACGGCGAGCCGGATCCGAGAGATGACGTTTACGGACTATCGGTGGTCGCCTACGAGTTGCTCACGGGAAAACACCCCTTTAACCGCAAACCGGCAACCTATGCGCGGGACCTGGAACTCAAACCTGCACGTCCGAAGGAACTGCCGAAGGAGATCTGGCAGGCCCTCTCCCATGGATTGGAGTTTGATCGGGAAAAAAGAACCCAGAATGCGACTCAGTTTCTCAAAGAGATGTCCGGCCCCCGCCCAGGACGGGACAATGTTCTGCCAAAATGGGTGGTACCCGCAGCGATATCGATCGCCCTTTTGCTCGTCATCGCCATTGGCTCCCTGATATTCGTCGGCCAGAATGGCGGGGGACAAACCGAGATCCCGCTGAAAGAGCTCGAGGAGACATCCACCCTGGAACCTGCAATGCGCGAAAAGGTGGAGAGCATCCTCGAAGTCGCCGAAGTCCACTTGCTTGTCGGCCGGCTGTTGGAACCTCCGGGAAGCAGTGCCTACGATGCATACAAGCAAGTGCAGACCATGCATACGAAAAACAAGCAGGCAGTCGAGGGTCTGCGAAAAATCGGCGATCTTCTTGTGGAGGAGATCAACGGGTTGATCGAGGCCGGGCAGACTCAACAGGCTCAAACCCTGCTGGATAAGGGGCTTGAGGCCCTGCCAAACCATCAAGGATTGGAAGAGTTGCAGGATGAGCTCTAGGAGTATCCTGATACGATTCAGCGGAATGCGTTGACTCTACTCTATCCTGTAAAGCCTCAGACCATGTACAGCGGTTTTCGAGGCATGATAAAACCGCTTCCCAGATATCGTCCCAACAGCAGCCGTGCGTGAAATCGTCGATCAGTATGAACTGGCTGTCGGATTGATTGTGCAACGCCTCGCGGATCATCGCCGGCGGTATGTTTTTGTCCCTTCCCCCCGCAAGATGGTACTGGCGAACGGATGCTGAGAGCGGCGGCATGGTTTTGGGATTCATTGATTCCACCAATGGATCATAACCGTGGAGCGCAACCCAGGTCTCGATATCCAGATTGCCGGCTATGGTAACGACAGTCCGAGTCTCAGAAAGCCGCTCCGCCAGGAACATCGCCAGGCTCCCTCCGCCACTGAAGCCTATGAGGTGGAGCTCCGAACAACCATATTCATGCATGATATTGCGCAAGGCCTGAGCCATGCTGTCGATCACTTCCGTGGAGTAACGGGCCGCGGTCCAAAGCTCGGGTGTGCAGGGCTGGCGTGACGCGTATCCGTGATAGCAGGGACGCCCCAGAAAAAGGCTGGGTGAATCATCCTTTGCCATCAGTTCGAGTACCACCGGTCTTCTTGGCGTGGGGTCACTGGCGACAATGAATCCACCAATCCAAGGTGTACCATCCCCTCCCAGGTAGACATGCAGGGTCGGAGTTGTCCCCATTTTCCCGTTGACAAAGCCGACATGTGGGAATCCTTTTCCCTTGACCAGGATTTTTTGGAAACCTAATTCCTGGGCAGTTGCATCAAATCGCTGACTCGGAGTGCTGCAGGCTGCGAGCAACATGGATGCTGCAATGCAAAATATTAGTGAATAAGTCATAGATACCCGGTTCCACCATTTCCAGGATTATATGAATTGTCTATCCTTAACGGAGGTGCAGAATTGATAAGGTTTTGGAAATACCATGTTACATCATCATTCCAGGAAGCAAACCCCTAATATCAACCCCTTGCCGCTGATCGCCAGCACTCTGTTGTCTGCGCTGTTGGCACTCGCAGGCTGTCAGACGCAGAGTACCAAACAGGTCTCGGACGACGCATCGGCTCCCGTTACCGGCAATCCCGACAAGTTTCTGATCGTCGACTGCCTGTTGCCGGGCCAGGTGCGAAAGCTTGGTTCGAACATGACCTATCTCTCGCCGCGGCGACCGGTAAAAACAACGGCCTCGGAATGTGAGATTCGCGGCGGCGAGTATGTCGCATACGACCGTGCCGACTACCGAACCTCTCTACATGTCTGGCTGCCCCAGGCCAAAGAGGGAGACCCCGTGGCACAGAACTATGTCGGCGAGATCTACGAAAAGGGTCTTGGCATAGAACCAGATTATGCTACCGCAGCCGCCTGGTATCTCAAGGCCGCTGATCAGGGTGACTCAAGGGCGCGTATCAACCTGGGCTTTCTCTATGAAAAGGGCCTGGGAGTCGATAAAGACCTCTCTCAGGCACTCAACTGGTATCGCAAGGCCTCGGGTCTTGAGGATGACAATCTGCAGTTTTCCTCTGCGGTGGAGATCTCCAAGGCGGAACGTAAAGAACTGAGACTGTTGAAACAGGAGAGGCAGCAGCAGAAATCGGAGACACAACGACTGCAAAAACAGCTCAGTAATATCACTAAAGAACTGAAGTCAGAGAGAGTAAAGCTTGCAAAGTCGGAAAAGCGCCTGAGCAGACTTAGAACCGAAGCTCGCACTCAGCCGGTAATGGGCAGCGGCGCCATACCCGATACCACGGGACCAAAACTCAGTCAGCTGAAGTCCAAACTCGCTGTCAGCGAAAAGCAGGCTGTGCAACAACGCGCCCAGATTGCCGCATTGGAAAAGGCTCTCAACGAACAGCGTGCGCAGATGGATAGTGAACTCAAGCAGTCGCAGCTGGAAACTGAACAACAGCGAATAAATGCCGCCTCGCTACAGCGCAAACTCGATGATACCAATCAGCAGCTACTCGACCAAAAGGCATCACTCGCCTCCACCGAATCGGAGTTGAGTACATTGCGTTCTGAGTTGAAACGCCGCGCAAAACTCTCCAAGGTCTCCCAGGACGAAGCTCTCTCCGCATTGCAAACGCAACTGGCCGCACAGGAGCAAGCAGTACTCACCCAGAAGCGTAAGATCGTCGACCTGGAATCCTCGCTCTCCACGCAACAGGTGAAGATGAACGAGGCCCTGCGCCTCTCGGCTCAGGAAAAGGCGCAGCTGGAGGAGGCGTTGAAGGTTCAGACCAGCAAGGCCAGTCAACTGAAACAGAAACTGGACAGTACACAATCTGAACTTGACAAGGCGCTTGCGGATATCGAGAAGAATCAACCTGTGCTCGCCGAACAGCGCCGTCAACTGGAGTTGGCGCAACAGTCATTGAATGAGGCGACCAGCAACAGTATCACCCTCGAGCAGAAGGTAGTGCGTCTGCAGCAGGACCTGGAAAGCCGGGAAAGCACCATGGGTCAACAGGGACAGACAGTCTCGAAGCTCAGAGAGGAACTGAACAATTATCAACAACGCCTGTTGTTGCTGGAAGAGGAAAAAATCAATCAGCAAACCACTTTGCAGGGAGATGTAGCGAAACAGGATCGCCAGATCGCGGAATTACGACAAAAACTCAAGCAAACAGAAGCGCAGCTCGATGCCAACCAGGCACAGCTGGCGAAAATAAATCCGGACCTTGCACGTCAGCAGTCGCAGCTGAGGCAGACCCAGAAAGAGCTGATCGCCACCAAGACCGCGGCCGCCCGAAAGGAGGCTGAGGTCGATCGTCTGCGCAAATCCGAACAAGATTACCTTGATCAGATTCAGCAACAGCAGATAAAGATAGACCGTTATCAGGCAGAAGCGTTGCGCTACAGGGCCCAGTTGGCGGATCTGCGAGCCAACGAACAGACCACCATGGTCTCCGGACCGACAATTGAGATCATCGACCCGCCGGTTGCCCTTACCCGGGGTGTTCCAAGTATTCGTCTGCGTTCCGCCTCAAAGGAGCGGCTGATAACCGGTCGTGTCGTCGCTCCCGCCGGACTGCTCTCCTTCACCGTCAACGACAGGACAGAAACACCCGATCCGCTGGGTATTTTCTCCACCAATGTCAGGGTTGAAGATGAACAGACCCCGGTGAAAATGATCGCAGTGGATAAGAAAGGACAGCATACCAGCCTAGAGTTCCTGCTGATTCCGAAACTGCGCTACGCAGCCAATGCTGCCGATCAGGCACGCATCACCACCGATGCCAGCAAGAGCACCAGGCACATCGCCGGTCAGGTTGACTTCGGCAACTATCATGCACTGGTAATCGGCAACAATCAGTACAGCCATTTTCCGAACCTGCTCAGTGCAAGTGTCGATGCGCGAGAGACAGCCGAACTGCTGCGTACGAAATACGGATTCCAAACCACCACGCTGATCGATGCCACGCGCTATGACATGCTCTCCGCCCTCAATCAGCTACGAGAGAATCTTACCGAACACGACAATCTCCTCATCTACTATGCCGGACATGGTGAACTCGACAGAGTCAACCTGCGTGGTTATTGGTTACCGGTCGACGCCGAACCCAACAGCACCGCCAACTGGATTTCCAATATCGCCATCACCGATATTCTGAATGCCATGTCGGCCAAACATATACTGGTGGTCGCCGATTCCTGCTATTCCGGCTCCTTGACCAGATCATCCATGGCACGGCTGGAGTCGGGTATGTCCGATGAGGTCAAAACCAAATGGCTGAAAGTGATGGCCAAGACCAGATCGCGTACAGTATTGACCTCTGGCGGTCTCAAGCCGGTGCTCGATCAGGGTGGCGGGCAACACTCGGTGTTCGCCAAATCGTTTCTCAAGACTTTGACTGAGAATGAAACTATACTTGAGGCTTACAATCTGTTCCGCAGCTTGTCGAAGGAGGTACAGCAGACTGCATCGAAGTTCGGCATCGATCAGATACCGGAATATGCACCAATCAAGCATGGGGGACATGAAGCTGGAGAGTTCTTCTTCATACCACAGGGTTGATCGGCCATAGGCTGACAGCAAAAAAAAAGATATAAATCGGGGAGGGTTAGCTATGGCTACAGATGCCGTTGTCGAGGTGCGTGCGCGTAAGCTGTTTCTGCGCACATTGCAATACAGCTGTGTACTTCTGCTGCTGCTCAATTCGGTGAGTGCGTTCGCGATCTACAGCTATTCACCGACAAGCCTGGACTTCGGTGGTGTCGGCGTCGGCACCAGCAGCGGCGTCAGGACTGTAACGTTCGATAATGATAACGCCACGAACCTTATCGAGTTTACTTCGATCACCGCAACGGGTGATTTCAGTATCGTCAACAACTGTCCCGCAAACCTTGCCGAAACCTTGAGTTGCACCATCGATGTCAGGTTCAACCCCTCTACTTCAGGGTCTTTATCGGGCACCTTGTCGATACAAGGTTTTGACCATTCCATCGCTCTGGGCCAGAGTTTTCTGCCGATTTCGATAACTATCCCACTCAGCGGCACGGGATTGATCGGTAGTTTGGCATTTGAAGGAAACAGTATTGATCTCGGCACTGTGCATGTGGGTGTGGCGAGCCAGCCAATGCAAGTCCCCCTTTTGAACACGGGTAATAGCGCTGTCAATATCAGCACCATTTCCGCAACAGCACCTTTTTCTCAGACCAATGATTGTCCGGCAACCCTCAGTGCCGGAACCAGCTGCTCTATCATGGTCAGCGTCACAGCCACTGGCCAGGGCTCCGTTTCCGGATCATTGACCGCAGGTGGTAGCGCCGCTCAGGGAACGACCACACAGACAATTTCACTGACGGCGAACGCCGTGAGTGGTGTACTGAACACATCGGTGAACAGTGTAACTTTTCCCGATACTCCGGTTAATTCAAGCAGTAGCGCCGAAACTGTCACTATCAGGAATAACGGCACCGCATCGCTTCTGAACCTCTCGGTCTCAACCAGCGGCGACTTCTCCCAATCTAACGATTGTGCCTCGTCACTGCCAGCCAACCAGAGCTGTACTGTCTCTGTGACCGCTTCGCCCACGACCCCGGGCGATGTTACGGGATCACTCGATATATCGGCATCCGACGGAGGACAGCAACTCAGCAGCACTGTGAATCTCAGCGTCAACGCCACTACTGCAGACCTGGTCACATCCGATACCCAGCTCTCGTTTACGGACGTCACGGTCGACAGCGACAGTCAGCCCCAGGTGGTGACCCTCAGCAATCAGGGCAATGCGCCGCTCACCGTCAACTCTATTGCCACGGAGGGTGATTTCACCCAGACCAACGACTGCGGAAGCGAGATTGCGGCGGGTGCCAGCTGTGAGATCCAGATCGTATTCTCTCCATCGAGCGAAGGCAGCGCCTCGGGCGCCCTCAACATCGATACCAGTGGTGGTTTAAGGACTATCGTTTTGTCGGGAAGCGCCGATGCCCCCACCCCCAGCGGCAATCCGGTGGCCGATCTTCT
>JBNKLI010000024.1:0-4888 GCA_050292275.1 Candidatus Thiodiazotropha sp.
CATCCCAGCTCAGCTAGGACGCCACTCAGGCCGCAAGACCATCCTCTCACCCACCGGCCAGCCGGTGAACCCAGATCGCAACACGGAGGCCGACGTAACCCTAATCAACGCACTGGTCCGGGCACACCGCTGGAACCGCTGGCTGGCGAAGGGCAAGTACGACAGCGTTAAAGAGATCGCCACCGACGAGGGGATCAGCAGCCCCAGCTATGCCTCTCGAATCCTGCGCTTGGTCCTATTGGCCCCAGATATCCAGGAGGCGATCCTAGAGAGCACCCACCCAGCCACCCTGACCCTGGCCGACTTCATGGATCCCTTTCCCCAGGTCTGGGAGCTGCAACTAAAGCAGTTTGGATTCTGACAAAAGGATCGGCCGTGGTCAGGGTGGCTACCCATAGGAGAAGCAACTGGCTTCTCAACTCCCACGCACGGTTACAATCTTCCCACCAGCATTTTCGATGGCATCGAAAACCAGATCCCGGACATTACTCAGAAATTCAGATGACTGCGGCGTCAATTCGATACCAGGCACCGGCGCAGCGGTTTGGTAGATGTTCCGCACATCACGAGCGCGGTCATAGGAGGATCCTCTTCCTACATGCTCGAATGCTCGCGACCAATCGACCAAGTGTTCCTGGATCAGCCGCTCCATCGCCAACGAGTGGAGAGACTGGAACACCTCACTACGGACGACATCGATAGCCTCAGACTCTTCCTCTTCGTTCTGACCATGAGGGTCCCACTGCACAGGCTTATCCAGAAAGCGTGAAATTCCCTCACTGAGGCGGGCGATCAACTCGGCGACCGGTCGCAGGTAATCGTATTCCACGCCTCCCATCCTTGCGACCCGTCGCGTTAATGCTTTGATTCGGGTCCAGTGCTCTTTTGAGACACTCTCTTGATACTGGTAACCAAGTCGAGCGTTCCATAGTGACTGGAATTCCTGCGTTGCCGCCTGGACCGCGAATGACAAACTTGCTGGATCGTAGACCGGTGCGGCTGCCGGTGGCTCATACGGCTCAATGGCACTACGGAAGAAATCCACCAGGGCGTTGAGCTGGGAGAAAACGCCTTTCGGTATCTTCGAGGCAGGCTTATCCAGAGCACCAAGCATGAAGCATCGGCTGTAGAGATGCCCCTCCATGCTGTTAATCACCGAATCACCAACCGTTGTCCGCATGTTGCTGAGTGCATTTTTAACCGAGGCCAATACGTGATCGCGACGATCTGCGAAGCCAGAGAAATTGACGCCTTTCACCTGGTCAAAATGGGTGAACGCAACGGCCAGTTTGTCTTGGTGACCGCTGGTCGCAACGGAGCGCACAACTGACAGCGGAGCTGCCTGCATGGGTTGCTGGGCATTATCTACGAGCAGAATGACATCGGCCATCTGGTATCGGCTTGTAAAGTGTGTTGACACATCCGCGACTGTCTCGGCCACATGCCCCAAGCCTTCTCCATCCATGAGAACCAGTCCTCTCGTTTCGCCAAGTGCCTCTGCGAAAAACGGACCGCGGACTCGAACACCTTGTACCAAAGGAGTCAGTAACCGCCCGAATGCCGGGGCGTAATTACTCGAAAACCAACGGACTTGATTAATAAACTCATCCCTGTCTTCAGATTCAAATGTCCATCTCTCGGGCCATTTACCTTTTCGTTTAAGTTCGCCGGCTGCCAGATAATCAAACCGTTTCAAAATCTGTTCTATGATGTCCTCTATTAGCGCATCGTAGCCAGGCATCTTCTCGAGGATTTCTTCGAAATAATCCAGTACCAGGTCAAGATCGTCCCCCTTAAGGCGAAGTACATCCTCACCCCATTCCTCTGATACCTTGGCAATTGCGCTTTCTGCGATTGCTCGGATTCGCTCCGCATACTCCGATAACTTTTCCTGCATCTCTCGGCGCTCTTCCGCCGATGGATAGACACCCTCTTCGGAAACCTGCTCTGCTGCTGAGTTGACTACCTCCTCTACGTCATCGAAACCCCAATCATCATCCTCTCCCTGAATCTCCTGCGCAGACCAAGACCCCAGTAAATAGCTCAACCGAAAGCGCTGCTCCTTGTGGTTCAACAATTCCTTCGCAATCTTCTCATCTGGTTCTCCCCGCCAGACTGCCTTACAAGCCTCGTCGACTGACTCTTGTGTATAGGTCCGCACTGTCCCTTCTGGAAAGAAGGTCACAACAGCCTGGAAACCCTCATGATCGGTAATGACCTCAATATCCGATACGGTTGTCTTGCCGGTGGAGGTAGAAGGGAAGCGATCTTTTTCCGGGTGGGAGCCGATCAAGTGTCTTAGCAGCGATGTCTTTCCAGCACCAGTGGTACCAAGGAATAGCACCTTGGTGAAGCCGTCTTCGGCAGATGGAATAGGGATCACTTCATCTCTGGCCTTCCATGGATCCAGATGCGCATCAGCGACCATGGGGTCGTAGAAGGCATCGATAATCACCTTGGAAAACTGACGTTCCGCGCGACCTTTCTGGCTAAGGCTCCAAAACGACTCGTCTCCGAGAAGGACATTCATCTCATCAACGAGTTTGTCTGCCTCCGCTTCGTCTGGAGTTCCAAGCCCCCGTCTCACCTTGATCCCACTGGTGCTGCGCGGGTCTTTCTTTACGACCGGGTGGCGAAAGGTTACCGCCCAAGCATTCCTCCCTTGGGAGCGTGTTTTTGAAGCTGAATATCGTTGTTTCACCATTGCTGTCTCCTTGGGCGCCGCGCCACCCGTTGTTCCAAGTTGTACCAGACTATTAGAGTATCGCCGCCCTGTCAAGATATTTGGTACAACGTGGTACAACAATGTCAAGACATCAGTAATGCTCAAGCTTCTTTAAATTGCGCTTTACAGAAAAAGTTGATTCATTCATTTATGTGTACTATATAGTACACATGACATTCGGAGATTACATTCGCGAACGCCGCGAAATATTGAAAGCAGAGGACCGGCGTTTCTCAGTCCGCCAGGTAGCCAAGCGAATCGGCGTGGAGCCGGCCTATCTGAGCAAAATCGAGCGCGGTGACGTGGCACCTCCCTCGGAAGCGAAGATCCGGGGATTGGCAGAGGAGTTGGGCGAGGATCCTGATGTTCTGCTGGCCATGGCGGGCAAGGTGTCATCTGACTTGCTGGAGATTATCCGCAAACGGCCCCAGCTTTTTGCCGATCTGATCCGAGAACTCAAATCCATGCCAGATCAAGCCATCCTGCGTATTGCCCGGGACGTACGCGATGGAGACTGGTAACCCAATGGAGGAATAATCATGATTGAACTATTGAACAACCAGCTCACCTTCCGGTTTCCGGAAGTGCATACCAAAGCGGTATGTAGCATCGACTTTCAACGCACCCTGCGAATTCCGGATGACAACCGGGAGTATCCTCTTCCCCCGGGAGTGGGCCGCTTTCCAGTGGAACACGTAGACGATTTTGAGGACAAACTGCCTGAAGCCTGGCGACAGCATGGTGGTGTGTTCATCCCGATGTACCAATCCGAAGCATTATGGATCAATTTTTCAGGCGACTATCCCTGTGCCATCAAGATCGCGGCAGGTAAGATTAATGCTGTATCTGGCAAGGAATGGACCAACGGTTTGTCTGATGACCCGCAAGACTACGCGGTCATTCCAGAACAGCCCTGGCTGGATGGTTTCAACGTTTCTGAGGGATACATTCGACAATTCGTGGCCATGCCCTTGGGTGAGGGTTTTACGGCAGAAGAGCAAATAACCGGCCAAGCCGAGCATGGCGGCATCCAGATCATCGCCTACCCCATGAAGCACGATGTCTACGTGGAGCACTTTGAGCGACAGGCTGAGGCCGACATGGACTACCTGGAAATGCCAATGTTCAGCCGCTCAGTTTGCGAGTCCGCAAGTCTGGACATGGGCCTTGCTCCTGGCGGCCTCATGCGACAGGAAATTTACGAAGATGAATACGGTATCGATGCCTGGGATCAGGAGAGCGGATTCCGCTGTTTCGTGCACTTAGCCAACAGCGCGGTGTATCAAGCAGTCACGGGACACCAACCCCCACACAAACCACCTTCCGCCAAAGACTACACCAACGCTGGATTGCCTTGGTTCGACTACTACTCAGATAAGAAGGCCCTAACTGGTACCGATACGCTCAGCAAGCTAACTAGCGTGGGCGCAAAAATGATCGAGAAAGGAAAAGGATTGTTGACCGATAACGATCCAGTTCAACCCAAGATCGTCAAGACACTCGGAAAAGGAAACACAGTGCGTGACGGAGAATTCTAACTACGCCGACACCAGTACCCACCAGTAAGCGCCCCAGATATTTGCCCCGGTCATCCGGGACCGATATTTGAACGCAAACACATTTCGACCGCCACATTTAACCCGTTGATTTCAATCGCTTCTGCAAGCGTAACAACGGCACTTGATGGGTACGCTTCCAACGGGCAGTCACAGAGAATATCGGTCCAAGAGAGAGCCAGAGCGGGCACATGTCGGGATGGAATAGAAATGCCTCGGTACGCTTGAACCGGTCGGAATCCCTCGGAGAAGCGGGGTTCAGACGCAAAAAAACCGGTTTCAGAGAACCGGTTTTTTTGTTTAATGGCGGAGAGAGAGGGATTCGAACCCTCGATACGCTATTAACGTATACACACTTTCCAGGCGTGCTCCTTCAGCCACTCGGACATCTCTCCGGATTTTGGAGGCGCAAGGTTAAACCACTTCCCGCCCGGAAGCAAATCGCCGGCTGACTGAAGCGTGCTATCAGAGATGGCGGCCTATGGGGGCCACGACGGCCTCTTCCTCGGCGGCACAAAAGGTGTCGATGTCCATGTGCAGCAGCTTGCTGTGATCCCCCGATTCGCAGTAGATGTCGGATCGGGCGATCAGGCTCGAATCGACCAGG